>NZ_AZDA01000092.1:78851-88866 GCF_001434575.1 Loigolactobacillus bifermentans DSM 20003
GACCGTCACGGTGGAAGCATGGCACCTCCTAAAGGCTTTAATGTCTATTTTGCTAGCGCAAAAATATTATTTCGGAGGATGTCCATTCCATCGGACGAAAACCGTCACGGTGGAAGCATGGCACCTCCTAAAGGCTTTAATGTCTATTTTGCTAGCGCAAAAATATTATTTCGGAGGATGTCCATTCCATCGGACGAAAACCGTCACGGTGGAAGCATGGCACCTCCTAAAGGCCTCTTATGTCTATTTAAAAAACATAAAATTCACGCTTTGATAGCACGCATTACTGCCCTTATTATACGTTTTACGCAAAAACACTGCCACCTAAAATGTTAATTTTAGTTTTTCTTATGATTCTGATGCCGCTAACGCCTGTTGCAATTGGCTTTCGTCCCAAACGGTAATGCCTAGCTGTTGGGCCTTGGCCAGTTTACTACCGGCCTCCGCACCTGCAATCACTAGATCGGTCTTTTTGGACACACTGCCTGTGACTTTAGCACCGAGATCCTGCAATTGACGGCTTAACGCACTGCGTTTGTAATGCTCAAGTGTCCCCGTCAATACGATGGTTTGGCCATTAAATGGGCTATCAGCAGCCGCCACGTCCTGTGTCGTTGGCCCTGTATACTGCATGTTCACCCCAGCAAGTGCCAATTGTTCTAACAAGCTTTGCACCGTTGGTAATGCAAAATAAGCTTGTAAACTATTTGCGATCACTTCCCCTGAAGTCGCCACCGCTTGTAACACTTCCGAGCTTGCCATTTGTAAAGCCGTCATACTGCCAAAAGCTTCTGCTAAAATACGTGCCATTTTGGTCCCCACGTGACGAATGCCTAACCCTGCCAGTAAGCGTTCCAATGAATTTTGTTTGCTATTGGCAATGGCGGTTAATAGCTTATTAGCAGACTTCTCTTTAATTTTATCCAGTTCAATCAATTGTTCAAAGGTTAATTGATAGAGATCGGCAACATCGTGCACCAAGCCTTTTTGGAACAATTGTTGCACGATTGCTGGGCCTAAGCCATCAATATTCATGGCATTGCGTGACGCAAAATGGGTTAACTGTTCTTGAATTTGAGCAGGACACATGGGATTGATGCAGCGTAAAGCCACTTCATCCGCTAAGTGTACCAACGCCTGGCCACAAGAAGGACAAGCAGTCGGTAAGTCATACGGCTGACTGTCGGCCCCGCGTAAGGCCACTAAAACCGTTGACACTTCTGGAATAATATCCCCTGCCTTATGGATCATCACCGTATCCAACAAACGAATATCTTTTTCTTGAATCAAATCACCATTGTGCAACGTTGCGCGGGCCACCGTTGTCCCTGCTAATTGAACGGGATCCATCACCGCTGTGGGCGTGACCACCCCGGTTCGGCCAACGGTCCATTCAATGTCACGAATTACCGTTTTAGCTTCTTCAGGCGGAAACTTATACGCAATTTCCCAACGTGGCACTTTAACGGTATTACCAAGTGCCGTTTGCAGGGCTAAATCATCCACTTTCAGCACCACCCCATCAATATCATAAGGTAATTGGTCACGTTGCGCTTGATAGGTTGCAATAAAGTCTTGAATATCGGCGAGATCATGCGACAACGTGGTGGCCGGATTCACTTGGAATCCCAGCTCACGCATAAATGCCAATGCTTCCGTTTGAGTGGTGAGCTCAAATTGTTCTGGTTCAACCACCGTATACAGCCAAGTAGCTAACTGACGCTGCTTGGTGATTTTAGCGTCTAACTGGCGCAAGCTGCCAGCCGCCGCATTCCGTGGATTGGCAAAATTCGCCTGTCCCGCTGCTTCACGGCGTTGATTCAAGGCTGCAAAAGCCGCACGCGGCATATAACATTCCCCACGCACTTCCAAAGAAACAGGTCGCGTTAACGTTTGTGGAATTGAATCGATCGTCTTAAGATTTTTAGTAATATCCTCACCGATCGTCCCATTTCCACGCGTGGCACCACGTACAAATTGACCATTTTCATAAACCAACGAAATCGCTAAGCCGTCAATTTTAAGCTCGGTGCTATAAGCAATTTCACGCCCTGTATTTTTGGCCAACCGTGCCATAAAGTCTGCTAATTCAGCCTCAGAAAAAACATCCCCCATGGACAACATGGGCAACCGGTGCGTGACCTTGGTAAACTGCGGCAAGACTGCCCCACCGACTTGTTGCGTCGGCGAGTCGGCGGTAATGATTGCTGGAAACGCTGCTTCTAAAGTTTGCAGATCACGATACTGTTCATCATAAACATGATCTTCAACAGTCGGCTGATCGGCGGTATAATACGCGTCGCGCCACTCATTTAACTGCTGACGTAATGCGACTGCCGCCGCATTTGCCGTTTGTTCTGTATAAGTTTCAATTGCTTTTGGAAGTCCCATGATTCACACACCCTTTAAAATATGTTGCTGTCTATTTCACTTGCTTCTGAATTGGCGCAAATGCTGCTAATAATCGTTTGATTCCTTGTGATTGAAAGGCAATATCTAATTCCATATCGTTACCGGTACCAGTGACCTTAACGACTGTGCCAGTGCCCCACTTTTTATGGGTCACTTTATCACCTGCTTGCCAAGCCTGCTTATCCGCTCCGGTACCAGGTGTCGTGGTCACTTTCGTCGCCTGATGACTGCCACGATAAGTCGGTGCGGTTGCGCGCTGATAAGCACGTTGCTGGCGCTGCTGACTAAATGGCAACTTAGATTCTGGAATGCCACCGGCCGTTTTGTTGGCAAATTCTAATAAATCATCGTTGATTTCGCCAATAAACCGTGAGGGTGGATTACTTTGCGTCCGCCCGTACAACATTCGATTATAGGCATTCGTCAAATAGAGCTTTTGCTTCGCCCGTGTAATGCCCACATAGGCTAACCGCCGTTCTTCTTCCAGTTCATCGTTTTCTTGCATGGCACGTGATAACGGGAAGATGCCGTCTTCCATACCGACTAAAAAGACCACTGGAAATTCCAGCCCTTTTGCCGCATGTAACGTCATTAACGTTACCTCGCTTGGCGCTTCTGCCACATCATCTTGATCTGAAACCAAGGCAAGATCCGTTAAAAAGTCCACAAACCGTTCATCGCTGGCTTCCGCTTCATCCGTTTGTTTATCGTCAAATTCTTTGGTCACAGATAGAAATTCTTCAATGTTTTCTAAACGGGTCTGGGCTTCAAGTGTATTTTCTTGTTTCAGCACCTTAGTATAACCCGTCACGTCTAACATCGTTTCAGTGAGTTCAGTAACCGTCATGGTGGCCTTTTTAGCTTGGAGTTCTCGCATCATGGTGGCAAACTGGCCTAATGTCTTCCGAGGCCGCGCACTAATGGTTGGCGCCAACGCCACATTTTCAGCCGCTTCTAACAATGACCAATCCTGCTGTGCCGCAAAATTGCGCAACTTGTCCAAGGTCCCTGAACCGATTCCCCGCTTGGGTTCATTCACGATTCGTTCGAAGTCGATGGAATCGTCTGGGTTCACGATGACACGCAAATATGCCAAAACGTCCCGAATTTCTTTCCGGTCGTAGAACTTGTGCCCTCCGACCATTTTATAAGGAATGTTGGCTTTAACAAAATTTTCTTCAATCATCCGTGACTGTGCATTTGTCCGGTATAACACCGCAAAATCGCCATATTGTAACTGATGCTCACGCATTTGGGCCTGAACTTGTGCAACCACATAATAAGCTTCATCCCGCTCGTTTTGACCACGGTAATAAGTGATCGGTGCGCCGGCTTGATTATCTGTCCATAGCTTTTTAGGCCGCCGCACGGTGTTGTTTTGGATCACTTGGTTGGCGGCCGTTAAGATCCGCTTGGTTGACCGGTAATTTTGTTCTAGCAAAACCACTTTGGCATCTTTGTAGTCTTTTTCAAAGTTTAAAATGTTGGTCATGTCTGCGCCACGCCAGCCATAAATACTCTGATCGGCATCCCCAACGACACATAAATTGCGATACTTTTCAGCCAACAAGTTCACCAATGTATACTGCGCTTGGTTGGTATCCTGGTATTCATCCACATGAATGTACTTAAACTTATTTTGATAATATTCTAAAACCGCTGGGGCCTGCTTAAATAAGGTAATGGTCAACATGATCAAATCATCAAAATCCAGCGCCTGATTGGCCAACAACTGTTTTTGATAAATGCGATAGCACTGTGCCACCACCTTTTCAAACGGACTCGCCGCAATGGCCGCGTAGTCCTTCGGCGTTTGCAATTCATTTTTCGCATTGGAGATCGCGCCTAATACGGCCCGCGGGTCAAACTTCTTAGGGTCGATGTTTTCCTGAACCAAAATACGGCGCATTAAAGTGCGTTGTTCCCCTGGATCTGCAATGGTAAAGGAGCGGGCGTAAGTGCCTAACTTTTCAATATCCCGGCGTAAGATCCGAACACACAAGGCATGGAAGGTGGAGACCCAAACATCTTCAGCTTGCTCATCTAGCAAACTGGTCACCCGTTCACGCATTTCTCGCGCAGCCTTATTGGTAAACGTAATCGCCAAAATATGCCAAGGCAATACCTGCTGTTGTTCAATGAGGTAGGCGATCCGGTGGGTGACGACACGGGTTTTCCCAGAGCCAGCACCGGCCATGATCAACAATGGGCCTTCTGTTTGGCGCACTGCTGCTTGTTGTTTATCGTTAAGGCCTGCTAATAAATCCCTTGTTTCCATGTTGTATCTCTCACTACTTTCTTAAAGTTTAAATTGACTTCAAACCGCAACTGACACTGACTGAACCGCCAGTGAATATCTCAACTATTATAGCAAATTATCCCCGTCTCCGCCGCTAAATGAAAAGAATTTTAAACAGGTGTTCGCTTATTAAAACACAAAAAACAGGCATTACAATAAAGTAAGCACTTTATCATAACCCCTGTCAGCTTATAATTGTTGCACCACAACTAATTCAATTTGATTCATTAACAGATGAAATTGATGCTGTAAGTGGCGGTAGTCTTCTTGCCGTAATGTGCTCAGACAATCCGGCAAACCGACTTCCAGTGTATGTTGCAACTTTTGTTGCGTGATCTGTGTTAACTGTTGATACAACTTGGCCAAACTATTCAAGATGCTGAGAATGGTTTCGGCTAAAAACCGATTGTTGGCCAACGAAAGTAACTCTTGTAAAAGATGTTGCAGTGAAAATTCTGCACGATTATCGTGTTGCAACGCATCGATCTGCTGCAATAAGGCACCTGGCAACGCCATGGCCTTCTTCTCCAAATAATAAAAATGCTCCGTTAACAGAAACTCAAAGACTTGCAAGCGATCCAGCACTTCCCGTCGATTTAACGGTAAACGTGCAACTTGTACCCCTTTATTTAAAGTGCGTTGCAGTAGCCCTTCCATTTCAAGTTGGGTAAACGCTTCACGAATCGGAGTCCGACTCATTTGCAATTCTTTTGCAATAGCTGTTTCAAACAAATGCATTTCTGGGTACCAATTTTGACTGTTGATCTGGTACTTAATGTACTGGTAAGCTTTTTCAGTTTGCGCACGCATCTTTTGGTTCCCTCCATTTTCACAACAAAAAACAGAAAAGACAACTACATTAAGCGTCTAGGCCCACCCGCGCAAAAATATCATCAACGTGTCGCAAATGCCAATGATAATCAAAGGCATCGTCTAAGTCTGCTGTTGTTAAGACAGAAGTGATCTTGTCATCTGCTTCCAATAAAGGTCGGAATGGTTTCTTTTCATCCCAAGCAATCGCTGTCTTCGGTTGAACCAAGTCATAAGCCGCTTCACGACTCATTCCATGGTCGATCAACTTCAACATCACCCGTTGACTGTAGATCAAGCCGAAAGTCACACCCATGTTGTCCTGCATTTTATCTGGGAAAACGGTTAGGTTATCAATGATCTTTGCAAACCGATTTAAAATATAATCTAACAAAATGGTGGTATCTGGAATAATGATCCGCTCAGCAGAACTATGGGAAATATCACGGTCATGCCATAAACTCACATCTTCAAACGCGGTTTGAACGTGACCACGAATCACACGCGCTAACCCGGTCACATTTTCAGAACCAATTGGATTCCGCTTATGTGGCATTGCTGATGATCCTTTTTGGCCTGCTGCAAAGTGTTCTTCAACTTCATGAATTTCCGTCCGTTGTAACGAACGAACCTCTGTGGCAAACCGTTCCACAGAAGTGGCGACTAATGCCATGGCTGCAATGTATTCTGCATGCAGGTCCCGCGGCAAAACTTGCGTCGAAATGTCTTGCGCCCGAATGCCTAAATGAGTGGTGACATATTCTTCGACAAATGGTGGAATATTGGCAAACGTGCCGACTGCGCCACTAATTTTGCCTGCTTCGACGCCTTTAGCCGCATGTTCAAATCGTTCTTGATTCCGCTTCATTTCAGCATACCATTGGGCTAAACGTAAGCCAAAAGTAGTGGGTTCAGCATGCACACCGTGTGTCCGCCCCATCATCACGGTATATTTATAGGTTTTGGCTTTAGCGGCCAAAATATCAATAAAGGCTTGAATGTCTTGGCGTAATAAATCGTTGGCCTGTTTCATTTGATAGCCTAAAGCGGTATCGACCACATCAGTCGACGTTAAACCGTAATGGACCCACTTCTTTTCAGCACCTAAGCTTTCAGAAACGTCTCGGGTAAAAGCAACCACATCATGCTTCGTTTTTAATTCAATTTTGGCAATTTCATCCACATCAAAAGTGGCATTCGCCCGTACTTTTTGAGCATCCGCCTTGGGAATATCACCTAATTCAGCCCAAGCTTCAACGGCCAATGTTTCAACTTCTAGCCAAGTTTGATATTTGTTTTGATCGGTCCAAATTTGGCCCATTTCTGGGCGGGTATAACGTGTTAGCATGATTAACCTCACTTTTTCATTAATGAACGTCTAATTCCAAATTTCAGTATCATAAATCGATTGCAGTGTTTGCTTGACATCGTTTGTTAAAATCGTGACATGTCCGACGCGGCTTTCTGGCCCTTTGGCATTGTCCAAATAATAGTAGAAATGCCAATCCGGTTTGATCATGACTTGGGTATAGGTTTCCTGTAACAACCGTTCTGGGATTGAAATCGAAACCGCCGGACTTACAGGTTGTGGCACCGGCAATGGCCAATTACACAACGCGCGAATGTGCAATTCATACTGTGACACCTGACTGGCTTCATTAAAGAGATTGGCACTGGCATGCGGACATGGCACAATGCGCTTCACATAAAGTGATCCTGAAGCCGTTAGGAAGAATTCAATGCCAAAAACGCCAATATAATTCAGCTTTTCGCCAATTAACTTGGCGATTCGCTCCACTTCAACCACCGTGGGGGCATCAACACGTGCCGGCGTAATGGCTTCATGCAAATGGCGATTGCGATAAACTGTTTCAACGACTGGTAAGGTAACCGCCACATGTTCATCCTTGGCCACCATCACAGTGAGTTCCCGTTCAAACGGCACCCAAGCTTCTAATATGTACGTCCCCGATGCCAAATCATCTGCACAAGCAGCAATGTCACTTTCACTATAAATCACGTGCTGCAACTGGGCACCGATTCCCCGTTGAACTGGTTTCAGCACACAAGGATACCCGATCGACGCAACAGAATCATAAATATCCTGCATCGCAACGATCGTAGCATAAGGTGCAATATTAATATTGTTTGATTCTAAAAAGACTTTTTCCAATTGACGGTCTTGGGTGATCGCCAAAATATCCGTACCTTGTGGCAAATAGGCGTGCTGCAACAGATCCAATGCTGTGGTATCCGTATTTTCATAAGCATAAGTCAATACTTCACAAAACTGGGCTAACTTCTGTAAATTAGTCACATCGCTCATATCGCCGACTTCTGTAAAGTCAGCCACACTTGCAGCTGGACTGTTCATTTGATCCGTTAAAATACCTACTCGAAAACCCATTTTCTTAGCCGCTAAGGCCATCATTTTACTAGTGGCGCCACCACCAATAATGCCAATCGTACTTCCTGGATAAATGATTGCTGCCACATTATTCACGGTCCTTTACTTCTAATTTAACAATTTATGGTCCGGGTAAAGGGACCTATTCCTCATCATTATTGTACCGTTTTTAGGTCAAATTAAAAGCAAGTTTCACTTAATTGTTTTGTTTTTCAAAAACAACTTTACCGTCTTCTAAAGCGGCAATCTTGGCCAGTGATTCTAAGCGGATCCCGTGTTCAGCAATCAATTCATGCCCACGTTGGAATGTCTTTTCAATGACGATCCCAACGCCTTCGATCTTGGCTTGAGCTTGTTCACAAATATCGATCAAGCCCATAACCGCTTGTCCATTGGCCAAGAAGTCATCGATGATCAATACCCGATCATCAGCGTCTAAGAAGCGTTTTGAAATTGAGATCTCATTGCTCACTTTTTTAGTGTAAGAATAAACCGTAGAGGTGTATAAATCGTTGACTAAGGTTAAACTCTTATGTTTCCGGGCAAAAACAACAGGAACGTGTAATTGCAAGCCCGTTAAAATCGCAGGTGCAATACCGGATGATTCAACGGTTAACACCTTGGTGATTTTTTCATCCTGAAATAGCCGGGCAAATTCTTCCCCCATTGCAAACATCAGATCCGGATCCACTTGATGATTTAGGAAGTTGTCAACCTTTAATACATCTCCTGGTAAGACCTGACCGTCTTTTTTGATTCTGTCCTCGAGTAACTTCATTTTAAAATACGCTGCTATACAAAATGTAGAATTATGTCATCAAACATAATGAGAAAGAAGTATAGTTTTCCTTTCCGAATTTCGTTTACTTCCGTCATCATTAGTATTCCGATAGCCGAAAAACGGGTAATCGCAGGGACTAACTCTTGAAGCTTAAGGGCATAGCCTGCCCCTTTTAATTATTTTAAAGTGCGAGTTGTAATAAGTTCTGGACAGCATTTTTATCACGATCTAACGTTACACCACACTCATAACAAATATATTCATGGTGTTTCGTTCGATGTTTCGTATTTCCCATCAGACCGATCTTATCCGACCCTTTTTTAACATGTCCACAATTAGAACAGCGCTGGGTACTAGGGTAATACCGATCTGCTAAAAGTAACATTTTGCCGTACCAGTCACACTTATAAGTTAAAATTTGTCTAAAATAGCCGAACAGAGAACGTTGTAGCCCTTTTGAAGCAATATGGGTCATTTGCATTTTTTTCACATCTAAATCTTCAATCACAATTTTGTCATACTGGTTCACCAGATGAGTGGTAAACTTCTGCATCAAATCATGTTGAATATTGGCCACTTTTCGGTAATCACGCTGTAACTTGGCTTTCGTCTGCGTGTAATTTCTGCTTTTAATACCGTTGATGCGACCGTTTGCCACACGTTTACGAGCTAATAAACGTTGATAGTGTTTAATGCGCTGATAAAGTCGTTGTAACTGCTGAGGACAAACATTAAAAATACCGTCGATGTAATTCAGATGGCCTACATTTATATCCACACCAGTCACCTGTCCTGTTTTAGGCTTGGACGTAACTTCAGCGACTTCAAACGGCAAGCTTGCCCAATAAGCACCATTCTCACGATAAATGGAAACTACTTTTAAAGTACCATTTAAATGACGCGCACCACGAAACGGAATATCAGACCAACTCGCTATACCGTGAGGCTTGTCCAAGCGTAATCGACCATTAACAATCTTGGCACGATCCGTTTTAAAACCCTGACGAGGTGCTTTTTTGGATTTGAAATGTGGTTTACCCCAGTCCGGTAAAGATTGGTCAAAAAAGTTTTTCCAAGCCTTGCCTAAGTCAATAATGGCTAGCTGTAAACAGCGCGCTGAAAACTGATATTGCCAGTCTTGCTTATTGGCGACTAATTCGTCACGCACTTTACGCGCAGTTGGACACAATTTTTTATCAGCCATGATTTGCGAACTATCGTACATTGCATTCCAAGTGGCTAGACCTTGATTCCAGCAATAACGGCGATAATCACAAAGCTGCGCTAAAACACGGCGCATGGTGGC
>NZ_AZDA01000092.1:88876-91940 GCF_001434575.1 Loigolactobacillus bifermentans DSM 20003
CACCGTTCGCATCATCTCAATACCCCCCCCGTTTGTGATTAACTTCACCATACAGGGTTTTAATGAAAAGGTCTACTGTTCTGCTATTTTATTTTTTGAGCGTCATTCATATCTACATTTTTAAACTGATCTCTATGAATGACATGTTTCGACTTAATTCGATGTTATTCTATGTTTTTGTTAACAGCTATCAGCTCCTTAAAAAATTTAATGATAATCTGTAATACAAGCTTTACAAGTTAGCATCTTGATCCGGAAGTCTGACTTTATCATGGTGAATAATGCGAATAAGCCTGCTAATTTCTGGGATTATTTTCACTTTAACACAGTCAATTCCGAATGACAATGATATTTCCGCGAATTATATTAGGATTTTGCACAAATTCCTTTCATTTTGAAAAGCTAGCTGTAAAAGCACCTCATGCGCTGAAAAATTCAAAAAAATAATTCAGTTTAGCCAGCTTTGCCAACTGAATTATTTAGTAAAATACGAACATTAATCGTAACGTTCTAAGTCATAGGACTTGATCATTTTAATCAACTTCGTGGGATAATCTGGATCCGTGGCATAGCCATCTTGCTGCAAGGCTTTTGCTGCCGCCACATAATTGTCTGCTGCAATCACGTGTTGATACTGATTGGTATTCCAAGTCGTCCCTTTGGCCAGTAACGCGGCGTGGGCCGCTAATGACGCCTGATCAGAAGCATACACCTGAAACCGACCTTTGATGGTGGTCCATTTACCATTGGTATACTCTTTGGTCAGCATGACCTTGGTTGTTTTCGGATCAGTGCCTTTCACACCAAATAAGTTATGACAATCAGTTGCCAACTTACTATTGCCCCAGTTTGATTCCAAAATAGCTTGGGCCAACGTAATGCTGGCTAGCACGTGATATTTCTTTTGTAGCCGCTGGGCTTCCGGCGCCAACTTATGAATAAATGCTTTTTGTTTTGCTGCCACCATCGCTGCTTTTTCCTGTTCTGTAGGGACTTGCGTCCGATTTTCATAACCAATTAGGCGTAACCCGCCAACCACTAAGATCAACGCTAAAAAAGCGCCAGCTATCCAGCGTGCCGGTCCTGCCTTTTTTGACTTTTTCCGACGTTTACGTTGCTGCCACCAATGCTTTTTCTTTGCTGCCAATCGGCCACTCCCTTATCTTTCACGCCTATTGCTTACTTTTTTTGTCAGACAGTGTATCCCGCAGTTTTTCTAACAAAAACAATTGCTGGCCATTCCAAGGAATCCGGCGTTGACTGGTATGGTTTTGATAATGCCGCGCCGTATGGGTGATGGCCGCTTTTGTACGTTGAATCACCTTGAGAAATTCCCGCGATGAGATCCGCATGGCCCCACGCGAAAAAATCGTCCACTGTTCTGCCTGATCACTGGTGACCACGGTGACCTGCGTTAAGCGATTGCTTAATTCGCCGGCTAACTGTTCAATATAGCTATCTGCTGTTTCGTCTTCCTTGGTCCACACCACTTCAACATTGTATTGATCATAACGTTGGGTCACCCCTGGCACATACATGGCATCAAAAACCAAAATAATCCGAATGTCTTCAAACCGGCGGTATTCTGCTAAAACAGACAACAATTGATCCCGAGCATCGGCCAAGTGATCTTCTTTTTTCAGTTTTGCTAATTCTGGCCAATTGCCGATCACATTATAGCCATCTACAATTAAAATTTCTTTTTTCATCCAATTTCACCTAATGGCTGTTTTACCGCCAACGCTTGGTACATCAAAAGCGCACTGGCCACACTGGCATTCAGGCTTTGCACATGACCGACCATTGGAATCGTAATGACTTCATCCATTTCTTTTTTCAGCAATGGGGAAATGCCCTTGCCTTCATTACCGATCACAATGGCAATGGCGCCTTTGGCATTCCACTGACGGTAATCAGTGCCTGCCATATCCGTTCCAAATAGCCACATACCGCGTTTTTTCAATTCTTTAGCCGTTTGAACCAAGTTCGTGGCACGCATCACCGGAACATGTTCAATGGCACCGGTTGAGATCTTCGCGACAGTGCTGGTTAAGCCGACGGCCCGGCGTTTAGGGATAATGATACCGTGAACCCCTACAGCATCGGCTGTTCGCATAATCGAACCTAAGTTATGGGGATCTTCAATGTTATCCAAAATCAGGAAAAATGGTGGTTGTTGTTTCGCCGCTGCCACTGCAAATAAGTCATCAATATCTACATAAGGGTAAGGTGTAATGGCTAACACCACCCCTTGATGGTTGCCGGCGTCACTTAAAAGATCCAACTTGGTTTTGGGGGCGTTTTGCACAGGAATACCAGCCTGCTTGGCATAACGCTGCACGTCGCCTAATGCATCGGCTTTTAAACCGCTTTGCAAAAACACTTTATTGACCCGACTGGCCCCTTCCGTTTTCAACGTTTCCAAGGCTGCATGACGGCCAATGACAAAATCAGTCGCATCGGTTTCTGGTTCACGCTTTGACATTTGTATTCCCTTCTTCCACTTGTTGAATGCACCAGTTTACCAATTCCGTTAACCGTTGGGATTGATCACTTAAGGTCAGATACCCCATTAACGCTTCAAAGCCAGTGGAGATCCGGTAAGTGGTCACACTGGTATTTTTAGCATGGGTATGACTGTTGGCGTTGCGCCCGCGTTTGTAAAAACGCAGTTCATCTGCCGTTAACTTATCTTGTGCCAACATTAATTCAATCAGCGCAGCTTGTGCTTTTGCCGACACATAATGGGTGGCCCGATGTTGCAAATTCGTCGGCTTGGTTAAGCCTAAATGTAATAAATGGCGCCTAATATAGGCTTCATAAATACCGTCCCCCATATAGGCTAACGCAATGCCATTTAATTGATCATAATCTACTTTTTCCATTTTAACTGCTATACAAAATGTAGCATTATGTCATCAAACATAATGAGAAAGAAGTATAGTTTTCCTTTCCGAATTTCGTTTACTTCCGTCATCATTAGTATTCCGATAGCCGAAAAACGGGTCATCGCAGGGACTAACTCTTGAAGTTTGAGGGCATAGCCTGCCCCTTTTTAATTATT
>NZ_AZDA01000092.1:92021-105815 GCF_001434575.1 Loigolactobacillus bifermentans DSM 20003
CATAACAAACATATTCGTGGTGTTTTGTTTGATGTTTAGTATTCCCGTGCAAGCCAATTCTATCAATGCCTTGCTTAACGTGTCCGCAATTAGAACACCGTTGGGTACTGGGATAATACCGATCCGCTAAAAGTAATGTTTTGCCGTACCAGTCACACTTATAAGTTAGAACTTGTCTAAAATAGCCGAACAAAGAACGCTGTAAACCTTTTGAAGCAATATGGGTCATTTGCATTTTTTTCACATCTAAATCTTCAATCACGATTTTATCGTACTGGTTTACCAGATGGGTGGTAAATTTCTGTATCAAATCGTGTTGAATATTGGCCACTTTTCGGTAACTACGCTGTAACTTGGCTTTCATTTGGGCGTAATTTTTACTTTTAATACCTTTGATGCGACCGTTTACCACACGTTTACGAGCTAATAAACGTTGATAATGTTTAATGCGCTGATAAAGTCGTTGTAACCGCTGGGGACAGGCGTTAAAAATACCACCGGTATAGTTCAAGTGACCAACGTTTACGTCGACTCCAGTTACCTGTCTTGTTTTAGGCTTGGACGTAACTTCAGCGACTTCAAACGGCAAGCTTGCCCAGTAGGTACCATTCTCACGATAAATGGAAACTACTTTTAAAGTACCGATTAAATGACGCGCACCCCGGAATGGGATGTCGTACCAACTCGCTATACCATGAGGTTTGTCCAAGCGTAATCGACCATTAACAATTTTGGCACGATCCGTTTTAAAACCTTGACGAGGTGCCTTTTTGGATTTAAACCGTGGCTTCCCCCAGTCTGGCAAGGCTTGGTCAAAGAAGTTTTGCCAAGCCTTGCCTAGATCAGTAATGGCTAATTGTAAACAGCGCGCAGACAACTGATATTGCCAGTCTTGCTTATTGGCGACTAATTCGTCACGCACTTTACGCGCAGTGGGGCGCAATTTCTTATCAGCCATGATTTGCGAACTATCGTACATTGCATCCCAAATGGCAAGACCTTGATTCCAGCAATAACGGCGATAATCACAGAGTTGCGCTAAAATACGGCGCATAGTGGCATTCGGATATAATCTGACTTTTACTGTTTGCATCATCTCGATACCCCCCTCTTGTGATCAGCTTCACCATACAGGGTTTTAATGAAAAGGTCTACTGTTCTGCTATTTTAGTTTTGAGTTTCATTCATATCTACATTTTTAAATCAATCTCTATGAATGACATGTTTCGGATTAATTCGATGTTATGCTATGTTTTTGTTAACAGCTATTAGCTCCTTCGCCAACGTGTGCCTTGGGCGGTGTCTTCTAAGACGATACCCTCCGCTTTTAATTGATCGCGAATGGCATCACTTTTGGCATAATCTTTGTCTGCCCGCGCCTGTTTGCGATCTTGGATCAACTGTTCAATTTCATCATCTAATAAAGCGGTGGTTTTAAACGTAACCCCAAAAATGGCCAACCATTGAGTAAAGGCTGCTTTCAAGGCTGTGATCGTGTCGCATTGCACGGTGGCTTGGGTGCTGTATTGGTTCATCAGCTTCGCCAACTCATAAACCACGCTCATGCCATTTTGCACGTTAAAGTCATCATCCATGGCCTCAATAAAATCAGCTGCTAGCTGTTCTAATTGCGTCGTGATCGTTGCATCTGCACCAGCTACCGCATCCTTTTCACGATAACTTAAATTATCAAAGGCGATGCGCAACTTGGTTAAATTATTTTCAGTTTCTTTCAGGGTGTGCTCGCTATAACGAATCGGCCGCCGGTACTGGGTGGTGGCCATGAAGAAACGCAAAACTTGTGGGTCAACCCGTTTCAGTAAATCGTGAACCGTCACAAAGTTACCTAAGGACTTGCTCATTTTTTGATCATCGTCCCCAATGGTCACAAACCCATTGTGTAACCAATAATGGACAAATGGCTTGCCAGTTTTGGCCTCACTTTGGGCGATCTCATTTTCATGGTGTGGAAATTCCAAATCTTGACCACCAGCATGAATATCAATGGTTTCACCTAAATACTTCGTGGCCATCACGGAGCATTCAATGTGCCAGCCCGGCCGTCCAGTGCCCCAAGGCGCTTGCCAAGCAATCTCCCCAGGTTTGGCATTCTTCCACAAGGCAAAGTCGATTGGATCTTCTTTGCGTGCTGTTTCTTCATCTGCCGTATGTTCACTGGCGCCTTGTTCTAATTGGTCAATGTTTTGATCTGATAAACGGCCGTATGCCGCAAACTTCCGGGCCCGATAATACACATCTCCTGCCACAGCGTAAGCGTAGCCTTTATCGATCAAGGTTTGGATAAAGTCAATGATCGCCGGAATATTATCCGTTGCGCGTGGGTGCAACGTGGCCGGTTCAACATTTAACGCGGCGGTATCGTCATTAAAAGCGTTAATGTACTTATCTGCCAACTGCGGTACCGTTAAGCCCGCCGCAGCGGCCTGCCGAATCATTTTATCATCTACGTCTGTAAAGTTAGACACGTACGTCACTGCAAAGCCGCGAAATTCAAAGTAGCGGCGAATGGTATCAAATGCCACCACTGACCGGGCATTGCCAATATGAATGTAGTTGTACACCGTTGGGCCGCACACATACATTTTAATTTGATGCGGCGTAATGGGTTCAAACACTTCTTTTTGACGTGTTAATGTATTGTAAACTTTTAGCATGTTTTCCCTTCTTTCAACAACAGCACGATAACAAAAAGCGCCCTTCGTCAGCTGACGAAAGACGCAAAGCGTGGTTCCACTTTCTTTTTAGCGCATCAAAAGATCCGCCCTTGAGGTGCTAACGGCGCCACCGCTGACTGATACTTTGTTCCCAGTCAATTGTTCCAAGATGCATTTGGCGTCCTGCACTTATGCTGTTTCAGCGCCCCAGCACTCTCTGTAAAGTTTCATCGCGCTACTTCTTCTTGGCCTTATTCTTGAATGCCTAATTCTGTCATCGTCACTTGAATATGGTGCAATGCCTTTTCACGGCCTAATAATTCAATGGCTTCAGCAATTTGTGGACCATGCGACGCACGTGTCGTCGCGATTCGAATTGGCATGTATAATTGCCGGCCTTTAACGCCCGTTTCGCCACGGACGGCTTGAATGGTCGCATTGATCTCAGTGGCGTCAAAGATCTTGACGTTTTGGATCAACTTGTAAAATGTCTTCAAAACCGTTGGTGCTGTTTCAGCTGCCATTTCTTTCAAAGCGGCTTCGTCCAATTTAGGTGGTTCATTAAAGAAGACTTCTGATTCTTCCACAACTTGTGAGGCATAGCTCATTTGATCATGGTACAAACTGGTTAACGTCCGTGCCCATTCAATAGTCTTGCTATCAGGATCTGCAGGCAAACGACCTGCTTTGATTAACTGATAGATTACCATATCTGTGACCCGACTGCTAGGGGTTTGCTTCATGTATTGGTTGTTGACCCATTCCAGCTTCTTCGCATCAAATTTCGCAGGTGATCTGCTTAAACGATTTGGATCAAACATTTTGATCAATTGTTTTTGGTTAAAGATCTCATCTTCACCAACTGGTGACCAGCCTAACAAGGTAATGAAGTTAAACATGCCTTCTGGTAAGTAACCTAATTCACGATACTGTTCAATAAATTGTAAGGTATCTTCATCACGCTTTGATAATTTCTTACCGGTCTTCGTATTAATGATCAAGGTCATATGGCCAAAGACTGGGGCTTCCCAACCTAAAGCTTCATAAATCATCAATTGTTTTGGCGTGTTGGCAATATGATCGTCCCCACGCAAGACGTGCGTGATTTTCATCAAATGATCATCCACAACCACCGCAAAGTTGTAAGTTGGCATCCCATCACGCTTCAAAATGACAAAGTCGCCGCCAATTGAATCTGAATCAAATTCAATGTGACCTTTGACCATGTCATCAAATTCGTACTTTTTGTGAACTGGGACTTTAAACCGGATCACTGGTTGGACGCCTTTTGCTTTTGCAGCAGCGATTTTAGCCGCCTTTTCGTCCGCATTTAAGCCAGCATATTCATCAACGTAATGAGGCATTTCATGCCGTGCTTTTTGGGCCTCACGTTGGGTTGCAAGTTCATCCTCGGTTACATAAGATTCATAAGCCAAACCTTGATCAACAAGTTGCTGAATCAAAGGTAAGTAAATGTCCTTACGTTCTGACTGACGATAAGGGCCCACATTGCCGGGTTTATCAGGACCTTCATCCCAATCCATTCCCAACCACTTCAGCATGGTTAATTGGCTTTCTTCGCCGCCTTCAACATTGCGTTTGGTATCTGTATCCTCGATTCGAATAACAAATTCCCCGTTATTATGACGGGCAAAAAGATAGTTAAATAGTGCTGTCCGCGCATTCCCAATGTGTAAGTGGCCTGTAGGACTCGGTGCATACCGCACACGAATTTTTTTATCTGCCAATTGAATTCCGCCTCTTTCTACTTTTTCCCAATCGCATTAACAACCCGCTAATGTCCGATTGGCATTCTTTTTCATTTTACCCGTTTGGGGCTTGTTTTGTAAAGCGTATCTCAGCGCTTTATCATTAATCTTTATTATGTTCCCGAATTCCTTTGCGTGCGTGCAATGGTCGTGCGAAAATCATGCGTCCAGCCGCGGTTTGAAGCGCGCTGGTGACCACCACATCCAGCTTTTTATTCATATAATATTGACCATCTTCGACCACGATCATGGTGCCATCTTCGAGATAAGCCACCCCTTGCTGGCGTTCCGTCCCAGACTTCACCACCGTCACCGTCATCCCATCACCAGGAATCACCGCTGGCTTCATGGTATTGGCCAATTCATTGATGTTTAGCACCGGCACGTTTTGAAACTGACTGACCTTGTTTAAATTGAAGTCGTTGGTGACCACAATGCCATCTAGCAGTTTGGCCAATTTGATCAATTTCAAATCGACTTCCGTCAGATCTTCAAAATCGCCGTCATACATTTCAACTGGCATTACATCCATTTTTTGCAAGTCATTTAAAATGTCCAACCCACGCCGTCCTTTGGCCCGCTTAAGGGTATCGGCTGAATCAGCGATCAGTTGCAATTCATGCAGCACAAAATTAGGGATCATTAACGTGCCTTCAATAAAACCGGTTTTGGCAATATCATAGATGCGACCATCGATGATCACACTGGTGTCTAAGATTTTATATTTATGGAAGTTTTCGTCTGCTTTCCGTTCTAAAACCTTTTCATCATTGGCCTCAACAGTTTGTTTTTTACCAATATTTTGGAATAACTTGCGCCAATCATCGGTGCGCGTGGTCCCAACGCGGAACCCTAAATAGCCTAAAATCAACATTAAAACAATCGGCGTCACAATATTGAAGACAAAGAAGTCCATGTGATACAGCGGAATTGAAATAATATTCGCCAAAATCAAGCCAATAATGGTGGCTAAACTCCCAAATAAAATATAAGTTGGGGTCTGAGCGCTGATAAAATTCTCGGCCCGTTTGATCAACTTATCAATTGCACGTGAAATGGGAATAAATAAGGCAAAAGACAATAATAGGAAAATAATAGCACCGACCAACACGTCAATTAATAAGTTGTTCACGTAATGCAAGTTCATTAAGCCGACAGCGCCCCAAATCAAGGGCATAAACGCCGCTCCTAATGAACCGCCAACTAATACAAATAAAATCTGAATAATGCGTTTACGCATTCTGACTTCACCTCACTTTTTGATTAATTAAATGCTTTACGCAGCGCTTCGGAGATTGTCGTCACCCCGATGACTTGCATTTCTTTCGGCAACGTTAACCCCGTTAAATTGTTTTTCGGAATAAAGGCGCGTTTAAACCCGAGTTTAGCGGCTTCTTTAATCCGCGGTTCAATTTGACTGACACTGCGCACTTCGCCGGTTAACCCAATTTCACCGATAAAACAATCCGTCGATTGGGTTTCTTTATCTTTATAAGAAGAGGCAATGCTTACTGCAATGGCTAAGTCAATGGCAGGTTCGTCTAGCTTGACACCACCAGCCGCCTTTAAATAAGCATCTTGGTTTTGGAGCATTAAATTAGCGCGCTTTTCTAACACCGCCATGATCAATGCCGCTCGGTTGTGGTCTAACCCTGCCGTAGTACGCTTGGCATTGCCAAACACGGTTGGCGTGACTAACGCTTGGATCTCCACCAAAATCGGGCGGGTCCCTTCCAACGACACCACTACTGCCGAACCTGTGGCACCGGCCAGTCGTTCTTCTAAAAAGATCTCCGACGGATTTTTAACTTCCATTAAGCCACCATTGCGCATTTCAAAAATACCGATTTCATTGGTTGAACCAAACCGATTTTTAACCGACCGTAAAATCCGAAAGGCGCGATTACGATCCCCTTCAAAGTACAATACGGTGTCCACCATATGTTCCAAAATTTTAGGCCCGGCAATAGCACCATCTTTGGTCACATGTCCGACGATGAAAATCGTAATTTGGTTTTGTTTGGCAATTTGCATTAACTGCGCCGTCACTTCACGAATTTGAGACACACTGCCGATAGCCGAGCTTAATTCGGCCACTTGCATGGTTTGAATCGAATCAATGATCACGTAATCTGGCTTCAACTCATTGATTTGTTTGCGAATGCTGCCCATATCCGTTTCAGGATATAAATATAACTGCTGCCCAGAAACTCCTAAGCGCCCAGCCCGTAATTTGATTTGAGAAGCACTTTCTTCCCCTGAAACGTATAACACACGGGAGCCCAGTTGACTGAGTTGACCGGAAACCTGCAACAACAAGGTAGACTTGCCGATGCCGGGATCCCCACCGACTAACACCAGGGAACCTGGCACAATGCCACCGCCTAAAACACGGTTTAATTCATTGAGTTTGGTTTTGATGCGTGGTTCTTTTTCAAAGGTCACTTGGGCCATCAGTTCTGGTTTAACCACCCGACCGGCTAAATTCGTATGGCCGTTGACTTGCTGTTTCTCAGTTTTGATCTGTTCTTCAACCATTTGGTTCCAAGCGCCACAATTGGGACACCGCCCTAAAAACCGCGGTGATTGGTAGCCGCAATTTTGACAAATAAACTGTGTTTTTGCTTTAGCCAAGCACTCACCCCTATCCTAAATGCCATGAAAATAAAACTGAAAACCACTTTTATTTTAGCATATTTCTGAAATTCTTAATACGGCTTAAGTCCTATCTTACGCGGTTTAGCGTCCTGAAGAACCAAAACCGCCGGTTCGTTCGGCATTACCGCCATTGTCTTGATCTGCTTGTAAGTAAGACATAAAAATCCCTTGACCTAAGCGTTCCCCTTTTTTGATCACAATATCGTGGGTGCTACAGTTCACCAATTGGAAAAAGATCTCGCCTTCATTTTTCGGATTGTTGTAATAATCAGCATCCACCACCCCAACACCATTGGGCAACACTAACCCGTGCTTCAACGGATTACTGGAACGATTGGCCAATTGCAAATATTCACCTGGCTGCATATAAGCCTTGATCCCCGTTGGCACCAAGTAAGGCTTTAAAACATGATCAGCCGCCGCAATATCATCTGCGCTCACCTGGTCTTGATACCGAATTTGCCACAATAACTTCAAAAAATTGCCACGCCAAATAGATGGTAAGGTAAAGTCTTCAGCCGCCGCAAAGTCATACCCAGCCGCTTGCTTAGTCGCCCGTTGTGGCAACTGTAACCCCGCCTCTTGATACCGACTGACAATTTCAAACCCTCGTTGTTGCATGTCCTAACCTCCATGATCACTTTTTAATATCGTCCTATCATAGCATTTATTTCAGCGCTTGCGGCGGCTTTTCAACTGCTTTTAATGAAATGTTAAGGCCACCTTGCTTGTGCTTCCTCACAGAATTACGTAAAATAACAATTAAACCATGATTACTCAATAGAAAGTGAGGTTTTCCAGATGGAATTCCAATGTGAACCAGGCCGTTTTTTCAATGATGATGCGCAAGGCCGCTTAGTGGCAGAAGTGACTTATCAAACTTTGCACGACGGTCAAGTCTACGCCATCGATCATACCTTTGTCCGCGACGACCACCGTGGTCAAGGAATCGCTGGACAACTGATCAAAGCTGTGATCGTTAAAGCCCAAGCCAACAACGTTAAAATTGATCCGATCTGTTCCTACGCCAAAGCCTTTTTCCAGCGCAAACCCGAATACCAAGCGCTACTCGCTGACTCAGCGCGTTCATAATGCCGGGTATCTGACGTTAATATTTTAAAAGAAAGTAGTGACTCGATTGTCTCAACCAATTTCAGAAGCAACGATCAACAAATTTAAACAAGCGCTTGCCAATAAACCTAGTGCTGGTGCACTACAACGTGCCGTGATGAACAACGGCATTAACGCCACCAGTGAAAGTACCGCCGCAAAAGCCAAAATGGCGCAGACTTTCTCCATCGACTTACACGCTGAAAAAGTCGCCAATCAAAAACAAAGTGGTCGTTGCTGGATGTTTGCTGCCTTGAACACCATGCGCCGCTCATTAGCGGACCAGTTTAACCTAAAGGATTTTGAATTATCCCAAAACTATACCTTTTTCTGGGACAAATTTGAAAAGTCAAATTACTTCTATGAAAATATCCTTGCCACAGCAACTGAACCAACTAGCAGTCGAAAAGTGGCCTTTTTATTAACCACCCCACAACAAGATGGTGGCCAATGGGATATGCTCACCGCTTTGATCGACAAATATGGCATTGTGCCGAAGTATGCCATGCCTGAAACTTACAGCAGCAGTAAGTCCAGCGAATTAAATGGGTTATTAAACTTAAAATTACGGAAAGACGCGGTTACCTTACGTCAACTGGTTCAAGACAAAGCTAGTGACGCCGAGATCAGCACTGCCCGTGAAAAAATGTTAGGTGAAGTTTACCGTATTTTGGCGTACACCTTAGGTGAACCACCGGTTGAATTTGACTTCGAATACCGTGACGATAACAAAAAGTACCATATTGACCAACACTTAACGCCAAAGGCCTTTTTCGATAAATATGTGGGCTGGGACTTAGATGATTATCAATCGATCATTAACGCCCCAACAGAAGATAAGCCTTACAACCAACTATACACGGTTGAAATGTTAGGCAATGTGGTGGGCGGACGCCAAGTGCGGCACTTAAACTTGAACATTGACGACTTCAAACAATTGGCCATTAAGCAATTGGAAAATGGTGAAGCCGTTTGGTTCGGGAGTGATGTGGGCCAAGCTTCTGATCGTCAAATCGGGATCATGGATACTGCGATTTATGACAAAGATGCCCTCTTCGACGTTGATTTTGGGTTAACCAAAGCGCAACGCTTAGACTATGCTGAAAGCCTCATGACCCACGCCATGGTGATCACCGGGGTTGATTTAGTCGCTGGCAAGCCAACCAAGTGGAAGGTCGAAAACTCTTGGGGTGACAAAGTCGGTGAAAAAGGTTATTTCGTGATGAGTGATGCTTGGTTTGACGAATTTGTTTATCAAATCGTCATCAACAAAAAGTATTTATCTGATGCCCAACAGGCCAGCACCAAGAAGGATCCGAAAGTGTTAGCACCTTGGGATCCAATGGGGGCTTTAGCCAGCCACTAAGCGTTTTTGAAAAGTGTCCTGTACAGAAATCCGCTCTGTACAAGATGCTTTTTTGATTTACAATGTTTTTTTGGTCCAAACCGTTATATAATGTACCATTGATAATACTTTTTTAAGATTATCCTGAACACCGCTTTATGATACATAAAGCGAAAGGTAGGCTTTGCAATGCAAACATTTAAAGAACAATCTGAAAAAGCACGTCTACACAATAAAATGACGTTAGGCGGGCTTTTAGTGACGCTTGGCGTGGTCTATGGTGATATTGGAACCTCCCCGCTTTACGTCATGAAATCAATTATTGCCGGTAATGGTGGAATGGGGCATTTTAATACTGATTTTGTGATCGGCAGTGTCTCTTTGATTTTTTGGACGATCACCTTGCTCACCACCGTTAAATATGTGGGCATTGCGTTACGCGCTGATAACAAAGGTGAAGGTGGGATTTTCGCCTTGTACACCTTGATTCGCCGGCGCGCGCTATGGCTGATCGTCCCGGCTATGGTTGGGGGCGCGGCGTTGCTAGCGGATGGGATGCTCACCCCAGCGGTGACGGTCACCACTGCGATCGAAGGCCTGAAAGGCGTTCAAATTGGGCAACATATTCCCATTACCAACCAAGAAACCGTGATTATTTGGACCATGATCATTCTCTCCCTGCTGTTTTTCATTCAACGGTTTGGGACCAGTTTAATCGGGAAAGCGTTTGGGCCAATCATGTTGCTTTGGTTTACCTTTATCGGCGTGTTAGGGCTGAGTTATATTGTACAAAGCCCTAGTATTTTAAAGGCCCTGAACCCTTATTACGCCTTCCATTTGCTGGTGAGCCCCGACAATAAAGTCGGCATTTTCATTTTAGGCAGTGTGTTCTTGGCCACAACTGGGGCGGAAGCGTTGTATTCTGATCTCGGCCATGTGGGCCGCGGCAATATTTACGGCAGTTGGCCTTATGTGAAAATCTGCTTGGTTTTGAATTACTTTGGTCAAGCGGTTTGGATCATTAACAACGCCCATGTCACCCGCTACAATCACCTGAACGACTTTAACCCATTTTTCGAGATCATGCCCAGCTGGCTGCGCTTATTCGGCATTATCATGGCTACGTTAGCCGCCATTATCGCGTCGCAAGCGTTGATCTCCGGCTCATTTACGTTGGTTTCTGAAGCCATTCGGTTGAAGATCTTACCCCGCTTACACATTGTCTATCCCACCAATACCAAAGGGCAGCTTTATATTCCAGCGGTTAATTTGATTTTGTGGGTCGCTTGCTTGGCCGTGGTCCTATTCTTCCAAACGTCTTCGCACATGGAAGCGGCCTACGGGTTGGCCATTACGGTGACCATGTTGATGACCACGTTGTTGTTGTATCAATATTTACGCAGCAAAAAGGCCAACCCAATTTTAGCTTGGCTCATGGTCTTGTTTTTCGGCTCAATCGAAACGATTTTCTTCATTTCATCAGCGGCGAAATTCTTACACGGTGGCTATGTCACCGCCTTTATCGCCTTCGCGTTAGTTGCCATTATGTTCATTTGGCAATACGGCGATTACTTAAAAAACAACAACTCTTACCGCACCGAAGACGTTTCATTACTGGCTTATAAAAACCAGTTAAAGCAATTAAAAGAAGATACCAGTTACCCACTATTTACCACCAACTTGGTTTACATGACCCGGGTGAAAGATAAATATCGCATTAAAAAAGAAATTCTCTATTCGATTCTAGACAAACGCCCGAAACGGGCTGAGGTTTACTGGTTCGTCACCGTTAACGTTACCGATGAGCCTTACACAGCGGCTTACACCACGGAAATGTTTGGCACCGACTATATGGTCAACGTTCAGCTTTACTTAGGGTTCCGCATGGAACAGCGGGTCAACGTCTTCTTACGCCAAGTCATTACCGAAATGATGAAAAATGGCAAGCTACCACGACAACCGCAACAGTACACCACCATTCCCGATCGGGCAGTCGGCGATTTCTCCTTTGTGATGATCCATGAAGATCTATCACCGGAAACCCAGATCAACGGCTGGGAAAAGGCGATTATTCAAGCGCGGCTATTCTTACAAAAAATCGCCTTAACACCGATCAAATGGTTTGGCTTAGAGTACGCGGACACCATGATCGAACACGTGCCGCTGGTCTTAGGTAAAACCTATTTCCACAAGTTACGCGAACTTCATCATTTAGATAAAATTCCACCTTCTGATACTGGTGAAGAAGAATAAACAATCAGAACCCCACTGTGAAGCGTTAGTATTGCTTCGCAGTGGGGTTCTTCGGTATTTATCATGCTAGGCATAAAAAATAGCCATCAACCATTTGGCTGATGACTACTTGCTGATCTTAATCGTCTTCTTTTTGGCGTTTTTTACCGAAGAAACCGAAAAGTCCGGCTGTTAAACCAAGTACGGCCCACCCAACCAAAGTGGTTGGCTCAGTGGTCGATGACCCAGTTTGTGGCAATTGTTGTGCTGACGCTGAAGCACTGATTTTGTGATGCTTTGTTGCCTGTGTTGCTGATGCAGTGGCATGTTGGGTAACCGCTGTTGCTGTTGTGGTGCTGATTTTAGTGCGCTGTTGTGCCACATAATGAACGGCTGCTAATGGCGTTAACTTACCATTGGCTTCGATTCGAACTGATACCGTTGCACAATCGGCTGTATAGCCTGCAATTTGTGGTACGGAGACCTGAATCACATCCCCAACGCTACCGGTCACGCCTGTCACAACTTGGCCCCCTAAATTACTAGGCAATACCACCGTTCCGGTGACCCGATTCGGGATATAAACCACCTGATTTGCACCGTTAGTTGCCACAATTGTGGTTAATTGTGCCGTATATCCTGGCAGGCTTGGCACCTGTACATGATAACCAGCAACACCGGTTACTTGAATCGGTGCAATGCCTTTTATAGGTTGCCCGTTGGCATCCACTGGTGTAATGATCACGGTGCTATTTTGCCAGTTAACCTCAGGCGTACTAACGTTTACTTTTTCGTAAACGTGCGTATTCGACACTCCTGCTGTGTCGTTTGGCAATACGTGGCCAGCATTCATGTCAATTGAAGTACCGGCTGGTTGAACGTCTTTTTCATAGACATGCGTGTTCGATACGTCCGCCATATCATCTGGCAATGCGTGACCGGCGTTCATATCAATTGAGGTGCCGGCTGGTTGAACGTTCTTTTCATAAACGTGACTTGGATCACTCACAACACTGCCATCTGCTGGCATCTCATTTGTACCAACTGTCCCGTAATTTGTTTCTGGCACGTAAACCACTTGATTCACACCATTGGTTGGTGTAATGGTGGTCGTCGTTGATGTATAGCCAGCTAAGTCTGGCACTTGAATCTCGTAACCCGCCACACCTGGTACTGTGATTGGTGCTTGACCATATAGCGGATTGCCACTCAGATCAACTGGTGTGATCGTGACAGTTTGCCCGTCTGTGTTGACACCTTCGGGTTGCGTTACCTTTTGATAAACATGATCTGGATCATTCACAATACTGCCATCTGCTGGCGTCTCATTTGTACCTACTGTCCCATAATTTTCATTTGGCACATAAACAACCTGATTCACACCATTGGTTGGCGTAATGGTGGTTGTCGTTGGTGTGTACCCAGCTAAATCTGGTACTTGGATCTCGTAACCTGCCACATCTGGTATGGTGATTGGTGTTTGGCCGTACAGCGGATTGCCACTCAAATCAACCGGTGTAATCGTAACAGTTTGACCTTCCGTATTGACGCCATCTGGCTGCGTTACCTTTTGATAAACATGATCTGGGTCGTTCAAAATACTACCATCTGCTGGTACATTATTTTCGCCTACTGTCCCGTAATTTTCATTCGGTACGTAAACCACTTGATTCACACCGTTAGTTGGCGTGATAGTCGTCATCGTTGGTGTGTACCCAGCTAAATCTGGCACTTGAATCTCATAGCCTGCCACACCTGGTATTGTGATTGGCGTTTGGCCATATAGCGGATTACCACTTAAATCAACTGGGGTAACCGTAACAGTTTGGCCTTCTGTGTTGACACCTGCTGGTTGAACGTCTTTTTCGTAGACGTGACTTGGATCACTTACAATACTGCCATCTGTTGGCGTCTCGTTCGTACCTACCGTCCCGTAATTTGGATTTGGCACATAAACCACTTGATTTACCCCATTGGTTGGCGTGATGGTGGTTGTTGTCGGTGT
>NZ_AZDA01000092.1:105916-108759 GCF_001434575.1 Loigolactobacillus bifermentans DSM 20003
TACCACTTAAATCAACTGGTGTGATTGTAACAGTTTGGCCTTCTGTGTTGACACCATCTGGTTGAACGTCTTTTTCGTAGACGTGCGTATTCGACACTTCCGCCGTGTCACTTGGTAACAGGTGACCGGCGTTCATATCAATTGAGGTGCCGGCTGGTTGAACGTCCTTTTCATAAACGTGGCTTGGATCATTTACAACACTACCGTCTGCTGGTGTCTCGTTTGTACCTACTGTCCCGTAATTTTCATTCGGTACATAAACCACTTGATTTACCCCATTGGTTGGCGTGATGGTGGTTGTTGTCGGTGTGTACCCGGCTAAATCTGGCACTTGAATCTTGTAGCCTGCCACACCTGGTATTGTGATTGGGGCTTGGCCGTATAACGGATCACCGTTTAAATCAACTGGGGTAATGGTAACAGTCTGGCCTTCTGTATTGACGCCCGCTGGTTGAACGTCTTTTTCGTAGACGTGACTTGGGTCACTCACAATACTACCGTCTGCTGGTGCGTTATTTTCGCCTACTGTCCCATAATTTGCATTTGGCACATAAACCACTTGATTTACCCCATTGGTTGGCGTAATGGTGGTTGTTGTCGGTGTATACCCGGCTAAATCTGGTACTTGAATCTCATAACCCGCCACACCTGGCATTGTAATTGGCGCTTGGCCATATAACGGATTACCGCTTAAATCAACTGGGGTAATGGTGACAGTTTGCCCTTCTGTGTTGACACCTGCTGGTTGAACATCTTTTTCGTAGACATGACTTGGATCATTTACAATACTGCCATCTGCTGGCGTCTCGTTTGTACCTACTGTCCCGTAATTTTCATTCGGTACATAAGCCACTTGATTTACCCCATTAGTTGGCGTGATAGTCGCCGTCGTTGGCGTATATCCGGCTAAATCTGGCACTTGGACTTCATAGCCTGCCACACCTGGTATTGTGATTGGTGTTTGGCCATATAGTGGATTACCACTCAAATCGACTGGTGTAATGGTAACAGTTTGACCTTCTGTATTGACGCCCGCTGGTTGAACGTCCTTTTCATAAACATGACTTGGATCATTTACAATACTGCCATCTGCTGGCGTCTCGTTTGTGCCTACTGTCCCGTAATTTTCATTTGGCACATAAACCACTTGATTTACCCCATTGGTTGGTGTAATGGTGGTCGTCGTTGACGTATACCCAGCTAAATCTGGTACTTGAATCTCGTAGCCTGCCACACCCGGTATTGTGATTGGGTTTTGGCCGTATAACGGATTACCACTTAAATCAACTGGGGTAATGGTGACAGTTTGGCCTTCCGTATTGACGCCATCTGGCTGCGTTACCTTTTGATAAACGTGACTTGGATCACTCACAATACTGCCATCTGCCGGTGCATTATTTTCGCCTACTGTCCCGTAATTTGTGTTTGGTACGTAAACGATTTTCAACGTTTGGCTAGTCCCCGGTACCACTTGTGTTGTGGTGACTGGCGTATAACCTGGCAAATTAGGCACCGTAATTGATGTATTGGTCTTACCCGTTTCTGGTACTGCTGTGGTGCCATACAATGGCTGACCACTTACATCCGTTGGTGTCACGGTGTAGGTGATGGTATTTGCCGCATAAGTCACGGTCACATTATTCATATTCGGCTCAGTTGTTGTCGTCACAACAGTCGCCGCTGCAACGTCTGAATCCGCCGTATAACCGGTTAATGTTGGTGAGGCCACTGCCGCAAAGTGCTGATCAGCTAATGGTGTATACGTAGTGATCTGAGTCACTTCATCATAAGCCGTCAGATAATCTGCCGTTTGTACAACTTGATCTGGCAGTGCTAAGCCGTCTGTTAGCGTGTCACCAACTTGCATCGCATAACTGATTGTCCGTGTTGCTTGGTAAGTGCCTTGATCAATAATGTGTTGCAAGGTAACCGTTACGGTACCAGCAGTGTTAGGCATGGTCGCTGGCATCGTCGTTTTAACCACCGTATAGCCTGGCACTGGCTGTGGTACAAAATCAGTGATTGGACGATCTGTGGTTCCTGTATAAGTTGTCGTGCCTACTACTTTATCGCCGTCGTTTTGATCAACGTCGTTCACTGTTAAGGTCACGGTATTCGGTGTATAAGTCACTTGATCAGTGGTCGTTGCTTGACCGTTGCCATCAATGATCACAGTTAAACTGGTTTTATCTGCTGTATAGCCGGTAATCACTGGTACCGGTACTTCAATCAGCTCATCGGTTTTTCCTGTTACCGCAATGGTTAACTGTTGTTTTTCAGGATCTGTTACTAAACCAGTCGTTGCTGTTTGCGGTGTCGTTGGCACAGTAAAGGTGGCCGTTTGTGTTTGCGGCGTATAGGTAACCGTTCCGGTAGCTTTATCCACCGTGATCGTGCCATCTGGGTTCACTGTGGCCGGCACTGTGGTTTTATCTGGCGTATAGCCTGATACTTCTGGCACATCCACTTCAACCGTTGTCCCTACAGTACCGGTGATACCAGTTACGGTTTGGTCCCCTTTATTACTTGGAATCGTTACTGTCGCTGTAATATCGTTTGGTGTATACACCACGTTCACAGTTGTATCGCCAGTTGGCACCGTCACCGCTGTTGTTTCTGCCGTGTAACCTGGTACTTCCGGATAAGTGTTACTGGCGATTGTTGTATCAGTTGTCCCTGTTTCTGGCGTGGCAGTTATCCCTGGAATTGGATCACCATTTTTATCCACCGGGGTGATGCTGTACGCATGCGTTGTTGGGGTGTAAGTAACCGTTCCATTGTCTTTACCCACTGTGATGGTGCCATCTGGATTAACTGTCGCTGGCACTGTCGTTTTATCTGGC
>NZ_AZDA01000092.1:108769-111266 GCF_001434575.1 Loigolactobacillus bifermentans DSM 20003
ATACTTCTGGCACGTCCACTTCAACCGTTGTCCCTACAGTCCCTGTTACGCCGGTCACTGTTTGGTCCCCTTTATTACTTGGAATCGTCACTGTAGCTGTAATCGTGTTTGGTGTATAGACCACGTTCACAGTTGTATCACCTGTTGGCACCGTCACCGCTGTTGTTTCTGCCGTGTAACCTGGTACTTCCGGATAAGTGTTACTGTCGATTGTTGTATCAGTTGTCCCGGTTTCTGGTGTGGCAGTTGTCCCTGGAATTGGATCACCATTTTTGTCCACAGGCGTGATGCTGTACGCATGCGTTGTTGGCGTATAATTGATCGTTCCGGTAGCTTTATCCACCGTGATGGTGCCATCTGGGTTCACTGTGGCCGGTACTGTCGTTTTATCTGGCGTGTAACCTGGTACTTCTGGCACGTCCACTTCAACCGTTGTCCCTACAGTCCCTGTTACGCCGGTCACTGTTTGGTCCCCTTTATTACTTGGAATCGTCACTGTAGCTGTAATCGTGTTTGGTGTATAGACCACGTTCACAGTTGTATCACCTGTTGGCACCGTCACCGCTGTTGTTTCTGCCGTGTAACCTGGTACTTCCGGATAAGTGTTACTGTCGATTGTTGTATCGGTTGTCCCGGTTTCTGGTGTAGCCGTTGTCCCTGGAATTGGATCACCATTTTCATCCACAGGCGTAATGCTGTACACATGCGTTGTTGGGGTGTAAGTAACCGTTCCATTGTCTTTATCCACTGTGATGGTGCCATCTGGATTAACTGTCGCTGGCACTGTCGTTTTATCTGGCGTGTAGCCTGGTACTTCTGGCACGTCCACTTCAACCGTTTGGCCAACAGTCCCTGTTACATCAGTTACCGTTTGATCCCCTTTGTTACTTGGAATCGTCACTGTTGCTGTAATCGTGTTTGGTGTATAAACGACTTTGACAGGTGTATCACCTGTTGGTACGGTGACCGCCGTTGTTTCAGCTGTGTAACCTGGCACTGCCGGATAGGTGCTATTGTCAATCGTTGTATCAGTTGTCCCCATTTCTGGTGTGGCCGTTGTTCCTGGAATCGGGTCGCCGTTTTTGTCCACAGGGGTAATGCTATATGCGTGATTCGTTGGCGTGTAATTAACTGTTTCAGTGTCTTTGTCCACTGTAATCGTGCCATCAGGATTCACTGTCGCCGGCACTTTGGTTTTATCTGCCGTATAGCCTGATACTTCTGGCACGTCCACTTCAACCGTTTGGCCAACAGTCCCTGTTACATCAGTTACCGTTTGATTCCCTTTGTTACTTGGAATCGCAACCGTCGTTTTGACGCTTTGCCCTGTATAAGTGACTGTTAAAGTCGGTGTTTTTAAGGCCCCAGCTGCATCAACGGCAAAATTAACTTGATATTGACTGACATCCGGCGTGTAACCTTGAATCTCATCCGGTGTAAAATCAATCGTTTCGTCTGTTTTTCCAGTTAAACTGGTGCTTGTTGGCGTATACGTGCTCGGTGCCCCAACATATTGAATTTGAATCGTTTGCGGCATTGCGATATAAATCACATCTGGCGTATTTGCAACTTCTGTAATGGTACCGTCTGCATTCACCGTAACCGGCACTTCTGTTTGATCAGCGGTATAACCTGGCACGGTTGGTACATTAACTGTCATCCCTTGACCAAACGTGCCAGTGACGGCCGTGATTATTTTAGCACCTTGATTGGTACCAATTGTCACATCCGCAGTCACCGTATTCGGTGTGTAAACCACTTTTACAGATGTATCACCTGTTGGGACCGTGACCACTTTCGTTTCAGTCGTATAGCCTGGCACCTCTGGATAAGTGTTACTGTCAATCGTTGTATCAGTTGTTCCTGTTTCTGGCATGGCAGTTGTCCCTGGAATCGAATCACCATTTTTATCCACCGGGGTGATGCTATAGTCGTGCGTTGTTGGCGTGTAAGTAACCGTTCCAGTCGTTTTATCCACTGTGATGGTACCATCGGGATTCACTGTCGCTGGCACTGTCGTTTTATCGGCCATATAACCTGATACTTCTGGCACGCCTACCTCAACGGTTGTGCCCACAGTACCTGTCACACCAGTCACTGTTTGGTCCCCTTTATTACTTGGAATCGTTACTGTTGCTGTAATATCGTTTGGTGTATACACCACATTTACGGATGTATCACCCGTTGGCACGTTTACCTCAGTTGTTTCGGCCGTGTAGCCTGGTACTTCTGGATAATCTTCACGATTGATAACGTCATCAGTCGTACCAGTTTCTGGTGCGGCCGTTGTCCCTGGAATTGGCGTACCATTTTTGTCCACAGGGGTAATGCTGTAGTTATGGATTGTTGGTACATAAGTAACCGTTCCGGTATCTTTGTCTACCGTGATCGTGCCGTCGGGATTCACTGTCGCTGGCACTGTCGTTTTATCGGCCGTATAACCTGATACTTCTGGCACGTCTACCTCAACCGTTTGACCAACAGTCCCTGTTACACC
>NZ_AZDA01000093.1:0-58271 GCF_001434575.1 Loigolactobacillus bifermentans DSM 20003
TGAATCATAATTCCGTCAAATTACGATTCACCACCAATGTTAGACTGTTTTTTTGCGTAATTTAAAGTAAGCGCCTAAGGAGGTGAGCGAAATGCAACAACAGTTACAATCTTTTTGAAGCAATATGGTCAATGGTGTGCGATTGGCCTATTAAGTGTGCTTTGTGTGGTGTTAATCGGGATTTGTTTGCATCAACCGGCTAAAAAAGCGCCTAAAGCGGCGACAGATCCGTTTAAAACCAGCATGTCAGCTGTTCCGAATGGTAGTAGCAATCGTCAAACGACACAACAGCAGGCCGCTGGCTTTGTGGACGTCAAAGGTGCTGTGAAGCATCCTGGCATTTATCAGATTCAAGGCAATGCGCGTTTATTTGATATTATTCGGCAAGCTGGTGGTTTTGCTGAAGACGCAGACCAACGTCAAATTAATTTAGCACAAAGCCTGACGGATCAGCAAGTGGTCTATGTGCCGGTTAAAGGAGAACAAGGTTCAGTTGCCGTGACAATGAATTCGCCAGAATCTGCAGTTGGTTCGTCTACAACAACGTCAGAAAATTCGAGCAATCCTGCAAAAGTGAGTTTGAATCAGGCAACCGCCACAGAATTGCAAGCGTTAAACGGTATTGGTCAAAAGAAAGCGGAACAGATTATCGCCTATCGGGAAGAAAATGGTGGCTTTAAGGCATTAGAAGATTTAAAAGAAGTTTCAGGAATTGGTGATAAAACATATGAAGGTTTGAAAGATAGTATTACACTGTAAAAGGGAGGGTGTGACGTAAGTTGAAGATTTTGGTATACTAGATGCAATTATTTTTTAGAGGGGGTTTGACATGACTGTTAAAGTAAAGCAACGTTTACCATGGGATCAATATTTTATGACACAGGCTGTTTTGTTATCCTTGCGAAGCACTTGTCCGCGAGCCACTGTTGGTGCAGCCATCGTGCGGGATCGGCGGGTGATTGCCGGTGGTTATAATGGATCTGTTTCAGGCGATGACCATTGCATTGATGTTGGGTGTTATATGGTAGATGGTCACTGTTTACGAACGATTCATGCTGAGATGAATGCAATTTTACAATGTGCTAAGTTCGGTGTTGCAACTGATAATGCCGCGATTTATGTGACTCATTTTCCATGTTTACAATGCACAAAAATGCTGATTCAAGCGGGTATCAAAAAAATTTATTACCTTCATGATTATCATGACAATGAATATGCCTTAAATCTGATGAAGCGGGTTGGCGTCACCGTTGAACAAGTGATACTGAACCAAGATTATTTTGACCAATTTGATTTAAAACAACTTTTTAATTTAAATCAAGATTAGTGCAACGCTATTGGTTGTTGATTGCAATTCTGGTTGTAAGTTTGAATTTTGCGATTTTAACGGCCACTTGGTGGGGATGGTTGATTGTGGCATTGGTTGCCGCCCGAATTATTACAACACAGGTTAAACCCTTAATATGGCTTAGTTTGTTAGCAGGTGTCGGTTGGGGTAGCTATTTTAGAGTTTACAATTGTCGTCCAATCGTACCGCTACCAAGCAGTTCAACGATCATTGTTCAGCCTGACGCCTATCATATTAATGGGGGCCGCATTCAGTTTGAAGCCGAATCTGATCAAGGCCGAATCATGGCGTTTTATCAGGCAAAACAGCAACAAGAATTACAATTTTTTCAAAAGACCACCCAACCACTGGTTTTAACAGTTCATGGGACCTATCAGCGACCTGAACCGGCAACTAATTTTGCGGCATTCGACTATGCTGCTTATTTGAAACAGCAACGTCGGATTTCAAGTACACTGACCATTCAAAAAATTAAAAGTGTAACGCAACAACGTACCACTTGGCAATCACGCATGGCTAGTTTGCGTAAGCAGCTTTTAATCAAATTTTCCCGCTTACCACGGCCACTTGATACAGATGCCAAGTGCTTGATTTTAGGCTATCAAGACATGAATTTTCGTAGCTTTTCGGTCACATTGCGAAAATTAGGAATTATTCATTTATTTAGTTTATCTGGTTTACACGTGTATTATTTTGTTGGCCTTTTAAGTCGGCTCTTATTACGATTGCATTTGACTCATGAATTAAAGGATCGCTTATTATTGATCGGGTTGCCGTTTTATGCCTTATTAGCCGGTGGTAGTACAAGTTTGAGACGCGCCGTTGGGTTATGTTGGCTAGTAACATTAAGCCGTTGTTGTCATACAAAATGGCCGCCAACTGATGTTTTTAGTTGGGTTTTGTTAGGCCATTTGACGGTTCAGCCAACGATGTTGTTAGGGTTAGGCGGGCAGCTCTCTTATTTATTAGCACTGACACTGATTCTGATGCCGGCGAAGGGAACATTACGCACAACAGTTATCCTTAATTTGCTAAGCCTACCATTAATTTTATATCAGGTTTATGAAGTCCATTGGCTAACGATTTTACTTAATTGGCTCATGGTGCCGATTTTTGCACATATTATTTTACCGCTTGTCCTGGTTAATATCTGTATGGCGCCTTTTTTGCCACAGCTTGTTCATTGGAGTGCACTGATATTGACACAAATGCAAAGCGGGCTTACCTATTTTACAACGCCGCGCTGGCTGTTTGTTTATGGTCGGCCATTTGCCTGGTTAGTGGTGAGTGTGATTGGGCTAACATTCTTGGCGTTACGTCAGGTTGGGTGGCGTCGTTATGGGACACTTGTTGTGATTGGTATGCTTTATTTAGGGAATTACGCTTGGCTGCACTGGCCGCATCAAGCACAAGTCACGATGTTTGATATTGGCCAAGGTGATAGTATCTTGTTGGACGGCCCACACCATCGGGAAGTGAGCCTCATTGATACCGGTGGTCGATTACAGTTTCGTCAGCCTGCATGGCAACGTACAGCGGCCACCAATCGGGTAACACAAGTCACGATTCCTTATTTGAAAAGTCAAGGGATTCGGCAGCTGGATAATGTTTTTTTAAGCCATCAAGATGCAGATCATATTGGCGATTTACGAACCTTACTGCAACAGTTTCCAGTAAAGCGGGTTTATTTCCCATTGGGAATGGGGGCAAATCCCGCATTTATACGCCGTATCGGGCCTGTACGACAGCAATGTCAGTGGCAGGAAGTACAAGCTGGCATGACGGTTAAGATTGCAGGCAGTGTCTTCCGAATTTGCCATCCTGAACGTCCAGGAATTGGGGAAAATGATGATTCAATGGTTTTATACGGTCAATTAGGGCACCGCCGTTGGTTATTTACAGGGGATTTAAGTGCAACTAGAGAAGTTGCGTTGATTGAAAAACAGCCCTTACCGGTGGACTATTTAAAAGCCGGGCACCATGGCAGTCAAACGGCCTCTGCGGCGGAATTCTTAGATGCCATTCAGCCGAAACGTGTTTTGATCTCAGCCGGGCGCCATAATCGTTATGGGCACCCCCATGAAGTCGTTTTACAGCGTTTGCGTCAGCGCCAAATCCCATATTTTAATACAGCTGAAGTCGGTATGATCCGCTGGCAGGCGCAAACAGATCATTGGCGCACAAAATGCAAACAGCCGATCCAAATAAAAAAGAAGGAAGTAGGGCGATAGTCATATGGAAATAACAGCCTTAGGGCAACAACTTAAACAAGGCAACGTAGCACCTGTCTATTTAGTGGAGGGGGATGAGGTTTACCTTGTTGATGAAACGCGTAAGTTATTGCGTCAGTTGTTATCATCAGAAGAATCAGACATGAATTTTGGCCAGTACGATATGGAAACAACACCATTAGCCGTCGCATTAGATGATGCAGCGTCAGCACCTTTTTTCGGTGATCGCCGTCTCATTTTTATTAAACAGCCTGTGTTTTTAACTTCTGATGCCAAGAAGGCTAAAGTGAAACACAATATTGATGGTTTTCTAAAATACCTGGCAAATCCACTCCCGAGTACAGTCTTGGTGATTTTTGCGCCTTATCCAAAATTAGACGAACGTAAAAAAGTAACGAAATTTTTGAAAAAAACAGCGACGGTGATTGATGCTAAAAAAAGAACCCCTGAGCAGGCGCAGCGCGAGGTGCAGCGCGCTTTTCAGCAAGCAAACGTTAAACTGGCGCCAGATGCATTGACAAGTTTAATGCAACGGACGGCTGGGGATCTAACGGCAATGATGGCGGCGGTTCCAATTCTACTGACCTACGCCTTGCAAGCCCAAACGATTACAGCAGAGGCAGTTGCTGCGTTGGTCCCTCAAAATTTAGAAGAAAATGTGTTTAGTTTAGTGGATGCCGTACTGGCACAGCAAGTGACAAAGGCACTTACGATCTATGATGAGCTATTGTTGCAAAAAGAGGAACCACTCAAGATCAATGCTATTTTAGTCGGTCAATTTCGATTGTTGCTCCAAATTAAGATCTTACAGAAAAGTGGCTACAGTCAGGGCAACTTAGCACAAGTCTTAAAAATTCATCCTTATCGGATCAAGCTAGCCTTACGTCAGACGAAACGTTTTTCAAGGGCCAGCTTACGAGAAGCTTATTTAGGACTGACAGAGATTGAGGCACAGCTAAAGTCTTCACAGCAATCGCCAAGATTACTATTCCAATTGTTTTTATTGAAATTTACGGATCGGGCGCATCAGTTAGGCTTAACACAAAATCAAGCATAAAAAATAGCGGTGTTCATCATGAACACCGCTAAATATAAAAAGGCTGAGCAAAATGCTCAGTCTTTTTAGTCAGCTAAAAGCTTTGCAAGACGTGACTTGTCACGAGCTGCTTTATTTGCTTTGATTAAACCTTTTGATTTAGCCATATCGATTGAGCGAATTGCTGCGTTGAAAAGCGTTGCTTGGTCATCGGCCTTAGCAGCTTGTGCTTTTTCAAATTGTTTGATAGCTGTCCGCATTCCGCTAATTTGTGAAATGTTACGTGCTTTAGCTGATTCGTTTGTACGAACGCGTTTGATTGCAGATTTTAAATTTGGCATGAGTTCACCTCCGAAACAAGTGAGTTATAGCAAATGCTATTTTTTTCAACGTTGCTTATTATACAGAAGACCGTCAGACATTGCAATAAGAAGTTGTAAAGTATTTCACCTTGATAGGCAAATAATTGCTAGTGATCAGGCTTGCTTTTTTTAGCAGAAACGTGTAAAGTGTGAAAAGTACCAAGGAACCTGTCACTTAGTTTGACGATTCACCAACGTTTTACTCAGTCACAGGTATTTTTAAATTTGAAAGGTGTGAATGAGATGGCAGTCTCACAAGAACGTAAAAATGAAATTATTAAGGACTTTGCGCGTCATGATGGCGACACAGGTTCAACAGAAGTCCAAGTAGCCGTTTTAACAGAAGAAATCAATCAATTGAATGATCATATCCGTGTTCATAAGAAGGATTATCATTCTTACCGTGGTTTAATGAAGAAAATCGGTCATCGTCGTAACTTATTAGCTTATTTACGTAAAAATGATCTTCAACGTTACCGTGAATTGATCCAACGTTTGGGCTTACGTCGTTAGGCTTAAATGTATTTCGTGAATATTTAAACGGGAGACAGCTAGTGACAATGTTACTAGCTGTTTTTTTGTGGTATCATATAAAAAAACGTTATTCAATCCGTGTGCATAATTTGAGTCGGCTAATATCAATTTTTTTATGGAGAGCAGTTCATTTAACCGTGCAGGTTGAGGATTGGGGAGGCTATTATGAGCTTTTTAAATGGAATTTCAATTATTACGGCAATGGTTACACCATTTACTGATGATGGACAGGTTAGTTTTGAGCGTTTAGAAAAATTAGTTGAACATTTATTAGCAAATGGGACAGAAGGCATTCTGATTGGTGGGACCACGGGTGAGGGACCTACTATTAGTGAGGATGAGAAGATTGAATTGTTTAAAGAAACAGTTCGATTGGTTAATGGTCGCGTACCATTGATCGCCAATACAGGGAGTAATAACACTGCGCAAACGATTGCGTTTACCAAGCGCACTTCAGAAATTTCAGGGATCGATGCAGCACTTGTCGTGGTGCCATACTATAACAAACCTGATCAACGCGGGATGTATGCGCATTATAAGGCCGTCAGCGAGCAAGGCGGTTTGCCAATTCTGATTTATAATATTCCTGGTCGAACAGGTGCCCAAATGTCAGTGCAAACAGCTGACCAATTAGCGTTATTACCTAATGTCATTGGGATCAAAGATTGTACCGGTGTGACGAACTTAGGACAATTGGTGGCAGGTACCAAGGATTTAGACTTTACTGTGTTTACAGGTGAAGATGAAGATGCATTTGCAGCAAAAACGATTGGGGCGCAAGGTGTTGTGTCTGTTAGCAGTCATTTATTCGGCCTTCAAATCAAAGAAATGTATCGTTTGCTCGATCAAAAGGATGTGGCAGGTGCCGCTGCTATCATGCGTGAACTGACACCTAAAGGGAAGCAGTTATTCGCGCAACCATCACCGGGCCCTGTTAAAGCAGCCTTAAATCATATTGGGATTGAGGTCGGTGGCGTTCGGCTACCACTATTAATGCCGACAACGGAAGATATAACAAATTTAATCAATATTTTAAATCTTTAAGAAAACGAGGTGAATTTGTTGGAAAGTCAAATTAAAATCATGCCATTAGGCGGGGTACGTGAAAATGGAAAAAATATGTATGCCGTTGAAGTGGATGATGAGATTTTTATTTTGGATTGTGGGTTAATGTACCCTGAAAACGAGTTATTAGGGATCGATGTGGTGATTCCAGATTTTACGTACTTAATTGAGAATGCAGACCGGATTGCCGGCATTTTTCTCACCCATGGTCACGCAGATGCAATTGGTGCTTTGCCATACTTTTTAAGTCAAAAGCAAGTACCGGTTTACGGTTCTGAATTAACGATTGCATTGGCAAAATTAAACGTTAATGGCTATGCAGGGTCACGTAAATTTAAGAATTTCCATACCGTTACAAAAAATTCACGTTTGAAATTCAAGCATGCGCAGGTTTCGTTCTTTAAAACCACGCATTCAATTCCGGATTCACTGGGAATTAGTATTAAAACATCTGCTGGACAGATTGTTTACACTGGGGACTTTAAGTTTGATCAAGCAGCAGATCCAACCTATCAAACTGACTTTGCGCGTTTAGCCCAAATCGGTCAGCAAGGGGTGTTAGCGTTGATCAGTGACTCTGCAAATGCGGAATCACCTTATGAGATGGCCAGTGAACGTGATATTTCTGCTTATATTTTGGATACCTTTAAATATCATGAGGGCCGGATTATTGTGGCGTCAGTTGCCTCAAATATTGCGCGGATCCAACAAGTGATCGATGCCGCGTATGAATCAAAGCGGCGCGTGGTTTTGACAGGGCGTGATTTGGAAAAAATCGTACGAACAGCAATGCGCCTTAACCGTTTAACACTACCGGATCCTGATATTATTGTGCCTGTTAAACAGTTAAAGACGTTGGCGCCTGAAGAAACTGTGATTTTAGAAACAGGTCGGATGGGTGAACCTATCAAGGCCTTGCAACGCATGGCCACCTCACGTCATCGATTGGTTAAAATTAAGGCCGGTGATTTAGTCTTTATTACCACCACACCATCGCATGCCATGGAAACGACGGTTGCGAAAACGCGCGATATGATCTATCGGGCTGGCGGTGAAGTGAAAGCAATTGGGGATGACATTCATGCCTCTGGTCATGCCAATAAAACCGACTTGCAATTAATGCTGAATTTGACGCGACCTAAGTATGTGATTCCAGTGCAGGGCGAATATCGTTTGTTAGCAGCACATGCTGATATTGCACATGAAACAGGGATTCCTTATGAAAACATCTTCATTACGAGTAAAGGTGATGTGTTACGCTATGAAGACCAACAAATGCGTTTAGCAAATCAAATTGAAGTGGGTAACACCATGATCGATGGCATCGGGGTTGGTGATATTGGCAATATTGTATTACGCGATCGGAAGATTTTATCTGAGGATGGCATCTTTATTGCAGTTGTTACGATCAACCGTAAAAAGCGAACGATCGTTTCCAAACCCCAAATTACTACGCGCGGTTTTGTTTATGTCAAGACCAGCCGTGATTTGATGAATGAAAGTGCTGAGATCGTTACGCAAAAAGTACAGGCTAATTTAGATAATAAAGAGTTTGATTGGAGCCATTTGAAGCAAGATATTCGTGAAGGTTTAAGCGGCTTCTTGTTCGAACAAACCAAGCGTCGACCAGTGATCTTACCGGTTATTATGGAAGTCAATCAAAATCGGCATCATCGCAATTAAACAGCGTTAAGGAAAGGGTTGTGACACAGGTCATAGCCCTTTTTCATGAATCATGATAGAAAGTAGGCGTTAATGTGGGTGAAAAATATCCATTTCCAACGTCGCCAACTGACTTAGAACGGCTTGCACAGCAAGCCGTTGCACAAGCGGATTGGGCGACTGCTTGCCAGCTTTACCAGCAGCTCTATCAAGCCGAACCTAGTTTTGAACATAACCAGCAATTAGCTGCTGTCTTAGCACAGGATGAGCAGTTTCAATTGGCATATGCGCTTCAAACGGAGTACTTGACTGATTACCAGCAAGCAACTTCTGAAATTCAACAAGCAGCCTTTAAACGGGTATTAGCGGCACAACAGTTTGTTGCAGCTTATCGCTGGCGGACTTGGTTACCACAAGCCCAACAAGTAGCTGCGTTACAGGAAATTCAGCTTGCAGAGCGGCATTATCAACAACAGGCGCAGGCGCCGATTGCACAATTAGAGCGGGATTTGTTTCATATTGATGAACAACCCATCTATCAGCAACTGATTCTTTTAAAGCAAGCACAACAGTTACCACTGGCGCATTTTAAAACGGTTATGGCCCGCTTATTAGTGAATCCCTTTTTACATCCGTTAATGCGTGCCACTAGTTTGGAAATGTTGGTCCAGATCAAATGTACCACGTCTTTCACATTTGAAACGATCCAGCAGCAACAGATCACGGTTGTGCCAGCAACACTAGTTGAAATTTTACAAGTACCTGTGATTCAAACGTTAAAAGAACGGTTAACGGCTACGCTAGGCACAACAGATCCGATTATGACACAGGCTTTACAGGAAACAATCGATTTACATGCCGCATATTTGTATCCATTAGCGTCGCAAATCATGACAGAGCCAGCAGACGACTGGTTGGCCGTTTATCAAGCAGTGTATCAGCAGCAAAAGACGTCATTAACCACAAAACAACAACAAATTTTAGATTGGCAACAACGTTTAGATCGATTGACAGCACAATTAAATCTGTGATTTTAAGAAAAATTTTGAAATAATCAGTCAAAGGTGTTTACAAAAAGCAAACGAGTCTATATAATATCTAAATGGATTCTTCTTAGTACATCAAAGCCAGTAACTTGGCTTTTGTATTGGGAAGTTGTATAATAACTTGTAAAGAATTACCGGAATTAGTTTGCCCTAATTGCTGGATTATTCTTGCGAAAATACAGGAGGTTTCATTAATGGCAAAAGAACATTATGAAAGAACAAAACCCCATGTTAATATCGGTACTATCGGCCATATTGATCACGGGAAAACTACTACAACTGCAGCAATCTCAAAGATTTTAGCTGAAAAAGGTTTAGCTAAAATGACAGACTTCGCCGCAATTGATTCAGCTCCAGAAGAACGTGAACGTGGTATCACAATCAACACTGCCCACGTTGAATACGAAACTGAAAAACGCCATTATGCTCATATTGATGCCCCAGGACATGCTGACTACATCAAGAACATGATCACTGGTGCCGCTCAAATGGATGGTGCGATCTTAGTTGTTGCCGCAACTGATGGTCCTATGCCACAAACACGTGAACATATCCTTTTGGCTCGTCAGGTAGGTGTTGACTACATCGTTGTCTTCTTAAACAAGACTGACCTTGTTGATGACCCTGAATTGATCGACTTAGTTGAAATGGAAACACGTGAATTATTATCTGAATACGATTTCCCTGGTGACGATATTCCATTCATTCGTGGTTCTGCTTTGAAAGCTCTTGAAGGCGACAAAGAAGAAGAAGCACACATTATGGAATTAATGGATGCCGTTGATAGCTACATCCCAACACCAGAACGTGATAAAGACTTGCCATTCTTAATGCCTGTCGAAGATGTCTTCACAATCACTGGTCGTGGTACTGTTGCTTCTGGTCGTATCGATCGTGGGACAGTTAAAATTGGTGACGAAGTTGAAATCCTTGGTTTACATCCAGACGTTCTCAAGTCAACTGTTACAGGTCTTGAAATGTTCCGTAAGACTTTGGATCTTGGTGAAGCCGGCGATAACGTTGGTGTTCTTTTACGTGGTGTTAACCGTGACCAAGTTGTTCGTGGTCAAGTATTAGCTCAACCAGGTTCAATCCAAGTCCATGACAAATTCCATGGTAAGGCATATATCTTATCTAAAGACGAAGGTGGCCGTCATACACCATTCTTCTCTAACTATCGTCCACAATTCTACTTCCACACAACTGACGTAACTGGTGTTATCCAATTACCTGAAAGTGTAGAAATGGTTATGCCTGGCGATAACGTTGAATTCGACGTTGATTTGATTGCACCAGTTGCCATTGAAAAAGGGACTAAGTTTACGGTTCGTGAAGGCGGCCGTACTGTTGGTGCCGGTCAGGTTACTGAAATCGAAGAATAGTAACAACCATTTAAAGACTCGGGAAACCGAGTCTTTTTTTATAAAAAAACTGAAAAGCCGCTGTTTAGCGCTAATTTCTGGGCTAGAATGATTTACAAGGTGGTTTAATTAAGTTAAAATGGTTACCGTATGCAATGAGACAATTGCGAATAAATATTCCGGAGGGAAATTAATGTCAGCAAAATGGGAAAAAAAGGGTGCCACAGACGGCGAATTAACCTTTGAAATTGATCAAGATACAATTAAGAAAGGCTTAGACCAAGCATTCACACGTGTTAAGAAAAACTTGAATGTTCCTGGCTTCCGTAAAGGAAAAGTATCACGCCAAGTGTTCAACCACTTATACGGTGAACAAGCTTTGTATGAAGATGGCTTAAACATTGTGTTGCCTGCCGCTTATGATGCAGCAGTTAAAGAAGCTGAAATTAAACCAGTTGACCAACCAAACATTGATGTTAAAAGTATGGATCAAGACAAGCCTTGGGAAATTGTTGCGAAAGTAACCGTTGAACCTGAAGTCACTTTAGGTGATTACAAAGGTTTAGCTGTTCCAACGCAAGACCGGACTGTTTCTGATGAAGATGTTGATAAGCAATTAGAAACCAAGCGTCAACAACAAGCAGAACTTGTCTTAAAAGAAGATGCAGCTGCTGAATCTGGCGATACAGTTGTTATCGACTATAAAGGGACTGTTGACGGCGAAGCCTTTGAAGGCGGTTCAGCTGACAACTATTCATTAGAATTAGGTTCAAACAGCTTCATTCCTGGCTTTGAAGACCAATTAGTTGGCCACAAAGCTGATGAAGACGTTGACGTTAAAGTAACCTTCCCTGAAGATTACCAAGCCAAAGATCTTGCTGGTAAAGATGCTGTCTTTGCAACAAAGATCCATGAAGTCAAAGCGAAAGAATTACCAGAACTTGATGACGAATTTGCCAAAGATGTTGATGAAGATGTTGATACTTTAGTTGAATTGAAGGCTAAGACGAAAGAAGATCTTCAAAAACAAAAAGATGACGCTGCCGATGAAGCTATCGAAGATGCTGCCATTAAAGAAGCTGTTAACAACGCTGAAGTTCAACCCGTTCCTCAAGCGATGTTAGATGACGAAGTACAACGTCAATTAGACCAATACTTAGGCAACATGCAACAACAAGGCATTGATCCTAAGATGTACTATCAATTAACTGGGACTTCTGAAGATGATTTGAAGAAGCAATTCAGCGCTGATGCTGAAACACGCGTTAAGACAAACTTGGTACTTGAAGCAATCGTTGCTGCTGAAAAGATCGAACCAACTGAAGATGAAGTTCAAGCAGAAGTGAAAGACTTAGCTGGCCAATACGGTATGGAAGAAAAAGCCGTTCGTGCTGCTTTAAGCGATGACATGTTGAAACATGATATTGCCGTTAAAGCTGCTATTAAATTATTGACAGATTCTGCTAAAGAATCTGACGTTAAAGCTGACGCTGAGGCAGATGCAGCTAAGGATGCTGAATAAGCAATCACTTGAAAAATAGCAGTGCCAATAGGCACCGCTATTTTTTTGGGCTAAGCAGTTTGCTTTACCTGACTGAAGATCTATGTTAAATTGGCCCAGTGTCAAAGGTTTAACATTGGCTTTTCAAAGGCTTTAAGGTAAGATAAGAACAGAAACTTTATTAGGGGTTGATAAATGTGTTTGATAATACAGAAACGGATGGCCCTGTCAATTGCTCCTTTTGCGGCAAGTCGCAAGATCAAGTCAAAAAAATCGTGGCTGGCCCTGGTGTCTACATTTGCAATGAATGTATTGATCTTTGTAAAGAAATTATTGACGAGGAATTTCAGGATGATGCCTACAGCGATTTACTTGAGGTTCCAAAACCAGTTGAAATCTTAAATATTTTAAATCAATATGTGATTGGGCAAGACGAGGCCAAACGGGCGTTAGCCGTTGCCGTTTATAATCACTACAAACGGGTCAATCAAATGGAAGTTGCTGAAGAAGGCGATACTGAGCTTCAAAAGAGTAACATTTCGTTGATTGGACCAACTGGTTCCGGGAAAACATTCTTGGCACAAAGCTTGGCACGGATCCTGAAAGTACCATTTGCAATTGCAGATGCCACGACTTTAACAGAAGCCGGTTATGTGGGCGAAGATGTTGAAAACATTTTGTTGAAGTTATTGCAAAATGCGGACTACGATGTAGAAAAGGCCCAAAAAGGGATCATTTACATTGATGAAATCGATAAAATCGCTAAAAAGAGTGAAAACGTCTCAATTACGCGTGATGTTTCTGGTGAAGGGGTGCAACAAGCCCTGTTGAAGATTCTTGAAGGAACCATTGCGAACGTACCACCCCAGGGTGGTCGTAAACATCCACAACAAGAATTTATTCAGATTGACACCACCAATATTTTATTCATCGTCGGCGGGGCTTTTGACGGAATTGAAAACATTGTCAAAGAGCGGTTAGGCGATAAAGTAATTGGCTTTAGCGGTAAAGATGCGCAAGGGTTTGATGATACGAAGAGCCTCATGCAACAAGTCATTCCAGAAGACTTAATGAAATTTGGGTTGATTCCTGAATTTATCGGTCGGATTCCAATCATGGCGGCTTTAGAGAAGCTTACAGAAGATGATTTGGTTCGCATTTTGACAGAGCCTAAAAACGCTTTGGTGAAACAATATACCAAGTTGTTGGCGTTAGACGATGTGAAGCTTGAGTTTGAATCAGGTGCTTTACACGCGATTGCCCATGAAGCCATTGAACGAAATACAGGTGCTCGGGGCTTGCGTTCAATTATTGAAGAAGTTATGATGGATATTATGTTTGATTTACCAAGTCGTGATGATGTCGAAAAAGCAATCATTACTGAAGATACGGTAAAAGGAACTGGGAAACCAACCCTGATTTTAATGGATGGTCAAAAGGCTTCCTAAGCCGACAAAGAAGTCAGCAACGTGCTGACTTCTTTTTTTTACGATTTGAAGTATGTTAGAATGAAACGAGTAGAAATGAAAGCGAGGCAACAGGATGCAGATTCAAAACGTGGAATTGGTGATCAGCGCAGTAGCGGCTGGCCAATATCCTACTGACCAATTACCAGAGATTGCGTTAACCGGTCGTTCTAATGTCGGCAAGTCATCATTGATCAATAAACTGATCAGCCGGCGCAAAATGGCGCGCACGTCGAGTACGCCTGGGAAAACCCAAACGTTGAATTTTTATCGCTTGAACCAGGCCCTTTATTTTGTTGATGTCCCAGGCTATGGTTATGCGAAGGTTTCTAAACGAGATCGAGAAAAGTTCTCTCAAATGATTGAAACTTATTTAACCTCACGGCAAACTTTAAAAGGGGTCGTCTCATTAGTGGATATTCGCCACGAACCAACAGCTGATGATATTTCCATGTATCAATATTTAAAGTATTATCATATTCCCGTTTTAGTCGTCGCAACGAAGGGGGATAAAGTACCTCGTGGTAAGTGGAATCAGCGCATCAGTCGTATTTCAAAGGCACTAGAATTGAATCAAACCGATCAAATCGTTGTTTTTTCAAGTCAAACAGGCGTTGGTTCCGATCAGGTTTGGCAATGGGTTGAACAACAAACAGCAGTGGAGGTTTCAGCATGGAATTCACAGAATACCAAAAATTAGCAAATCGAACCCTTTTAGGGAATGAACAGGTGTTGACCAATTGTGCACTGGGTTTGGCCAGTGAAAGTGGCGAGGTCACCGAATTGATTAAGAAATACACCTTTCATGGCGAGACGCTTGATCGTGACAAGTTGACCCACGAAATGGGTGATGTGCTGTGGTATTTATCGCAGATTGCCGAATGGGCTGATATTCCCTTTGACGAAGTGGCAACGGCTAATATTGAACGTTTAAATGCACAATACGCACAACGCTTAAAAAAATAAAAAAAGTGAGTGAACGTCACACATCATGTCCGTTCACTCACTTTTTTATTTTTCGATCCAACCGCCATCAATGGGAATCACACTACCATGAATGTAGTCTGCAGCAGGGCTGATGAGAAAGAGACTTAAAGCGGCGACTTCTTCAGGTTGCGCCCATCGTTTAGCAGGCGTTTGTTCGGCAACCCAATGTGCCATTTCAGCAGTGCCTGCAAAGTCAGCTGCATTCATAGGCGTTTCGATCGCACCAGGCGCAATGCAATTTGCACGGATTCCTTGTGCTGCGTAATCATAGTCTAATTGCTTGGTATAGCCGATAATGGCGTGTTTAGCGGCAGTATAGACGGCGCCACCACCACCGGCAACCAAACCAGCAATTGAGGCCATATTCAGACAAACACCGTGACCTTGTGCTAACATTGTGGGCAAAACAGCATTCGTCATTAAAAATTGGGCTTTTAAATTAATGGCCATTACGGTATCCCATTGCTGGCTTGAGGTTTTTAAAGTTGGCGCATAGCCGTCAAGGACACCTGCAGTATTTAATAGGAAATCACAGCCTTCTAAAGCGGTTAGTGCTTGTTGAACGGTGGTGATCAGTGCCGCTTCATTGCGTAAGTCGCATTGAAAGACCGTTAATTGTTGGGGGTGCGTTTCAACGAGACGCTGAATATGATCAACGTTGAGATCGATCCCCGCAACCGTTACCCCTTGTTCAAGCAAGGCCTTTGTTTGGGCAAGTCCGATACCAGAGTTCACACCGGTGATAATTGCTTTTTGATGGTGCAATTCAGGAATGATCATTCGACAAGCTGCCAATCATCTGCTAAAACGTCGCATGAGGTCGGTTGAAACATGGACAAGCTAGGTGCTTCCTGAGTTTTAATCAATAAATAAGGGTTCACCGCTTCACCGTGGTAAGTGTCATCGGTTACCTCAAAAATATATAATTCTGAGCCACCCCAGCCGGTCCGAATTGCTTTTTTGCCAGCTTTAAGCGCAGGTAAGATTGCTTCAAATGTCATTAGAAAACCTCCTTAGGTTTTAGAGCGTTAAATTATGGTTGTTAAACGGTTAAGTCGATTCGGCGGGTTAAAGCATAGATGACAACGGCACCTAATAATAAAGAAGCCAATTCACCTAAGGCAATCGTCGCATACGTGGGCCAAAACGGAATATGGCTAATGAAATGTAATTCTAGTGCAATGATCCAACTGAAGAACGTACAACTCAGTGTACTCATGCCTAAGCGGTAAGTCACGCGTTTAACATGGCGTGTCAGCCAATAGCTGACACTGGTCATGATCAGGGTTTCTAAACTACCAAAAATCACATCGATAATGCCTAAAGGAGACATTAGGTTCGCTAACGCGCAGGCCAACGTTAAGGCTAAAATATAACGTCGGTGAAAAACGGTCAAATGATTAAGCCCTTCGCCTAGCCGTAATTGCACTGCGCCGTAGCTCAGGGGATTGAGCAATAGGGTCAGACAAAGGTAAAGGGCGGTGACAAGGCCGATTTTTGCCAAGCCATTTGCCGAGGGTCTTGTTTTAAGCGTAAAAGCACTTCCTTTTGATAAAAATGAACCCATCAAGTATACCAAAAAGACTCAAAATAAAAAACCGTCAGAGACGGTTTAAGCTTGCTGATCATTTTTGGCGTCGGATTGTTTTTTGTCGGTTTCTTTTGTGTCTTTTTTCTTGTCAACTGGATCCTTAGGAACGGTGGCAAATTTATCGAAAAGTTCGTTTAAGCTATTATCTTGTCTAAAGGTTAAGCCCATTGTGTTCACCTCACATTTTTCTTGATGTAAGCTTAGCAGGAATTACGATAGAGTGCAAGCAAGTCGTTGCGTGCTGATCTGGCGCAAGAATGTGGCAAATGGCACCTGTTAAATGTATATATGAATAATTTAATGCATAAAACAACTTATTTACCGAAAACTATTGCATAAACAATCATTTGTGTTTATAATCTAATCATTGAATAAAAATGAATAGGAAGAGGACACTATGAGGAAAGTAATTTTATGGCTTAGCCTAGTATTAGGCTTAATTTTTACCGGATTAGCAGTGGCGCAGCCAACTCAGGCTGCTACCGTTGATAATTCCTTACAAGAAGTGAAAGATAAGGGGACGCTGGTGATGGGGACCAGCCCAGATTATCCGCCTTATGAATTCCTAGTTAACCGTGGTGGGAAGGACCGCGTTGTGGGGATGGATGTGGATATTGCGAAGAAGATCGCCAAAGATCTACACGTTAAATTGGTGATCAAGCAAATGAGTTTTGACTCATTGTTGGTGGCACTCGAAACCCATAAAGTCGACATGGTGATCTCTGGGATGTCACCAACACCAGCTCGTAAAAAGAGTGTTGATTTTTCCAAGATCTACTACCGTGGTGGCCAGTCCATTGTGGTGAACAAAACGGACGCCAAGCTGTATAAGGATAAAAACTCCTTTGCCAACAAAACAGTTGGGGCACAAACCGGGAGTATTCAATATGATTTAGGCAAGAAACAAATCAAGAATTCAACCGTTAAGGGATTGGATAAAATCACCGATTTGATTTTGGCATTAAAGAGTAACAAAGTACAAGGGGTGATTATGGAAGAACCGACGGCACAAGCCTATGTTGAAAATGATAAGGGCTTAGCCATGGTGAATGGGAAATTCCATTTAGGCGATGGTGAAAATAACACGGCCATTGGTTTCCGTAAAGGGTCAACGAGTTTGGTCAATGAGGTGAATAAATCAGTTGATCAAATCACGTCACAAAACTTAACCAAACAGTACTTAGCGGATGCCGGTTCTTATATGAAGGTCAATACCAAGAATACGTCAATGTGGCATTATGCCGGTTACTTTGGTAAAGGGGTCGAATATACCTTAATTATCACAGTAATCAGTGTGTTCTTTGGGATTTTGTTAGGGACCTTGTTTGCCTTAATGCGGTTGGCCCACAACCCATTGGTGCACAGTGTTGGGGTAGCCTATATTGAATTTGTTCGGGGCACACCATTGATGATTCAAGTCATGTTTGTTTACTTTGGAATTGGGTTATTTATCAATATTCCAGCATTAACAGCCGGGATCATTGCTGTTTCCTTGAACTCTGCTGCCTACGTTGCCGAAATTATTCGTGGTGGGATCAATTCTGTGCCGATCGGCCAAACAGAAGCGGCACGTAGTTTAGGATTGAGTAAGAACCAAACTTTCAGTAGCGTGGTATTCCCACAAGCATTGAAGAACATTTGGCCAGCGTTAGGGAATGAGTTTGTTTCCTTAATTAAGGAAAGCTCGATTGTCTCAATTATCGGGGTAACCGATTTAATTTATCAATTAAAGGCTGTTCAAACAGCAACTTATAAAGGGGTACTGCCAATCGTTGTTGCGATGATCTTGTACTTCATTATGACCTTTAGCTTGTCTAAAGTATTGAACCATTTCGAAAGGAGAATGCGGCATGAGTAAGATGATTGAAATCAAAGGCTTAAGCAAAAAGTTCGGTAAAACAGAGGTTTTGAAAGATTTAAACGGTACTGTTGAAAAGGGCCAAGTGATTTGCGTCATCGGTCCTTCTGGCGGTGGTAAAAGTACGTTTCTCCGTTGCTTGAACTTATTGGAACAACCAACCAGTGGCCAAGTAACCTTTGAAGATAGCGATTTAACGGCTTTAAATGAAGGTCAGCTTAATCAATTGCGGGAAAAAATGGGGATGGTGTTCCAAAGTTTTAACCTATTCTCCAATATGACCGTGATTGAAAATGTGAAGTTAGCACCGATGAAAGTTAAGAGCATGTCATCTGACGACGCCCAAACGTTGGCCTTGAAGTTATTGGATCAAGTCGGTTTGAAAGAAAAAGCGGACGTTTACCCAGCTAGCTTATCGGGTGGTCAACAACAGCGGGTGGCCATTGCCCGGGCGTTAGCCATGAACCCTGATGTAATGCTGTTTGATGAACCAACTTCTGCTTTGGATCCAGAAATGGTTGGTGAAGTGCTGAAAGTAATGCAAGATCTCGCCAACGAAGGCATGACCATGGTGGTGGTAACCCACGAAATGGGCTTTGCAAAAAATGTAGCGGATCAGGTATGGTTTATGGACGGTGGCGTTTTTGCTGAAAAAGGCACGCCAACTGAAATTTTTGACCATCCACAAAATGAACGGACACAGGATTTCTTAGCTAAAATTCTAGAAGCATAATTGCCGTAAGTACCTAGCTGATTCATTAAGCTGGGTACTTATTTTGTTTCGGACGCTAATCACTTGATTTTTTTGTGGGCTGCGCTAAACTATGATGGCGACTAAGTTTTGAAAGGATGGTTTAAAATGGCCACACCATATTTAGAAAATAAATTACGGCTCTTGCCAGGTCTGCCTGGTTGCTATTTGATGAAGGATGAAAATGGTCACATCATTTATGTTGGGAAAGCTAAAAATTTAAAAAATCGGGTGCGGTCATACTTCAAAAGTAGTCACGAAGGTAAAACGGCCAAATTAGTGGCTACGATTCGTGATTTTGAAACCATCATTACCAGTACGGATAAAGAAGCCTTCTTATTGGAAATCACGCTGATTCAAAAACATCAACCTTATTTCAATATTAAACTCAAAAAAGGGACAGGCTATCCTTATATCAAAATCACCAATGAACGCGATCCCCAAATGTTGATCACCGGTGAGATCAAAAAGGACGGTGCCTACTATTTTGGGCCTTATCCCAACGTTTACGCAGCAGAGGAGACATTACACTTCTTACAAAAAGTTTATCCGCTACGGCGCTGTAAAGGCCATCAAACGCGACCTTGCTTGTATTACCACATGGGCCAGTGTTTAGGGGCTTGTTTTCGTGAGGTGCCTCAGGCGGAATATGATGCGCAGATCAAACGGATCAAAAGTTTCTTGAATGGAAATGTGAGTGCGGTTAAACAGCATTTACGTGACGAGATGACGCAAGCGGCACAGGATTTAAAATTTGAACGGGCCGCTGAATTACGTGATCAGATCCATTATATTGAAGCCACCGTTGAGAAACAGAAAATTATTTCCAACGATACCACACCGCGCGATATTTTTAGTTTTTATTTGGATAAAGGTTGGTTGTCAGTACAAGTATTCTTTATTCGTCAGGCGCGTTTAATGAAACGGGAAAAGCGACTGTTTCCTTGTGTTAACACGCCTGAAGAAGAATTAGAGAGTTTCATTTTGCAGTTTTATCAACGTAAAAATAAGGTCTTACCAAAAGAGATTTTAGTGCCAAAAGGGGTTAATAAACAAGTTTTAGCAGATATTTTAACGGTTCCTGTACGGACGCCACAGCGTGGTCAAAAACGTGATTTAATGGAAATGGCAACTAAAAATGCCCGCTTAGTATTAGAGGAGAAATTCCGACTGTTAGAGTTGGATAATTCTCATTCCATTGGCGCTGTGACACAGTTGGCACAAGTCCTGGGCATTGATTCAGCACAAACCATTGAGGCGTTTGACCATTCTCACATTCAAGGGACGGATCCAGTGTCCGCCATGGTGTGTTACCGGGATGGCAAGCCTGATAAAAAAGCCTACCGTAAATACAAAATTAGAAATGGTGATGGGGCCAATGAAGCGTTAAATACGCAGGAAGTGATTCGGCGCCGTTACAGCCGTTTATTGAAAGAAGGACAAGATCTACCAGATCTGATTTTAATGGATGGTGGGGAAATTGAGTTGAATGCCGCTCGGGATGTGTTAAGCAATGAACTGGACTTGGACCTGCCCATTGCGGGGATGGTGAAGAATGATCATCATAAAACGGCAGCATTGATGTATGGGCCTGATAATCGTAAATTAGACCTTGATCCTAAAAGTGAAGGTTTCTATTTACTGCAGCGGATTCAAGACGAAGTGCACCGGTTTGCCATTACGTTCCACCGTCAATTGCACAGTAAGAATTCATTTCATTCGCAACTGGATCAAATCAGTGGTGTAGGTCCTAAAACACGGAATAAATTGCTCAAAACCTTTGGCTCTGTTAAACACATTAAAACAGCATCGGTTGCGGACCTGCAAAAGATCGGTATTTCAAAAACAGTAGCGCAAACCATTAAATTATCACTTTAAGCAAAAGCTTGAACCAACAGAATTTTCATGTTGGCTCAAGCTTTTTGTTTTGCATTGTCCGGATAATATTGAATTATAAGTACAATATTGTTTGCTATTTTTAACGAACGTTCGTAAACACGTACAATAATAATAATATTATACAAAAATGTTCGAAAATTAGATTGACGAATGAAACGCGGCTTGCTACACTGAGGTTATTCAAAAGCCAAATCAAAAAGAGGTTAAATGATGAAAAAAATTGCATTAGTCATGGGGTCAGCGTCAGATTGGCCAACACTAACCTATGCAGCTGAACTGTTGGACCAGTTTAACGTACCGTATGAGCGCCATGTTATTTCGGCACATCGGATGCCACAACAATTACAGCAATTTGCCACAACAGCAGCAACCAACAATTTTGGTGTGATCATTGCAGGTGCTGGTGGTGCAGCCCATTTACCTGGCATGCTAGCCGCGAATACAGTTTTACCAGTCATTGGTATTCCGGTGGAAAGCCATGCCTTGCATGGGATGGATTCATTACTCTCAATCGTTCAAATGCCGGCAGGAGTTAGTGTTGCCACCATGGCAATTGGCAAAGCAGGGGCTAAAAATGCTGCTTTAATGGCGATTCAAATGTTGGCTTTAAATTCAGAAGCGTTAACACAAAAACTGATTGCCTTTCGAACACGCCAAACTGAGGAGGCACAGGCCAGTGAGCAACAATTACAATAAGCCGATTTTGCCACCGGCAACCATTGGGATTGTTGGTGGGGGCCAATTGGGGCAAATGATGGCTTTAGCTGCGAAAAGCATGGGGTATCGTGTTGGTGTGTTGGAACCCACACCAAATTGCCCAACGGCGCAAGTTTGTGATTTTCAAATTACAGCTGCGTACAACGACCAAGCTGCGTTACGGCAGTTGGCACAGGCCAGCGATGTTTTGACCTATGAATTTGAAAATGTCGATGTCGACAGTTTGAAAGCAGTTGAACCATTGACTACCTTGCCACAAGGAACAGATTTGTTGACCATTACGGGCCAACGTTTAAATGAAAAGAACTTTTTAAAGGCCCATCACTTGCCCGTGACAAACTTTGCGGCAGTGCCCACAGCAGCTGATTTACCTGCTGCGCTTAAACAGGTGGGGTATCCAAGCATTCTTAAAACGATCGCTGGCGGCTATGACGGTCATGGTCAGCAGGATATGAACAGTGCGGCCGATTTAATGGTTGGACAAACGTTGATTGATCAAGCAGGCACTTGTATTTTAGAACAGCGTCAAGCTTTTACGAAAGAATTGTCCGTGATGGTGACGCGCTCGGCTGACGGCCAAGTTCAAACTTTTCCGGTAGCTGAGAATCAACATCATCATCATATTTTGCATCAAAGTATTATTCCTGCACGGGTTTCAGTTGCCATTCAGCAGGAAGCACAACGGTTCGCAACGGTCATTGCACAGGCCTTAAAATTACGCGGGGTGCTAGGGATTGAACTGTTTTTAAAGGCGGATGGTCAGTTATTGGTAAATGAATTGGCACCACGACCGCACAATTCCGGCCATTATTCAATCGAAGCTTGCAATATCTCACAGTTTGCAGCCCATATTCGGAGTATTTGTGGTTTGGCGATACCACCAATTACGTTACAACAGCCTGCGGTCATGGTGAATTTGTTAGGACAACATTTAACCGTTGCACGGCAGCGTCTGCCACAACGGCCACAATGGTATTTTCATGACTATGGTAAAGCCGATATTCGCCAAGATCGTAAAATGGGTCACATTACCATGGTCGGTTCTGATCAAGCAGCGTTAATTCAAAGTTTTGTAAGCGAAGGTATCTGGGAGGCAGAAGAAGAAAAATGAAAAAATTAAACGTGCTTAAAGAAGGCAAAGCCAAGCGGTTTTACGAAACAGATGATCCTGATCTTTACTGGGTAGAATATTTGAATCAGGCCACTGCCTTAAATGGCAAACGGAAAGAAGCCATTGCTGAAAAAGGACTTTTAAATAACAAAATGGATAGTCTGATCTTTAATTACTTAAAGGCCAATGGGATTGCGACTCATTTTGTAAAACAATTATCTGATAGCGAACAGTTGGTGCAAGCCGTGACCATGATCCCGTTAGAAGTTGTGGTCCGTAATGCCGCTTCTGGCAGTTTTCAACGCAAGTTTAAACAAGCCTATCTGGCACCATTAGACCCACCAGTCGTTGAGTTCTTTTACAAGTCAGATGCACTAGATGATCCATTTATGAACGCTGAACAAGCGGCTGCGTTAAAGGTCGTTACATTAGCCGAAAGCCAAACCATTGAACAGTTTGCTTTAAAGATCAATCAGCTATTAATTCAGCGTTTTACAGCAGCTGATCTGCAATTGGTTGATTTTAAAGTTGAGTTTGGTAAGACGAAAGCAGGCCAACTGGTCTTAGCTGATGAAATATCGCCAGATTCTTGTCGTTTAGTTGATATGACAACCAAAAATTCCTTGGATAAAGATGTCTTTCGGAAGCATACAGGTGATTTAACAACCGTTTACCATGAAGTGTTACAACGTTTAGAAAACTCGGAGGTGGCTCATGTATCACGTTAAAATTTATATCACTTATAAAGAATCAATTTTAGATCCTCAAGGTGAAACGATTAAGAAAACACTCCATCAGCTTAATTATCAAAACGTTGCTAGCGTCACCGTTGGGAAATACTTTGAAATCGACCTTGCGGCTAGTGATGAAGCGCCTGAAGTTGAGGTAGAGCGGATGTGCGCTGAGTTACTTGCCAATGTCAATATGGAAAGCTATCGCTACGAAATCGAAGCCGTTTCAGTCAACGAAGCCATTTAAAGGAGGCCGTCATCTTGCGTTTTGCCGTCATTCAATTTCCTGGTTCAAATTGTGATTGGGATCTCTATTATGCCGTTACAGAAGGTTTAAAAGAAACAGCATTATTTGTTGATTATCGCGCCACATCGTTTACAGCAGATGCTGTCTTAATTCCTGGTGGTTTCTCGTATGGTGACTACTTGCGAAGCGGTGCGATTGCGCGGGTTGCACCTGTGATGCAGGCTGTTAAGGATTTTGCTGCAAGTGGTAAACCTGTTTTAGGGATTTGCAATGGCTTTCAGATTTTAACAGAGGCCGGCTTATTACCCGGCGCATTACGTGTTAACCGTGATCAAGCGTTTATTTGTCAGAATCAGGCCTTAACGGTGGCCAATGCAACGACCCGGTTTACCAACCAATATCAGGCCAATGAAACCATTCATTTACCAATTGCGCACGGTGAAGGCAACTATTACTGCTCACCTGAACAGTTGGCAACGTTAAAGGCCAATGGTCAAATTGTATTCACGTATCAGGACAATCCAAATGGCAGTATCGCTGATATTGCAGGCATTACCAATGAAGCAGGCAATGTGCTAGGAATGATGCCCCATCCTGAACGAGCCAGCGATTCATTGTTAGGTAATACAGACGGCTTACGCTTATTGATGAGTTTATGTGGAAAAGAGGTTCAACCGGCATGATGACCGAATTAGCACCAGAAGCGATTAAAACCACCCAACATTACTTAAATTGGGGGTTAACTGAAGATGAATATCAGCGGATCCAAACGTTGATCGGCCGTTTGCCGAACTTTACAGAAACCGGCTTGTTTGCCGCAATGTGGAGTGAACATTGTGCGTATAAAAATTCGAAGCCATTACTGAAGCAATTCCCAACAACTGGGCCAAGAATCTTACAAGGACCTGGGGAAGGCGCTGGAATCATTGATATTGGTGATCATCAGGCCGTGGTCTTTAAAGCAGAAAGTCATAACCATCCCACAGCGGTTGAACCTTATCAAGGGGCTGCCACAGGTGTTGGCGGCATTATTCGTGATATTTTTTCAATGGGTGCGCGGCCAATTGCCATGTTAGACAGTTTACATTTTGGTGAACTGAACCAAGCCCACACAAAATATTTGTTAAATGAAACCATTGCTGGGATTGGCGGTTACGGGAACTGTATCGGTATTCCCACAGTTGGTGGGGAATTGACGTTTGATCCGGTTTTTGAAGCCAATCCGGTGATGAATGCGATGTGCGTCGGGTTATTGGATAATACACAGCAACAAAAAGGCGCTGCAGCTGGTGCTGATAATTTAATTTATTATGTCGGTGCTAAAACAGGGCGTGATGGGATCCAAGGTGCCATTTTTGCGTCGGCTGAATTTAATGACGCTGAAGAAACTAACCGCTCAGCAGTTCAAGTGGGGGACCCCTTTGCTGAAAAGCAATTGATGGAAGCTTGTTTGGTACTCATTAAAGAACATCCGGAGATGCTTGTTGGGATTCAGGATATGGGCGCTGCTGGCTTAGTTTCTTCTTCTGCTGAAATGGGTGCCAAAGCAGGCTATGGGATGATCCTTGATTTGGATCAAGTGCCACAGCGAGAAAAGGGCATGATTCCTTATGAGCTCATGTTGTCAGAGTCACAAGAACGGATGCTGTTGTGCATCCATCAGGGCTATGGTGCGGCCGTTGAACAATTATTTGCAGATTATGGGTTAGATGCGGTTCAAATTGGGCATGTGACGGATGCGAAGCAATATGTCTTGTATCATCATGGGGCAGTTGTCGCGGATGTACCGATTCGGTCTTTGGTCCAAGATGCCCCTGTTTATCATCGCCCTAGCCGTCAACCAGAACGTCTAAAGCACCAAACGGCGCAGTATCAGCCATTGGTTGATGATCCTGCCAAAACGTTGTGTGCGTTATTACAACAAACCAGCATTGCCTCTAAGGCTGATGTTTACCGGCAATATGACAGTCAAGTGCAGACCAACACAGTGGTCACACCAGGTTCTGACGCAGGCGTACTACGGATCCGAGGGACCCATAAAAGCTTAGCGGTGACCACGGATGCGAACCCACGGTATTTGTATTTAGATCCTAAGCAAGGTGGCATGATCGCGGTTTGTGAAGCAGCGCGTAACGTGGTTGCGGCTGGGGGTGAACCACTGGGCATTACGGATTGTTTGAACTTTGGGAGCCCTGAGGATCCTGAAATTTTTTATGAGTTAAAAGAAGCCACTGCAGGCATGGCACAGGCCTGTGAAGCATTAGGCACACCTGTGATCTCAGGGAATGTTTCCCTATATAATGAATCAAATGGGGAAGCCATTTTCCCAACGCCAATGGTAGGGATGGTTGGCTTAATTGCGCAAAATGAATGGATCACCACGCAAAGGTTTAAAAATGCAGGTGATTTGATTTATACCATTGGGACCACGGCTGGTGATTTTAATGGCAGTGAACTGCAAAAAATGCAACAAGGTCGCATCAGTGGCTCATTGTTTAAGTTTGACCTAGCAACAGAATTAGCCAATCAACAAGTGGTGCAACAGTTGATTCGTGCCGGTATTGTGCAAAGCGCTCATGATTTAGCGGAAGGTGGTTTGGCGGTCGGTTTGGCAGAAAGCTGTTTTGACGGCGAGATCGGTTGTCAAGTTAGCGTTGGCCTGCCAACCAGTTGGCTCTTTGCTGAAACGCAATCCCGTTTTATTGTTTCAGTGCCAGCAAACCAAAAAGCGGCAGCTGAGGCAATCATTGGGGAAACAGGGCAATTGATCGGTAAAGTTGGCGGGACGGCACTTGAAATTGAAACAAGTGGGACACAGTTTAGTTTACCCGTCACCACTGCCAAGCAACTGTGGAAGGGAGCTTTAGCATGTCAGCTGAAATAAAGGGATTAAACGAAGAATGCGGTATTTTTGGTGTTTGGCAAGATGAGCACGCGGCGGAACGCACTTATTTTGGCTTACATAGCTTGCAGCATCGTGGCCAAGAAGGGGCAGGTATCGTCACCGTTCAAGCTAATGGGCGCTTGCTGGAACACAAAGGGCTCGGTTTATTAGCAGATGCTTTTTCGAAACCTGAACAATTGGCCCAATTAACCGGACCATGCGCCATTGGTCATGTTCGTTACGGGACGGCCGGTACGCATGGTATTGAAAATATCCAACCGTTTCTCTTTCATTTTGCACAGGAAGACGTGGCTTTAGCACATAATGGCAATTTGACCAATGCCGTGAGTCTCCGCACTGAATTGGAACAAGACGGCGCGATTTTCCGAACGGATTCTGATACAGAAGTGTTGATGCACCTGATTCAACGGCAAAAAGGTGCTGATTTTAAAGCACGACTTAAGGCCAGCTTGCGTGAGATCAAGGGGGGCTTTGCCTACCTCGTCCTGACGAAAAATGCGCTGTATGCGGCACTTGACCCCAATGGTTTTCGGCCATTAGTGGTTGGACGCTTGGATAATGGTGCCTACATTGTTTGTAGCGAAACTTGTGCGCTGGACACGGTTGGCGCCCATTTTATCCGGGATGTTCAACCAGGTGAACTGATTACCATTGATGACAGCGGTTATCATTGTGAACCCTTTACCACCGAGACACAGTTGTCGATTTGTTCGATGGAATACATTTACTTTGCCCGGCCAGACTCAACGATCTACGGGGTTAATATTCATCAAGCACGCCAACGTATGGGCCGCCGATTAGCCCAGGAAAGTCCGGTTGATGCTGATATTGTAGTAGGTGTGCCCAATTCTTCTTTGTCGGCAGCTTCTGGTTATGCGTTGGAAAGTGGTCTTCCAGACGAATTGGGACTGATCAAAAACCAATATAGTGCGCGTACTTTTATTCAACCCACTCAAGAATTACGGGAACAAGGGGTGCGGATGAAGCTAGCGGCGGTGAAAGCCGTTGTGGCAGGTAAAAAGGTGGCCTTGGTGGATGATTCAATTGTGCGTGGAACGACGAGTAACTACATTGTGCGGTTGTTAAAAGAGGCAGGCGCCAAAAGTGTGCATTTATTGATCAGTTCACCGCCATTAAAATACCCTTGCTTTTATGGGATTGACATTGAAAACACACAGGAGTTAATGGCTGCCAATTATACCATTCCAGAAATGTGTGCCAAAATCGGCGCAGATTCCTTACATTTCTTAAGTTTAGAGGGGTTGATCGATGCCATCGATCTGCCTTCTCATGAGCCGAATCGAGGCCTTTGTGTCGCCTACTTTAACGGAGATTACCCCACGCCGTTGTATGATTATGCGGCGACTTTCAAACAACCTAAAACAGCAACAAAAGTGATGCAGTAAAGGATGGTTAAAATGAATGCATATGAATCCGCAGGTGTGAACATTGCAGCCGGTGCAGCGGTGGTTGACGAACTACAAAAGAATTTAAAAACACAGTCTCATGTATTAGGCAATTTAGGCACTTTTGCAGGTTGTTATGACTTAGGTCAGGAAGATCTAACAGCGCCCGTATTGGTCTCTGGTACCGATGGCGTTGGCACCAAAGTATTATTAGCAGCTGCCAGTGGCAAACTGACCACCATTGGACAAGATTTAGTGGCCATGTGTGTCAATGATGTGGTGGCCCAAGGGGCGAAACCGTTATTCTTCTTGGATTATTTAGCAGTTTCACATTTAGAACCCACACAGGTCCAACAAGTATTGCAAGGTGTTTTAGCAGCTTGTCAGGCTGAAAATATGGCGTTGCTCGGCGGTGAAACAGCAGAAATGCCAGGGGTTTATCAAGGCAATCATTTTGATTTAGCAGGTTTTGCGGTTGGTTTGGCACAAAAACAAACGATTTTACAGGCAAAAAACGTCCAGGCTGGTGATGTGTTACTTGGTTTACCCTCTAGTGGGCTGCATAGTAACGGCTTTTCACTGGTACGTAAAATTTTATTTGAAAATCATGATTATCAGTTGACCGATCTTGTGGTACCATTAGAAAAAACGTTACAAGATGAGCTTTTAACACCGACCCGCTTATATAGCCATGTTTTACAGCCCTTATTACAACAACAGTTGATTGCAGGTGCCGCTCATATTACCGGTGGTGGGTTATTGGATAATGTGCCACGCATTTTGCCAGACACATTGCAAGCCGAGTTTGATCCAGCCGCTTGGCCTGAATTACCAATTTTCACATTATTACGGCAACTTGGTGGGCTGACTCCTACTGATTGTTATGAAACGTTTAATATGGGGTTAGGCATGGTGTTGGCAATTCATCCAGACGATTTGGCGCAAGTTGAAGCCGAGTTACAGGCGCAACAAACGCCTTACTATCAGGTTGGTCAAGTGACGCCACGGCTGACGCAAGCGGTGGTCATTAAGGGGGTTGCTCATGATTAAAGTAGCGATTTTTGCGTCTGGGACCGGGACCAATTTTGATGCGTTACTGGCGCATATCCAAGCAAGTGACCTCCCCATTCAAGTGGGGTTGCTGGTTTCTGATCAACCACAAGCTTTAGTGGTTGCCAAAGCGCAACAGGCCGGTGTGCCTGTTTGGGCCAAAAAGGTGAAGGATTTTGCTGATAAAACAGCTTTTGAACAGGCCATTTTACAACAATTACAAACCGCACAGATCGACTGGATCTTGTTAGCTGGGTACATGCGTATTGTGACGCCAGTTTTACTGAATGCTTATCCGCAGCATATTTTAAATATCCATCCGGCGTTGTTACCACTTTTTCCCGGGCGGCATGGGATTGAAGATGCGTATGCGGCAGGGGTTAGTGAAACCGGTGTGACGGTGCATTATATTGACGCCGGCATTGATAGTGGGCCGATTTTAGCACAAGCGCATGTGGCGATTTTAAAACATGAAACGGTGGCGCATTTGGCACAACGGATTCACCAAGTGGAGCACCGACTGTTTTTTGACAGTTTCGTACAAGCTTTAGTGGCGCAAGGCGATTTAACGGTTCATCAAACGCAATTAGATTCACGATCATAATGTAGACTAAAGGGGTTTTTAAAACATGAAAACGGCATTACTAAGTGTATCGGACAAAACAGGCATTGTTGAATTTGCACAAGGTTTAGTGGCACAAGGCTTTCGGATTTTATCTACGGGCGGTACAAAGGCAGCTTTGGAAAAAGCCAGCGTGGCAGTGACTGCCGTTGAAGATGTGACCCATTTTCCAGAAATGTTAGATGGTCGGGTGAAAACATTACACCCTGCGATCCATGCTGGCTTGTTAGCACGTCGAGATAAGCCAGAGCATATGGCTGCTTTGGCCAAGCAAGGAATTGACACGATCGACTTAGTCGCCGTTAATTTATATCCTTTTAAACAGACCATTGCACAGCCCAATGTGACTGAACCAGAGGCCATTGAACAAATTGATATTGGTGGTCCCAGTATGTTACGCGCTGCTGCAAAAAATTATCAAGCTGTATTAACCATTATTGATCCAGCCGATTATCAACCTATCCTTGCCGCGTTAGCCGACAATCAAATCACACATGACTTACGCCGTCAATTGGCAACAAAGGTTTTCCAACATACGGCAGCCTATGATGCGTTAATTGCCCAATACTTAACACAGGATGAATTTCCAGATCAATTAACGCTGACTTATACTAAAAAGCAGCATTTACGCTATGGTGAAAATAGCCAACAACAAGCGGCTTTTTATGCCGAACCATTCCCAAGTCCTTATTCCATTGCAGCTGCCAAACAATTGCATGGGAAAGAATTGTCCTATAACAATATTAAAGATGCGGATGCGGCTTTGCGGATGGCTGCCGAATTTAAACAGCCTGCAGTGATGGCTGTTAAGCACATGAACCCTTGTGGAATCGGACTAGGGGATACGATTGAACAAGCTTGGGATCGAGCCTTTGCGGCTGATTCAACCTCAATTTTTGGCGGAATCATCGTTTTAAATCGTCCGGTTGATGTGGCAACGGCCGAAAAAATGCATCAATTATTCTTGGAGATCATTATTGCACCAAGTTTTGAAGATGCTGCTTATGATGTTTTGGCAAAGAAAAAGAATTTACGCCTGTTAACACTCAATTTTGCGCATGGGCGGCAAGCTGACCTTGAAACGGTCTCCGTCATGGGCGGTATTTTACGGCAAGAACAAGACCTAACGGCTGAAACGATTGCTGATTTTAAAGTGGTGACCAAGGTACAACCAACAGCTGAACAGTTGCAAGCCTTGGCCTTTGCGCAAGTCGTTGCCAAACACGTTAAAAGTAATTCAATTGTTGTTGCAACGGCGGAACAAACATTAGGCATTGGTGCTGGCCAAATGAACCGCGTGGGTTCCGTAGAATTAGCCCTTGCGCAAGCCGCACAATCACCATTATTTGGGCAAGCCGTTTTAGCATCAGATGCCTTTTTCCCAATGGGGGATAGTGTAACTTATGCAGCTGCACACGGTATTAAAGCAATCGTACAACCTGGTGGTAGCATTCGTGATCAAGAGTCGATTGACGCTGCCAATGAAGCAGGGATTACCATGGTCTTTAGTGGACGGCGTCATTTCCGACATTAAGCGGTGATCGAGTAAGCATCATTCCAGTCAGAATGATGCTTTTTCTAAAATAACGTCTGTTTTTAGCCTGATGATGGTTAAAAACTAAAATTTTGTGAAACGATAGGGAGGTCTTTTTCTGTGGCAACCGTTCTTGTGGTCGGTCGTGGTGGCCGTGAACACGTGATCAGTAAACAATTCTTAAAAAGCAAGCAGGTCACAACTGTCTATTGCGCACCAGGCAATCCTGGAATGCTTCAAGACAAGATTCACCTTGTGCCAATCGATGAATTAGCATTTCCAGAATTAATTGCATTTGCGCAACAACAGCAAATCGATTTAACGTTTGTTGGACCAGAAGTACCGTTACAGCAAGGCATTGTTGATGCCTTTCAGGCTGCTGGTTTAACTATTTTTGGACCTGACCAAGCAGCGGCACAACTTGAAGGTTCAAAAACATTCGCAAAAAAAATAATGGCGCAAGCCAATGTGGCAACGGCAGCCTATACCAGTTATACAGATGAAGCAGCGGCAATTGCAGCCTTGGATCAGCAAACTTTTCCAGTGGTTTTAAAGGCCAATGGATTGGCAGCTGGTAAAGGCGTGGTGATCGCGCAAAATCGGGCAGCGGCTGTGACGGCTTTACATGAATTTTTAGGACAACACCGGTTTGATACGACCACAGTTGTGATGGAAGAATTTTTAGTTGGTGAAGAATTTTCGCTAATGGCTTTTGTCAGTGGTGATCAGGTGGTGCCAATGCCTTTGGCACAGGATCATAAGGCGGCTTTTGACGGTGATCAAGGCCCAAATACTGGGGGCATGGGGGCTTATAGTCCCTTGCCACAAATGCCGCCGGAATTGGCCGAACAAGGGTTACAACAGGTTTTAAAGCCCGTTGTGAAGGCCATGCACGCTGTAGGGTGTTCCTTTACTGGAATCTTATATGCCGGTTTGATCAAAACGGCGACGGGCATCAAGGTCATTGAGTTTAATGTGCGTTTTGGTGATCCCGAAACACAAGTGGTCTTGCCACAATTACAAACAGATTTTTATCAGCTTTTGCAAGATCTCTTGGAACAACGTTCTGTGACTGTTGGGTGGCAGTCTGAACAAACTTATTTAGGGGTCGTTGTCGCCGACGAACAGTATCCCATGTCATCTGGTGCAGGGCATGATTTAACGGCTTTTCAGCAGTTACCAGCCGGTTTGATCTGTGACTATGCCGGGACGAAACAGGATGCTGGGAAATTGGTCAGTTCAGGGGGACGCATCTTATGTGTGGTGACAGCGGCAGTTTCGATTCAAGCAGCACAAACCACTATCTATACTTGGTTACAGCAACAAAACTTATCAGGGTTACGTTATCGTTCTGACATTGGCCATCGTGCCATTGATGCGGAAGCCTAATGGCAACCAAAAAAGGTCGGCTCTTACGAGTCGGCCTTTTTCAATCGTACCTTATTTTTCAGTTTTAGCAGGCCGCCAAATACCCAGTAAAACACCGGCAATCAAGGCGCCAATGACAACAGATAAGACGTAGAATAACCAATGTGTGGCCAACGGTGTGACCCATAAACCACCATGCGGTGCAGGGACACTGACATGCCAGAATTGACTTAAGCCACCGCCAATAGCAGCACCGATCACACTTGATGTGATGACATGCAGGGGATCAGAAGCAGCGAATGGAATGGCACCTTCGGTAATGAAAGATAACCCTAAAACATAATTGGATAAACCAGCTTTGCGTTCGTCGGCAGAGAATTTAGAACCCCAGAAGGTGGTTGCAACGGCGGTTGCCAAAGGAGGAACCATGCCACCAACCATGACAGCAGCCATCATTTTACCATCACCGGTTGCGGTATAAACCCCAATGGCCGTGGTATAAGCGGCTTTGTTAAAGGGACCACCCATATCGATGGACATCATCCCACCTAGGACAGTACCAAGTAAAACGGCGTTTCCAGTGCCCATCCCTTTTAAGAAGGTGGTCAAAGCATGATTGATAACGGCGAAAATCGGATCAATAATGAAGAACATGATCAAGCCGACTAACAACAGGCCTAAGATTGGATAAATGATCATCGGTTTTAAACCAGATAAAGATTGTGGCAAATTCCGGAAAACCTTCTTCAGCCAAACAATCAGATAACCTGCAATAAACCCAGCGGCGATCCCACCTAAGAAGCCAGCCACACTGGTAGTTTTGACAATACTTGCTGCAGCTGTATTGGCCATAAAGCCACCAACGAACCCAGGCATTAACGCTGGCCGATCACCAATTGATTCGGCAATATAAGCTGCTAGTACGGGGACTAAGAAACTAAACGCCCAATTGCCTAACCCATTTAAGAAGAGGAAGGTTGTGGACTTCGCCCCAACGGATTGTTCAACCATAAAGGAAATCGCCATTAAGATCCCACCACCTACGACAAATGGTAGCATGTTGGAGATCCCGTTCATCAAGCTGGCATAAATATTGCTCCAAGCTGATTTCTTTTCAGTGTCATCGTCAGCTGTTGTGGTGTCACCACCAGCGGCTTGGTAGATCGGACCTTGCTCGTTTAAAGTCGCTTGGATCAATTCTTCAGGCTTTTTAATGCCATCGATAACTGGATGGTTGATTAAGTGTTTGCCAGCAAAACGCGCCATCTCAACTTTTTTATCTGCTGTGATAATGACCCCTTGGGCACGGTCAATATCAGCGGCGGTTAAGCGATGTTTAACTCCTTCAGAACCGTTGGTTTCGACTTTAATGTCAACCCCCATGGTTTTGGCTTGTTTTTTCAAGGCTTCTTCCGCCATATAAGTGTGGGCGATGCCATTTGGGCACGCAGAAACGGCGACGATAAACGGCCGTTCGGATGTTGCTTCAGGCTGTGGTGCGGCTGCCGCAGCGGCCTCTTGTGCTTCTTTGGCTTCTTTAGCGGCTTGCGCATCGCCAAATAATTGTTGCACTTCGGTTGGTGTGGTGGCTTTTTTTAAGGCCGCGATTAAATCTGGGTTGATCAACAAACCGGAAAGGGAGGCTAAGGCCTGTAAATGCGTATTATTGGCCCCTTCAGGCGCAGCAATCATGAAGAACAGGTAAACTGGTTGGCCATCCAAAGCCTCAAAGTCAACGCCAGTTTGGCTTTTTGCAAATAATACCGTGGCACGTTGAACAGCCTTGTCTTTTGCGTGAGGCATGGCAATCCCATCTCCAATGCCTGTGGTGGATTCGGCCTCACGTTTTAAAATATCTTGTTTGTAAAGCGCTTCGTCGTTGATAATGCCATGTTGTGCGTATTGGTGGACCATCTCGTCAATGGCACCGGCCTTATCGGTGGCTTTGAGATCCATGATCATCACATCAGGAACCAATAATTCACGAATATCCATAAGGGTAACACTCCTTTTAGTTAATAAGTCTCAATTTTAATTTGTTGACGAACTTCAGCAATTTTAGCAGCAGTGGCTAAATCTTCAGAAAAAGCGGTAGCACTCCCACAAGCCAAACCAGTTTCAAAACTGGCTTGTGCTTGGTGGGTTTGCGCAAAAGTACCGACAAATCCAGCAATCATTGAATCCCCAGCCCCAACTGAGTTTTTAACCGTGCCTTTTGGTGCAGCAGAGCGTAATACTTGATCAGGGGTGATCATAAAGGCGCCGGCCCCAGCCATTGAAATTAAAACGTTTTGTGCACCTAATTTCAGTAATTCTTGACCGTAGTGCACAATATCGTCATCCGATGTTAACGTAACGTGGAATAGGTCGGCTAATTCATGGTGATTTGGTTTGACAACTAAAGGATGATCGGCCAAGGTGTCCAGCAAGGCTTGCCCTGTGGTGTCAATGACAAACTCAGCTTGATGCGCTTGAATCAATGGGATGAGATCTTTATAAAAATGAGTGGGCAGGTTAGGGGCTAAGCTCCCAGCCATCACCACAATGTCACCAGGTTGTAGTTGGTCAAACTTGGCTTTGAAACTTGCCAAGGCAGCTGCATCGATTTTGGGACCAGCACCATTGATCTCAGTTTCGTTTTGGGCTTTGATTTTAAAGTTGATCCGAGTGTCAGCCTGGACGGTGGTAAAATCAGCAGGCAGTTTTTCTTGAACCAAGCAGTCTTTGACAAATGTCCCAGTAAAGCCACCTAGAAAGCCCCAAGCTGTACTGGGGACGGCTAATTGTTGTAAAATTCGTGAAACGTTGATCCCTTTGCCACCAGGGAGTTTGGTGTCATAGTGCATCCGGTTCACTTCACCAAGTGTGAGCTCAGGTAATTGAACAATGTAATCAATTGAAGGATTGACAGTAATGGTGTAAATCATTGAAAGGCCTCCTGAATATCAGTTTGTTGTTGATAATTTAAGCGATCTTCGTGGGCCAGGTGATCGGTTAAGATCATGCCGGCACTCAGATCAGCGATTTTTGCAAACGAAACTTGTTCGAATTTTGTATGATCTGCCATAAAAATGACTTGATCGGCTTGTTCCAAGGCGGCACGTTTGACAGCGGCTTCCTCTGGATCAGGTGTGGTAAAGCCATATTTTAAATGCACACCATTTGTGCCCATAAAGGCCTTGTTAAATCGATATTGGTTTAACAAAGCAATACTTTCAGGACCAATCACGGCTTTAGTGCTGTTTTTAAGCGCGCCGCCTAGCAGGTAACAATGAATGTTGTAGTCTGCTAATAAGGAAGCATGACTCACACCATTGGTAACGACCGTTAAATGTAAGTCTGACTTTAAGTAGGGAATCATCGCCAGCGTTGTGGTACCAGCATCAAGAAAAATCACGTCACGAACAGCTAACTGTTTGACGGCGGCTTGGGCAATCGCATTTTTTTCTTGGACGCTTTGGCCAGATTTTTCATTAACTGCCAATTCGGTTTGTAAGGTGGTGACTTGTTTGGCGCCACCGTGAACGCGGACCAAGTAGCCGCCTTGTTCTAAAATTTGTAAATCGCGCCGAATGGTTGATTCGGAAGCTTGGGTTTGTTGAATTAAATCTTGTGATTTAACGATTTGGTGTTGCTTCAACTCGCCTAAAATATATTGATGTCGTTCTTCTGTAAGCATTTTCTCACTTCCTTGATTTATAATTTACCACCATAAACGTTCAAAATCAATATAAAAACGTCAAAATCGTTCAAAAACATTTGTTAAGGTTCTGATTAAAGCGACCACAACTATGGACAAGGTCGCGAAATTTCTTTACAATAAGGTAGATAAAATAAAGCAATCTCAAGAATGAATCGAGTTTAGAAAGAGGTTAGATCGTGTTTATAGATCAAATCACAATTACAGTGAAGGCTGGTAAGGGTGGCGACGGTACAGTAGCGTTCCGACGTGAAAAGTTTGTGCCCCTTGGTGGCCCAGCTGGCGGTGATGGTGGTCGCGGTGGCAGTATTATTTTAAAAGTCGATGAAGGGTTACGCACCTTGATGGACTTCCGCTATCATCACATTTTTAAAGCGAAAAACGGCGAGCGCGGTATGAACAAAGGCATGACCGGCCGCGGCGCAAAAGATACGATTATTAGTGTGCCGCCTGGCACAACCGTTCGTGATGAAAAATCAGGTCAATTATTAGCCGATTTAGTGGCTGATCAACAAGCAGTGGTGATTGCCCAAGGTGGTCGTGGTGGCCGTGGCAATATTCATTTTGCGTCTCCTAAAAATCCAGCTCCTGAAATTTCTGAAAATGGGGAACCTGGGGTTGAACGTCGGGTCACCTTAGAATTGAAAGTTTTGGCCGATGTTGGTTTAATTGGTTTCCCATCAGTTGGGAAATCGACACTGTTATCGGTCATTACCAGTGCTAAGCCTAAAATTGGGGCGTATCATTTTACCACCTTGGTGCCCAATTTAGGGATGGTGAGTTTAGAGGATGGCCGTAGTTTCGCAGTCGCCGATATGCCAGGCTTGATTGAAGGTGCGGCAAATGGCGTCGGGTTAGGCATTGAATTTCTGCGCCACATCGAACGCACCCGTGTTCTGTTGCATTTAGTTGATATGAGTGGGACAGATGAGGAAGATCCTTTCGCTGATTTTGGCAAAATCAATGACGAATTGGCAAAATATGATCCAAACTTATTGAAACGGCCACAAATTATTGTAGCAACCAAGATGGATCTCCCAACTAGTGCAGAACATTTGGCTGAATTTAAAGCAAAAATTGCTGAAACAGACTATCGCGATAGTTTGATCTTGCCAATTTCTGCTGTGACCCATGCGGGGTTAAAGCAGTTACTCCAAGAAACAGCAGATTGTTTGGATGCCACACCAGCCTTTCCACTTTATCAAGATGAAGAACCAGTCACCGAAGAAGCAACGCTTTATCGCTTTGATCCTGATCAAAAGCCAAACTTTACCATCGAGCAGGATGAGACAGGGGCGTTTGTAATCCATGGTGAACAAGTTGAAAAGTTGTATCAAATGACGGATCTCCAACATGATGAAAGTTTAATGCGTTTTGCACGGCAATTGCGTGGCATGGGCATTGATGAAGCCCTACGCGCAGCAGGCGCTAAAAATGGTGATTTGGTTCAAATCGATGAATTTAGATTTGAGTTTGTCGATTAACGTTTAAAAAGAATGTCAGGATTTAAGGCGGATTATCTTTTAGAAACGCAAAGATGGTTCGCCTTTTATGTTTGAGAGATTATGGACGATGAGGCAGGTAAAATGAAACAGCAAAAACGATTAAAACATAGCCGTTACATCAATGGGCTAAACGGATTACGAGCCTTAGCGGTAATTGGCGTTATTTTGTATCATTTGATTCCCTTTACGGTACCTGGCGGTTATTTGGGCGTTGTGATCTTCTTAGTATTAACAGGGTATCTCATTACCGACCTGTTGATTCAAGAATGGGATCAAGAAGGTCACATTTATTTATTGGCTTTTTATAAGCGCCGGATTCGTCGGCTCTATCCAGCGTTGGTCACGATGCTGTTTGCAACAGCCAGTTACATTACGTTGTTTCAACGTCAGTTGTTGGCGCATCTCGGCGGCGTACTATCCAGTAATTTAATTTACATTTATAACTGGTGGTCGATTTTGCATGGCGAGTCTTATTTTGAACGGTTTGCGGATACCGCATCGCCGTTTACCCATTTGTGGACGCTTTCGATTGAAGGTCAATTTTATTTGATTTGGCCGTTTGTGATCATTGGGATGATCTTGTTGATCAAACCTCGGCGACGCATTAGTTGGTGGCTATTTGGTGGCGCCATTGTGTCGGCACTGTTAATGGCTATTTTGTTTGTGCCAGGGCATGACCCCAGCAGGGTCTACTATGGAACAGATACACGGGCAGCTGCTATTTTAATTGGGGCGAGCTTAGCAATTTTATGGCCGAGCACGAAACTGAAACAAAAAGTGGAACGGCAACAACGCATTGCACTCGACAGTGTGGGCGCGCTAATGGTTGTCCTGATGCTAGTGGGTTACCTCACCTTAAATGCGGAACATGCCTTTACTTATCGTGGCGGGATGTTCTTATATTCGTTAGTTGCGGCGTTATTGATTGCGGTGATCGTTCACCCAGGCTCTGATTGGAATCGCTGGTTAACGAATCCGCTGTTTGATTGGATCGGCAGCCGAAGCTACGGGATTTATTTGTATCAATTTCCAGTGATGATTTTTTATGAAAATCAAGTTAAAAACCTAGCGGCACATCCCGTATTACATGGTTGTGCGCAGATGGTGTTGATCTTACTGATCAGCGAATTATCCTACCGCTTGATCGAGCGACCGTTTAGTCACTTTGAATGGCAAGCTGGTCATGGGTTATGGCAAGATACGCGTCGTAGTCTGAAACAATTGGGACAATATCGCATCTATTTGGTGCCTGTTTGTGTGTTGATCGTCATTGGCACAGTTGGTGCGCTGAGCCATCCAACAACGCCTGATGCTAACAAGTCGCAATTGGCGCGTAAAATCAAGCAAAACGAACAGGCGAATGCTGCGAAAAAGCAGTCATTGGTAGCGGCAGCTAAAAAAGCCAATCGCCAAGCGGCTAAAGGAACATCAGAAAGTACCCAAAATACCAAGCAAAAACAGACGGTTAAGGTGCCAAAGCTTGATCCAAAGCTCAGTGCTGGTATTACCGATCAACAGTTGATCACAGCACAAAGCTTAAACGTGACCGCCATCGGAGATTCTGTTATGTTAGATGGTGGTGACGTCTTGCAACAACTTTTCCCTAAAATGGTCTTAGACGCAAAAGTAGGTCGTCAGGCAAATCAAAGTTTGGATATTCTTAAAACTTATGCAAAGCAAGATGCGCTGGGGCAAGTGGTTTTAATTGGTTTAGGCACTAACGGGCCATTTACCAATCAGCAGCTGGATGACATGATGAAGACGATTGGCAGTAAACGTCAAGTTTTTTGGGTGAACGTGCACGTGCCAACGCGAACTTGGCAAAATAGTGTGAACCAATCCTTGGTTGCCGCCCAAAAACGCTGGCATAACTTAAAAGTATTGGATTGGAACCAAGCTTGTAGCGGTCATGCCGACTGGTTTTACAGCGATCAGGTTCATCCGAACCAGGACGGTAAATTATATTATGCCAACTTTATTGGCAAACAGATGTTAGAACAAATCAACCATTAAGACTGGTTTAAGTTAATCATGTTAATTTATAAAGTGAGGTGAGATCATGACAAATATGGTACGGGTACTTTTAGTAGAAGATGACACAGCATTATCTGAAAGCGTCAAAGCATTTATTCAAGATTTTGTAGCCGTTGATCAAGTATATGATGGTGAAGAAGGCCAATTTAAAGCGGAACAAGGCATTTACGATTTGATTATTTTAGACTTAATGCTACCGCTTAAAAATGGTTATGATGTTTTAAAGTCGTTGCGTAATAAACACATTGAAACACCGGTGTTGATCCTAACCGCCAAAGATGGCATCGATGATAAGGTGCACGGTTTTACCATTGGTGCAGATGATTATCTGACGAAACCTTTCCATCGTGAAGAATTGGTATTGCGAATCAAGGCTTTGCTGAAGCGCAGTGGACATTTCTATGAGGAAAACCAATTGAAGGCGGGGTCAATTAGTGTGAACTTACAAAATCGCAGTGTGCAAGTTGCAGATGAACCCGTGCAATTAAACGGAAAAGAGTTTGATTTACTGACCTACTTATTGGAAAACCAAAATACCATTATTACGAAGGAACAAATTTTTGATCGCTTATGGGGCTTTGATTCAGAAACCAGTATGACCGTGGTTGAAGTGTATATGAGTAATCTACGGAAAAAATTGAAACCCCAGCAGGCTGATCAAATGATTCGGACTTTGCGGAACGTTGGCTATATGTTGGAAGTGACAGCGTGAAAAAGATTGAATTAAAGCAACAGGCTCATTTTTTCATCATGGAAATCGTGAGCTTTGCGGTGATTTTTATCACATTAGGCGTAATCGTTAACTTTGCCTTTCAAACGGTGCTTTATCAAAATGTGGATCAAAGCTTGATGCAGCAAAAAAGAATGTTGTTATCCAACCAACATCAAAGTCAGCTGAAAGGCAAAGCGCAGATCCAGACCAAAAATAAGCAGAAAAATAAAAAAAGTAAATTACCGCCAGATTTTCGAACCAGTATTTTGATTTTTAATAAAAAAGGTCAGATTGATAATGCTGCGATGTTAGGTGATCATTACGATTTATTGGTCTCAGTGAAGCTGAATCAAAAACAGCGCAATAAAATTACGACGATCTCGTTGGCCAATGGCAGTAATTTTAGGTCGTTGTTGATCAAAATGCCAAGTCACGGTGTTAATCCACTGTATCGCGGCCGTTACGTGCAGATCATGGAAAATATTGATTCCACCGAGCAGGCCCTCCAAAGCTTCCGTCGAATTTTGATCATGACGATGATTTTCTTTTGGATTTTATCATTGATCCTCAGTTACTTATTATCATGGTTCAATATGCAACCGTTATTGAAGGCTTGGCAAAAGCAACAAGAGTTCGTCGCCAATGCAGCACATGAATTGCGAACACCGTTAACGGTGATCCAAAGTAAGCTGGAATTTTTGTTGACCAAACCCAACGAAAAGATTATTGACCAAACGGAGCCAATTGCACTGTCACTTTCTGAAACACGGCGCTTAAGTTCGTTGACGCGGGACCTATTGGTACTGGCACGTTCTGATTCAAATATGACACAAATTCAGCGTGAAGCAACGGCGATCCGGCCATTTCTGGAGGAAGTCATTGCACCTTATTCTGAGATTGCCGCCAGTCAGGAAAAGGATTTTGAATCGGACATTCAATTGGACCGGACACTATGGCTGGATCAAAAACAAATTCATCAATTAATTGTTATTTTATTAGACAATGCTTTAAAATATAAACCTGCGCATGAGTCAATTCGGTTTGTGGCGCGGCAAAATAATAACCATTGGCAATTGATCGTTGCTGATACAGGTCGCGGCATTGCACCTGAGAACCGTGAACACATTTTTGAACGTTTTTATCGTGAAGATAAAGCCCATAGTCGTGCAATCGGTGGTAACGGTTTGGGCTTGGCGATTGCCAAACGGATTATTGATAACCACCAAGGCACCATTAAAGTGGCTGCGAATCAACCGCAAGGTACACAGTTTATTGTGACGTTCCCAATGCTGCATAATGAGCCGCATCAGGCTTAGTTTAAAGAAGACACTTATCTAGATTAATTTGGCTTTGATCTAGTGAGTGTTTTTCTTTGAGTTGTCACAAAATGATTGCGGGGATTCTGAAAAATGTCTACAATAGGATAGTAATTTATAGAAATGGATGAACGTCAATATGGAATTAGAATTTTTAGGTACGGGGGCTGGTTCACCAGCAAAGTTTCGAAATGTTACCAGTGTTGCATTAAAATTGCTGGATGAGAATAATGCAATCTGGCTATTTGATGTGGGGGAAGGTACGCAGCAACAAATATTACGGACTTCCATTCGACCACGTAAAGTAGATAAGATTTTTATTACGCATTTACACGGTGATCATATTTTTGGGTTACCTGGTTTTTTAAGCAGCCGCTCTTTTCAAGGCGGCGAAGCGCCTTTAACTATTTATGGGCCAAAAGGGATTCGTGATTACGTGCGCACAAGTCTTAAAATTTCCGATTCAAAATTAACTTATGCTTTGCATTTTGTTGAAATCACCGAGCCAGGTGTTTTATTTTCAGACCAGAATTTTACGGTGAGTTGCCAAACCTTAGATCATCGGATCACTAGCTTTGGCTATCGCATTGTTGAAAAAGACCATGTCGGTGAATTACAAGTTGAACAATTACAAGCATTAGGCGTGCGGCCTGGCCCAATCTATGGTCAGTTAAAGGCTGGTAAAGTGCTGACATTGCCAGACGGCCAAACGCTAAAGGGAACTGACTTTATTGGCCCTGCACAAAAGGGGCGGATCGTAGCCATTTTAGGTGATACGCGGACAACACCGAACAGCCAACTGTTAGCACAGGATGCAGATGTGCTCGTGCATGAAAGTACCTTTGCTGGTAATGAAGGTAAGATGGCCCACAATTACTATCATTCAACCAGTGTGCAAGCTGCCAATTTGGCTAAAAGGGCTCATGTGCAGCAGTTGTTACTCACACATATTTCCGCACGTTATGTTGGCAAAATGGCGCTTAATCTGCAAAACGAAGCGCGTGCCATTTTTCCTAAAACGCGCGTCATGAAAGATTTTGACCAGGTTAAGGTACCTTTGAGAAAGTAGGGATATTGTGACCTTTCAGTTAGAGCGGCGGGTTGTTGTGATCACAGGTGCAACTGGCGGTTTAGGGCAAGCTTTAGTCGCAGCCTTTTTAAAAACAGGGGCAGTGGTTGTGGCGTTAGGCCGTGACCAGGTCAAACTGGCGCACTTGGCTGATGTCAGTCAATATCGGTTGTATTACGCACAATTAGACTTTAGCGACGCGTCAGCGATTCAGCAAACGTTAAAACGAATTGAAAGACGTTTAGGGCCGATTGCCGTTTTTGTGAATAATGCCGGTATCGGTTATTTCGACACAGCATTATCGTTAACGGCAGCACAGCAGCAGGCTATGATTCAGTTAAATGAAGCCAGCTTAATGACATTCTGCCAGCAAGTGGGTCGGTTAATGGTGCCGCGGCAAGCAGGGATGATTGTCAATGTGGCCTCACAGGCAGGTAAAATTGCGACGCCAAAAGCCAGTGTGTATGCTGCAAGTAAAGCGGCCGTCATTGCATATAGCAATGCGCTTCGACTGGAGCTAGCATCAGCGCATATTCACATTTTAACGGTTAATCCTGGTCCAATTGCCACCCCATTTTTAACGCAAGCTGATCCAACCGGACATTATGCCCAAGCAGTGGCGAAGTTTGCTTTAACCCCGACCCAATTGGCCAATGAAATCGTACATGCTGTGGTGACACAGCAACGCGAATTAAATCGACCGCGGTTCATGAACTTGGCGGCACTGGGTTATCAGTTAGCGCCGCGTTTGGCGGATTGGTTAGCGCAGCAACCGGTGTTTAATCGGAAATAAAAGGGAGGATTTGGGATGAAAAATCCATGGCGTTTGATTTTATTCTTATTATTAGCGCTACTAGTGGCTATTTTCGCTGTGTTAAACGTTGCGAAGGTCACGGTTCACTTTGGTTTTATGACGGCACAATGGCCATTGATCGTGATTATTTTAGGTGCGTTATTGATTGGTGCGATTTTAACCGCCTTATTGGCGACAACCACACAGTTAAGTTTACGACGTCAGTTGAAAAAGCAAACGCAAGATCAACAGGCACAACAAGTTCGTGAAGTTGAACAGGCTGTAACTGCTTATAAAAAACAGTTAGCTGGAAAAGACCAGCAGATTAAGCAATTACAAGGCCAACTCACACAGCTGAAACAAAAACAACACTAGTTTTTGGAGGTTGTTTTTAGTATGAGATGAGGAAGTGACAGGATGGGTGAAAAGCAATATCAGTGGCAGTATGCTGCGGCACCGGATACAGCAACTGTGCAACAGGTGATGCAAGATAATCAAATGCCAGCACCTTTAGCCCAGTTGCTCGTCCAACGCGGGTATACGTCATCTGAACAAATTCAACATGTTTTAAAACCGGATCTGGCGCAGTTACATGATCCATTTTTATTTCAAGATATGCAACGGGCCGTTGAACGGATCCAGCAAGCGATTATGGCGAATGAAAAAATCACGGTCTATGGTGATTATGATGCTGATGGTGTGACCAGTACCAGTTTAATGCAGGAGGCACTGGCTTCTTTAGGGGCAGACGTTGCGATTTACTTGCCCAATCGGTTTAAGGATGGCTATGGACCAAATCTGGCAGCGTATGAAAAAATTGCGGCAGATGGGACCAAATTACTGATCACTGTCGACAATGGTGTTTCTGGAAAGGCTGAAATTGCTGCGATTCAAAAGCTAGGAGTTGATGTGATCGTCACAGATCACCATGAGCTACCGCCTAAACTACCGGATGCTTACGCGATTATTCACCCGCGTTTACCGGGGACAACTTATCCATTTAATGGTTTATCTGGTGTCGGTGTTGCCTTTAAAGTGGCGACAGCTTTGCTAGATGAGGTGCCAGTTGAAATGTTGGACCTGGTTGCCATTGGAACGGTTTGTGATCTCGTCCCCTTAACTGATGAAAACCGTGTGCTGGTATCGAATGGCCTCAAACAGTTACAACAGTCAACACGTCCTGGGATCATGGCACTATGTGAGGTAGCCGGTATTGACCAACAAAAAATTGATGAGCAGTCGATTGGCTTTGGTATCGGACCACGGCTCAACGCATTAGGGCGCCTAGGAGATGCCCAAGATGGTGTTGCTTTGTTGACGACTTTTGATCCGGATAAGGCCCAGCAATTGGCGACTTTTGTGCAAAGTCAAAACCAAAAGCGCCAAGCTTTGGTCAAAGAAATTGCAGCCGAGGCCTTAAAAATGGCGCAAACACCTGAAAATCAACAGCGGCAAACACTGGTCCTTGCACATCAAGATTGGCACGAAGGGGTGTTAGGCATTGTTGCCAGTCAAGTGGTTGGGGCAACACATAAGCCAACTTTAATTTTAAATATTGCGTCAGATGGTACTGCTAAAGGCTCAGGTCGTAGTGTTGAAGCGTTTCATTTATTCAACGCTTTAGATCAGCAGCGTGAACACTTATTAAGCTTTGGTGGTCATCACATGGCAGTAGGATTAACCGTTGCAGTTGACCAACTACCAGCGTTACAAGCAGGCTTGGAAGCAGCTGCGGTTGATCAGCAATTAGCAGCACATACCACAGAAGCATTAATGATTGACTTGAAATTGGCGGTTAATCAAGTGACGCCCGACTTACTGGCAGCTTGGCAGCAACTAGCACCGTTTGGTGTCGATAACCCCCAGCCGTTGGTGGCGGTGACACCTGAAAAAATTGACCATGTCCAAACCATGGGGGCAGATCAGCAGCATTTAAAATGTCAACTTCATGACGGTCAGTCCCAACTCACTGTGATTGGATTTCAGCAGGGACAGCGCGCTGCAGATTTAAAACAAGCAGACCAAGCAACTTTTGTTGGAAGTTTAGGGACCAATGAATGGCAAGGCCGAACAACGTTACAATTGATGCTCAAGGATTTTGATGTGGCTGGCCAGATCATTATCGATCAGCGCACCTCTCATTTGACTAAAAAGCTGTTTCATTATCAGGGGACTTATGTGTTCTTTCACGCCAGTTATCAAACAGCATTACGGCCTTATTTACCGGCCCAACAGCCAAGTTTGTTGGCAGCAACAACTGAGCAAATTACGGCAGATACTCTGATTTTAGTCGATTTACCGCATGATCTGACTGAGTTACAACATTTAATGGCTATTGGTGGGGCTGATTGCCAACGAATCGTGACGTTATTTTATACCAAGCGGCCTGTTTATTTAGAAGGATTACCACAAAAGCAGGATTTTCAGCGGTTATTTAAATTTGTATGGTCGCATCACGATGTGGACGTGCGGCACCAAAGTACTGTGTTGGCAAAGTATTTACAGATCAAAGAAAACTTGCTGATTTTTATGATTCAAGTGTTTTTTGAACTGGGATTTGTTAAAATAGAAAACGGTGTGTTGAATCGTGTTGACAATCCGGCAAAACAAGACTTGACTCAAGCGCCGGTTTATCAAAAACGAACGGCACAAATGGCTGCTGAATCAACATTGATCTACAGCAACTATCAAGAACTAAAAGGCTGGTTTGCCCAGCAATGACCTTTGTGTTAAGGAGCGAAAAAAATGTCAGTTAATTTACGCGATTATATCGCGAGTGTTCCAGACTTTCCTGAAAAAGGGGTTACTTTTCGGGATATTTCACCATTAATGGCCGACGGTGTCGCATACGCACAAGCAACTGATGAAATTGCTGCATATGCTAAAAAGCTAGGTGTTGAAATGATTGTTGGCCCAGAAGCCCGTGGTTTTATCGTTGGCTGTCCAGTTGCTTATAAAATGGGCATTGGTTTTGCGCCGGCGCGTAAAAAAGGGAAGTTACCACGGCCAACTGTTTCTGCCAGTTACGGTTTAGAATACGGCCAGTCAACACTTTACTTACATCAAGATGCCATTAAACCTGGCCAACGAGTTTTGGTCACTGATGATCTACTTGCAACTGGTGGCACCATTGCGGCAACCATTGAATTGGTTGAAGCGTTAGGCGGTATTGTGGTGGGAACGGCATTTTTAATTGAATTAAAAGATTTAAAAGGGCGCGACAAAATCAAAAATTATGATATGTTGGCCTTAATGGATTTCTAAAGACGTCAAAAAAGAGCGTTCAACATCAGATGGGTACCGTCTGGTGTTGAACGCTCTTTTTATTGGGGACGCCGATATTGACGTTGGTGTTGGTCAATGCCTGCTAAGTAATAGCGTTGGGGGTTGATAAACGTTTGAAATTTCAGTGCTGAGCCATCGGTTGGCAATGATGTCGTAAACAGTTTTTCATAGGTTGGAATGGTAACTTCTGTGCGTTGTGCAAGGACTTGGTCCAAGTTACCTAAGGCAGCCTTGAAGTCAGGTTGTAAGTGGCCACTGTAAAATTCACTAACTGCTCCTGAACCATAGCTAAATAGTCCGATTCGGTCACCTGCTTTTAAAGTCGTGGCTTGCTCCAATAGGGACAGCAGACTTAAGTAAAGTGATCCGGTATAAAGATTGCCCACTTGCCGGCTATAATGTCGTGATGCCTCAAAGTTGTCCAATAAGCGTTTTTGAGTGGTGTCATCAGTCGTTGGTAAAACAGCACGTAAGGCTTTTAAGCCCATTTTGGTATAGGGTAAATGAAAGGCTAATGCAGCAAAATCAGCTAGGTGCAATTGCTTTTGTTGGCAGTAGCGCTGAAAAACATCTTGGAAAAAATCAATGTACATGTGACCTGAATAGTGGCCGTCAACCATCGCCTCCGTGGCATAGTTTGGCCGCCAAAAGTCCATAATATTTTCGGTGAAAACAGTGCTGTCAGGATCAAAGGCAATAATGTGCGGATTTGCACTGATCACCATTGCAACTGCACCGCCACCTTGTGTGGGCTCACCAGCGGTGTGTAAGCCGTAACGGGCAATATCACTTGCAGTGATCAGCACTTTACGGGTGGGATGCAAGGCGATGTAGCCCATGGCAAATTGAATGGCGGCGGTAGCTGAATAACAAGCTTGTTTGACTTCAAAGGCACGAATCGTATTCGGTAATTGCAGCAAGTCTTGTAAATAAACCGCACCGGATTTTGATTGATCAATGCCGGATTCGCTGGCAAAAATAACTGTGTCAATTTCGGAACGTAACGCCGGTGTTAATAGGGGCGCAGCTGCATTCGCGGCTAAAGTGACACTGTCTTGGCTAGGTGGGATCACCGCCATTTTTGATTGACCAATGCCAATTAAATATTTGTTCGGATCTTCACCGCGCGCTTGCGCTAATTTTGCCATGTCTAAAAAATAATCACTGGTAGCAAAGTGAATCTGATCAAGTCCAATTTTCATAATGACACTCCAGTTCTATGGGTTGCTTTAAAGTGTTTTTGATTTTTGATGGTTGCCAAGAATAGGTAAATCGTGAACAACAACAAAATAGTAGGGAACACGAACCAATTTGGTAAGAAAATAAACCATAAACAACTGCCAATTCCTAAAATGTTTGCCAGCATTAACGCTGGAATGCGTAATGCTTTAAAATACGATAAGACGTGACACAAAACGCCAAACCAGCAAAGCCAATGTAACCAGCCGATTCCATGTGTCCGAAAAGTTGTAAAGCTTGTGGCGCCAACTAAATGTTGTAAGCTTGGCATTAACAAACTGATCCCAGCTAACAAATTAATTAAAATCAAACAAAAGATAAGAAAACAATCAAATAAACCAGGAAACTTCAATGTTGAAAACTTCATAAGCAGGCAAGCTCCTTAACAGATAAATGCATTCATGACTAGTATAACAAAAAACAATGCGGTTTCACTTTAAATGACAGGTAAGTGTGTCACTTGCTCGGCAGTTAGACACCAGCGTTGTAACGGACCACCCACTGTTGGCACCGATTGCGTCCGGGACTGGTTGACGATCGTTGTGGTTAACTGGTGTGTTAAGAGCGCGGCCGCAGGTGGTTGGGCCGCCCTACCAGCTGGTGACAACTGCTGGCCTTGGCCAATATAAGTGGTCTCGTAACGGGTTGACGCGCCGGTGATTGTTTGCCAGCCGTGATCGTAACGGCTGAGGTAAGCTTGCTGTCCGATAAAGCCGCCTAATAGAAATTGATTATCCGCTAGTGGTGTTTGGGCCACTAAATCGACTAACCCAGCTTGCATTTGCGGGAGTGTTTTTAAGCGCTTTTGATAGGCTAACCAAACGGTTAATTCACGAAAAGTTGCAGCATGACCATGCCAATTAAGCTGATATTGGCCGCTGGTGGCAAGTAACAAGTGTGATTTGGCTAAGTAAAAAATTTTTTGAGCGTGATCTGTTACCAAATGGGTTTCACCTTGTCGATAAGTGGTGAGACGCGAATCGCTCTGCATTAAAAGCCGATCGTAAAAAAGTGCTGCAACAACCAGAGTCACGTCATAACCTCTTCTCATTTTAAATGTTGTAACCCTATTATACCGAATTTGAAAAGTGACGACCAACAATTAATCGATTGATTCAATGAACTTTATGGAATTTACGATTCAATTGTTCGGCTTTTTAGGGTATGCTGATTAAGAATAAATAAGGGGATGATGGTATGCCAGTAATTCAACAGGTGACAAGCACGGTGAAAGCAGCACGTTTAACCCATCCATTTACAACAGCCAAACATACTGTTACTGAAATGGATAGCATTTATGTAACGATTCAATTGGAGAACGGGTTGATCGGACATGGTGCTGCAACGCCAAATGAAGTGGTAACGGGTGATACATTAGCGACGACACAGACTGTGATCGAACACGTCATTGCGCCAAAAATTCAGGGGCTCGATTTAGCAGATTGGCAGCAATTATTACAACAAGTTAAAACAGCGATTGAGCATAATACGCCGGCGAAGGCTGCTATTGAAATTGCATTGTACGATTTACTAAGCCAGTGGTTCAAGGTGCCACTGGTGACGTTATTAGGTGCACAGCCGCAACCTGTGATCACAGATTATACCATTAGCATTGGGTCGACAACGGAAATGATCGCAGCGGCCCAGGATAAAGTTGCTGCGGGCTTTACTGCGTTAAAAATCAAACTGGGGACGAGTCCTTTATCTGAAGACTTACACCGCGTTCAGCAAATCTCAACGGCTGTTGGCCCACAAGTTCGTTTACGGTTAGATGCAAATCAAGCCTGGACCACTAAGGAAGCACTAGTAGCTGTCGCACAATTGACGCAACTCGGCTTACCAATTGATTTTATTGAACAGCCGGTTAAGGCCGGTAACTTAGTCGGTTTAAAGCAGGTGACACAAGCGTCATTGTTGCCGATTATGGCTGATGAAAGTGTTCATTCGTATGCGGATGCTTTGAAACTAGTGACAACGCATTGTTGTGATTATATTAATATTAAGTTAATGAAATCCGGCGGTCTAAGTGAAGCTGAAAAAATCGATCAGCTGTGTGCGGCGAATGGTGTGGGCTGCATGTTAGGGTGCATGATCGAATCGCAAGTAAGTTTAGCAGCAGCCGTCGCTTTTGTTGCCAGTCATCCGAATGTGAAATTTGCTGATTTAGATGCTGTCTATATGACAGATGAGCAACTAAAGCAACCATACTTTGAGCTGCATCAAAATAAAATTTACTTAAATCAGCAAACAGGATTGTAATCGATTACAGCCTTGGCCGCATAAAAGATTGACGCTGACACTTGGTCAAGGTAAAATAATAAAATGAGTAATTATTCATTTTAATTTCATCATTTTATCATGATTGAACGGGGGACTCCGGGTGAAAAAAGAGATTGATACCGCATTTTTTGGTCAGCCACGTGGTTTGGCCACGCTGTTTTTTACTGAAATGTGGGAACGATTAAGTTATTATGGCATGCGTGCTATTTTACTGTTTTATATGTATTATGCTGTTGCCAAAGGCGGTTTAGGGTTTGATCAAGCAACCGCCGCGTCTATTATGTCGATTTATGGATCGATGGTTTATATGGCCGGTGTGGTTGGTGGTTGGCTTAGTGATCGTGTTTGGGGTAGTCGGTTAACGGTATTTATTGGTGGTGTATTGATCATGTGCGGCCACATTGCGTTAGCTTTACCATTTGGATCAACCATGCTTTTTATTTCAATTGCATTAATTGTGATGGGAACTGGGTTATTAAAGCCGAATGTTTCTGAAATGGTCGGTGGCTTGTATTCTGAAGACGATCGTCGGCGCGATGCTGGCTTTAGCATGTTTATTTTTGGGGTGCAAGTTGGTGCCGCTGTGGCGCCAATTGCCGTACCAATGATTGCCAGCGCTTTTGGTCACAATGGTAATATGAACTTTCACGCGGGCTTTTCACTAGCGGCGATTGGGATGTTCTTTGGGTTACTTCAGTATGCACTGGACGGCAAAAAGTATTTGCATAAAGAATCCTTGCACCCACAAGATCCGATTGCACCGCAAGACGTGCGCAAAGTCACCATGGGGGTTGTTGGCGTTATTGCAGTGTTGGCCATTATTTTAATCGGCATGGGTGTAACAGGCAATTTAAACGTCACTAACATTATTTTGTTGATCACTGTGATTGCGATTTGTCTGCCAGTGATTTACTTTGTCATGATGTTAACGAGTCGGAAAGTCACCAAAGTCGAACGACGGCATGTGGTGGCCTATATTCCATTATTTTTAGCAGCGGTGATTTTTTGGGCGATTGAAGAATCTGGCTCAGTGATTTTAGCGCTATTTGCACAAGAACGGACAATTTTACACGTTGGCGGCTGGCATTTCCAGGCTTCTAACTTTCAAACGTTGAACCCGTTATTTATGATGATTTTTACACCGTTTTTTGTTCGATTGTGGAGCAAATGGAAAAATCAACCGTCGGAAGCATCAAAATTTTCAGCAGGTCTGTTGTTTGCTGGTGTGTCTTACCTTTGGATGACACTGCCAGGTTTGTTACATGGGACGACGGCTGGGCGAGTCAGTCCGTTTTGGTTAGTGGGTTCCTGGTTTTTCGTTGAAATTGGTGAAATGCTGATCTCACCAATTGGTTTGTCCATTACCACAAAATTATCACCGAAAGCCTTTAAAGGGCAGATGATGAGCATGTGGTTTTTAGCTAATTCTGCTGGTCAGGCGATTAACTCTCAAATTGTGAAATACTATTCAGCCAATACTGAAATTGTTTATTTCGCTATTGTTGGGGTGGTCAGTGTCGCCATTGGCCTGTTATTATTCTGTTTTGTAAAGCCGATTAATCGGTTGACGCAAGCTAGTGCATAAACTGATATAACTATATAAAATTAAGAAATCGTGTATCGAGTTGAGAACACTCTGATATACGATTTTTTTATGGATATTATAAATCTTTAATGTAGCAAAAATACTTTAATCGTGTAAAATAATATTGTGAGGAGGTGAACGTGTTTGATAAAAACTCATAAAATTAAAATGTATCCTAATGATGCTATGCGTAAAGTCTTAAATAGCTTATTTGATTATCGTCGCTATTGCTATAATTTGGCACTTGAAGTCTGGAATGACATGTATGATGAATCACTGTTAATGAATGATAAAGCGTTACGGCCTAATGAATGTAAAGTTCGGAATGAACTGGTTTTTAATAAAATGGATTGGCAATATTACTTATCGGCAAGAGTCTTACAATTTGCAGTGAGTGATTTAGCACAAGCATGGCAAAACTTTTTTGATCCGAAGATGAAGCGACATAATAGACCAAAATTTAAATCAAGTAAAAAATCCCAGCATATTTTTAAAACGGACCGTGCAAAATTAATTTGTGGAAAACTTCGATTAGATAAACCACACCAGTATAGAGAAGATTGGTGTGATATTAGATTAGCGGAGCAAGTTCGATGGGAGGGTAAACTGAAACTGGCAATCATAGCTAAAGAGGCGGATGGTTACTATGTTTCGCTTGCAATAAAGGTCGTTGACCAGCCCTTACGGGAGAAAACAAAGCAAGTGACAGGTGTTGACGTAAATATTGGTAAGTTCAATTATAAAACGAAAAATGGCTATCGTGTTTTGAAAACATTATCGCCTCAATTAGTAGGATTGTATAGACGTGTGGCTAATTATCAGCGTATTTTAGCGCGTAAGCGACAAGTTAATAAAAAAATTTTGATTCCAAGCAATATCGTAAAACGAGAGCCAAGTTGAAAAGATGCTATCAAAAAATAACTAGAATACAGATGGATATACTTTATAAGTTTATAGCGCAGTTAGTAACAGTTAATGATGTGATTGCAATAGAAGATCTAAATAATACATGTATGAAAATGAATCGGCACATGTCCAAAAGCTTACATCGTGCAATGTTTGGCAAATTTAAAAAAATAATGCAATATAAGTGTGAATGGTGTGGTGTGAAATTAGTATTGGTTGATCGCTTTTACCCAAGTACACAGCGTTGTTCCTGTTGCGGTAATATAAAAAAAGGCACAGATAAAATTGGATTATCAGGTAATGCTAAACATCATACAAAACATCATGAATATCATTGCTATAAGTGTGGTGTAAAACTGAACCGTGATGAAAATGCAGTTGAAAATCTGATTCAGTATATATAATAAATAAGTTAATGATATAAGGTGTGGCTCACGCCATAAAAACTTAAGAGTTGGTCCATGCTATTATGAAATGTTTCGTAATGGGGATACTAATGAAGACGAAGTTGACTAAATAATATTGATTAATCAAATAAATTAACTATTTGAGATTCAGAATGATATTTTTCAATAATTTAGAGAGCAGAGTACAGGATTTGAAGCATAAAATCATTAACAATTCAGTAGTTATCCATAAAAAAAGTAGAAACACAGTTAAACAAATCGTTTAACAATATTTCTACTTCTCAGGCATTCTATAAAGGTTCCAAAGGAGAGTACAAGATTCGAACTTGCGCGCCGGTATAAGCCGGTTCGCCGGATTTCGAGTCCGGTGCATTACCACTCTGCCAACTCTCCAGAACATATTATATTTTAACAAACTTTTGTAAACTTGCAAGTTATTTATTGAAATGCCATCATAAATATTAATGAAAAAATTCACAATTAAAGATTGCTAATTTTAAATTAAATGGTATATTATTAAAGGTTATTTAATTGAACCGTAAACATGAACATTGTGGTTGTGGGGTGATTTATATGGCGCAATGGATTTATGTTGTTTTTTACGAGAACAAAGATACAGCAGAATTTGAAGTGATTAAGGCTTTTAAATCTGAGCAGCGTGCCATTGATTTTGTGAAATTATTGATGTATGCGCCATTTGAGAGACATTCATTAGAAAAGGGATTTTACACTTATCGACCGATTCCAATGACTTAAAAATAGGATCAAAATCTTAATCTTAAGATTTTGATCCTATTTGTTTACATATGATTCCGATAAAGACCAACCACACGGCCTAAAATCGTCACAGTGTCTAAAATAATGGGTTCAAAGGTATCATTTTCAGGTTGTAACCGAATATGGTCTGTTTCTTTAAAGAAACGTTTGCAGGTTGCTTCGTCTTCAGCAGTCATGGCAATGACAATATCGCCATTATCAGCGGTACTTTGTTTCCGAACAAAGACTTGATCGCCATCTAAGATGCCAGCGTTGATCATACTTTCACCGCGGATCGTCAGCATGAAGATGTCTCGATCGCTGTCGTTTAAGTCCGGTGGAATCGGGAAAAAGTCTGTTGCATCTTCTACAGCCAAAATAGGGATGCCAGCTGTCACCGTGCCTAAAACAGGAATCTTGGTAGGCTGAACGCCTAGCTCAGTTAAGCCAGCTTGGGTTAATTCAATTGCACGGGGCTTGGTTGGATCCTTTTGGAGAAAGCCTTTCTTCTCCAAACGTGCCAAATGGCCGTGAACCGTGGACGTTGATGAAAGATTCACCGCGGCGCCAATTTCGCGTACTGTTGGCGGGTATCCTTTTTCGCTAACACGTTCATGAATAAACCGCAAGACTTCGAGTTGTTTTGTTTCATGGGTTTTTGTCATTGGTGCCACCTCAGTTTTTATGATTACTTTGAGTTTAGCATATCAAAACAGATATTTCAAACAAATGTTCGTGTCTAAAAAGTTGATTATCCGCATTTTTTTGGTATTATTATGAGGAATCTGAAAAAAGAATTTTAATGAATAGAGGAATGTCGATTGGCAATTACAAAACGCTTAAAACGAATTAACGAATTAGCAGCTAAATCCCGTGAAGAAGGCTTAACACCTGCTGAAAAGGCTGAACAAAAGCAACTTCGCGCGGATTACATTGAAAGCTTTAAAGCAAATTTTCGGCAACAACTTGAAACCACGCAATTGTTCAATAAAAAAGGACAAGAGATCACACCTCAAAAAGTTCAAAAAATTCAACGTGAACGCGGTTGGCGCGATGATTAGTTTCAAAATCGGACTTTGCTTTTTAGGCGGACTTGTGTAGAATATTGAATGAGTCATAGGGAAGGAGCGCGTGATTTTGGGAACATTAATTCTCATTCTGGTCATTGGGATTGCGATTGGTGCAGTTGCAGGTTTTTTCGCGGCACGTCAATACATGAAACGTTATTTAGCCGATAACCCACCAATTTCTGAAGATATGATGCGTCAAATGATGATGCAAATGGGGCAAAAACCTTCACAAAAGAAATTGCACCAAATGATGGTATCAATGAAAGCTCAGGCCAAAAAGAATAAGTAATAAAAAAACTACCTTGTTCGGGTAGTTTTTTTGTGCTGACGTGAGCGTTATTGATTTTTCTTAGGTGTTGGTGTGTATTTAAAATTTGGATCAATGGCATGGTCCAATTGATCAAAAGCGGTTTGCATTTGCTGGTCAACGTGTGCGATACCAGCTTTATCCGTTTTTTGTTTACGATCCACCATAATTGGATCGCCAAAACTAATCGTGATCCGTTTACGCCGTAATAGACCTTTAAACGTTAAAGGGCCCTGATAAACAGCAGGAATCAGCGGCACGCCACTTAAACGTGCGATGACCATCGCGCCACCTTTCAGTTCTTCGGAATGACGCGTTCCTGAAGGAAACATGATCAGTGATAGCTGACCTTTTCTTAAAATTTTAACGGGTTTTTTAATGGCTGATGGGCCGGGATTCTTTCGATCGACAGGAAAAGCATTGGCATGCCGTAAAATAAATCGTAAAACAGGATTTTTAAACAATTCTTCCTTAGCCATAAAGGAAAATTGTCGGGGACTGGCTGCCAAAGCAAAGAAAATAGGATCAAACCATGTGCGATGTGGGCCGACTAAAATATAAGGACCATCAGGTAATTTATCGCGGTTGAGATAATGGGTATTGCCGTTAATGAGCAAAATTAAAACACGGACAATCCCTCTTAAAACTGAATAGAACAAGCGTGTAGCTCCTTTCACACCAATTGCGCTTATTATAGCAGAAAAAGCGATGGCAAAAAACTAGATTATTCCCAAGTGAAATGCCGTATAATATTCGCTAGAACATTTAGAAAGGGTTCTGTGTATGTTACAACCTGGAGAACGAATCGATCAACTGTATAGCCAAGGCGTTCAAATTATTCAAAGCAAGGAAGTTTTTTCCTTTTCATTAGATGCTGTTTTATTAGCCGACTTTGCGCAACCAAAGCGTTATAGTAAAATTGTTGATTTATGTGCGGGTAACGGTGCGGTTGGTCTTTTCCTAAGTCAAAAAACAGAGGGATCGATCACTGCTGTCGAGATCCAAGCACGGTTAGCAGATATGGCACGTCGTTCAGTTCGCCTGAATCAGCTTACCGATCAAATGACAGTTTTAGAGCAAGATCTTGCAACAATCACTGAAAAAATTGCCAAAGATAGTGTGGAAATCGTCACTTGTAATCCACCCTATTTTCCGCTAAGCGCGTTAAGTAAAAAAAATCCCAATCCTTATTTAGCGATTGCTCGGCATGAAATTAAAACCAATTTAGCCACTATTTTACAAGTCACCAGTGATTTATTAAAAATGAATGGCAAAGCTTATTTCGTTTACCGACCTGATCGTTTGTCAGAATTGATTCAGATTGCCGCTGAAAAAAGGTTAGCGGTTAAGCGTGTGCGACTTGTGTATCCGAAAGTGGATCGCGAAGCTAATATGATTTTAGTGGAACTGATCAAGGATGGTAAATTACGCGGTCAGCGTTTCTTACCACCTTTAGTGGTCTACGATCAGCACAATCACTACTTACCAGAAGTGCAGCGACTTTTGTTTGGAGATGGGCAATCACATGACTGAACAGGCCTATTATTTTTATGTATTATTATGCGCAGATGGGACGTTGTATGGTGGATTTACCACCCATGTGGCACAACGAGTTGCGACACACAATGCCGGCAAAGGGGCTAAATATACGCGGGTGCCAAGTCGGCGTCCGGTGAAATTATTGTATTATGAAACCTTCTCAACGAAATCAGAAGCATTAAAAGCGGAATATCACTTTAAACATCAGCCACGACAAGCAAAAATCGATTTTTTACGAAAACAAAATATTTTTTTCTGAAAAAATGATGAATAAGGCTTTACCATTCTTGTTGTTATGCCTATAATGTTTAATGTTCAGAGAAGGGAGAATTATTAATTATGAAGTTTATCGCTTATGGCGTTCGTAAGGACGAAGAGGGCTATGCAAACGCATGGTCTCAAGAACACGGTGTTGAGGTAAAATTAGTTTCCGAATTATTAAACAAGGAAACGGTTAAGTTAGCAAAAGGCTTCGATGCCATTATTGCTTACCAACAATTACCTTATGAAGATGAAATCTTCACAGCAATGAAGGAATACGGCATCAAAGATTTATCAATCCGTAACGTTGGGGTTGACAATATTCCTGCAGACGTTGCAAAAGCAAATGGTGTTCGTGTTACGAACGTACCAAGCTACTCACCAAGTGCCATTGCTGAATTAGCAATCTCTGGTTTAATGCAATTATTACGTCGCATGCCAGAATTCAACGAAAAGTTGGCAAAAGGCGATTTCCGTTGGGAACCAGATATTGCTAAAGAATTGCACACCATGACTGTCGGTGTTGTTGGGACAGGTCGTATTGGCCGCGCCGGCATCAACATCTATAAAGGTTTTGGCGCTAAGGTCCTTGGCTACGATGTATTCCATAACCCTGAATTAGAAAAAGAAGGCATGTACGTTGACACAACAGACGAATTATTCGCCAAAGCTGATGTCATCACATTACATGCTCCAGCAACTAAAGAAAACTACCATATGATCAACAAAGACTCCATCGCTAAGATGAAGGATGGCGTTTATATTATCAATACAGCTCGCGGTGACTTGTTAAACGCAGAAGATTTATTAGCTGCTGTTAAGTCAGGCAAAGTTGCTGGTGCTGTCCTTGATGTTTATGAAAACGAAGTTGGTATCTTCAACAGTGACTTCACTGGTAAAGAAATTCCGGATGCCACTTTGAAAGCATTAATGGAACAAAAGAACATCATTTTGACACCTCACGTTGCGTTCTATACTGAAACAGCCGTTAAGAACATGGTTGACGTTTCATTTGACAGCGCTGCTGACATGGTTTCAAAAGGTGAAAGCAAAAACGAAGTTAAACTTTAATTTTGATTTTAAGGGGATCAGCGCAAGCTGGTTCTCTTTTTTTTTTT
>NZ_AZDA01000093.1:58329-89407 GCF_001434575.1 Loigolactobacillus bifermentans DSM 20003
TCATAAAACTCGGTGCTAAAAAGCAACCAATTCACACCTGCTGTGATAATAAGCGTGGTGCTCGATCGAGTTCACTTATTAATTGAGCGGCAGGGCGGAAAAACCAAGGAGGAATTTACACATGGCAGTTATTACTATGAAGCAATTGCTTGAAGCTGGTGTTCATTTTGGACATCAAACACGTCGTTGGAACCCTAAGATGAAACCTTACATTTTTACAGAACGTAATGGTATCTATATCATCGATTTACAAAAAACAGTTAAATTAGCTGACAATGCTTATGACTTTGTTAAAAACACGGCAGCTGATGGTGGCGTGATCTTATTTGTTGGGACTAAGAAACAAGCCCAAGATTCAATTGCTGAAGAAGCAACACGTGCCGGTCAATATTTCGTTAACCATCGTTGGTTAGGTGGAACTTTGACGAACTGGCAAACAATTCAAAAGCGGATCGCACGTTTGAAAGAAATCAAACAAATGGGCGAAGACGGTACTTTTGAAAAATTACCTAAAAAAGAAGTTTCTAAATTAAAGAAACAACAAGAAAAACTCGAAAAATTCTTAGGCGGTATCGAAGATATGCCTCGGATCCCAGATGTATTATTCATCGTTGATCCTCGCAAAGAAAAGATCGCCGTTCAAGAAGCACATAAATTAAACATCCCAATCGTTGCAATGGTTGATACAAACAGCGATCCAGATGATATTGATGTGATCATTCCTTCAAACGATGACGCAATTCGTGCCGTTCGTTTGATCACTTCTAAGATGGCTGATGCCATTGTTGAAGGCCGTCAAGGCGAAGAACAAGAAGTGAATGCTGCTGCCGCTAATGCTGAAGAACCTGCTGCTGAAGCAACTGATGAAGTTGCCAGCAACGAAAGCTTAGCTGATTTACAAAAAGCAGTTGAAAACAACAATCGTAATAACTAATTTTATCTAAAACATTGAGGTTGTCTTAAAAGGTCGGCACGTGCAAGCCTGTGTAAGGCAACCTCTTTTTTAAAACTTAAAGGAGGTCGTACCGAATATGGCGACTAAAATTACTGCAGCACAAGTTAAAGAATTGCGTGAAAAATCCGGCGCTGGGATGATGGCAGCTAAAAAGGCCTTAGTTTCTGCTGAAGGTGACATGGATAAAGCAATGGAATTATTGCGTGAAAAAGGTGTCAAAACTGCCGCTAAGAAGAGTGGTCGTGTTGCTGCTGAGGGTTTAACTGACATTGCGATCAATGGCGATACTGCAGCTGTTATCGAAGTTAACTCAGAAACAGATTTTGTGGCAAACAACAAAGATTTCCAAGCCCTAGTGCAATCAATTGCAGATGCAATCGCTGCAAACAAGCCTGCTGACATGGATGCTGCACAAGCCACTAAACTTGCTGATGGCACAACAATTGCAGATGCAGTTGTCAATGCAACGGCGACAATTGGTGAAAAAATCAGTTTCCGTCGGTTCCAATTATTAACAAAAGGTGCTGATGGTCATTTCGGTTCTTACCGTCACATGGGCGGCCGGATTGCTGCCATCACTGTTTTAGATGGCGGTGACGATGCAACAGCAAAAGACGTTGCCATGCACGTTGCAGCAATCAACCCACAATACATTTCTGGTGCAGATGTACCTGCTGAAACATTAGCAACTGAAAAAGCTAAATTAGTGGAAGAAGCTAAAACTGAAGGCAAACCAGAAAAAATCGTTGAAAAAATTGTTGAAGGTCGTTTGAACAAATTCTTAGCTGAAATTTGCTTAGATGATCAAGAATTTATCAAGGATTCAGATCAAACGGTTGCCCAATTTGTTAAAGCCCATAACGGGAATGTCACTGGCTTTGTACGCTATGAAGTTGGTGAAGGAATTGAAAAACAAGAAAAAGATTTCTTGTCTGAAATCCAAAGCGAATTAAATCGTTAATCATTTCTTAAAGGAAGTGAGACCCAACAGATCAGTATTGGTCTGCCAAAAGGCCTATTGATTTAGGTTAAGGTCTCACTTTTTTGATGCCATTTATCATAACTAAATTAGGCCCAAACGTTGGGATATGCTAGAATAGATGTAAAATAGCGGAGGTTAAGCAAATCATGACAGAATTTAAGTATAAACGGATCGTGTTGAAGGTCAGCGGCGAAGCACTTGCTGGCGAAAAAGGCTTTGGCATCAACCCAGATGTTATTAAGGATGTTGCCCAAGAAATCAAGGATGTTTATGATCTAGGCATTCAAATCGCCATTGTTTGTGGCGGCGGTAACATTTGGCGCGGTCAAACTGGTGCTGCAATGGGTATGGAACGGGCACAAGCAGACTATATGGGCATGCTTTCAACTGTAATGAATGCATTAGCATTACAAGATAACTTGGAACAAAAGGGTGTCCCAACACGGGTTCAAACGTCTATCGAAATGCGTCAAATCGCTGAACCTTACATTCGTCGGAAGGCCATCCGTCATTTGGAAAAGAACCGGGTGGTTATTTTCGCAGCAGGGACTGGGAATCCATATTTCTCAACCGATACAACGGCTGCATTACGGGCTGCTGAAATCAATGCAGATGTAATCTTAATGGCTAAGAATAATGTGGATGGTGTTTATTCAGCAGATCCAAATAAAGATGCAGATGCTGTGAAGTATGATTCATTAACACACTTGGATATTATTGACAAAGGCTTACAAGTCATGGATTCAACGGCTAGTTCCTTGTCAATGGACAATGATATTCCATTGGTCGTCTTTAACTTAAATGAATCCGGTAATATTAAACGGGTCGTTGAAGGCGAACAAATTGGGACGACAATTAGGGGGAAAGCATAATGGCAACAGATATTGCATTAACAGAAGCAAAAACCAAAATGCAAAAAGCTGAGGAAGCATTACAACGTGAACTTGGTTCAATTCGTGCTGGTCGTGCAAATGCCAGCATTCTCAACCGGGTCATGGTTGAATATTATGGTGTTCCAACACCGATTAATCAAGTGGCAACGGTCACGATTCCTGAAGCACGGGTTTTAATGATCACGCCTTACGACAAAGGGTTGCTTAAAGAAATTGAACATGCCATTTTGGCATCTGATTTAGGCTTATCACCTGCCAATGATGGTTCTGTGATTCGACTTGTGATTCCACAATTGACACAAGAACGGCGTGAAGAGTTGGCAAAAGAAGTCAAAAAGTCAACCGAGACAGCTAAGATCGCGGTTCGCAATGTGCGTCGTGATGCCATTGAATCGTTACGGAAACGTGAAAAGAGCAATGAATTAACTGAAGACCAATTACACGGGCTTGAAGAAGAAGCACAAAAGCTAACGGATCAATCGACGAAGCGACTTGATGGTATTGCTGCTGATAAAGAAAAAGAAATCTTAACGGACTAAGCTTACAAAAACGTTGCTGATGATTCGGCAGCGTTTTTTTGTAAATTTTTAATTATTCATTGGATTTTAATGGGTAGATAGTCAGACTGGTACATTTTTGATACAATGAGTCTTGGCTTTTATAATTTGACAGGAGGGATTTCTGTGTTCTCTTTTCGGCAAACTGATGATTCAGAGCAAGTTGCGATAGATCCGCAAAGAATACCAGCACACGTTGCCATTATTATGGACGGCAACGGCCGCTGGGCACAAAAGAAGCACCGACCTCGCGTTTTTGGACATAAAGCAGGCGTGGAGACGATTAAACAGATTACAAAACATGCAAGTCATTTAGGTGTGAAAGTTTTAACATTGTATGCCTTTTCGACGGAAAATTGGAAACGACCCGATCAAGAAGTTAATTATTTAATGCAATTACCGGTGGACTTTTTCGACAAATTTGTGCCAGAGTTGGTACGAGAAAACGTCCGGGTTAACGTGATGGGGTATCATGACCGTTTACCAGCTAAAACACAGCAGGCAGTGGATAAAGCAATTGCAGACACTGCGCAAAACAATGGGATGGTGTTGAACTTTGCCTTTAACTATGGCGGGCGCGCTGAAATTGTGACGGCTGTCCAACGAATCGCAACCAAAGTTCAACAAGGGCAATTAGCACCGGCAGATATTTCAGATACAACCTTTTCTGAAGCACTGATGACGGCTCCCTTGGCGCCTTATGCCGATCCAGATTTGTTGATTCGAACCAGTGGTGAGGAGCGGATCTCAAACTTTTTATTATGGCAAATCGCATATAGCGAGCTCGTATTTACCGATCGCTTATGGCCAGATTTCAGTGATCAAGATTTTGATCAAGCAGTTCAAGAATTTCAACAGCGTGACCGGCGTTTTGGTGGCGTCAAAAAATAAGAAAGTGAAGTGAGTGGTTTTATGCGGCAACGCGTGATTACAGCAGTAGTTGCTTTAATTCTCTTTATTCCAATCGTCATTCTTGGGGGCACCATTTTTGATATTATGGCGGTATTATTAGGATTAGTTGGTTTATCAGAGATTTTTATTATGCGAAAGAAGATCATTGTTTCGCTTGAAGCAGCGTTAGGGGCCTTGGCATTACTGGCCATCATGGTACCTGATAGCTGGTTACCGGCAGGTGTCAATCGGTTGTATTTCTTCTATTTATTTATTATGATTTTACTGGTCAATATGGTTTTCTCACGGAATAAAATTAATTTTGATGACGTTGGGGTAACTGTTTTGGCGGCGGCTTATATTGGGACTGGCTTCCATTACTTTATTGCGGCACGTCAAACTGGCTTAACGATGTTACTGTATATTCTATTTGTCATTTGGGCAACTGATATTGGTGCTTATCAAATTGGTCGTAAGCTGGGTAAGCATAAATTAGCACCGCAGATCAGCCCCAATAAAACTTGGGAAGGCTCGATTGGTGGTAGCTTATGTGCCGTGATTATTGGCGGTGCTTTTACCTATTTCGTACCGGAATTGCAAATCTACACTTGGCCACTGATGCTGTTGTTAACCTTATTGTTCTCAGTTGTTGGTCAATTAGGTGATTTAGTCGAATCATCTTATAAACGGTATTATGGTGTTAAAGATTCTGGGAAGATCTTGCCAGGTCATGGTGGTATTTTAGATCGTTTTGATAGTTTATTATTTGTTTTACCAATTTTACATTTGTTCACTTTAATTTAACAAACAGGTGTGATTATTTTGTCATAAAGGGGGCAACTCTGTGGAAACATTGATTGTTTTTATAATTATTTTTGGTGTAATTGTTTTCGTACATGAGTTTGGTCATTTTTATATGGCAAAACATTCAGGGGTCCTTGTACGTGAATTTTCAATTGGCATGGGTCCAAAACTGGTTGCTTGGCGTCGCAATGAAACAACCTATACGTTACGTATTTTACCTTTAGGGGGCTACGTTCGGATGGCGGGGATTGTTGACGAACAGGATGAGTCACTTCAACCCGGCACTGCCGTAACCTTGATTTTAAATGATCAAGCGCAAGTAACGCGGATCAATACCAGTCATAAAGTGACCTTGACGGATGGTATCCCATTTGAAATCGGCCAAGTGGATCTAGAAGATCGCTTGGAGATCAGCGGTTATGCGGACGGTGATGATTCGGTTACGAAAACTTATCAGGTGGATCATGATGCCACGATTATTGAAAGTACTGGTACTGAGGTTCAGATTGCGCCGCGAGATGTTCAATTTCAATCGGCGTCGATTCCGCATCGCTTGTTGATCAATGCTGCTGGTATTTTTAACAATATGGTGCTGGGGATTGTCGCCTTTATTGTGATGGCTTTTTTAGCCGGTGGGATTCCGTTAAATACTACCGAATTAGGTCAAATTCAAGCACATTCTGTTGCCGCAAAGGCGGGCTTAAAGGCTGGTGATCAGATCGTGGCGATCAATGACCATAAGATGAGCACTTTTACTGAAATGGCAACGACAATCAATCGCTATCCTGGTAAGCAGATCACATTGCAAGTGCAACGTGGGACCAAAAAACGCCAGCTTCACGTAACGCCAGCTGTAACCAAGTCAAATGGTAAAAAAGTGGGCTTACTAGGCGTTGCTAGTGCACGTGATAACAGTTTAGCAGGTAAGCTCAAATATGGGTTTACACAGCCTTGGTATATTGTCAGTCAAACGTTTAAGGTGATCGGCGGTATGTTTGTGCACGGTTTCAATATTAATGATTTTGGTGGACCAGTGGCGATGTATGCCATGACATCACAAGCGGCACATAGCGGTGTTCCAACGGTGATCAATTTAATGGCGTACTTGTCTGTCAGTGTTGGCATCATGAACTTATTGCCAATTCCAGCCTTGGATGGTGGTAAAATTATCTTAAACATTGTCGAAGCAATTCGGCGTAAACCGTTGAGTCCTGAAAAGGAAGGGCTGATTACCATGGTTGGCTTCGGTTTAATGTTGTTGTTAATGATTTTAGTCACTTGGAATGATATTCAACGCTTCTTTATTCGCTAGTAGGTATCTTCGATTAAGAAACGGAACTGTGAGGAGTTGAGTTTTGAGAATGGAACAATCAAAACTATTTTCACCGACTTTGAAAGAAACACCCAATGAAACGACGGTTAAAAGTCAGCAGTTATTGTTACGGGCAGGGTATATTCGGCAAGCGTCGACTGGTAATTATGCGTATTTACCGTTGGCTTATCGCGTTTTGACAAAATTAAAACGGCAATTACACCATGAATTAGCGCAAGTCAACGCTGCAGAAATGATGATGCCCACTTTGACTGCGACGACAGAAACTACACCGCTTCAAATGACAGATATTCAAGGACATCAATATGGATTAGGCGCACAGCCCAATGCGGTGTTAACGGATCTGGTGAAGGATCAGTTGAATTCGTATAAAAAGTTACCGCAAGTGTTGTATCATATTCAACCAGCCTTTCAACCTGAAATGTATTTTAATGGGTTACAACATCATCGAGAAATGTTGCAAGCAACTGTTTCGGCATTTTGTGCGACGACGGCTCAAACCGAGCAAGTGACGCGGCAAATTGAAAAAGCGTTTCAGTATGTTTTGACAACTTGTGGTCTGACGTTTAAATTGGTGCAAGCGGCCCAGGACACCACCGCTTTAGTGGTACTGACGGATGTTGGCACACAGACGATTGCTTTTTCAACGGAAAGTGACTATGCTGCCACTGTAGAAGTTGCAACCAGCTTGGATTTGGCAACTGTGGCGGCAACGTCAGCTGAACCACTTGAAAAAATTGCGACACCTGGTGTCAAAACGATTGCGGATGTGGCTGCGTTTCTTAACGTAACGCCTGCTCAAACCGTTAAAAGCATGTTATTTATCGCTGATCAGCAACCTGTTTTGGCCTTGGTGCAAGGCGAGGATGAAGTCAGCACAACAAAATTGCAACGGGCGTTAGGCGCGCAGGCTGTGACGCTGGCAACAGACGATGTGGCGCAACAATTTTTAGGCGCTAATTTTGGTTCCTTAGGACCAATCGGGTTGCCAGATACGGTTCAGATTATAGCCGATCTCCGGCTTAAAGCGTTAACGAATGTGGTGGTTGGTGCCAATCAGGATGGTTATCATTATCAGCATGCAAATTTAAAGCGCGACTTTACGCCGGCAGCATTTGCGGACCTGCGTCTTGTCAGGGAACAAGAACTATCGCCAGATGGTGAAGGGGTCTTAAAGTTTGCTAAGGGCGTTCCAGTTGCGACGCTAGCCAAGTTAGGGACACGTTATAGCGAAGCCCAGCAGGCAACATTCTTAGATGAAAATGGTCGCAGTCAATTTTTGACACTGGGGACTTACACATTTGATTTTACGAACTTGTTCAATGTATTGGCCGCACAATGGTCTGATGTGCAAGGGCTAACTTGGCCGCAGGCAATTGCACCATTTGATATCCATGTGATCCCCGTTAATGTCAAAAATAAGGCGCAAGCTGATCTTGCTGAGACAATCACGTCGATGCTAGAAACAGCGGGTTATCACGTGTTACTGGACGATCGTCAAGAACGTGCTGGTGTTAAATTTGCTGATTCAGATTTGATTGGCATCCCAATGCGGATCACCGTGGGTAAAAAGGCGGAAGATGAGATTGTTGAAATCAAATTACGTCGTACCGGAGCAGTGATCGAAGTTCAGAAATCGGAAGTTGTTGCGAACATTGAGATCTTATTACAGCAATTAACCGCAGAAAATAACGATTAGTCGTTGTAAAGATGAGACAGGTACCGCTTGTCTCATCTTTATTTTTTAGAAATAGAAAGGATGGCTAATTTGAGTCTATCAAAGGTCGAATTATTTACAAAACTATTGGATCAGATCCACTATCAGCCCGTTACAGACGCCTCAGTATTTAATGAGGCTCAGGTAACGCAAGTGATCGTGCATCAAAAGTCGCGCGTTTGGCAATTTGAATTTGAGCTTGCTGATATTTTGCCTTATCAGGAATTTATTAATTTTGGGCAACAATTGCAGCAAGGCTTTACGGATATTGCGAAGGTTGATTTTTCAATTAAAACGCGCCAAGCGACGTTGACCAATCAAAACTTAGGGGATTATTGGACCTACGTGGTGAAGACCAGTGGGATTCAATCACCGTTGGTACAAGACCTTTGTCAAAAAGGGCAGCCCTATTTGGAAGATAAGCGGGTGTTGTTGTTAGCTGAAAATGAAGTGATTCAAAAGTTTTTAACCACCCAGGCATTAGGGCCAATTGAGGAAGCATATCACAAGGCTGGTTTTCCGAATATTTCAATTCATACGTTAATTGATGAAACAGCGTCGCAGCAAAAAATTGAAGAATTTAAAGCTAACAAAGCAAAAACCGATGCAGCACTCGCCCAACAAGCGGCTGTTAATTTAAAAAAAGCGGCCAGTCAACGTGAAAAGAAGCAGGCCGACGAAGGTGCAGTTGAAGGACCAGTGGCCATTGGTCGTCCAATCAATGCCAGTAATCAGCAGCAACGGATGGTAGAAATCAATGAAGAAGAAAATAATTTGGTTTTAGAAGGTTATGTTTTTGATGCTGAAATTCGCGTGTTACGCTCAAAAAGACAATTACTGATTTTTAAATTCACAGATTATACATCTTCCTTTACGGTTAAAAAGTTTTCTCGAAATGATGAGGAGGCTGCGCTTTTTGCTGCTGTTAAAAAAGGAATATGGGTTCGTGTCAAAGGTAGTATTCAAGAAGATAGTTTTATGCATGACTTGGTTTTAAATGCCCGAGATATTCAAGAAATTCAACATGCGACACGTCAAGACCAAGCACCGGCAGAACATAAACGGGTTGAATTTCATTTGCATAGTAATATGAGTCAAATGGATGCCACGAATAGTATTAGTGATTACGTGGCACAGGCTGCCAAGTGGGGCCATTCGGCAATTGCTATCACGGATCACGGTGCTGTACAAGGCTTTCCGGAAGCCTATGCGGCAGGTCAAAAAAATAAAATCAAGATTTTATACGGGGTTGAAGCGAATGTCGTCGATGATGGCGTACCCGTTGCCTATAATTTAGAACATATCTCATTATTGGACCCAGAAACAGAATATGTTGTATTTGATACGGAAACCACAGGTCTATCAGCCGTTTATGATTCAATTATTGAATTAGCTGCCGTTAAGATGAAGGGGAGCGAAGTGATCGCGGAGTTTGAAGAATTCATCGATCCGGGACATCCGTTATCAGAAACGACGATTAATTTAACGGGCATCACCGACGAAATGGTTCGCGGCCAAAACACCGAAGAAGCAGCATTTGAAAAATTTCAGGCTTTTTATCAGGGTTGTGTCTTAGTCGGTCATAATGTCACATTTGATATTGGATTTTTAAATGCTGGCTATGAACGACACGGGCTAGGTGAAGTAACCGTGCCAATTGTTGATACGTTGGAACTGGCGCGCTTTTTGCATCCTGAATTTAAAAATCATAAGTTGGATTCGTTGGCCAAGCGGTTTAAAGTCAGTTTGGAACACCACCATCGGGCAAATGCTGATGCGGAATCCACCGGCCATTTAATGTATATTTTCTTAAAAGATGCAGCGGCGCGCTTTGATGTTCAGTACCTCGATCAACTGAATGATCATGTTGGGGAAAATGATGCGTATAAACAGGCTCGGCCATTTCATGCCGTGTTACTTGCACAAACGCAAACAGGATTGAAAAACCTATTTAAGTTGGTTTCAGCTTCTATGGTGAATTATTTTTATCGTGTGCCTCGGATCCCCAGAAGTTTAGTGAGTCAGTATCGTGAAGGTATTTTAGTGGGTTCTGCTTGTAGTAATGGGGAAGTCTTCACGGCAATGATGCAAAAAGGGTCAGCAGCAGCTCGTAAAAAGGCGCGCTTTTATGACTATTTAGAAATTATGCCAAAGCCAGTTTATGCACCATTATTGGAACAAGGCTTGGTCAATAATAACGATGACTTAGAAGATATTATCCGAAAAATTGTTCAAATTGGGACTGATTTAAATATTCCTGTTTTAGCCACAGGGGATGTTCATTATCTGAATCCGGAAGATAAAATTTATCGTAAAATTTTGATCAATTCACAAGGTGGTGCGAATCCACTGAATCGCATTAACTTACCAGATGTTCATTTTAGAACGACAGATGAAATGTTACAAAGCTTCCAATTCTTAGGCCCTGCCGTTGCGCAACAAGTGGTTGTCACGAATCCCCAACAAGTTGCGGCACAAGTTCAGGACATTACGCCAGTTAAAGAAAAACTTTATACACCTGAAATGCCAGGTGCTAATGATGAAATTCGCGATCGTACTTATAATACGGCCCATGCGTTGTACGGGGATGAACTGCCTGAGATTGTGGCAGCGCGCATTGACAAAGAGTTACAAAGTATTATTGGAAATGGGTTTGCTGTTCATTATTTGATTGCCCAAAAGTTAGTGCATAAAAGTATGAAGGACGGCTATCTGGTTGGTTCACGAGGGTCGGTTGGCTCTAGCCTGGTGGCTTACTTAGCGGGGATCACGGAAATCAATGCGTTACCGCCACATTACCGCTGTGCGGAATGTCATTATACAGAGTTCTTCAATAAAGGGGAATATGGTTCAGGCTATGATCTGCCAGATAAAAACTGCCCGAACTGTGGGGCAGAATTGGCGAAAGATGGTCACGATATTCCATTTGAAACGTTCTTAGGGTTTACTGGGAATAAGGTCCCTGATATTGATTTAAACTTCTCCGGGGATTATCAGCCGATTGCCCATAACTATATGAAGGTATTGTTCGGTGAAAATAACGTTTTTCGGGCCGGAACGATTGGTACGGTTGCAGATAAAACCGGTTACGGTTATGTTAAAGCGTATGAGCGAGACACTGGTCAAACATTACGTGGTGCGGAGATCGATCGGTTAGCGAAGGGCACCACCGGTGTTAAACGCACGACAGGTCAGCATCCCGCCGGTATTTTGATCGTACCAGATTATATGGATATTTATGACTTTACACCGATTCAATACCCAGCCGATGACCAAAGTGCACCTTGGCGAACCAGTCACTTTGATTTCCATTCGATTCATGATAATATTTTGAAAATGGATATTTTAGGCCATGATGATCCGACCATGATTCGTAAGCTGCAAGATTTATCAGGCATTGAACCGACTTCGATTCCGCCAGTGGATCCTAAGGTCATGTCACTTTTTTCCGGCACCGATGTATTAGGTGTGACACCTGAACAGATTTTTTCAAAAACAGGTACGTTAGGGATTCCTGAATTTGGGACGCGGTTTGTACGTGGAATGTTAGAAGAAACCAAACCCACCACGTTCTCTGAATTATTACAGATCTCTGGTTTGTCTCACGGCACTGATGTGTGGTTAGGGAATGCGGAAGAATTGATTCAAGCAGGTACCGTCACATTAAAAGATGTTATCGGCTGTCGGGATAACATTATGTTGGATTTAATTCACTATGGGATGGAAGCCTCGCTTGCATTTAATATTATGGAACGTGTGCGGAAAGGTCGCGGGATCCCAGACGATTGGCAGCAGGCCATGCGGGATAACGAACACGTACCCGCTTGGTATATTGATTCATGCTTGAAAATCAAATACATGTTCCCGAAGGCCCATGCGGCAGCTTATATTTTAATGGCCTTGCGCGTGGCTTATTTTAAAGTCTATTATCCTGTTCTTTATTATGCGGCATACTTTACGGTGCGGGCAGATGATTTTGATTTGGTTGCCATGGCTCATGGCAAAGATGCCGTGAAAGCGTCGATGAAAGAAATTACGGATAAAGGCATGGAAGCCTCTACAAAAGAAAAAAATTTACTAACGGTTTTAGAAATCGCAAATGAAATGTTGGAACGTGGATATCGTTTTGAAATGGTCAATGTTGAAAAGTCAGATGCATCAGAATTTTTAATTGAAGCAGATGGCAAAACATTATTGGCACCTTTCCGAGCAGTTCCAAGCTTAGGATTAAGCGTGGCCAAACAAATCGTTGCGGCCCGTGAAGAAAAGCCCTTCCTCTCAAAGGAAGATTTGAGCAAACGCGGAAAAGTTTCAAAAACGTTAATTGAGTATTTAACGGACAATCATGTTTTAGATGGCATGCCAGATGAGAATCAATTGTCACTGTTTGACATGATGTGATCAGGCCCTTCAGGTAATGCAAGCCCGTAGTTGCGCGGATTGTTTGAATATGCTATACTAATTACAGTATTTGAGACTTGAGTAGGGAGTGAGCAGGGATGCTCGCTCTTTTTATTGGTTAAAATCCCGGACTCGTTTCAGAGGAGCTATTTAAAGGAGGCGTCAGCGTGAGTTCAGTCGTTGAGACAATTCAAAATGTAGCCGAGCCTATTGTAACGGCATTACATTTTGAACTCGTGGAGGTTGAGTTTGTTAAAGAAGGGAAAGATTGGTATCTAAGAGTTTATATTGATAAGCCAGGGGGCATTAACGTTGAAGAATGTGCCCAGGTCAGTGATCTATTAAGCGAAAAGTTAGATACGTTAGATCCCGATCCGATTCCTCAAGCCTATTTCTTAGAGGTCTCCTCACCTGGCGCCGAACGGCCGCTTAAAAAAGAGGCCGACTATCAGCATGCTATTGGTGAGTATATTCATATTTCCTTATACCGACCGGTTGCTGGCGCAAAAATTTATGAAGGTACCTTATTGGCCGTGACGCCGGAAACATTAACATTACAAATTAAAATTAAAACGCGCCGTAAAGAGCTAACGTTTGAACGTCAAACAATTGCTCAGGCCAGACTTGCGATTGAATTTTAGCTGGAAAGGAAATTTTAAAATCCATGAATAAAGAAATGCTCAGTGCGTTAGATGCATTGGAAAAAGAAAAAGGCGTTAAAAAGGAAGTTGTTGTTGAAGCAATGGAAGCAGCCTTAGTTTCTGCATACAAGCGGAACTATGGTCAAGCGCAAAACGTTGAAGTCGATTTCGATGAAAAAACAGGCAACATCCATATTTATGCCGTTAAAGAAGTCACAGAAGAAGTCTTTGATTCACGCTTGGAAGTTGCTTTAAAAGAAGCGTTGACCATTAACGAGGCTTATGAGATCGGTGATGAGATCCGGTTTGAAGTCACACCAAAAGACTTTGGCCGTATTGCGGCACAAACCGCCAAGCAAGTCATTTTACAACGGGTTCGTGAAGCAGAACGTAACATTATTTATGATCAGTACATTAAATATGAAAATGAGATCATGCAAGGGGTCGTTGAACGCCGGGATAGTCGGTACATTTATGTTAATTTAGGGAAGATCGAGGCGATTTTATCACGCAACGATCAAATGCCCAATGAACATTACGAACCACATGATCGCATTAAAGTATTTGTGACAAAAGTCGAAAATACACCGAAAGGACCGCAAGTACACGTGAGTCGGACCCACCCTGATTTGGTCAAGCGGTTATTTGAGCAAGAAGTACCTGAAATTTTTGATGGGACAGTTGAAATTGTATCGATTTCTCGTGAAGCTGGTGATCGGACTAAAATGGCCGTTCGTAGTACTGATGCCAACGTCGATCCTGTTGGGACCTGTGTCGGGCCACGTGGTCAACGGGTGCAGGCGGTTGTTAACGAATTAGCAGGTGAAAACATGGATATTATCGAATGGGTCGATGATCCCGCTGTTTACATTGCCAATGCGTTGAACCCGGCTCAAGTGGTGGATGTTTGGTTTGATGATGAAAACGATAAAGCGGCAACTGTGATCGTACCGGATTATCAATTGTCACTGGCCATTGGCAAACGCGGCCAAAATGCACGTTTAGCTGCAAAGTTAACGGGCTTTAAGATTGATATTAAATCTGAAAGTGAAGCTGAAGAAGCGGCTGTACAGGCCCCCGCTGCAACGGCAACAGCGGATGACACTACAGCAGCCCCTGAAGCATCTGAAGCGGCACCAACAGCTGAAACTGCTGAAGTGCCTACAACAGATCAAGCAACGTCTGATGGGACCGATGAACAAGCGGACTAATGGAGGCGAAATAAAATGAAACCAAGAAAAATTCCGATGCGGAAGGATATTGTGAGTAATGAAATGCGGCCTAAAAAAGAATTAGTTCGCATTGTGCGCAATAAAGAAGGCGACATCAGTATTGATGAGACGGGTAAAAAATCCGGTCGTGGTGCTTATGTGCCTTTAGAACCCACAGCAATTGAAGAAGCCGCTAAAAAGCATTTATTGGATCAAGCTTTAAATGCAACGGTTAGCGCCGATTTCTACGATGAATTATTCGCTTATGTGAAGCATCAAAAAGCCAGAAAAGAATTGTTTGGCAAGACGAAATGATTGATCAAACACAACGTGCCCTGAATTTGATCGGGCTTAGTTTAAAAGCAGGAAAGTTGATAATGGGAGAAGGTTTGGTTTTAGCCGCTTTACGACAACACAAGTTGCACCTGGTCATTGTTGCAGCTGATGCAAGTGATGGCACGCGTCGCATGCTAACGTCGAAAAGTGCAAGCTATCAAACCCCAATCATTGAAGCCTTCTCAAAAGAAGCAATTGATCAGGCACTCGGCCGGCCGCGTACCATTCTGGGGGTGACCGATGTCGGTTTTGCCAAACGATTGATTGCGTTACTGAATACGCAAGGAGCGTGATGATATGGGTAAAAAACGTATCTACGAATTAGCAAAAGAATTAAATGTGGCATCTAAAGACTTATTAGCACGGGCAAAGAACGATGATATTCCCGTTAAAAATCATATGTCAACAATTACTGAGGATGAGGAAAAGAAATTGCGCAATGCTTACCAACCGAAAGCAACACCAAAGGCAGCACCAGCTCGGCCAGTAGCACAACAACATCATTCTAAACCACAAACAAAACCAACACACACAACCCCTAATCGCGATCAGCATCATGATCAACATCGGGATAACAATAACGGCAACCAACATCGTCCGTTTAATAATCGAAATCAACGCAATGGGCAAAATAGCGGTCATTCACCAAAACGACCATCAGGGACAAAACGAGTGGACAACACAGTTGGCCGCAATGCTGATCGGGCACCTGTTAATGCCGCAAATCGTCAAAATGCAGTGACATCAGGGACCCCTGTTCGTTCTGCTGGCAATGGCGCTAACCGAAACAGCAACAATAACCGGAGTACCAACAATCGTTTTGGTAACAATAATCGTGGTGGCAACAACCGTTTTGGTGGCAATAATGGCGGGCGCTTTAACAAGAAAAAGAATCGGCGTATGAAACGTCAAACGAACCACAGTGTGAAGCCTGCTACCCAACGTAAGGATCGGGCTTTACCAGAGGTTTTGCAATTTACTGAGGGCATGAATGTACAGGATATTGCAAAGTTGATCCATCGTGAACCAACTGAAATTATTAAAAAGTTATTCATGATGGGGACCATGGTGAACCAAAACCAATCTTTAGACAAAGATACCATTGAAGTTTTAGCAGCTGATTATGGCATTAAGGCTGAAGAAAAAGTTCAGGTTGATATTTCTGATTTAGACAAGTTCTTTGAAGAAGAACAAGCCAACACGGAATTCTCTGAAAATCGGCCACCTGTTGTCACCATTATGGGGCACGTCGATCATGGGAAAACCACTTTATTGGATAAGTTACGGCATACCAATGTGACTGAAGGTGAAGCTGGCGGGATCACACAGGCAATCGGTGCTTATCAAGTGAAGGTCGACGGTCGTTTGATCACATTCTTAGATACACCAGGGCACGCAGCCTTTACGGACATGCGGGCACGTGGGGCTGACATTACAGATATTATTGTCTTAGTCGTTGCAGCAGACGACGGTGTCATGCCACAGACAATCGAAGCCATCAACCATGCCAAGGCCGCTCATGCACCGATTATTGTGGCTGTGAACAAGGTTGATAAGCCAAATGCCAATCCTAACCATGTCATGGAACAATTAACCGAATATGGTTTGATTCCTGAAGATTGGGGTGGCGACACGATCTTTGTTCCAATTTCAGCGAAGTTCGGTAAAAACTTAGATGAATTGTTAGAAATGATCTTACTCGAAGCTGATATGCTTGAATTAAAGGCCAATCCTAAACAACGGGCTGCTGGTACTGTTATTGAAGCTCGGTTGGACAAAGGCAAAGGGGCCGTTGCTTCCTTGCTGGTTCAACAAGGTACTTTGCATGTGGGCGACCCAATCGTAGTTGGGAATACCTTTGGCCGTGTTCGTGTGATGGCAAATGACCAAGGTCGTCGCACCAAAGAAGCAACGCCATCAACACCAGTTGAAATTACTGGATTAAGTGATGTGCCAGAATCTGCAGATAAGTTCATTGTTTTCGCAGATGAAAAAACAGCACGGGCTGCCGGTGAAGAACGTGCTAAGCGTGCATTATTAGAGCAACGTAGTCATACGAAACGGGTAACGTTAGATAATTTGTTTGAAACGATGAAAGAAGGTCAACTGAAAGAAGTTGACGTGATCATCAAGGCTGACGTTCAAGGTTCAGTCGAAGCATTAGCCAACAGTTTGCAAAAAATTGACGTTGAAGGTGTTCGGGTCAACATTATTCATGAAGCGGTTGGTGCGATTAACGAAAGTGATGTCACCTTAGCTGCTGCAAGTAATGCGGTTATTATCGGCTTTAACGTTCGACCAACACCACGGGCGAAGGAACAGGCTGAAACAGAAGATGTTGATATTCGCTTGCATAATGTGATTTATCAAGCCATTGATGAAGTTGAAACAGCCATGAAGGGGATGTTGGAACCAACATTCCGTGAAAAGGTTATCGGTCAATTAGATGTTCGTCAAACTTACAAAGTGTCTAAAGTCGGCACAATTGCCGGGTTCTATGTCACAAGTGGGTTAGTTGAACGTGATTCTGGTGTCCGTTTAATTCGTGACGGTATCGTGAAGTATGAAGGTAAAATTGCCAGTCTGAAGCATTTGAAAGATGATGTGAAGACAGTTCGCCAAGGCTTTGAAGGCGGCTTAATGATCGAAAATTATAATGATGTTCACGAAGGTGACAACATCGAAGTCTTCACCATGGAAGAAGTTCCAGTGAAGTAAAGTTGATACAAAGGAGGTCATTCACATGGCACAGTATCGAACAGGGCGTGTTGCCCAAGAGTTACAACGTGAGATCAATGACATTTTATTAAAACGTGTTCGTGATCCCCGCGTCGCTGATGTTACAATCACCGATGTACGTGTCACCGGTGATTTACAACAAGCTACGATTTTTTATAGTATTTTGTCGGATTACGCGCGCGATGGTGAAAAAACGGAACAAGGTTTGGCCAAAGCAACTGGGCTCATTCGCAAGGAGCTTGGCCAACGGTTACGGCTATTTAAGATTCCTGAACTCACCTTTGAACGTGATGAATCCGTTCAATACGGGAACCATATTGATGCTTTGATCCAAAAATTACATCGAGATGAAGCTGATCGGTAGGTCAGCAACTAAATAGGGCTAAGCGTCACAAGTGCGGCTTGTGAACCATTCGTTAAAAATGAGAGTGGGCTTAGGCCTATTTTTATTGTTTAAATCGCGTGGTGGCAAGCGATTCCACGGCTGAACAGTACCCAGTTTAAAAAATATTTGCTATAATATAACAGTTTGAAAGATCATGCGAGCGGAGGAACCTAAATGGACGGTATTTTACCATTATATAAGCCGAAAGGTATGACAAGTCATGATTGTGATGCCAAGTTACGAAAGCTATTTAGAACACGAAAAATTGGCCATGGCGGCACACTGGATCCTAACGTAGACGGTGTATTGCCGATTTGTGTTGGACGTGCCACCAAAGTGGTTGACTATTTAGTGGCCAGTGGTAAAACATACCATGGTGAAGTGTTGTTGGGTCAAGCGACGACAACGGAAGATCTCGATGGTGAGATCGTTGCAGAAAAGCCAGTCTTGACACCAATTGATCCGGCTGCAATCGATCAGGCGATGACACAATTTGTCGGCGAAATCACACAGATTCCACCACTTTTTTCGGCGGTTAAAGTCAAAGGGCGGCGGTTGTATGATTACGCGCGGGCTGGTGATTCCGTTGAACGCCCTAAGCGGCAAGTAACCATTTTTAAATTTCAACGGACAACGACGCCAGTTTATGATGCGGCAACGCATACACAACGGTTTGAATTTGATGTTACCTGTTCCAAAGGCACATATGTCCGAACGCTTGCGGTTAATTTAGGCGAAGCATTGGGTTATCCGGCCGTGATGTCAGCGTTGACACGCGTAAGGAGCGGGGGCTTTACACTAGCCGATACGGTGACCCTTGAACAAGTTGCAGCGGCTGTTGAAGCTGAACAGGCGCCAGCACTGTTAAAACCGCTGGATTTTGCTTTGCGCCATTTACCGGCAATCGATTTATTACCAGAACAATGGGAGCGGGTTCAAAATGGTGGCTTTTTAGATGCACATGAAGTGGCTGTTGCCACTGATGAACCGCTGATTACCTTACGCTATCAGCAACAAGTAAAGGCGATTTATCGCCCTGGTAAAACGGCTGCCTATTGGCAACCTCAAAAAATGATTTCAACAGAAAGCTAATGTTAGTTTGAAGGAGCTGCGTACATTATGGAGGTTATCCATTTACATCACCCATATCAGCCTGAAATAATTCCAGCTGGTGATATTGTCTTAGCACTGGGATTTTTTGACGGTGTACATAAAGGACATCAACAAGTTATTTTGACGGCAAAGCGTGAGGCAGAAAAACGCCATTTACCGTTAGCTGTGATGACGTTTAATCATCATCCAAGCTTAGTATTTAAGCAATTGTCACCTTTAGATGAAAGTTACTTGACGACGATTCAAGAAAAAGAAGAACTGTTAACGGAATTAGGCGTCGATCGACTTTATTTGGTCGAATTCACATCCGCTTTGGCAGCGCTAGCGCCAGACGCCTTTATTGATCAGTATATCGTAGGCCTGCATGCACAGGCGATCATTGCTGGTTTTGATTATACATTCGGTGCGAACCGGGCCACTATGGTGGAGCTAAAAGAAGATGCAGCAGGGCGCTTTGACGTCATTCAAGTTGCAAAATTGACTTATCAAGTCGATAAAATCAGTTCCACTCGAATCCGCAAAGAAATTGATGCTGGTAATGTGGCAGTTGCCAACGCCTTATTGGGCTACCCTTATCGACTCAGTGGGGTTGTGGTCCATGGTGAAGCGCGTGGCCGCACCTTGGGTTTTCCAACGGTAAACGTTGAAGCACCGGTTAAAAAGCGGATTCCAGGTATCGGTGTTTATGCGGTTAAGATCTTGGTCAATGGACAGTGGTATGAAGCCATGGCTTCCGTAGGGCATAATGTGACTTTTGGAGCTGACCGAGGATTGACAATTGAAATTTATATTTTGGATTTCAAGCAAATGGTTTACGGTGAACACGTTCGTGTGGCATGGTTTAGCCGGCTGCGTGGTGAAGTTGCGTTTGATGGTGCCGACAGTTTGATTAAACAGCTCCGTCAGGATGAACAAGCAACACGCGATTATTTTGAAACACATGCCGGGAAAGTGACCTTATGATCGGCGCTTATTTGCACATTCCGTTTTGTTCACATATTTGTTATTATTGCGATTTTAATAAAGTGTTCATTGAAGGCCAGCCAGTGGATGAATATTTGCATTATTTGCGACAAGAAATGCAACAGCGGCTGCAGGCTGATCCAGTTGATCACTTGGATACCTTATATATTGGTGGCGGGACGCCTACCGCACTGTCGACTGCGCAGCTTGATACACTTTTGCAGTCAGTTAGAGACACGCTACCGTTTGATCAAGGTGAATTTACCGTTGAAGCTAATCCGAACGATTTTTTGACCATGGATAAACTACAAGTTTTAAAAAACTATGGTGTTAATCGGTTAAGTATTGGCGTTCAGTCTTTTGACGATGAGATCTTAAAAAAAATCGGTCGGACGCATACCCGTGCTGACGTTCATCAAGCTTTGGCAAATGTTGCGCAAGCAGGCTTTGATAACGTCAGTATTGATTTGATTTTTCGCCTACCCGGACAGGATCTTGCCAATTTCAAACGCAGTCTGGATGAAGCGTTAGCTTTAGAGCTGCCTCATTACGCTACGTATTCATTGATTTTAGAAAAGAAAACAATTTTTTATAATCAAATGCGACAAGGTCGCCTTTTTTTGCCGTCACAAGATGTTGAGGCGGATATGTATGATTTGGCAATCGACCGCTTGCAACAAGCAGGCCGTCAGCAGTATGAAATTAGTAATTTTGCGAAACCTGGTTTTCAATCCCAACACAATCTATTGTATTGGCGTAATGAACATTATTATGGCTTTGGTGCAGGTGCACATGGTTATTTAGGGCGCCAGCGGTATCAAAATAATGGCCCGCTTCAGCAGTACTTGGCGCCATTACGGGCTGGGCGATTGCCAGTTTTTCAGCGGCGCGTGTTGTCATTAAGTGAACAAATTGAAGAGGAGCTCTTTTTAGGCTTGCGTAAACGAGAAGGTATTTCACCGGCACATTTTTATCAAAAGTTTCATGTGCACCTCACTGATGTTTACGGTCAAACGATTCCTGAATTGATTCAGGCTGGGTTAATGGAACAGGTTGGTGAACGCCTAACACTCACCAAAAAGGGCCTTTTTTTAGGCAATGATGTCTTTGAAGCGTTTTTAATTGATGAAGATCTGTAAAAGGTTTAAAAAATGTTTGACGTTTCTTGACTTTATCCAGGGACCTTGGTATATTAATAGTTGTGTTAGCACTCGAAACTGTTAAGTGCTAAAAAGAGGTGGTGCGATTGCTAACCAAGCGACAGTTACTCATTTTAAAAGAGATCGTGCGCTTATATACAGAAACTGGTCAGCCGGTGGGTTCTAAAAAGTTATTAGAGCAATTACCGATTCATATCAGTTCCGCCACGATCCGCAATGAGATGGTTCATTTAGAAGATCAAGGCCTTTTGGAAAAGACACATCTTTCTTCGGGCCGTATTCCGTCGTTACGTGGTTATCGGTATTATCTCGACCATTTAGTTGAGCCTAGTAGTATTGATGCCAACGACCTTGCTGTGATCGAGACGTCATTTGATCAAAGTTATCATGAAATTGACCAGATCGTAGCGCAGTCCGCGAAGATTTTATCCAGTTTAACGAACTATACGGCGATTTCATTAGGACCTGAGCTGAAAGACTTAAAGTTAACTGGTTTTCGGCTGGTGCCTTTAAATGATGATCAAGTCATGGCGATTTTGGTCACTGATAATGGCACCGTTGAAAATCATATTTTTTCAATTCCTAGTGGCATCGATGGTGATAGTTTGGAAAAAATTATCCGGATCATTAATGATCAACTTGTCGGGTTGCCGCTGATGGAAGTGGTCAACAAACTACATCATGAGATCCCGCAATTGCTGACCAAGTACATGATCACACCAGAGGGCTTTTTAGACATCTTTGGTGGGGTTCTCAAGAAGGCCGCCCAGGAGCGTTATTACGTTGGCGGCAAAATGAATTTGATCAATACCAGTACGTTAAAGGATGTGGATCAACTTAAAGCGTTGTATTCATTGATTGATCAAAATCAGGATCTAGGACAGATCATTGGTGCCCCAGCTGATCAACCCATTGAGGTTCGGTTAGGTGATGAGATGACAAATGATCTGTTGAAAAATTTTAGTGTGATTACGGCGACTTATAACGTCAGCGAACATGGTCGTGGGATGATCGCGCTATTAGGGCCAACGAGCATGCCATATTCACGAATGATCGGTTTATTAGATGTTTTTCGAGCGGAACTTGCGAAGAAGATCACCGACTATTACCGACACCATGGTGACTAATATTCATTGGAGGTGACCCACTTTTGGCAAACGACAACACAGATAAACAAGCGACTGAATTTCCTTCAGAGAAGGATTTAGATGCGCAAACAAAAGATGCAACACCAGATTCAGCCCAAGCAGCGGCTACTGATGCCCCAACTGCTGACGCGCAGCAACAGGCAACACCAGAGACGGCATCAGAAACCGACCAATTAAAAGCTGATTTGGCAGCCGCAACGCAAAAATCTGACGATTTTGAAGATAAATATCTTCGCGCTGAAGCTGAAATTCAAAATATGAACACGCGTTTTAAAAAGGAACGGGTGCAATTATTGAAATACGAAGGTCAGGATTTGGCGAAAGATATTTTACCCGTCATTGATAATTTGGAACGGGCCTTAGCGATTGATGTTTCGGATCAAAACGGTGAACAATTGAAGAAAGGTATCCAAATGGTTTATGATCATTTGGAACGCACTTTGAAAGATCATCAAGTCACCGAAATTGATGCGCAGGATGCCACTTTTGATCCGACCATTCACCAAGCTGTTCAAACAGTTGCAGTGGAGGGTGATCAAAAGCCTGAGACCATCGTTAAGGTGCTCCAAAAAGGCTATTGCCTAAAAGATCGCGTCTTACGACCAGCAATGGTCGTTGTCGCGCAGTAGTTTAAAATTAAAATAAAAGAGGTTAGAATTCATGGCTAAAGTTATTGGGATTGACTTAGGGACAACCAACTCTGCTGTGGCTGTTCTTGAAGGTAATGAACCAAAAATTATTACAAACCCAGAAGGAAATCGGACAACACCATCTGTTGTTTCTTTCAAAAATGGTGAAACACAGGTTGGTGAAGTTGCCAAACGGCAAGCAATCACGAACCCAAATACCATTGCTTCAATTAAGCGCCATATGGGTGAAGCAGGTTACAAAGTCAGTGTTGAGGGTAAGGATTATACCCCACAAGAAATTTCTGCGATGATTTTACAATACATCAAGAAATTCTCTGAAGACTATTTAGGTGAAGAAGTTAAAGATGCGGTTATTACCGTACCAGCTTACTTTAATGATAGTCAACGTCAAGCAACAAAAGACGCTGGTAAAATTGCTGGCTTAAACGTTCAACGGATTATCAACGAACCAACGGCCTCTGCTTTAGCTTATGGTTTAGACAAGGCTGACAAAGATGAAAAAATCTTAGTTTATGACCTTGGTGGTGGGACATTTGACGTTTCCGTTCTTGAATTAGGCGACGGTGTTTTCGAAGTCTTGTCAACGAATGGTGATACAAAACTTGGTGGTGACGACTTTGATCAAAAAATCATTGATTGGTTAGTTGCTGGGTTTAAAGACGAAAACGGCATTGACTTAAGCCAAGATAAAATGGCATTACAACGGCTAAAAGATGCTGCTGAAAAAGCCAAGAAAGACTTATCTGGTGTCAGTGAAGCACAGATCAGCTTACCATTTATTTCAGCCGGCGATGCAGGTCCATTACATTTGGAAAAGACATTGACCCGTGCTAAATTTGATGAAATGACAGCTGATTTAGTGGCACGTTCAAAAGTACCTTTTGATAATGCTTTACGCGATGCAAAATTGTCACTTGATGAAATTGATAAAGTCATCTTAAACGGTGGTTCAACACGGATTCCAGCCGTTCAAGAAGCTGTTAAACAATGGACAGGCAAAGAACCTGATCGTTCAATCAACCCTGACGAAGCAGTTGCCTTAGGTGCCGCTGTTCAAGGTGGTGTCATCACTGGTGATGTGAAGGACGTTGTGTTACTTGATGTAACGCCATTATCATTGGGGATTGAAACCATGGGCGGTGTCTTCACTAAGTTGATCGATCGGAATACAACGATTCCTACCAGCAAGTCACAAGTCTTCTCAACAGCTGCTGATAACCAACCAGCCGTTGATATTCATGTCTTGCAAGGTGAACGGCCAATGGCTGCTGATAACAAGACCCTTGGGCGCTTCCAATTAACGGAGATTCCACCGGCTCCTCGTGGCGTTCCTCAAATCGAAGTTAAATTCGATATTGATAAGAACGGTATCGTAAACGTATCTGCTAAAGATATGGGGACTCAAAAAGAACAGAAGATCACCATTAAGAGTTCTTCGGGCTTGTCTGATGATGAAATCGAACGGATGCAAAAAGAAGCCGAAGAGAATGCTGAAACCGATAAGCAAAAGAAGGAAGAAGCAGACTTACGGAATGATGTTGATCAGTTACTCTTTACCACTGATAAGACTTTGAAGGAATTGAAGGGTAAAGTTTCTGACGACGAAATCAAGAAGGCTGAAGATGCTAAGGCTGAATTGCAAAAGGCTCAAAAAGATAATGACCTTGAAGCAATGAAGACTAAACGCGATGATTTAAACAAAATCGTACAAGATTTATCTGTTAAGATGTATGAACAAGCTGCTAAAGAGCAACAAGCGAAGCAAGCTGCTGAAGGCGACAAAGGTTCAGACGACGCTTCAGATAATAAGTCTGGTGACGATAACACAGTTGATGGTGATTTCGAAGAAGTCGATCCTGACAAGAAATAGCAATCACAATAAAAAGCCAAGGCCATGTCGGCTTTTGGCTTTTTATTTAAATCATGCTATACTGAAAAACGTCTTTGAAAGAAGCGTATCGGTGGTTATGCATACAACTGAGCGGTAATGACCGATAAATATTGATTCAACAATTAAGTTTTGCGAAGCAAAACAATTCATTATCAACTGAGGAGGTTTGGCAAACGCATGGCGGAAAAAGATTATTATGACGTCTTAGGCGTTTCCCGGGATGCTTCACAAGATGACATTAAACATGCTTATCGGAAGCTATCCAAAAAGTATCATCCCGATTTAAATAAAGCACCAGATGCTGAAGCGAAGTTTAAAGAAATTTCTGAAGCTTATGAAGTTTTAGGTGATTCCGATAAGCGAGCACAGTACGATCAGTATGGTTCTGCAGGCCCACAAGGTGGTTTTGGCGGTGCCGGCGGTCAGGGTTTTGGTGGTTTTGAAGGGGGTCAAGGCTTTGGCGGCTTTGATGACATTTTCAGCCAGTTCTTTGGTGGCGGTGGTCAACAGCGGTCAAATCCGTCAGCGCCACGACAAGGCTCTGATTTACAATATCAAATGGATTTGAAATTTGAAGAAGCCATTTCTGGTAAAGAAACCACGATTTCTTATACCCGTGAAGCAACGTGTCATACGTGTAATGGGACCGGTGCAAAGCCAGGTACCTCACCTGAAACCTGTCATAAATGTCATGGTTCAGGTTATATTCAAGTGGTACGTCAAACACCATTAGGTCGCATGCAAAGTCGTGAGGTTTGTGATGTTTGTCGGGGAACTGGGAAAGAAATTAAAGAAAAATGTACAACTTGTCATGGTAGTGGTCATCAGGAAGAACGGCATAGTGTCAAGGTCAAAGTGCCAGCCGGTGTAGAAGACGGCCAACAAATGCGCTTGTCTAACCAGGGTGAAGCTGGGACCAATGGTGGTCCTTATGGTGATTTATTTATCATCTTCCGGGTTGCACCAAGTGATAAGTTTCAACGTGATGGCGCCGAGATTTACATTGAAGTGCCAATCAGTTTTGTTCAGGCCGCATTAGGTGATGAGTTAATGGTTGAAACCGTTTCTGGTAAGGTGAAATTAAAAGTCCCTGCTGGTACACAAACGAACACCACCTTCCGTTTACGCGGTCAAGGGGCACCACGTTTGCGTGGCAATGGCCGTGGTGACGAACATGTTACCGTTAAAGTGGTCACACCAAAGCACTTGTCAGGTGAACAGAAAGAGGCTTTAAAGGCTTATGCAGTTGCCAGTGGTGACAGCGTAAATGCCACAGAAGGCAGTTTATTCGATAAACTCTTTGGTAAAGAGGGTAAAAAGAAGAAACGTTAATGGATTTGATAAGAGTCGTGACAGGCGTCACGGCTCTTTTTGGTGAAGACGTAAATTGCGTCGGCACGCCCAACTTGGTATAATTAACGCCAGAAAGTAGGTTGACAGGATGGACGTAGAACAAATGCATGAACGGCAAAAAAACATTCGTAACTTCTCAATTGTTGCGCATATTGATCATGGAAAGTCAACATTAGCAGATCGTATTTTAGAGTTGACCCATACCGTTGCAAAACGTGATATGGAAGATCAAATTTTGGATACCATGGACCTGGAACGTGAACGTGGTATCACCATTAAATTGAATGCGGTTGAATTGGAATATCACGCTAAAGATGGGCAAGACTACATTTTTCATTTAATTGATACCCCGGGTCACGTGGATTTTTCATATGAAGTGTCCCGTAGTTTAGCGGCCTGTGAAGGGGCTGTTTTAGTAGTTGATGCGGCACAAGGGGTTGAGGCACAAACTCTGGCAAACGTTTATTTAGCAATCGATAATGATTTGGAGATTATTCCTGTCATTAACAAGATTGATTTGCCTTCCGCTGATCCAGAACGTGTGAAAAGCGAGATTGAAGATGATATTGGCATTGATGCTTCTGAAGCTGTTTTGGCGAGTGCCAAGCAGGGCATTGGGATCGAAGAAATTTTAGAACGTGTTGTCACGGATATTCCGGCACCAAGTGGGGATGTGCAGCAACCGTTGAAAGCCTTGATTTTTGATTCTGTTTATGACAATTATCGTGGCGTTGTGCTGAATGTACGCGTGTTTGATGGTACCGTCAAACCAGGGGATACCATTGAACTGATGCAAAATGGCAAAACGTTTGAAGTCACTGAAGTGGGGGTCATGTCACCGGATGCTGTGCAACGAGAGCAGTTAATGGTAGGGGATGTTGGTTATATTGCGGCCAGCATTAAGACCATTCAGGACACACAAGTTGGTGATACTGTAACCTTGGCTAACAATCCGGCAGACAAAGCGTTACAAGGCTATCGACAAATGAATCCTATGGTTTATTCAGGGCTTTATCCAGTTGATACCTCAAAATACAATGATTTACGAGAATCATTGGAGAAACTCCAATTGAATGATGCTGCGTTAACCTTTGATCCAGAAACCTCTGAAGCGTTAGGTTTTGGTTTCCGGTGTGGCTTTTTAGGGCTTTTGCACATGGATGTGGTGCAAGAACGGCTGGAACGTGAATTTGGCATGGATCTGATTACAACAGCGCCATCTGTCACCTATCATGTTAATTTAACGGATGGGACCCAAAAAGTGGTGGCCAATCCGTCTGAAATGCCAGAGCCTTCTTCAATTCGTTCAATTGAAGAACCTTTTGTAAAGGCCTCAATTATGGTCCCTAATGATTTTGTCGGTGCGGTTATGGAATTATCCCAGCGTAAACGGGGTGAATTCGACACCATGGAATATTTGGACAATAATCGTGTGAATGTCATTTATCACTTACCACTTTCCGAAATTATTTTCGACTTTTTTGATAAACTAAAATCATCCACCAAAGGTTATGCATCGTTGGATTACGACATAGAAGGTTATCGCGAAAGTGACCTGGTTAAAATGGATATTTTACTGAACGGTGAATCAGTTGATGCGTTAAGTACGATCGTCCATCGGGAATTTGCGACGGAACGTGGGCGGATCATCGTTGATAAATTGAAAACGATTATTCCACGGCAGCAATTTGAAGTGCCGATTCAGGCCGCGATTGGAACAAAAATCATTGCACGCACCAATATCAAAGCGCTACGTAAGAATGTTTTAGCGAAGTGTTACGGTGGTGACGTCTCACGAAAGCGTAAATTATTAGAGAAACAAAAGCGTGGTAAGAAACGAATGAAGCAAATTGGTACAGTTGAGGTTCCGCAAGCCGCTTTCATGGCCGTGCTCAGCAATGATGAGGAAGAAAGCCATAAGAAATAAAATCGCGCGCATTCATCGCGCACGATTATGATTAAAGGGATTAAAGTGTTATAGGCTTTGATCTCTTTTTTTTGACCAGATTGTGAGAACGGGTAACAGTGGTCATCAAGGTGATAATGAGTCAGTGATATGACGGTGTATGATGAATTGGTATAGGAACAATAATGGTTTTTTAAATGAATGGTACGTAAACAGCGCTATTTGAGTGAATATAAGGCTTTCATGAAAACACGTCATGATCGGCGGTTGCAGTTCAGATACGGTCAATGAAGACAGAACGACAAAAAATAAGCGCCTTTGATAAAACGCTTACATCGAGATATTGTGAAATGATAAACATTTAATGTGAGTGATTCAAAATGGGCTTGAGGTTTGTGTATAATATAGGGTGTTATAAACGGTATTTAACTATTCTTAATCATATTAAGCAGATCTTAAATTCTAAAAATTAGCTTAAATTAGTTTAATATTTTGGAAGTTTGTGAGCAGTTTTGATTGACCTTTCACTTAAACCGGGTATAATGAAACTAACCAGTAAAAAGTAGGGAGGAACGTTTATGATCGTCTTAATTGGTATCTTTCTTTTATCTGTTTTGATCGCACGTTACAACCGAATGCACCCACAATGTTCTGGTAGTGTTCGGCTTGATCGGCCGGTTAAACGTTAAGCATTTGTTAAAAAGAACCTCATCCCGGTTACCATCAACGTTGTTTGGTAATCAGTGGTGAGGTTCTTTTTTGAATGATTAATTGTCTTCAGGGTCAGAAATAACAAGGACATTGGTTGGGCTATGCCGAACCACATAAGCAGTTGTGGATCCTAAGATAACGCGGGACAATGCATCCACACCTGATTTTCCCATAACGATCAAATCAATGGGATGTTCTTTGGCATAATCCTCAGCAATAATCTTTTTAGGAATGCCGCGCACCACTGCTTGTGTTGTAACGGCAGTCGATTTGTGTTCGCGTAACAAGGTTTGTGCTTCGGTTAAAATTTGTTCAGCGCGATGATTCAAATCTGCAAACAAATCAGCTGGATAAGCCATACCGTAACCATACGGGACGTAGCGCTGTTCATTTACAATGGTGACCAAATGTAACGTACTTTTGAAATGATGGGCAAGTTGACTGGCTTCAAGTAAAGCGGCTTTTGCATTGTGACTGCCATCGAGTGGCACCAAAATATTTTGATACATAAGTCATCACCTTCCTTATGACCTTAGTATACCGAAATTAGCGGCAATAATAAAAGAAAATGTGTTATGATTTTTCGATTAACGAGCTAGGTTGTGGGGCTTTTGAACGTTGATTTGGAGCAGCTAATGCAGAAAATGCCCCTAATAAGAAGGCACCACCGATTTCGGTTACTAGGCTTAAGCCGTTGTTGACAAAGTTGCTACCTAGTAAAATGATTAAGAATAGCAAAGAATCAGCTACCATTCGGAACCAGTAAAATTGGCTGTAGCGGGAAAACAACGTGTTACGCACAGACATACCACCTTTAAAATTAGAATAGCGTTAGTTTAACAAATTTTAAGGTGTGACGGCAAGTCGTTTGTTGCTATTTTTCAGAAAGTTGCAATTGTTAAAATTTGGTATAATTAAGCGGTATAGAAAGTGGGGAAAAGTATGGAGGTTACGTGGCAGTATCAAGGACAAACAACGATACTCGTGAAGGACTTTTTAGCACAGCACGGGGTTGGTAGTCGCTATTTCCGTAAGCTACGGCAACAAGGCGGTAAAATTTGGATTGATCGGCAAATCACGACTGGTCCACAATCATTGCATTCGGGGCAACAGGTAACCGTTCAATTTCCAAATGAAAAGGCCGACTCAGCAGTTGCTGTTAGCCAAGGTCCAATTGAGATTTTAGCCGAAACAGCGTATTGGCTAGCGGTGAACAAGCCTGCAGGCCTGACCAGCGTTCCAGGGCCTGCTAATCGAACCGATACGGTTGTCAATCGGGTGAAAGGTTATTTGCAGCAACAAGGTGCTAAGGATTTAGTGCCACATTTAGTAACACGTCTGGATCGCTTTACCAGTGGTATCGTACTCGTTGCCAAACAACAATTAGGACAGAATCTTTTTGATACGTTAGCACTGACCAAGTACTATTTAGCGGTTGTTAGTGGGCAATTGGAAGCACAACATGGCATGATTGATCGGCCGCTGGCGCGTGAAGCAGCAAGTTATCGCTATAGCGTTCAAACAGGTGGGAAGTCAGCACAGACAGAATATTGGGTGTTAAAACAATGGCCCAATGCCGCTTTGGTTAAAGTACAGCTTCATACCGGCCGAACCCATCAAATTCGGGCGCATTTCACCAGCTTAGGCCATCCACTAGTAGGGGATGAGCTGTATCATGGCCCTGTATTAAATGGCCTCAAACGGCAAGGCTTGCATGCCAGCGACTTGTTATTTACAGATCCGTTTAACCAACAGCCAGTTCATATCACAGCGCCAGTACCAGCCGATCTACAGGCTTGGCAAGCATCAAAAATAAGTGGTTTGGATTCCGAGTTATAAATAACGACTAAATGGTTGCGTTTTCGAGAGAACATGATAGAATAAACTCAGAAATAAAAATAAAGTTAATTGTCTTCAGAGGCAGGGTGAAATTCCCGACCGGTGGTTAAAGTCCATGACCCACATAGGGTGGTTGAAGCGGTGTAATTCCGCTACCGATAGTTAAAGTCTAGACGAAAGGAGATAGGGGCTTATTTGCGTAGAACAAATAGGATACCGCTACTGTCTCTCTCTGGCATGGCGGTATTTTTATTTCCAAATTAATCAGTTGTCAAAAACTAGCTATTATTTTGGAGGATGGTTCTTATGCGTAAAACAACCGATGTTCGTAAGTTAGTCATTGTTGCGATGATGGCGGCTTTATCTTATTTATTAATTTTCTTTCAGTTCCCAATTTTACCAGGTGTTTCATTTTTACAAATTGACTTTGGGGACTTACCTGTTTTCATCAGTATGTTTCTTTATGGCCCTGCGGCAGGCGCTGCAACGTCATTTATTA
>NZ_AZDA01000093.1:89468-223617 GCF_001434575.1 Loigolactobacillus bifermentans DSM 20003
GCGATATTGGGAGCTTTTTGGCAGCGATGTGCTTCACCCTGCCAGTTTATTACTTCTTTAAGCGCAAAACACCAAATGGGTTACCAAGCTTAAAGAACCGGCTATTAGGTTTCACAACTGGGATTTTATTGATGATCGTCTTCATGTCATTGGCCAATGTCTTTGTGTTATTACCAATGTACCTGAAATTCTCCGGTTTCCAAATTAATGGAACGGTTTTGAAAATGGTCTTCACCATGATCGTGCCCTTTAACTTGATCAAAGGGATTCTCGTCAGTATTGTGTTCTCGATTGCTTACGCGAAGTTACTGCCATGGTTATCGCGCAAGGTACTCCCTAAGCAAACCAAGCACGTTTATTAATTAAAAACAAATCGTTAGCCGTCGCAATGCCCAGTGCATGCGGCGGTTTTTATCTGATTTGATGTCATAAAAACATGACACGAAAGTGAAACCGCGGTAAGATAGTCGCAGTTGTTTGACTTTTTTGGCGTCGAAATGAGGGGTATTTTGCATTCACTTACAACCGGGAGTCCAATTAAACGGGTGGTTTTGTTTACCATCCCGTTATTGATTGGTAATCTTTTTCAGCAACTTTATAGTTTCATGGATGCTTTGATCGTTGGCCGAACCATTGGTAAGAATGCGTTGGCAGCTGTTGGGGCAACGGGGAGTATTAATTTCTTGATTATTGGATTTGCGCAAGGAATTACCACAGGCTTATCTGTTTTAACGGCACAGGCATATGGTGCACGAGATGAACGTGGGGTGCGTAAAAGTTTTGGGACCAGTGTCTGGATCAGTTTAGGCCTAACCGTGGTTTTAACAGTGGTTTCTGTTGCCATGACGCGACCGTTATTAACGTTGATGCAAACACCACCAGCAATCATTGATCAGTCTGTGGCATTTGTTCGTGTGATTTTTATTGGGGTTGCTGCTGCAATGGCTTTTAATTTGTTAAGCAATATGATGCGGGCCTTGGGGGATTCGCGCACGCCTTTATTCTTTTTGATCATTGCAACGATTTTAAATATTATTTTGGAATTGATTTTTATTCTTGTTTTTCATTGGGGCGTTGCCGGCGCTGGTTGGGCGACTGTAACCGCACAATTTTGTTCGGCCATTTTATGTTGGCTTTATATTAAGCGGCATATTCCGATGCTGGTCTTACGCCGGCAGGATATGGGTCTGGATTGGGCGGCGATTCGGCGCCATATCAATGTTGGGCTGCCAATGGGGTTTTCAATGTCGATTATTGCTATTGGTGCTGTGATTTTACAGGTGATGTTAAATACACTAGGCACCAATGCAGTGGCGGCCTATACAGCGGCTGGGCGCATTGATCAGTTGGCCACCTTGCCGGCCAGTTCATTTGGATTAGCCATGGCCACCTTTGCCGCGCAAAATTTGGGTGCACGCCAGTTTGGCCGGATTCGTAAAGGTGTCCATCAAACGTTAGTCTTAAATGTGACTGTTTCAGCAATACTTGGCCTTTTGATTATTACGTTTGGCCAACCGTTGGTGAACTTATTTTTAGGGCCTAAACAACCTGCGGTAACGGCCTTGGCACAAACCTATTTTCATTTTAATGCCAGTATGTACTGGCTATTAGCGATTCTGTTTACCATGCGAAACCTGTTGCAAGGATTAGGTAAAACCATGGTGCCAACGGTGGCGGGCTTGTTTGAACTGTTGATGCGGGCCTTTGCAGGCTTAGTCTTAGTGACGCATTTTGGGTTTGCAGGTGCCTCGATGGCGAACCCATTAGCCTGGCTGGGCTCGGTTTTTGTTTTGATCAACGTGTATTTTCATACGATGAAACAGATTCGTCAGCGTGAAGCTGCGCAGCAACAGCGGTCCGATTGATTAAAAAAGGGGTACTGCTGGGCCAATAGGCTACTGAAAAATAAAATAATCGCATTTTAAAGCAGGATAGCAACTGTAAAATAACCATCAAAGTGGGCTTATTTCACCACTTTGATGGTTATTTTTTGTGACTTATTGGAAATTGTTGCTAAGTTTGTCCGCAATTCATGCCGTGATGCCAATCAATGCCCTTTTTTGCAGTTTAAAATGGTTGTAATGCTTGGGCCAATTGTTGGATTTCTGTAGCGGTGGTCGTCGCACCTAACGAAATTCGAATGAAATGTTGTGCTTGGGCTTTGGTAAAGCCTAGGGCCAATAAACTGGGATCCACCTCACCTTGACTATTGCAGGCTGAGGTGGTGGCAATACAAATCGCTTGTGCCGCTAAAGCTGCTAATACAGTTGTCCCAAGTGCATGCGGGGCTAACAGGCCGATAATACCAGGATAGGTCGTGTTGGTCACTGCTGGTTGCCAGTGCGGTAGTGCTTGTTGTAATTGTTGTTTCAGGTTTTCAAATTGTGACCATTGTACCGTTTGGTGCGCTAGGCTGGCGAGGGCCGCTGTGGTAAAGCTAGCAATCCCTGGCACATCAACGGTTCCTGGACGGAAACCATGTTCCTGGCTAACGTGGGGTAATAAGGGGGTAAAAGGAACGGTTGGCGCCAAATATAAAAGACCACAGCTTTTAGGCCCGCCTAATTTATGGCCAGCACAACTCCAACTGGTGACCTGTTGGGGGAGCGGGACCTTGCCGAAGCTTTGTACACAGTCACAATGAAAATAGCTACCATTTGCGCGGGCCAACTGGGCTAGTGGCGTAATGGGTTGAATGAGTCCAGTAATCGAATGGACTTGCTGAATAATGACGAGACCTGTGGCAGGTGTTAAGGCGCGGGCTAAAATGGCTGGCGTTACTTGGCCGTGATTCAGTGGCAAGGTTTTGATAGTCAGTTCTGGGTAGGTTGCTAGCTCGTGGGCAAAGCTACTATGTTCTAAAGGGCTAATCAGCACGTCACGGCGGTTTGGCGGCAGTTGGCGAACCGTTAATGCAATTGCCAAATGGTTCGCTTCAGTGCCGCCAGAGGTGAAAATCAGGCTTTCGGCAGGCACTGCTAATTGTGTGGCTAATTGTTGACGGCAATGAGCTAATAAGGCAGCCGCTTTCTCACCGATTGGATGTGGGCTGTTAGGATTCCCAAAAAATTGTTGGGCGGTTTGTAAGTATGTTTTAAGGGCTGCCGGCGTCATCGGTGTCGTTGCAGCAAAGTCAAAATAGGGCATTTGTTTTTCTCCTGGATATGTCTTGACACCTATGCTAAAATAAGGACACTTATATGTCAAGACACTAGACTACTTGTAGAGAAAAGAGTTTTCAACATGAAAAAAGTTATTATCATCGGTGCCGGCCTTGCTGGCAGTCAGGCCGCGTACTACTTACAACAGGCGTGTCAGGTGGTGATCTACACAAAGCGAAAACGTGAGAATTGTAATTCGATGCTGGCTCAAGGCGGTATTGCGGCAGCCATTGATCCTGGCGATACTTGGCAATCTCATTACGATGACACTTTGAAAGCCGGGGTCCAGCATAATGATCCAACCGCTACTAAAGTATTGGTTCAGGATGGTATCACGGATATGCAGGCCCTGATTCAAAACGGGATGCAATTTGATCGGGATGCGGCCGGTCATTTTGAGTATGGCTTGGAAGGGGCCCATGCACGGCCACGAATTCTGCACTGTCATGGGGATCAAACTGGGAAATATGTGACACTTTTTATGCACCAACAATTACAACAAGTGACTTGGCGAGAGGATTGTATGGTAACAGCGCTCCTAAAGACGGCATCCGGGTGTGTCGGTATTCAGTACCTCGACCCACAAGGTCACTTACAAACGGATACGGCAGATGCGGTGGTGTTGGCAGCTGGTGGCTTAGGTCGTATTTACCCGTTAACAACGAATGATATTACGGTAACTGGTGATGGGATGGCATTGGCCCGACGCGCTGGCGTTGCCTTAGCAGATATGGAGTTTGTGCAATTTCATCCCACATTGCTGACGATTAAGGGGAAATGCTATGGCTTGATTTCTGAGGCAGTCCGCGGTGCCGGTGGGTATTTGATTGACGAAAATCGGCACCGGTTAATGGCGGCCTATCCGCAACAAGATCTTTCACCACGGGATGTGGTAGCACGTGTGTTAACACAAGCTTATCAAGCAGGACACCAAGTCTTTTTATCAATTGAAAAAATCCCGAATTTTGAAACACGTTTTCCACAGATCACTGCGAACTTAGATGCACATCAAGTGCCATTTCGTGAAAACCAATTGATTCCGGTGCGGCCTGGGGCCCATTTTATGATGGGGGGCGTTAAAACGGATACTAACGGTGCAACATCGATGCCGCATTTATATGCCGTTGGCGAAACCGCCTGCACAGGGGTGCATGGTGCGAATCGGTTGGCTAGCAATTCGCTGTTAGAATGCTTGGTTTATGGGAAGCGGGTCGCCGCTGCTATTTTAGCAGCCCCAACGACACCGCCTACACCAGTACCCACGCCGCCGGAAACAACGACATTTAAGCTACCAGAACGCACGCAGCTGCAAGAAAAGGCTTGGGCATTACTGGGCATTCAACGCAGTGGTGCGGGGTTAACGGATTTTCTAGCGTGGTTACAGCATTATCAGTATTGGCAATTGCCTGCTGACTATACAGCTGAGGCGGTGGAGCAGGCTAATTTATGTCTTGCAGCCGAAGCCATCGCTCAGGCGGCACTAAAACGGCCTAAAAGTTTAGGGGCGCATGCGAGAAAGGATGCTTAAGGATGATCAATCAAATGCAAGCGAAAGCCGATTTACAACGTTTTTTAAATGAAGATATTGGCCGGGGAGATGCCAGTAGCGATAGCATTTTTGACGCAACCGTTTGTAGCGGCGGCACTTTCTTATTAAAGGCTGATGGGGTGGTGTGTGGTTTATGGATCGCGCCACTGGTGTATCAGTTGTTAGGCGGTGAGGTCACATTTACACCGTTGGTCACTGAAGGCAGTTATCAAGTTGCAGGTACACATTTAGCCAAGGTGACCGGTCCGATTCGGACGCTATTAACAGGGGAACGGCTGATCTTAAATTTATGGCAACGCATGGGTGGCATTGCCACCGCCACTTATCAGGCGGTTCAAACGCTGGCAGATCCAACGATTCGGATTTGTGATACGCGCAAAACAGCGCCAGGATTACGGCTGTTTGATAAATACGCCGTGACCCAAGGCGGCGGCTTTAATCATCGCATGGGGTTGGATGACGGCATCATGTTGAAAGATAATCATATCGCTTTTGCAGGTGGGATTACGGCTGCCATTAAAACAGCACGCCAACATAATGGCCATATGATCAAAATTGAAGTTGAAATTGAATCTTTGGCTCAGTTTAAGGAAGCCGTCGCTGCGCAGCCTGATGTGATTATGTTAGATAACTTAGCACCTGATCAGATTCAGACTTACCTACCTTACAATCAAGGGATTCTAACCGAAGCTTCCGGCGGGATTTCGCCGGCTAATTTAGCGACGTTTAAAGGTTGTGGCGTGGACTATATTTCACTCGGCTATTTAACGCATTCAGTACAAGCGCTGGATATTAGCTTTAATAGCATTAAAGGAGACAAGGCATGACACTTTTATCTGAATTTCAACAAACGCAATTGCCAGCAAGCTATGCAAATCTTGATCCGGCAACTTTAACACAGCATATTCAAGCTGCCAAAGCACAACTCGGTTCAAAATTATTATTATTAGCCCATCATTATCAAAAAGATGAGATCGTTGCCCAGGCCGATTTTGTGGGGGACTCATTACAGCTGGCCCAATTAGCGGCTAAAAACCATCAGGCAGATTACATCGTCTTTTGCGGTGTTCATTTTATGGCTGAAACAGCAGACATGTTAACGGCGGCCGATCAACAGGTGATCTTACCCGATTTAAATGCCGGTTGTTCAATGGCTGACATGGCGAATATGTATCAGGTAACAGCTGCTTGGCAAGCGATTCAAGCACGTTATCCTGATGAAGTGATGCCAGTGACCTACGTTAATTCAAGTGCAGCGGTTAAAGCTTTTGTTGGGGAACACGGTGGTGTGATCGTCACCTCTGGGAATGCGGAAAAGGTATTGCAATGGGCGTTCACCCAAAAACAACGGCTCTTCTTTTTGCCAGATCAGCACTTAGGCCGTAATACAGCCTATCAATTAGGCGTTCCTCTTGAACAAATGGTGCTATGGGATCCGACCCAAGGCCAGTTTAAAGGGCAAGCAGACCAAGCCACACGGATTATTTTGTGGGAGGGTTGGTGTGCGGTTCATCAGCAGTTTAACGTTGCGCAAATTAAAGCATTACGCGTGCAGGACCCAGCCATTAAAATTATTGTGCATCCGGAATGTGCTTATGAGGTGGTTCAAGCCGCAGATGTGGTTGGCTCCACACATAAGATCATGACGACGGTCCAACAATCACCACAAGCGACGCATTGGGCTGTAGGCACGGATCACAATTTAGTTCAGCGTATGCAAGCCACACTGCCACAAAAAATTGATTTTATTAATCCAATCGCCTGTGCCTGTATGACGATGAATCGCATCAAACTGCCACATTTAGCATGGTGCCTCGATCAATTAGTGGCAGGACAAGTGCCGAATCAGATCAAAGTCGATCCGGAAACCACTGAAAAGTCACTGTCGGCGTTACAACGGATGTTAATGTTAAGCTAGGCCTAAAAAGATGTCGGTTGACATCTTTTTTTGTGAGGCGGTAGTTGTCTTTGAAATGGCATTCAATTAGAATAAGACTATTATCTGTTGGAGGATTTTGACATTTTGAAAATTAAGAAAAAGGCAATTATTGCGAGTGTGTTATTGTTGCTACTGCCGATGGTTTTAACGGCCTGTGCGCCTAAAAAACAGGCGTCAGACAAAATACTGAAGCAGCCTTATACCAAAAGTGAGTTTATTTTAGGCACGATTTGTACACTGACAATTTACAATCGAGGGAAAAAGGCTGCGCTTGCGAAAGGTTTTGCGCGCATTCATCGTTCAGATAATGAGGCGAGCACGACCAAGGCCAAGTCGGAATTAAATCGGGTCAATCGTTACGCCGGCATTCGCCCCGTGAAGGTTAGCGCAGATATGTGGCCAATGATGGAAAAGGCGCTGTATTACAGTCAAGACTCAGACGCCGCATTTGATATGGCGATTGGTGCCATCACCAATTTATGGAAAATCGGTTTACCTGGTGCACGTGTTCCAGCGCAGTCTGAAATTGATCAGGCGTTACCGTTAGTCAATTATCAGGATGTTGTCTTAAATGCGCAGAATCGAACCGTTTTCCTGAAGAAAAAAGGGATGCGGTTGGACTTTGGGGGAATTGCAAAAGGCTATATTGCAGATCAAGTGCGAACTGTCTTTCGACAAAACGGGGTTAAAAATGCCATTATTAATTTAGGCGGTAATATTATTGTAATGGGGCATTCACCATTAGGCAAAACTCGACCATGGACAGTGGGCATTCAGGATCCTGTGAAATCACGTGGGAAAACCTTAGGTTCGATTCCAGCAGTTGATCAGTCGATTGTAACAGCTGGTATTTACGAGCAGTATTTGAAGAAGAATGGGCACACGTATATTTACTTAATGAACCATAAAACAGGGTACCCTTATGACAATAATTTAGCAGGGGTCACCATTGTCTCACCAAATTCAGTAGACGGGGATGCGTTGTCAAACGCTGCCTTTAACAAAGGGGTGAAGGCCGGCTTGGCGTATATTAATGCCAAACACGACCAAAAAATCCAGGCCATCTTTGTCACGAAGGATAAAAAGATTTATTTAAGCAATGGCTTAAAGCATAAATTTAAATTGAATCAAAAAACAAACTATCAGTTAGGAGATCCCAGCAAATTAACCGCAACTGAATAGTATGTGCTAAAAAAGAGGCAACCTATCGCTTTGATAGGCTGTTTTTTTGTGCCAAGTTGCAGCTTGTACCTGCCGTGGGTAATTTCAGAATATAAAGAAGCATCGAAATTGTTGTTGACATAAATTAAATTATGTAAATCAAAAGAATGTATATTATGCATTTTTAAAAATGCATAATATACAAAAAAGCACCCATTATGAAATGAGTGCGCCTTCATGCAAGGTTAAAGGTGGTGTTGCAGCGTTGCCAAACTGGCTGCTAATTCAGTTGGCAAAGAATCAGTTGATTGTGTTTGATAATCGGTAAGCCAATCTAAGCGAAACTGTAAATGCTGCTGAAGTTGTTGTTTTGCCTGGGCCGACAGTGTATGCAGTGGAAATTCAGGGAGTTGCGCCCAACTTAACTGGGCTTGTGAATCAATGGGTTGCCAGGTGATTTGCCGTTGAACGATTTGTTCCAGACCAGCAAGTGTCACTTCTTTCGGGATATCTTGACCTTGAAATTGACCGGTATTTAAAATGTAGCAGGCCACTTGCTGTTGCTCAAATAGCTGTTTGAAATCTGCATAGTCTTCGGATAGTGGGTAAACTCGAAACGGATTGGCAAACGGTTCAATGACCAAAGCAGTTCGATCAACATTGCCAACCAAATTTTCAGCGGAGGAGCGTTTGGTCGCCAAGGTTGCCCCAAAGGCAGCTGCCAGGGTCGGGTCATTGACTTTGACAATTGGGGGTAAGGCGTCATCTTTCATGATCCAGCAAATGGCATTGATCTTACTAGGCTCTTCATCGACACGGTTGGTAGAGGCAAAGCGTGATTTAACCGTGCGGCCATTGCCATTACGCAGGTCTTCTGTAACCAGCACTTTTTGTTGTTGCTGATTGACCGTGACCCCCACATTCATGAGTGTCATGAAATATTTGGTTTCAGGCGTTCCACTTGGGTAGTCGTTTGTTTTATCGAAATAGGCCGGTTCGAGTGCCACAGAATGACCATCAGTTTTGGAAATAACAAAGGCGTCATCGTGTAAAACGGTAATATCAAAGTGGCCTTGGTGTTTGGCATGGGTTAAGGTTGATTTGCCGGAGCCTGATAGCCCAAACATAGCAAAGACTTGATCAGATCGGTTTTTAAAATGAAAGGCTTTTTCACCACCATGACAAGCAACAAAACCGTTGCGGTGTGCTAAAGCCCAAGCCAATGTTAACGTTGCTTTTTTTAATTCACCGAAGTAGCGCAACCCTAGGATGGCAGCGCAATTGTGGACTGGATCAAATAAGGTTAAGCCGTTCGGATAGTCTGGATGGTGAAAATTGGGATCCGCATAGAGATACAGATCACCTTCTGGATAAGCCTGTGAGGTGGCGTATTGGATAGCATAATCGGTTGTGAACACTTGGAAATTTAAAAGGTACGAAAGCAAGTTTGCTTCAAAGCCTTTTGGCAGGGCAAGGTGGGCCTTTACCATAAAGCTTGGCGCAAGCCCGACCACGACCTCAGTTTGATAAAAGGCTTGTGAATGGCCTTGATAAATTGCTTCACGTAATAGCTTTACGAAAGGGGCATTAACGTCATTCGGTGCCGTTAAAATATGACGTGCAGCAGCTGTTCGACCGACAACAGCACCATGATTGTCGACTAGCATTTTGGCGTCAGCCGGTAATCCTAATTTAGCGGCTTGATAAATTGGTAAATCAGTGACAATGGTATTGGGTGCGTGCGCGGCAAGTTGATAGGCCGTTGTCAGATCTTGCACAGCAGTCATATTATTTTGGTAAAAAGCAGTTTCAATGGTCGTTCGGGTTGCTGAAAATAGTGGATTATGACGTCGAATTTGAGCTTCTGAGAAAAATTGTTGTGTGGTCATAGGCGATTCCTCCTGATAGGCAGTTTTTGAGAATGGATGTAGGTGCTGGTTTATGGCGATTTTTTATTTAAGAATTCGCTTACATTAATTTTAACATGATTTTAAACAACTAGCCGGTTTAACAGCTGACGGTTAAGGCTGATTTAAGCTAAAATCGTTAAACTATTATCCGGTAATCGCGACGACTAAGACTGGTTGCACTGGCATGAATATGGCATAATAAGATTATTCAGTAATTTTAGTGAAAGAGGTGGGCCTGTGGCTCAAGTTGAGACTTGGCATCTATTTTTTGATGCAACTAAATTTAGCCAAACCGATGTGGCGGCCTTTACAAAAGGAATTTTGGCAGATGGTGATTTTGGTGGTTATCCCATTCAACGATTAGATTTTGATCATGCAACATCTGAGTTGTTGTTTTTAACCTTTGTCTTTACCGCACCTGCGCCACCTAAACGTGCGTTGCGGGAACAAATGGCCAAATACTTGTATGCGCGGATGCTACATCCAGAAAAGTTGGATACCAAACAATATTATGATGTACTTAATCAGTCGATCGAAGACCTAGGAATTGAATTTTATGAGTATCCAGATGATACACTAGACATTATGTATTGGGGTCAAGCAACTCATGGCAACTAGTCAAACGGCGCTGAAACAATTTTTAGCACGCGATACCGTAACAGTTGCCCGTGATTTATTAGGCTGTCAGTTGCGTTACCAAACGGCACAAGGTGTGTTAGCAGGCTATATTGTGGAAACTGAAGCCTATTTAGGCCAACAGGACCAAGCAGCGCATGCTTATGCCGGTCGGCGAACAAAATCAAATCAGGCCCTTTATGCAGCAGCGGGGACGATTTACATTTATTCGATATATGGTCAGTTTTTATTAAACGTGATCACGCAAGCTGTCAATGTGCCACAGGGTGTTTTGATTCGTGGGTTAGAGCCGTGTTTCGGACAAAACATCATGGCAGCGCATCGTGGTCTAACTGCAACAACACCGCAGCTGACCAATGGACCGGGCAAACTGATGCAGGCACTAGGCATTCAAGACTTGACGTTAAATGAGACCTTGTATAATACCGGAACGTTAAGTTTGGATTGTCAACAACGACGTTGGCCCCAACGGATTGCAACTTCTGGTCGCATCGGTGTGCCACATAAGGCCAAATGGACGACAGCGCCGCTACGCTTTTATGTGGCAGGCAATGCCTATGTGTCAAAAATAGCAAAACGCGATTGTCAATCAAATCAAGGTTGGCGTCAGGATGATATGAAGAATGAGGGACAGTATGGAATGGACTGAAATTAAGGTGGCCACCACTAATGAAGCTAGCGAGGCGGTCACAAATATTTTAATGGAAGCTGGTGCCAGTGGTGTGGCATTAGATGCAACGGATGCAGGCAAAATCACTGCTTACTATCCAGAAACAATTTTTGTACCAGAATTATTACCACAAATTCAGCAACGGATTCAAGCTTTACCACAATATGGACTTGCGATTGGGGCGGCAACAGTAACCACCGCAGCAGTCGATAATCACAGCTGGGCAACTGCTTGGCAAAAATATTATCACCCTGTTCGGCTGACCCGTTATTTAACGGTGGCGCCTAGTTGGGAAGCCTATCAGCCGCAACAGGCGCAGGAGCAGGTGATTCGGCTCGATCCGGGTCAGGCCTTTGGAACGGGCACTCATCCGACGACCAAACTGGCCTTGGCGGCTTTGGAAATGCAGGTGCGTGGCGGTGAAACCATGTTAGATGTGGGGACTGGCTCAGGGGTACTCAGTATTGCAGCCAAACAATTTGGGGTCGGTCCTGTTTATGCCTATGATGTCGATGAGGTTGCAGTTGCATCTGCGCAAACCAACTTTGCATTAAATCCAATTGCCCAAGCGATTTCAGTTCAGGCCAATGATTTGTTGGCGGGTATTCAACAACCGGCTGATTTGATTGTTGCTAATATTTTGGCAGAGCTTATTGTGCCATTGATTCCACAGGCAGTGCCATTGTTAAAGCCGAATGGCCATTTGATCTTATCCGGCATTATTGCGGATAAGGTCGATTTGATTAAGGCGACTTTAGCGAAGCACCAGTTAAAGGTCGTGACAACTTTAAATACAGGTGATTGGTTTGCCTTAATTGCCACTCAGGAGGAAAATTAAATGCAGCGGTATTTTATTGATACAGCCATGACCGCTGCGCCAGGCACCACTGTGACGTTAACGGGGGAGATCGCGCATCATATTGTGCGTGTGATGCGGATGGCACCAAAGGACAAAGTAGAATTGGTTTTTCCACACCAACAAGCCTATGTCGCTGAATTAACGCAAACCACACCAACTGTTGCAGCGCGGTTGATCGCACAGCTTTCGTTTAACAGTGAGCTACCAGTTGCGGTTACCATCGCCTGCGGCTTGTCCAAAAAAGACAAAGCGGATTGGATCGTTCAGAAAGGCACAGAACTAGGGGCACAAGCCTTTGTGTTCTTTGCAAGCACGTATGCCATTGCCAAATGGGACCCGAAAAAACAGGTTAAAAAATTAGAACGTCTTCAAAAAATTGCCCGTGATGCGGCCCGACAATCACATCGATTAGTGGTGCCCGAAGTCAGGTATCAAAAGAATGTGACGGCCTTGTGCCAGTTGCCAAAGGATCAGGGTGTGGTAGCCTATGAAGAAGCTGCCAAGGCTGGTGAAACGGCCCAACTGGTGCAAGTGACCCAGCAATTAAAGCCGGGGCAGCGTGTGATTGGGGTTTTTGGTCCCGAAGGTGGTTTTGCACCACAGGAAGTCACGCAGTTAAATGCTGCTGGCTTTACAACCGTTGGACTAGGCCCGCGTATCTTACGAGCCGAAACAGCACCAATGTACTATTTAAGTGCGCTGTCAACCATTTTGGAATTACAAACACCCGTGGTACAATCAGCATATTCAGAATAAAGAAATAAATTTGTGAGGCGTCGGTCTTTGAAAAAATTACGATACTTTTTAGCGCGACCCAGCGTCAAATACGGTTTGATCAGTCTTTTATTAGCGTTTATTTTACCTTATTTATCACGTACGATTGGCATTAGTCATGTGGTGCGGATTATCTGGTTATTTATTGTGATCAATATGATTACTGCCGTGACGATTGGCTATTTAGTTGCACGAAAGCGTCAACCAGTTTGGTTGATTTTGATTTTTCCAGTGCTCTTTACACTAGGCGTATACGTCTTTTACGGTCACTATGCTTACTGGTTCGCACCGATTTACCTGTGTCTCAGCTATTTAAGCTACGGTTTGCGCAAGCCAGCACCGGTTGCAAAATAGCGTGGGTTCAGTATAATTTTAAGTAGATTAGAAACAAGCACGTTTACGTTTGTGACGTTATCGTGCTATTTTTATAAAGTCAGAATTGTGGGTGAATGCCTACATTAATTGATTAAAGGGTGTGGGGAAATGCCTGACGATAAAATTTATTCGGCAGTTGATATTATGGAATTGGTGCAGACGTACATGAATCAAGAACATGTTGCGTTTGTTAAACGTGCACTGGATTTTGCAACCTACGTGCATCGTAATCAATTCCGCCAATCGGGTGAGCCTTACATTATTCATCCGATTCAGGTGGCAGCGATTTTAGCAGAGTTGAAAATGGATCCTGAGACGGTGGCCTCAGGCTTTTTGCATGATGTGGTAGAAGATACCAATATTACGTTAGGCGACTTAAATGAGCTGTTTGGGAAAGATGTTGCGGTGATCGTGGATGGCGTGACTAAATTAAGCAAGATCCAGTACGTCGCACACAAAGACGAACTGGCTGAAAACCATCGGAAGATGATTTTAGCCATGGCAAAGGATTTGCGTGTGGTGATGGTTAAGTTAGCCGATCGGTTGCACAATATGCGTACGCTGAAACACCTACGGCCTGAAAAGCAACGGCGGATCGCAAACGAAACTTTGGAGATTTACGCCCCGTTGGCGGATCGATTAGGGATCAGTCAATTTAAATGGGAACTTGAAGATATTGCGTTACGTTATTTAAACCCACAACAATATTATCGGATCGTTCATTTAATGAACTCGAAACGGACCCAACGGCAAGCGTACATTAATGAAGCAATCGATAAAATTGAAGTGGCACTTAAGGAATTTCATATTAAATATGAGATCTATGGTCGCCCAAAGCATATTTACTCTATTTATAAAAAAATGCGTGATAAGCATAAGCAATTTGAAGAAATTTATGACTTGCTTGCCATTCGTGTGATCGTAGATTCAATTAAGGATTGTTACGCCGTTTTAGGGGCGATCCATACCAAATGGAAGCCAATGCCAGGCCGGTTTAAAGACTATATTGCGATGCCTAAAGCCAATATGTACCAATCGTTGCATACCACTGTGATTGGACCCCAAGGGCGGCCGTTGGAAATTCAGATTCGAACGGAAGAAATGCATCAAGTGGCTGAATATGGGGTTGCCGCACATTGGGCCTACAAAGAAGGCAAACGGGATGAAGTGAAGTATGACTCGAATGGACATAAAATCGACATGTTCCGAGAAATTTTGGAATTAGGGGATGAAACGTCTAACGCAGCCGACTTTATGGAAGGCGTTAAAGGCGACATTTTTTCAGACCGGGTTTATGTGTTCACCCCTAAAGGCGATGTTTACGAGTTATCCAAAGGTTCTGGACCACTTGATTTTGCCTATACCATTCATACAGAGGTCGGTAATAAAACGGTGGGTGCCAAGGTCAATGGCAAAATTGTGCCTTTAAATTATCAGCTTAAAAATGGTGATATTGTTGATATTTTAACGTCACCGAATTCAACCCCTAGCCGTGATTGGATCAATTTAGTAAATACCAGCAAAGCGCGTAATAAGATCAAACGCTTCTTTAAACAGGCGGATCGCGAACAAAATATTGAAAAAGGCCGCGATATGTTAGAGCGTCAGTTAACGGACATGGGCTTTTTACCAAAAGACTTTTTAAGTCGCAATGTGTTACAAAAATCTTTAAATCGTTTTAATTTTAATACTGAAGAAGAGCTGTTAGCGGCGGTGGGCTATGGTGAATTGTCACCACTGATTGTCAGCAATCGGTTGACTGAAAAGGCGCGTAAAGAACGTGAAAAAGCGGCACAAGCGCAACAGGCCAAAGAAGTGCTGGTTGAAAAAACCACCACGCCTGTTAAAGCCAAGAATCACCCTAAGGAAGCTCCTGCACCGTTAAAAATCAAACATGAAGGCGGCGTGGTGATTCAGGGTGTTGATAATTTACTGGTCCATTTAAGCAAATGTTGTAATCCAGTACCTGGTGATAAAATTGTCGGTTATGTGACCAAAGGTCGTGGGGTATCCATTCATCGTGCTGATTGTCCGAATGTGTTAGGCGCCAGTGATACTGTGAACCGGCTCATTGATGTGGCTTGGGAAGATACCGCTAATCGTGGAACAAGTTATGATACTGACTTAGAAATTTACGGTTATAATCGTTCGAGCCTCTTGACAGACGTGTTACAGACGTTAAATGCACAAACAAAAAATTTAACGTCTGTTAGTGGTAAAGTGGATCACGATAATATGGCGACTATTCACGTTACCGTTGCGATTTTAAACTTAAGCCACTTAACCCGCTTGATCGATAGTATTAAAAATATTCCAGATGTTTATAGTGTTAAACGGGCTGGGGAATAAGGGAGTCTTTTAAATGCGAGTGGTATTACAACGTGTTGCTGCTGCCCAAGTCGCAATTGACCATCAAATCGTCGGTCAAATTAAAAAAGGGTATTTGTTGCTGGTGGCATTTGCGGATCAGGATACTGAAGCTGATTTAGATTTTTATGTTCATAAAATCGCTAATTTGCGGGTATTTGAAGATGAAAATGGCAAAATGAACTTAAACATTCAACAAGTATCCGGTGCCATCTTATCGGTATCACAGTTTACGCTGTATGCGGATACACAACACGGTAATCGCCCTGGTTTTAGCCAAGCAGGGGCGCCTGCTTTTGCAGAACAATGTTACCAAAGCTTTAATCAAAAACTTGCTGCCACTGGATTACCGGTTGCAACTGGTCATTTTGGTGCTGATATGCAAGTTAGTCTGGTCAATGATGGACCTGTGACGATTATTTTTGATTCTGCACAACGTTAGAAAATGATTTACAGAGTTTTCAAAAAACGGTATGCTTAAAAGTGCGCAGTGTCGCAATGAATTATGTTTTTGAAAAGGAAGTGGCAAGTACGTGTATTTAGGTGTGGTCTGGGATTTTGATGGAACGTTGTATGATACTTATACGGCCATTATGAAAGCTTTAACGCAAACATTACAAGAGATCAATGTCACCTTTGATCGACAAGAACTTTATCGAACAATCAAAGAAGGGTCAGTGCATGGTGTATTGGAAAAATACGCTGCACAGCAACAACTTGCTGCACCAGCATTAGTTGCACATTATCACGACATAGAGCAACAATATCAAAGCGCACCACAACCATTACCCAGTGCGCTTGAGGCATGTCAAGCTGTTGTGGCAGCTGGCGGCCAAAATTTCTTGCTGACCCATCGCGACCGGTCAGCGCTTGCTTATTTAAAAAATGATGGCTTATTGGATTTATTTACGGACTTTGTAACGAGTGATCAGGCGTTTAAACGTAAACCGGATCCAGAATCATTAAATTATTTAGTCGATAAGTATGATTTGCCTCGCGCCCAAACGCTAATGGTTGGGGATCGTTTGCTTGATGTACAAGCAGGCATTAATGCCGGGGTCAAAACCTGTTTTTATGATATTGATGGGTTCCATAATGTGTCACAGGCAACCATTACAATTCAGCAGCTTTCTGATTTAATTCCTTATTTTCAGAATACAAAATAAGATTACGAAACAATCAATAAGATATGTTATAATCACAAGGGTTTTGTTTGCTAATATCTGGAGGCATTCTTTTGGAAAAAGAAAATAAGGCTTGGCTTGATGTCTTGAAAATTGCGATGCCGCTGTGTTTAAGCTATATTCCGATTGGGTTAGCTTGTGGGATTTTATTGCATACATCTGGCTTTAATATTTTATTAACGGGACTTGTTTCGATTTTAGTCTTTTCTGGTGGGGCACAATTTTTGCTAGCGTCAATGCTAGCAATTCACGCACCAATGTTACAGGTGCTGATTATGTTGTTATTCCTGGAATTGCGGTATGCGCTTTTATCGGCGAGTTTATCACCATACCTACGTAAAGAACCGTTAGGATTTTTAATTTATTTTGCAAGTTCAATGAATGACGAAAACTATGCGATCAATTATTTAAAATTTGCAACTGATAAAAAGTGGAATGGCCATAAAGCCGTTATGGTGAACCATTATTCGCTGTTGTTTTGGACGGTTAGTAATATGGTGGGGTCAACGATCGGTAACTTGATTCATTTTAATGTCAGTATCGTCAACTTTACGCTTGCTGCGTTGTTTGGCTACATGTTGGTCATGCAGATCAAAAACTGGTTATCTGTACTGGTATCATTGGGATCCGGTATTTTAGCTGTTATTTTGATGTTGCTGTTAAAGAGCACCATGGGCTTAGTCATTGCAACCTTGGTTGCGTCATTTGCCGGCTTTTTGGTTGAACACGCCTTAGAGGGGAAAAAGAAGCCATTCTTACTCACGAGTATTCGACTGCGACGTCGGGGACAAATGAAGGGAATGGCGAAGGAGGATGATCAGGATTAATGTCGACCACTAAGGATTATATCATTCTGATTATCCTCGCGGCGCTGGTTGCCTTTACACCGCGTGTGATTCCATTACTTTATTTCTCAAAGCGTCAGATTCCAAAATGGTTTGATGAATGGATGAAGTATATTCCAGCGGCACTATTTACCGCTTTGATTGCGAAAGATGTTTTTATTACATCAAAAAGCACTTACAATTTTGACAATCAGCCAGAAATCATTTCAACAATTATTGTATTTTTCGTTGCGGCGAAAACAAAATCAATGGGGGTTACGGTGGTTGCTGGGTTAATTTCAATTTTAACACTGGCCTATTTATTTTAGGCATTCCAGAAGGACAGCAGATTGCTAGTCCTTTTTTTGGTGGCCGCAAAAAAAACGCCTTGATGATCAGGCGTTTCAGAAAGCTTATTTGAAATAGCTTGCTAAGCCGGTGTAAACCGCATTTGCTACTTTGGTACGATAGGCTTGACTCTTAATATAGTGATAATCTTGATTATCGTTAATGTAGCCTAATTCTAGTAAAACAGCTGGCCGCTTGTTGGTACGAATGACTTGGAAGTTGCCAAATTCAACGCCACGGCGCTTGATCGGTAATGATTTTAAAGCGCGGTTGATATTTTTAGCCAGTTTCAAATCGCGACTCTTATGGTAGTAATAGGTGGTGACGCCACTTGCCTCATTGTCTTGATTGCTTGAATCAAAATGAAGACTAATAAAAGCGTCAGCCTTGACTTTTTGTGCTAATTTCGGTCGTGCTTTTAAGCTGACGTAGCGGTCACGAGAACGGGTTAGAATGACCCGCGCCCCAGCTTTGCGTAACCGCTTCGCAATGGCATTGGCCATTTTTAAAGTGTATGTTTTTTCATAGGTCTTTTTATTGGAAATGGCGCCAGAATCATTACCACCATGCCCAGGATCGAGGACAATTGTGGCTTCAGCAATGCTGGTGATCTTTTTTTGTTGTGCCGTTTGGTTTGTGAGGTCAACGACCCAATTGGCAATGTAACCCGTGGTACCGTTTTGAGATTTTACTTTATACCAATTACCGTGGGTCGCCAGGTAGGTAAGCTTTGCCCCATTTTTAAGCTTTTCAGCAATTGTACCGCTGACAGAAGGGGTATCACGTAAATTAGCTTTTTCGGAAGCCACGGTCATTTCTTTGATGGTTGAATCAACCACATCTTGGGTATTCGCCACGGTTTGATCAATTGTAATGGTGTTACTTGGGACCCAAGCTACCGTTTTTTTAAACAAGACCTGCGACCAGCCGCCTTGCTGGTAAACAATGGTGACAGCGTCACCAGCCGTTAAGGTTCCCAGTGTTTGGCTATTACGACGTGGATTGAGGTAGGCATAGATGGTTTCATGCATCGTGCCTTTTTGATTGGTGGATGTTCCAATTTCAGTATTGTGTAATAACCAGCTGGCCACCCAACCGATTTTGTCATTGTCTAAGCGAACTTGATACCAGTCATTTTTACTGGTGATCACGTGAATCTTTTCGCCACGTTTTAATTGTGCCATCGTATCGTAAGAAAGGCCAGGACCCATCCGGACATTGACCACATTGGATTCGATCGTAATTGTTTTAGTGGATGTTGCAGCTTGTGCTGAGGGGCTGACCAAGATCAAACTGATCAAAAGAAGCCCGATAAGGATTAATTGAGATTGCCATTGGCTGTATTTTTGCGCCACGTTTGTCACTCCATCTGTTCTAGGTAAATTCATTATAGCAAATTCACGCTTTGAATGGGTGGAATCCTTGTGAAGAGACTTGACTTTCAATATAATTTTCGGTAACGTTAAAACCGAACTCAATAGGAACTGTAGGGAAGTATTTGATCAACGAGAATTGCAAAGAGAGGCAGGCTGCTGAAAACTGCTCAAGGACGTTGATCAAGCGACACTTCTTTAGGTTAGGCATTTGCCTCGCAATCCAGCGTTAGCGGTTGAGTTATATATTAAGGTGGTACCGTGCAATTTGCGCCCTTGTCGTTTGACAGGGGCTTTTTTTCTTGACCACTGAAGGGAGATTGAAAGATGGCTTACCAACGGCCAAAAGGAACTGCAGATATTTTACCAGGAGAATCTGAAAAGTGGCAGTATGTTGAAGCAACAGCTCGTAACGTTTTTAAGAGCTATCACTTTAGCGAAGTCCGCACACCAATGTTTGAAAACTTTGATGTTTTTTCACGTTCTGTTGGCGATACGTCTGATATTGTCACAAAAGAAATGTATGATTTTCACGATAAAGGGGATCGCCACATTGTGTTGCGTCCTGAAGGAACGGCAGGTGTCGTTCGTGCTTACGTGGAAAATAAACTGTATGGTCCAGAACATCCAAAACCAGTTAAAGTCTACTATATGGGCCCAATGTTCCGGTATGAACGGCCACAATCAGGCCGCATGCGTGAATTCCATCAAATTGGGGTTGAGGTCTTTGGTAGTGAACAGGCTGCGGTTGATGTTGAAACAATTGCCATGGCCATGGACTTCTTAAAGCACTGTGGGTTACAAGATTTAAAATTAGTCATTAATAGTTTGGGGAATATTGCCAGTCGGCAAGCTTACCGGCAAGCGTTGATTGATTTCTTGGAACCACATTTTGCTGAATTAAGTCACGATTCACAAGAACGTCTGCACAAAAATCCATTACGGGTTTTGGACAGTAAAGACGAAAAAGATCAAGCCATTGTTGCAGATGCACCTTCGATTTTGGATTATCTAGATGAAGAATCAACGGCACATTTTACAGCTGTGAAACAATTGTTAGGCGATTTAGACATTCCTTATGAAATTGATGCCAACATGGTACGTGGCTTAGATTACTATAATCATACGATTTTTGAGATCATGTCAAACTCGAAGGCCTTTGGCGGCCAATACATGACTGTTTGTGGCGGCGGACGTTACAACGGCTTGGCCAGCGAATTAGGCGGCCCTGAAACACCAGGCTTTGGTTTTGCCATGGGGGTTGAGCGGTTACTGTTGATTATGGACGCTGACAAAGTGGCCATGCCAATTGATCATGCCTTAGACGTTTACTTGGTCAGCATTGGTGATGCTGCGCAACGGGCAAACCTTAAGCTGATCCAGGCAATTCGGCAGGCTGGTTTTACAGCCGAGCGGGATTATTTAGATCGCAAGGCGAAAGGGCAGTTTAAAACGGCAAATCGGTTAAACGCCAAGGTCGTCTTGACCTTAGGGGATAGCGAAGTAGAAAGTGCCACGGCACATCTGAAAAACATGGCCACTGGGGCAGAAATCTCAGTGCCATTTGCGCAGATCACAACAGACTTTAAAGCAGTTTATGAAACGGTATTAGCTGCAGAATAGAGGAGTAGACAAATGGAAATACGGACAACATATGCTGGCTTAGTTGACGAAAAATACGTCGGCCAAGAAGTCACTTTAATGGGCTGGGTTCAAAAACGCCGGAATTTAGGCAATTTGATTTTTATCGACCTCCGCGATCGTGAAGGCATTGTTCAATTGGTCTTCAGTCAAGAATTTGGTCATGATGCGTGGGCAGTTGCGGATTCCATGCGGTCTGAATATGTGATTCAGGCGAAAGGGAAAGTTGCTTTACGGGATGCTGATGCAATCAACCCTAAAATGGCAACTGGTAAAATCGAAGTTGAAATTCACGATGCCGTTATCTTAAATAAGGCGAAAACACCACCATTTTATATTGAAGATGACATTAATGTATCGGCTGACCTACGGATGAAGTATCGTTATTTAGACTTGCGTCGGCCAGAAATGTTAAATGGCTTGCTGATCCGGAATAAGATCACCCAAGCGGCCCATCGTTATTTAGATGAAAATGGTTTTATTGACGTTGAAACGCCGGATTTAACAGCGTCAACGCCTGAAGGTGCACGCGATTACTTAGTACCTTCTCGTGTTTATCCAGGCCATTTTTACGCGTTACCACAATCCCCACAATTGTTTAAGCAGTTGTTAATGGGGGCGGGCTTAGATCGTTATTATCAAATTGCCCGTTGCTTCCGTGATGAAGATTTACGTGGTGATCGCCAACCTGAATTTACCCAAATTGATTTGGAAACCAGCTTCTTATCGGCTGAAGAAATCCAAACGTTAACCGAAGGCTTGTTGAAAGCTGTTATGAAGCAAGCGAAAGGTGTTGACATTACCACACCAATTCCGCGTATTTCTTGGCAAGAAGCACAGGATCGTTTTGGTTCTGATAAGCCAGATATTCGTTTCGGGATGGAATTAACCGACTTATCCGACTTAATGAAGGAGACTGAATTTAAAGTCTTCAGCAAGGCCATTGCGGATGGCGGTCAAGTCAAAGGAATTTGTGTGCCTGGTGCGGCTGAGAAGTATTCGCGTAAGGATATTGATAAGATCCAAGATTATGTCACGCGTTTTGGCGCTAAAGGCTTAGCTTGGTTGAAGATGACGGATGACGGTTATACCGGTCCAATTGCCAAGTTCTTCAAAGGTCAAGAAGACGTCCTAAATGAACGTTTAGGCGCTAAAAGTGGCGATCTGTTGTTATTCGCAGCTGACCGGCGTAAAGTCGTTGCGGATACCTTAGGTTACTTACGTAAGTTCTTTGCGAAAGAATTAGACCTGATCGATCAATCTAAATTTGCCTTTATTTGGGTCGTTGATTGGCCATTATTTGAATACGATGAAGGGATTCATCGCTGGACTGCGGCGCATCATCCATTTACCATGCCAAACGAAGAAGATGTCCATTACTTAGACGAAGGCGAAGATCCACACCAAGCCCATGCGCAAAGCTATGACATCGTCTTAAATGGCTATGAATTAGGTGGCGGTTCGATTCGGATTCATAATCGTGATACCCAAGAAAAGATGTTACGTGCGTTGAACATTACACCAGAGCAGGCAAAACAACGTTTTGGTTGGTTATTAGATGCCTTAGACTTCGGTTTCCCACCACATGGTGGTTTGGCCTTAGGGTTAGATCGCTTTGCCATGTTATTAGCAGGGCGTGATAATATTCGTGATGTCATTGCCTTCCCTAAGAATTCCAAGGCAGGCGATCCATTAACGGATGCCCCAACACGGGTTTCTAACAAACAATTATTAGACCTTGATTTAACAGTTTACAACCCAGATCAAGCATAGTTTGTGCGAAAAAGTCACCTTTAACAGGTGGCTTTTTCGTTCGCACAACAAAAAAGATGCAATTTCACCAAATTATCGTAAAATGAAGCTATCACTGAAATAAGGGGGAATTTAATCATGGAAACAGCAATTTTTGCAGGCGGCTGTTTTTGGTGTATGGTGAAGCCGTTTGATACACAACCAGGAATTGAAAAGGTGGTTTCAGGTTATACCGGTGGCCATGTGCCTAACCCAACCTATGAACAAGTTTGCAGCCATACTACTGGTCATACCGAAGCCGTTCAAATCACGTTTGATCCCGTGATAATGCCTTATGAAAAATTAGTCAGTATTTATTGGCAAGTGGCCGATCCAACGGATGCCATGGGCCAATTTCAAGATCGCGGTGATAACTACCGACCGGTGATTTTTGTGAAAGATGAACAGCAACGGAAAATTGCGGAAGCTTCCAAAAAGGCATTAATTGCCAGTGGTCGTTTTGATAAACCAATTGTGACGCAAATTGAGGCGGTAAAGCCATTTTATCCAGCTGAAGCAGCCCATCAAGATTTCTACAAAAAGCAGCCCGAACGCTTTGCAATGGAAGAAGCGGCTGGTCGAGCAGCGTTTATTAAAAAACACTGGGATGAATAAGGATTTACTTAAAGTCACTTTCAGAAAGCGAGTCTGTGCTATGATAAAAGGACTATTAATGAAAGAGGCTAACAATCATGGATGAATTCCAGCAAATTGCGCGACGACATCAACTGGCCACCCGGGCTTCCACAGCCTTTTTGTATTCAATTTGTGTGTCAGTGGCAATGAACTTTTTCTGGGAACCAGGTAAGATCTATGCATCTGGTATTACTGGTTTTGCGCAGTTACTTGCGACGATCACCAAGCGCTTTTTACCGTTTACGCTGTCAACGCCAATTCTGTTGTTCCTGTTAAATTTGCCACTTTTTGTGTTAGCGTGGCGCCAAATTGGCAAACGATTTACTTTTTTTACGTTTTTAGCCGTTATTTTCTCAAGTATCATGATGAAAGTGATGCCAATCACTGAGTTAACCTTTGACCCGATTATTTGTGCCATCTTTGGTGGTGTGGTCAATGGTTTTGGGACTGGTTTTGCGCTTAAAAATGGCATCTCGACTGGTGGCTTGGACATCATTGGGTTAGTGTTACGCAAAAAAACAGGGCGGAGTATTGGGACGATCAATATCACGTTTAACGTCTTTATTGTCCTGGCAGCCGGCTTTGTTTTTGGTTGGCCGCATGCGTTTTATAGTGCGTTGAGTATCTTTGTAAATGGCAAGGTCATGGATATGGTTTATACGCGGCAACAAAAAATGCAGGTGATGATTGTCACTGACCAACCACGAAATGTGATCGATCACATTCAAAATCGAATGCGCCGCGGTATTACCATTGTGCACGATGCCGAAGGTGCTTACCAACATGATGCTAAGACCATTTTATTTACGGTGATCTCACGTTATGAAATGCATGACTTACAGGTGGCGATGCAAGAATCGGACCCACGCGCGTTTGTTAGCATTTCAGATACGATCAAAATTTTAGGCCATTTTTATGAGCCAACAGTTTAAAGAAATACAAGGAAGTGATGAGATGCTCATTGGGTCACACGTGGGGATGAAAGCACCTAAAATGTTTTTAGGATCGGCGGAAGAAGCTGCTAGCTATGGTGAAAATGTATTTAGCATTTATACTGGCGCCCCTCAAAATACCCGCCGCAAGCCCATTGAAGCTTTAATGATTGCTGCGGGACAAGCCTACATGGCGGAACACGGGTTACAGGCTTTGGTGATCCATGCCCCGTATATCATTAATTTAGGCAATACCAAACGGCCAGATCATTTTGAGTTTGCCGTTGAATTTTTGAAAAAAGAAGTGCTGCGTGCTGAGGCGTTAGGCGCTAAACAGATCGTCTTGCATCCTGGTGCCCATGTTGGCGCCGGTGCAGATGCGGCCATTGCGAATATTGCCAAAGGTTTAAATCAAGTCTTGCGACCGGACCAAACGGTTCAGATCGCTTTGGAAACCATGGCCGGCAAAGGCACTGAAGTCGGGCGCACCTTTGAAGAACTGGCCGCGATTCGGGCACAAGTGGACCTTGTGGATAAACTCAGTGTTTGTTTTGACACTTGCCATGTCAGTGATGCAGGGTATGCAGTGAAGGATGATTTTCAAGGCGTCTTAGCGGAATTTGATCAGACAATTGGCCTGGAACATTTAAAAGTCGTGCACCTCAATGACTCCAAAAATCCGCAAGGAAGTCATAAGGATCGTCACGCTATTTTAGGCCTTGGAACGCTAGGCTTTGATTGTTTAAATGCGGTGGCACATGATAAACAGCTAGCGACAATTCCCAAAATCATGGAAACGCCCTGGTTGACTGCTGATTCAGGTGAAAAATATCCCGTTTATGGAGAAGAAATTAAAATGCTCCAGGCACAACAATTTATGCCAGACTTGTTACAAGCCGTTCGAGAACGTTAAAAAAAGGCCGCCAAATCAATGTGTGATTTGGCGGCCTTTTTGAACGCTAGGCTTTACTATAATTGTCCAGTCCTAAATGTTCCAGGATCAAAGTGGCGGTTTCTTCAATTGAACGATGCGCGGTGTTGATTACATAACAGCCTAATTTAGCATACAAATCATTGGCAAAGCTTAATTCAGCTGTGATCTGTTGTGTATCAGAGTAGGCAGTATCGGGATTTAGGCCATAAGCAATCATGCGTTCACGGCGGAAGTTGTTCAAGACGGAAACGTCAGTGGTCAGCCCAATAATTTTTTGTGGGTCAACTTGCCATAATTGTTCTGGGATATGTGCTGCAGGCACCAAAGGTAAGTTTGCAACTTTTAAATTACGATTGGCCAAGAATAATGACAACGGTGTTTTAGAAGTACGAGAAACACCTAAAAGGACGATGTCAGCTTCTAAGAAGCCTTTTGGGTCTTTCCCATCATCATACATCACCGCAAACTCCATCGCTGAAATACGGTCGAAATAACGGTCATTTAAGCGATGAATGGCACCGGCCTCACCACGGGGCTTTTCTTGTGTTCGTTTTGTAATTTCATCCATAATTGGATTTAACAAGTCGAAACAAGTTAAGTTGTTATCGCTGGCGAATTGGTTGATCTTTTTGGAAAGATCTCCTGTGACCAGGGTATGAATCAAAATCGGTTGTTCGGTCAAGGCTTGTTTCAGCACACTTTCCAGACGTTGATCTGTATTGGTAAAAGGAAAACGATAATAGATTGGATCAACATTCGCATATTGGGCCAAAGCGGCCTTGGTTAAGTTCAATGCAGTTTCGCCAACGGAATCCGAAATAATAAAGAATTTGATTTCTTGTTTAACAGGCATAAGACTCATCCTCTCAGAAGCAATTTTACTTATCATAGCAGAATATCAATAGAAATCCTTGAAAAAAATATTTTTTAATAAGAATATTCAAAATCGATATTGACGCTAGGGAAATGGTTTTGTATAATAAACCTCGAATTGTTTTTGTGTGGAGAAATCTTGCAAAGCGGTTCCATTTTTGAGCTCGGAAGGAGGGATATCATATGGCAAAGACAGTCGTTCGCAAAAACGAGTCTCTTGATGATGCTCTTCGGCGCTTCCGACGCACTGTGTCCAGAAGTGGTACATTGCAAGAATACCGTAAACGTGAATTTTACGAAAAACCAAGCGTCAAACGTAAGTTGAAATCTGAAGCAGCACGGAAACGTAAAAAGTTCTAATTCTGCTAAAAGGATCTGAAAATCAACATGAGTCTGCTTGAAACCTTAAATACTGATTTAAAGACGGCTATGAAAAATCGTGATAAGGCAACTTTAGCAACCGTTCGGATGTTAAAGGCTGCTGTTACCAATGAGCGCATTAAACTTGGCCATGACTTATCAGAACAGGATGAGCTTGCGGTATTAGCCACTGAATTGAAGCAACGTAAAGAATCATTAGTTGAGTTTGAAAAAGCTGATCGTGAGGATTTAGTTGCTGATTTGCAGGGCGAGATTGCAATTGTCCAACATTACTTACCACAACCGTTGAGTGAAGCTGAAGTTCAGGACTTGGTCAACCAAGTCGTTGCTGATACTGGGGCACAATCAACAAAAGATTTTGGTAAAGTGATGAAGGCGCTCATGCCACAGGTTAAGGGTCGCGCTGATGGTTCCTTAGTGAACCGATTAGTAAAAGCTGCTTTAACGAAGTAAAAATAGTGTTGTCTGATTCATTCAGACAACACTATTTTTATGCGCTTGATTGTGACCAGCACCCTGCATAAATTTTAAGGCTGGCTAAGCCGAAAGCTGTTTTTTTGTGAGGGTTGTGCTATTATTTTTAAGTAGTGACTGACATGATCGTCAGCAGAAAACGGTAAAGGGGTCTCATATTTGACTGAAGGACAAGTAACGAAAGAATTTCGCGTCAGTAATCCTGATGAAGCAATTAATTTAATGGGGAACCAAGACAGCTTTCTTACGCTGCTAGAAGACGGGTTCCATGTCACGTTAAACGCATTTGGTGACGTGATCAAAATTACGGGTTTGTCAGAAGCGGCGAGCCAAGTTTACGCGATTTTACAAAATTTATTACAACTTGATCATCAAGGCATTAAAATTAGCCAAGCAGATGTTGTGAGTGCCATTAAAATGGCACAACGCGGCACATTAGAGTATTACCAAGAACTGTATCGTACGGAATTGATCAAAGACCGTAAAGGCCGACCAATTCGGGTCAAAAATTTTGGCCAACGGCAATATGTAACGCAAGTGCGTCAAAACGACATTACATTTGGCATTGGCCCAGCTGGTACTGGGAAAACCTTCTTAGCAGTTGTGATGGCGGTTGCGGCCTTAAAACAAGGCAGTGTTGAAAAAATAATTTTAACGCGGCCAGCGGTTGAGGCGGGGGAAAGCTTAGGCTTTTTACCAGGGGATCTTAAAGAAAAGGTTGATCCCTATTTACGGCCGATCTATGATGCGCTGTATGCAGTGTTAGGTGCAGAACATACCACTCGATTAATGGAACGCGAGGTTATTGAAATTGCCCCATTAGCGTATATGCGTGGTCGGACTTTGGAGAACGCTTTTGTGATTCTAGATGAAGCACAAAATACCACACCGGCACAAATGAAAATGTTTTTGACGCGGTTAGGTTTTGGGTCAAAAATGATCGTTAACGGTGACATTACACAAATTGATTTACCACGCCATGCGAATAGTGGGTTGGTGCAGGCCAAACGTATTTTGACGAATGTGAAGCAAGTTGCGTTTGTGGAGTTCTCAGCAAATGATGTGGTTCGACATCCAGTGGTTGCCCGGATCATCGCGGCCTATGAAGATGCAGAAGTTCAGCCTAAGGCTTAAATTTGGAGGAAAAATTTGGATTTAGAAATTATCGATGAAACGCAAACGGTTTCAGAAGCACACTTAGAATTGGTTCGAAAGATCATTGATTTTTGTGGGGAATATTTAAAATTGGCCCCTAACACCGAAATGTCAGTGACGTTTATGCATAACGATGAGATCCAAAAAATCAATCGTGACTACCGCCAAACAGATCGGCCAACTGATGTGATCAGTTTTGCCATTGAAGAAGACCCAGAGGATCAAGATGTGATCATTTTACCAGACGATGCTGATATTCCACGCAATATTGGTGACTTAATGGTCTCTGTGGATAAAGTTGCGGAGCAAGCAGACGAATACGGCCATTCTTTTGAACGTGAATTAGGCTATACCATGGTCCATGGCTTTTTGCATTTAAATGGGTATGATCACATGCGTTCTGCTGCTGCTGAGAAAGAAATGTTTGATTTGCAGCGCAAAATTTTAGATGAATATGGGCTTAAACGGTAAACAAACGCAAAAAAATCGCCATTTTGGTCAAAGCTTACGGCATGCGGTGCAAGGCTTGCGGGCTGTTTTACAGGCTGAGCGTAATTTTCGTTTTCATCTATTGGCGAGCCTATTGGTGATTGCTGCAGGTATTTGGGTCACCCTCAGTCGCTGGGAATGGCTGGCGTTGTGCATTGCGATTTTTGGGGTGTTGCAAAGTGAGCTGTTAAATACAGTGGTTGAGTCGTTAGTGGACTTGTTAACGGTGAAGCATTATATGGTGGCGGCTAAGTATGCGAAAGATGTGGCAGCTGGTGCTGTTTTAGTGGCTGCAGTGTTTGCTTTAGTGGTAGGGCTATTGATTTTTGGCCCACATTTTATAGACTGGATAAAGAGGTAAATTATGGATCAACTTCAACAAAAAGATTTTCACTCCGGCTTTGTGGCCATTGTTGGGCGGCCTAACGTTGGAAAATCAACATTTTTAAACCGAATCATTGGTGAGAAAGTGGCAATTATGTCCAATAAGGCGCAAACCACTCGGAATAAGATTCAAGGGATCTACACAACAACACAAGCACAGATCGTGTTTATTGATACACCTGGGATTCATAAACCAGCTAATAAGTTGGATGAATTCATGCTGAACGCAGCGACTTCTTCTTTAAAAGAAGTGGATGCCGTGCTCTTTATGGTCAGTGCCAATGATAAAAAGGGACCTGGTGATCAATTTATTTTAGAGCAATTACGGGCGGTTAAACAACCCGTTTACTTGGTCGTTAACAAAATTGATACGGTGCATCCAAATGATCTGGAACCATTTGTCGCTGGCTATCAGCAGGAAATGGATTTTGCTGGGGTTTACCCGATTTCAGCCTTACAAGGCAACAATGTAGATCAATTGCTGCAGACCCTTGAAAAACAACTCCCCCAAGGCCCACAGTATTACCCAGCTGACCAAATGACCGATCATCCGGAATACTTTGTGGTAGCGGAATTAATTCGAGAAAAGATTTTACAGTTAACGCGGGATGAAGTCCCGCATTCTGTGGCTGTGATGGTGGAACGCATGCGTCCCGATAACAAAGGCCTATTGAGAATTGAAGCGACGATTATTGTTGAACGCGCAGGGCAAAAAGGCATTATCATCGGTAAGGGCGGTAAAATGCTCAAAGAAATCGGGACCCGTGCGCGGCATGATATTGAAAACTTACTAGGTGATCAGGTTTTCTTGCAGTTATGGGTGAAAATCGATAAAGGTTGGCGTGACAACCAACGTTATTTAGATGAATTAGGTTATCGGAAGAAAGATTATTAAACTTGAGTGAGTTGATCAAAAATGGCGCGTGAAATTGCGACGTTTGATGGCCTGGTGTTAATGCGCAAAGACTATCGCGAACGGGATATGTTGGTAAAGCTCTTAACGGATACGTATGGTAAGCATATGTTTTTTATTCGTGGTGCGCGTAAGCGTGGGTTTCGTTTAGCTGCGGCTATTTTGCCATTTACCAGTGGTCGTTATACTGGTTCGATTTCGGAGGAAGGCCTGTCGTTTATTAACAGTGCCCAGGAATACCGACAGTTTCAAAGTATTAGTCAGGATATTCAGCTAAATGCATATGCGACTTACATTTTGAATTTGATCGATGTGGCCTTTCCAGACGGACAGGCCATTCCCAAATGGTACCAGCAAGCGCAGTGGGCGCTGAAATTAATTGATGATGGGTTTGACCCAGAAATTATTACAAACATCAATGAAATTCAACTGTTAACCGTGTTTGGTGTGGCCCCTTATTGGGAAAGCTGTGTCGTCTGTCAGCGCACGGATCTACCATTTGATTACTCTGAAAAATATGGGGGGTTACTGTGCCAGCAACACTGGCAACTTGACCCCTATCGGTTTCATGCCAGTCAACGGGCGATTTATTTTTTGCGGCAGTTTTCAATTGTCGACTTGCCTAAATTACATTCGATTCAATTGAAGCCTGCTACTAAAAAAGAATTGCGGCGCATCATTGATCAGATTTACCGGGATACAGTCGGTGTGTCTTTAAAAAGTAAAAAATTTATCGATCACATGGCAGATTGGGACCAAATTCTTAAACCGGATTGACAATTTTATGAAAAGTCAGTAGAATGACAACGTATTTAGCAATGATGAGACAGAAGTTTTGAGGGACTGTTAACAGCGACTCTAGATCAGTGTAAGCTAGAGAACAGACACAAAGCAGGGCATTCTCGGAGCGTTAATGAAATAAAAAAGTGTCAGTGAAAACTGGAACTAGGGTGGAACCGCGAATAATTCGTCCCTATGTAGATCATATTTGATTTACATAGGGATTTTTAATTGCCGTGAAAACCTAGCCAAGCACGCAGAAAGGGGATCCAAAATGGATCATAAGTTGAATGTTCAAGAAATGATTTTGACGTTACAGCGCTTTTGGGGCGAACAAGGTTGTATGTTAATGCAAGCCTACGATACAGAAAAAGGGGCCGGGACCATGAGTCCGTATACGTTTTTACGGGCGATTGGGCCAGAACCTTGGAATGCGGCTTACGTTGAGCCTTCACGCCGACCTGCAGACGGGCGTTACGGGGACAACCCGAATCGGTTATACCAACATCATCAGTTCCAAGTTGTGATGAAACCTTCACCAGATGATATTCAAGAACGCTATTTAAACAGTTTACGGGCTTTAGGGATTGAACCGTTGGAACATGATATTCGTTTCGTTGAAGACAACTGGGAAAACCCATCGATGGGCTGCGCCGGTGTGGGTTGGGAAGTTTGGTTAGACGGTATGGAAGTCAGCCAGTTTACTTACTTCCAAGTCGTTGGTGGTTTAAATGTAAAGCCTGTTACTTCTGAAATCACGTATGGGATCGAACGCTTAGCGTCTTACATCCAAGATGTGAACAGTGTCTTTGACCTTGAATGGGGCGATGGCGTTAAATACGGCGAAATTTTCAAAGAACCTGAATATGAAAATTCAAAATATTCTTTTGAAGAAAGCAATCAAGACATGTTGTTACAATTGTTTGACATGTATGAAAAAGAAGCAAAGAAACAAATTAAAAACGGTTTGGTGCATCCAGCCTATGATTACATTTTAAAATGTAGCCATACGTTTAACTTATTAGATGCACGCGGTGCCGTCAGTGTTACGGAACGGGCAGGTTACCTGTCACGGATCCGGAATATGGCGCGTTCAGTGGCCCGGGCGTTTGTCAGTGAACGGGAAGAACTGGGTTTCCCATTGTTAAAAGACAAACCGGCTCAGGCATAAATCGTAAAGGGGGATAAAATTGTGGCACATACATTTTTAATGGAAATTGGATTAGAAGAAATGCCTGCTCACGTGGTAACGCCTAGCCGGTTACAATTGGTGAAACGCACGCAGGAATTTTTAAAAGAAAATCGCTTGGATTATACCGATATTGTTTCATACGCAACACCACGGCGTTTAACCGTGCAGGTCAACGGCGTTGCCGATCAACAAACCGATGTTAAAAAAGAAGTGCGCGGACCAGCGAAGCGGATTGCCCAAAATGATGCTGGTGAATGGACCAAGGCCGCACAAGGGTTTGTTCGTGGCCAAGGCATGACCACGGATGACATTACCTTTAAAGAACAAAAAGGAGAGGAATATGTTTTCTTAAACAAATTTATTCCAGGGCAACCTGCCGCAGATGTGTTAACGGGGATGAAAGACGTTGTCATAGCGATGACGTTCCCAACGAATATGCATTGGGGTGCCAATGATTTTGAATATATTCGGCCGATTCATTGGCTAGTGGCGTTACTTGATGATCAAGTGGTACCATTTAAGATCTTAAAAATCGCAACAGGTCGGGAAACACAAGGCCATCGTTTCTTAGGACAACCTGTGACATTAGCACAAGCCACTGATTATGTGCAGGCTTTAGCCGCGCAATTTGTGATTGTGGAACCAGCCGTTCGCCAGGCTAAAATTGAAGCACAGATCAAAGCGATTGCAACCGCACATGATTGGCAAGTGGACTTGGATCCAGATTTGTTGGAGGAAGTTGTCAATTTAGTCGAATATCCAACTGCTTTTAGTGGTCAATTCGATCCAAAATATTTGGAAATGCCAGATGAAGTCTTGATCACCTCCATGAAGGACCATCAACGTTATTTCTATGCCCGGAATCAAGCAGGTCAGTTATTACCAATTTTTATTTCTGTTCGTAATGGGAATGACCAATACTTGGAAAATGTCATTGCTGGGAATGAAAAAGTCTTGACCGCACGGTTAGAAGATGCAGCGTTTTTCTACCATGAAGATCAAAAACAAACCATTGCAGATGATGTTGAACGGTTGAAGTCGGTGACGTTCCATGACAAGATCGGCTCCGTTTATGAAAAGATGCAGCGGGTCCAACTGATTGCCCAAGCATTTGGGAAACAAGTTCATTTAACGGACACTGAATTAGCTGATTTACAACGGGCAAGTGAAATCTATAAATTTGATCTCGTTACCGGAATGGTCGGGGAATTCTCTGAATTACAAGGGATCATGGGTGAAAAGTACGCCTTATTACAAGGTGAGACACCAGCCGTTGCCACGGCAATTCGCGAACATTACATGCCGATTTCTGCTGATGGCGCTTTACCAGCGACCAAAGTAGGCGCTGTGTTGGCGATTGCAGATAAATTTGACAGCATGATGAGCTTCTTTGCAGTTGGTATGATCCCAACGGGTTCAAACGACCCTTATGCGTTGCGGCGTCAAGCTTTTGGTATTGTACGTATCTTGCACGAACGTAAATGGCATTTTGCGACTGGGAAGTTCCAACAAGAAATGAAGCAAGTTTTAACCGAACATCAAGCCACTTTTAATTTAGACTTCAGCAAAACGGCCGATGAATTACGTCAATTCGTTGCAGACCGTGTTCGGCAGTGGTTTGGCAATCATCAGATGCGTTATGATATTGTGGATACCGTTTTGGCGAACCGCGATGGCGACATTGAAAAAATGTTTGAGGCTGCCCAAGCAATCGATCAACATAAAGATGATGCCAACTTCAAAGAAAATATTGAAGCATTGACGCGGGTGATGCGTTTGGCCACGAAAGCCGACTTTACAGCGGATGAAGTGGTTGCCGTTAATCCTGATTTATTTGAAAATGACGCCGAACAACAATTGTATGATGCCGTCAATGCCGTTGCTGCGGAGGCAGATAATCGCAGTATTGCTGAAAACTTTACGGCGTTGCGTAACTTGGAACCAGCAATTGATGCTTATTTTGAAGCAACGATGGTAATGGTTGATGACACCGCTGTGCGGCAAAATCGGTTGGCACAATTAACACAATTAGCCCGTTTGATTTTCCAAGTGGGTGATCTAAAGCAGTTGATCGTGAAGTAAGCTTTCTTTTAAATCGGGATTATGCTAAACTAGGACTACTGTTTGACGAAAAATTATATAATAGGTTTATTCTAAGCAAAATTATTGTACCAAGCTTTATTTTATGTTAAAGTAGAATAGTATTTTTGCGTATGATAATCTAGCAAAGGTCGCACTTTTTAACGAGGGTGCGGTTTTTAACGCTTGGGGCTGTTTTTTGAAAGCCCAGGGATGATGTTTGGGCGGAGGTGAAACGTTTGGCGACTCGAATTCCAGAGGCAGTTATTGATCAAATTCGTGACTCGGTGAATATTACCGATATTGTCGGCCAATATGTAACACTTAAAAAATCTGGCAAAAACCTTTTTGGGCTATGTCCTTTTCAAGAGGAAAAGACACCTTCTTTCTCAGTGGCGGAGGATAAGCAGATTTTTAATTGTTTTAGTTGTCACCGTGGCGGCAATGTGTTTCGATTTATCATGGAAATTGAACAAATTGATTTTCCGGCGGCTGTTTTAAAGGTTGCGGAATTGGGTCAAGTTGACGTTGACCTTAGCGCTTTTCAAGAAACACGCCCACAGCCTAAAGCAGATCCAATTAAAACGGAATTATTGCAGCTTTACCAAGCTGCCGCAACACTCTTTCAACATGTGTTGTTAAATACAGAAGCCGGTGAGGAAGCGCTGGCCTACGCACAGCAACGTCAGTTAGACGAGACGCAATTAAAAACGTTTCAAGTCGGCTATGCGCCTGATCAGGATAATTTGTTGCTTCGCTTCTTTCAAGAGAAAAAAGTTGACTTTCAACTCTTAAGACAATCTGGTTTATTTTCAGAGCGTGAGGACGGGTCTTTATTTGATCGTTTTCGGGATCGATTAATGTTTCCGATTCGGGATGCCAGAGGCCAGGTGATTGCTTTTTCGGGGCGCTTGCTACATCCAATTGCGCAGTTGCCGAAGTATTTAAATAGTCCGGAAACCAAATTATTTAATAAACGGGATGTCCTTTTTAACTTAGACCTTGCCCGTCCTGAAATCAGGCGGCATAAGCAAGTCGTGCTATTTGAAGGATTTATGGATGTGATTGCGGCTTATCGGGCCGGTATTCAGTATGGTGTGGCGTCTATGGGCACCAGTTTGACGAATGAACAGTTACACCAACTGCAGCGTTTAACGGGCCATTTGATTGTCTGTTATGATGGCGATCTACCAGGACTGACGGCCACTAACCGGGTGATCACACTACTACGGCAAGATCAGCGTTTTCAGCTGAGTATTGTCACCTTACCAGAACAGTTGGACCCAGATGAGTACATTCAAAAATATCAAGCGGAAAGCTTTCGTAAAAAAATCGAAGAAAGTCAGTTAACTGCAACTGCTTTTCGGTTGAATTATTTGCGTCAAGGCAAGAAGTTAGATCATGAACAAGATAAAATTGCTTATACGGAAGCGGCATTGCAGGAGTTGCTAACGGTTCATTCAACAATCGAGCGTGATGTTTATCTTCATCAGTTAAGTCAAACGTTGAATTTATCGTATGACGTGTTGGTGGGACAATTACAGCGCTTATTGGCCAATGCCACCCGTCAGCGTGATCAAACATTACAAACGCAATTAACGACGGTACCCACCGTGCAGCAACCAACACAGGTTCATTTAAATCGTGTTGAACGAGCAGAACGCGATTTGCTACATCTATTTTGGTATGACCGTCAGGCACGTGACAAATTAATGCAACAAACTGATTTTGTCATGGTACATGACCCGTATCAAATGTTGTATACGCTCAGCCAAACTTATTTTGTAACAAACGAAACGTTTAACGCTGCCGCTTTTTCGGATTATGCGAAGTCAGATGACTTGCAAAGTTTAGCGGCCGAGATTGATCAAATGCCCTTTGATGAAACCACTGGTTTAGCGCAATTAGCGGATGATCTGATGACCATTCAGCGCTTTAAGTTGGAAACCAAGCTAAAACAGGCGCAGCAACAAGCGCATGAGGCAAATCAAATGGGTGACGATGAACAGGCACTGCGACTTTTTCAACAACTATTGACTTTGAAAAAGCAGATCGAGGCGTTATCGGCCTAAGGGTGTATAGGGAGGATAATGAAATGACTAAAAAAACAACAACGACTAAATATGATGATGCCGTTAAAAAAGTTATCAAAGACTATAAGACTGACAAACAGATCACCGAAAAGGATTTGATGGACAAGATTGTGACACCATTTGCTTTAGATGCTTCTGGAATTGATAAATTATTCCAAAAAGTTGAAGATCAGGGCATCAGTGTTGTTGATGAAAAAGGTGAACCTTCTGAACGGAGCTTGAAAAAGGAAAAGGCCGTTAAGAAAAAGGAGCTTCAAAACTTATCCGCACCTTCAGGTATTAAGATCAATGACCCTGTTCGGATGTATTTAAAAGAAATTGGGCGGGTATCGCTGTTAACAGCGGATCAAGAAGTTGCTTTGGCCTTGAAAATCGAACAAGGTGATGAAGTTGCCAAACAACGGTTAGCAGAAGCTAACTTACGGTTAGTGGTTTCAATTGCCAAACGTTATGTTGGGCGTGGTATGCAGTTTTTAGATTTGATTCAAGAAGGTAACATGGGTCTGATGAAGGCTGTTGAAAAGTTTGATTACCGCAAAGGGTTTAAGTTTTCAACTTACGCCACTTGGTGGATTCGTCAGGCCATTACCCGTGCCATTGCCGATCAGGCACGGACGATTCGGATTCCGGTGCATATGGTCGAAACCATTAACAAGTTGATTCGAATCCAACGGCAGTTATTACAAGACCTTGGCCGGGAACCAACTCCTGAAGAAATTGGGGCTGAAATGGATATGCCAACCGAAAAAGTTCGGGAGATCTTGAAAATTGCGCAAGAACCTGTTTCATTGGAAACACCAATTGGTGAAGAGGATGATTCTCATTTAGGCGACTTTATTGAAGACCAAGATGCCACCAGCCCTGCTGATCATGCGGCTTACGAATTGTTAAAAGAACAATTGGAAAGCGTTTTGGATACTTTAACAGATCGCGAAGAAAATGTATTACGGTTACGCTTTGGATTAGATGATGGGCGTACTCGGACCTTGGAAGAAGTTGGGAAAGTTTTCGGTGTGACCCGTGAACGGATTCGTCAGATCGAAGCCAAAGCATTACGGAAATTACGTCACCCAAGTCGTTCGAAGCAGTTAAAAGATTTCTTAGAATAACGCGATTTTTAAAACACCGTCTCGGCACTTGGCCAGGCGGTGTTTTTTAATGGGATTCCTTTGTTAAATCAGGCGCTTATTTGATACAATAAAGACAAAATGTAAAGTTAGGTTAAGGTGACAAATTTGCAACCAGTTCATTTAACAAAAAGATTAACAGCAATTGCACAACAAGTGCCACAGGGCAGTCGCTTGGCAGATATTGGTTCCGATCACGCATTGGTGCCGGTTCATTTAGTGCAAACCGGTCAAATTCAATTTGCGATTGCCGGTGAGGTAATTCCGGGACCGTTAAGCCGAGCGAAACAGGCGATTGAGGCTGCCGGTTTGACTCAGCAGATCCAACCACGGTTGGCAAACGGTTTAGCTGCAATTCGGCCTGCAGACCAGGTGGATACAGTGGTGATTGCAGGAATGGGCGGGCAGTTGATCTGTGATATTTTAACAGCCGGTCAACCGCATGAAACTGGCATTCAACGCTTGATTTTGGAACCGAATATCCAAGAAGATCTGGTCCGTCAGTGGCTAGGCGCGCATCGGTACCAGATTAAAGCTGAAACAATCGTGGCTGAAGAGCAACACGTTTATGAAATCATTGTGGCAGAATTGGCTGAACAGGCCATTCAGTATTCGCCACAGGCCTTAAAATTTGGGCCTTATTTAATGCAAGAAAAAAGTCCAGTTTTCCGTGCTAAGTGGCGTCATCGCTATGATACAAACGAAAAAATTATGGCGAATTTACGGCACAATGCGCGCGGCGATCAATCCCAAAAATTAGCGGCACTAACAGTAGAAAATAAAATGATTCAGGGGGTTTGGCAATGACACCAACAGTGGCACAGTTTATTCAACGATTTGAACAGTTTGCACCTCAATGGCTCGCGATGAAAGGCGATCCAGTTGGCATGCAGTTAGGCTCCACACAACAGTCGATCCATCGGGTTTTAGTGACATTAGATGTGCGCCCGGAAGTGGTAGAAGAGGCGATTGCGAAACAAGTGGACTTTATTTTTGCCCATCATCCGGCCGTTTTTCGGCCTGCACGTAATTTGGTGACAGACAACCCACAAAATGCCATGTATGCTAAATTGTTAGCGAATCACATTGCTGTTTATGCGGCGCACACTAATTTAGATATGGCTGCAGGAGGCATGAATGACTGGTTAGCCGATCAATTACAGCTACGTGATGTTACTTTGTTACAGCCCCAACATTTTCAAACCAAATTTAAGTTAGTCATTTTTGTGCCGACCACACATGAAGAAGCGGTTCGCCAAGCGTTGACACAAGCCAAAATTGGTCAAATTGGTGCCTATCAAGGGACTAGCTTTGGGATAAATGGCACCGGATATTTCACACCGGAAGTCACGGCCAATCCATATTTAGGTCAGCCTGGTCAGGCAGAGGCAGCTGCTGAAACGCGATTAGAAGTGATTTTAGATCAAACACAAATTGATCAAGCACTGGATTTGATTCATAAAGTCCATCCTTATGAAGAACCGGTTTATGACTTATACCCATTGGCGCGTGAAACGGGACCAGCTTATGGCATTGGTCGTATTGGTCGACCACATACGGAAATGACGGTGCAAGATTATGCGCATTTTGTCCGGCAAGCATTTCAAATTGATGGCTTACGCCTTGTGACACAAAACCCAACAGAACTGGTGAAACGGGTGGCCGTTATCGGTGGTGATGGCGGTAAATTCTATCCGGCTGTTTTGGCACAAGGTGCGAATGTATTTGTAACGGGTGATGTGTACTACCATACGGCACATGATATGTTGGCCAGTGGGCTATCTGTCATGGATCCTGGGCATCATGTGGAACAAATTGTCAAGGCCCGTTTAGTCCCGTTATTTGAAAATTGGGCGCAAGCTGAGGATTGGCAAGGGGTTCAATTTATTCCGTCACAATTATCGACAGATCCATTTTCGTTTGTGACTGATTAATCAGAAGAAAGAAGCGATGACAATGGCTTATGAAACACTAATTCCACGGTTTTTGCGCTATGTAAAGGTTAATACACGTTCTGATCCAAATGCGACAACGATCCCGTCAACACCACAATTAGCAGCATTTGCGCAACAATTAGGGGATGAAATGCGCACGATTGGGTTACAAGACGTGCATTATTTAGCTAAAAATGGGTATGTGGTTGGGACACTGCCTAGTAATCTCGACCAAAAGGTGCCGACGATTGGGTTTATTGCACATCTTGATACTGCGGATTTTAATGCAGAAGGTGTCAATCCGCAAATTGTGGCCCATTACGATGGTCATAGCACGATTCCGCTGGATCCAGACGGTCAGTACACGTTAAATACCAAGGATTTTCCGTTTTTAAAAGCGTATCAAGGGCACACTTTGATCACCACTGACGGTCGCACATTACTAGGTGGTGACGATAAAGCAGGGGTTGCCGAAATTATGACGGCGATGGCTTATTTAGGGCAACATCCTGAGATCAAACATGGTACGATTCGCGTTGCTTTCGGACCAGATGAGGAAATTGGAACTGGTGCCGATCACTTTGATGTGGCGGATTTTAATGCGGCATTTGCGTATACCGTTGATGGTGGTACAGAGGGACAGTTGGAGTATGAGACGTTTAACGCAGCAGCGCTGACCGTTGAAATTCAAGGTAAAAATGTCCACACTGCAACTGCAAAGGATACAATGGTGAATGCTTTACAGTTAGCTGTTGATTTTCAAAATGCACTGCCTGCTGCTGAAGTCCCTGAAAAAACGGCTGGTCGGCAAGGCTTTTTCCATTTAGACCAGTTAACGGGAACGGTTGAATCCGCTAAAATGTCCTATATCATTCGTGATTTTGAACGGGATGGTTTGGCACAACGGAAAGCGCTAGCGCAGGCAATCGCAGCGCGTTTAAATGCCCGTTATGACACGCCACGGGTGACAATCACGCTATGGGATCAGTATGCCAACATGCGCGAAATTTTGGAACAAGATATGCGCCCGGTTGAATTAGCACGGCAAGCGATGGAAAACTTACACATTACGCCTTTAACCGAAGCGGTGCGCGGCGGTACAGATGGTTCGAAACTTTCTTTTATGGGCTTGCCAACGCCGAATTTATTTGCAGGGCCTGAAAACATGCATGGTCGTTATGAATTTGTGTCACAGCAGGTCATGGCGCACGCAGTGGATGTGATTATTGAAATTAGTCGGCTAAATGGCACAAATCCGGCTTAAGTTGGATGCAAATTTCATGCATGCTAGGTAAATTAAAGTTACACTGAAATCGACAAGTGATTGTCGATTTTTTAGATGATGAGAAAGGATGATAACTATGGATCCAGAGAAAATGACTCAGGCGGTACAAGACGCCCTTGCTGAGGCCCAACAAATCGCGGAACATCGCCATCAGCAAGCCATTGCAATCCCACACTTGTTTAAATTTTTGATTCAACCGGGACAATTGGCACGTCAGATTTATGAACAAGCAGGCGTTGCCATTGACGCGTTTGAGCAGGCTGTTGATCAGCAGTTGGCGGCCTTACCAACCGTTGAAGGCAGTCAAGTGCAGTATGGACAAACCATGAGCCAAGATCTTTATCAACTTTTTCAAGCGGCTGAAAAAATCAGCGCAGATTTCAAGGATGATTATGTTGCCACTGAAAGTATTGTGCTGGCGCTGATGACCTTATCACAACAGCCGTTAACACAATATTTACAGCAACAACAAGTGACAACTGCTAAATTACAAAAAATAATAAACGATATGCGAGCAGGTGAACGCGTGACCTCTAAAAATCAGGAAGCACAATATCAAGCATTAGAAAAATATGGTACAGATTTGGTACAAGCCGTCCGAAAAGGCGATCAAGACCCGATTATCGGTCGGGATGACGAAATTTTAGATGTGATTCGGATCTTATCCCGTAAAACGAAAAATAATCCGGTATTGATCGGTGAGCCTGGTGTTGGGAAAACTGCGATTGTGGAAGGCTTGGCCCAACGAATCGTCAAAAAAGATGTGCCAGATAACTTAAAAAATAAAACCATCTTTAGTTTGGATATGGGTGCCTTAATTGCTGGGGCAAAATATCGCGGTGAATTTGAAGAACGGCTAAAAGGCGTTTTAAAAGCCGTCAAAAAAAGTGAAGGTCAAATTATTTTATTTATTGACGAAATTCATAATATTGTCGGCGCTGGTAAAACCGAAGGTAGTATGGATGCCGGCAACTTATTAAAGCCGATGTTGGCCCGTGGTGAGTTGCATTTGATTGGTGCGACGACACTGGATGAATACCGGCAGTACATGGAAAAAGATAAAGCACTTGAACGGCGGTTTCAGCGTGTGTTGGTAAAAGAACCTTCTGTTGCAGATACCATTAGTATTTTGCGTGGTTTAAAAGAGCGATTTGAGATCTACCATGGTGTCCGGATTCATGATAATGCGCTGGTAGCAGCTGCAACGTTGTCAGATCGGTATATTACGGATCGTTTTTTACCTGATAAAGCGATTGATTTAGTGGATGAAGCCAGTGCGAACATCAATGTGGAAATGAATTCAATGCCCACCGAGTTGGATCAAGTGACCCGACGGTTAATGCAATTGGAAATTGAAGAAGCTGCGTTAAAAAAGGAAACCGATGCGCTTTCCCAAGAACGGTTAACAAAATTACAAACCCAATTAGCTGATTTGCGTGAAGAAGCCAATCAAATGAAATTACGCTGGCAATCGGAAAAAAAGGATATTGCGGCATTAAACGATAAAAAAAGCCAATTGGACCAAGCAAAACGTGAACTGCAAGATGCACAAAATAATTATGACTTGGAAAAAGCCGCGCGCTTACAGCATGGGACGATTCCAGAACTTGAAAAAGCACTCCAAGATTCTGAAGCCGAAGAACGGCCGGATGATTGGTTAGTGCAAGAGTCGGTGACGGAAGATGAAATTGCTGGGGTCGTCAGTCGTGAAACTGGGATTCCTGTGACGAAGTTAGTACAAGGCGAACGAGAAAAGCTACTGCATTTGGCAGATCACTTACATGAACGGGTGGTCGGTCAAGATGAGGCGGTGACGGCCGTTACCAATGCTGTTTTACGGTCACGTGCAGGGTTACAAGATCCAGCACGGCCACTGGGGTCTTTCTTATTCTTAGGGCCTACCGGGGTCGGAAAAACGGAATTAGCCAAGGCGCTGGCCGAAGATTTATTTGATGCAGAAGACCATATGGTGCGTATTGATATGAGCGAATATATGGAAAAGTATGCTGTTTCACGGTTGGTTGGTGCAGCACCAGGCTATGTGGGCTATGAAGAAGGCGGACAGTTAACAGAAGCTGTGCGGCGGAACCCTTATTCGATCGTTTTGCTAGATGAAATCGAAAAAGCGCATCCCGATGTGTTTAACTTGTTATTACAAGTCTTAGATGACGGGCGGTTGACGGATAGTCAAGGCCGGACAGTGGATTTTAAAAATACACTGATCATTATGACATCTAATTTAGGTTCCGAAATTTTGTTAGACGGTGTCGATCAAGACGGGCGAATTACGCCAGCGGCCCATCAGCAAGTCCAACAATTGATCCAAACCAAATTTAAACCAGAATTTTTAAACCGCATTGATGATGTCATCACCTTTACCCCTTTAAGCTTAGTCGATGTGCAAGCAATTGTGGTGAAAATGTTGGCACAATTATCGAATCGACTGGCCGATCAGGCGATTACGTTAACGATTTCTAATTCTGCTAAAAAATGGATTGCCGAAAAAGGGTATGATCCTGCTTTTGGCGCACGCCCATTACGGCGCTTTATTACCCGTGAAGTGGAGACACCATTAGCCAAAGAAATCATTGCCGGGCGAGTCGCACCCCACACAACGGTTCGAATCAATTTATTACAGGACCATTTAATTTTTGAAAACCAAGCCTAACAGCATGCAAAAACGCCCTACCAAATTTGGTAGGGCGTTTTAGTTACGGCTTATTTTTGGTCAGTTGACATTGCCTTTGGTACGAGCCAAAGAATAACGGCAAAGACAACGGAGATCATTGCAGCCATCGCGGCACTGTATGGCCGCCCAACAACGGCAGAGCCAATATAGCCCACGAGCTGACCGTAGATCAATGCCCAAATAAGAGTAAATACTTGTTTCACGATGACACCTCTTTTCGCTATTTATTTATTTTAGCATAGCTGATTTAAAAACAAAAGTCTGCTTCGCAACAGTGCTGGTTTGAAATTTGGTATAATTGAAGGAACAGAATAACCGAAAGGGGATGCGGCGATGACATTTGTTCAGCTACAGACGATCAGTGCCAATAGTCTGTTAAAAAGTCCGTTAACCGTGACACAATACGTACAAGCCGCTAAAGAACGCGGTTATCAGGCAATTGCTTTAACAGATGAGCAAGTGACTTCTGGCTGGCTAAGTTTCTACCAGGCTTGTCAAACGGCGCAGTTACAGGCAATTTTCGGCTTGACGATTGCCACCCAAGGGCTTGTGTTAACGGATCAAGCGTGGCCACTGTTGTGCTTTGCCAAAAATGAACAGGGGTACCGCAACCTACTGAAATTATCCAGTCATTTAATGACGCATGACACACCACCGACGCTGGCGACGCTGCAAGCTTATCTCGATGATGTTGCGGTTGTTGTACCTGCAGAAGCCAGTGAATTAACGCTATTATTGGAACAGGATCCCAGTCAGGCACAACATTATGTGACAATGCTACAGCAACAGTGTGCGTCATTATTTGGATTAGGGGTGACGCTACAACCAGCTGGACAGGCGAATCGGACGGCTTTACAAGCATTAAGCCATGCTTGCCAAGTGCCATTAATTGCTTTAGAAGTTGTGCGTTATTTAAATACGACGGATGCGTTTAGCGCCACTGTATTACAGCATATTGGCACAGGAACGCCTTTGTCAAATGAGGCCAAACAGCAAGTCAATCAAGCCGGATTGCATTATTTAGCACCGGCCGCTGAAGTGACCGAACGCTACCAACAAGCTGATTTAGCCGCTGCTGTTGCAGCAACAGAACAATTGGCGCAGGTCTGTCAAGTGACGTTGACCTTGCATCAAGATCTATTGCCACGCTTTCCAGTGCCAGGTGAAAACACCAGTGAAGCGTATCTGAAACAGGTCGCGCAACAAGGCTTAGCACGGCGTTTTCCGGATCAGACTATACCGTCTACTTATCAGCAACGATTGGATTATGAATTACAAGTCATCACAAAAATGGGTTTTGCAGACTATTTTTTGATTATTTGGGACGTCATGCACCACGCCCATCAGGTGGGAATTATTACGGGACCTGGTCGTGGTTCAGCTGCAGGCTCACTGGTGGCGTATGCACTGACGATTACAGAAGTGGACCCATTGGCCTATCAACTACTATTTGAGCGTTTCTTAAACCCAGAACGTCGCAATTTGCCTGATATTGATTTGGATATTCCAGATAATCGGCGGGAAGAGTTGTTGCATTATGTGTATAACAAATATGGTCAAACCCATATGGCCCAAATTATGACGTATGGCACACTGGCCGCAAAACAGGCGCTCCGCGATGTTGGCCGGGTGTTAGGTTTGTCGCAGGTGGCATTGAATCGTTGGTCTAAAGCAGTACCCAATACCTTGCACATTGATTTGAAAACGGCCTATGATACGTCATTGAAGTTGCGTAATTTGGTGAGTGACAGCGAGCACAATCAGTTGTTATTCAAGATCGCACAACAATTAGAAGGCTTGCCGCGGCACTATTCTACTCACGCAGCAGGCATTATTTTAAGCAATCACAATCTCACAGATTATTTAGCGCTTCAGTCAGGCAGTAACGGCATTGAATTGACGCAGTTTGCTATGGGCGATGTGGCCACCATTGGTTTGGTGAAAATGGACTTTTTAGGCCTGCGTAATTTAAGCATTTTAGCCAATACACTGGCACTGGTGACGCAACAGTTAGGACGGTCTTTTGACGTTACTGAGATCCCACTAAATGATCCGGAAACACTGACACTTTTTCAAAAAGGAGATACCAATGGTGTCTTTCAATTTGAGTCAGCAGGCATTAAACGGGTGCTGCAAACACTGAAACCGACTGATTTTGAAGATATTGTGGCGGTGAATGCCTTGTATCGACCGGGACCGATGGCCAATATTCCAATTTTTATTAAGCGAAAACATGCCCAGCAACATGGGCATTATCCCGATGCCAAAATCGAGGCTATTTTGGCGCCAACTTATGGTATCTTGGTTTATCAAGAACAAGTCATGCAAGTTGCCGCACAAATGGGTGGCTTTACGTTAGGGGAAGCCGACAGTTTGCGGCGTGCCATGAGTAAGAAGCAAAAAAGCGTGATTGACGCGCAGCAAACAGCGTTTCTAAAAGGCGCCCAGCAACGTGGCTATGATGCGACTGACGCTCAGAAAATGTATCAGTATATTGAGCGTTTTGCCAATTATGGGTTTAATCGCTCTCACGCCGTGGCATACAGCATGATTGCCTTTCAACTCGCCTATTTAAAGGCCCATTATCCAGCGGCTTTTTTTGCGGCTTTGTTAAATGCAACCGGTAATCAAGGCCAGAAGACCAAGCGCTATTTGTTGGAAGCACGTCAGCGTCACCTTAAGATCTTGGCACCTAACGTGAATCAAAGTGAATTGGATTTTACGGTGCAGCAACAAACCATCCAGTTTGGGTTAAATAGCATTCATGGGTTGCGAAAAGATTATGTTCAAGCGATTTTGCAAGCACGTGCAACTGGCGGAAAATTCCATTCTTTAGCCGATTATTTACGCCGTTTAGGTGATAAATGGTTAAAAATAGCTGATTTAGAACCTTTGATCTACACCAATGCACTACGCGATTTTAATCCCAATCGTAAGGCATTATTGAATCAAGCACCTGAATTGATTGCGGCTTTGAAACTGAGCGGTACCAACCAGGAACTGTTAAGTGAATTAGCGCCAAAGCCCAAGCAAATGTTTGATTTTAGTTTAAAAGAAAAACTTAATTTTGAAGCACAATATTTAGGTGCGTATCTGTCAGGGCATCCAGTTGAAAAATATGCTGCCTTAAGTCAACATGAGACGTTTACCAATGTTCCTGATCTTGTTCCGGATCAAACAGTACAAATGCTCGTTTTGATCAAACGGGTGAAGGTGATCCGTACAAAACGAGGGCAGGAAATGGCTTTTGTTACCGGTGAGGATGCAACGGCAGAGTTAGACATCACGTGTTTCCCAGAGGTGTATCGCCAAACGGTGGACCTACTAGTGGTGGATCAAGTATTGTGGGTGACAGGCAAAGTAACAGCAGATCGCGGTCAAATTCAATTGATTGCCCGTCGTTTTCAGTCAGCAGATGACTTGTTGCAAGCAGCGCAAACCAGGCTGTTTTTAAAGATTCCCGCTACATCGCCGTTGCGACAAACCATTCCCGATTTGCTCAAGCGGTCACCTGGACGCAGTGGGGTTGTGATTTTTGAACCGGATACTGGGCAAAAGATTCTGCTTCATCGCCATTTTGATGTTCATTTAACCGAATCATTTGTGCAGCAATTGAAAGAAATACTTGGAAAAGACAATGTTGCTTTGCAAAGAAAAGCTAAATAATATGATTAAACCGCTTTTTTCCTGAAAATAGTTAATTTCAAGAGACATATTTTCAGAAAAGTGTTAAAATGATTTCTGGGTTCGAGGATAAGACAGATAATTGGTTTGACACGCGTTTGTCTAACCTCTAACAAATAAGATAAATGCCTGAGGTGAAAAAATGAAACGCATTGGGATTTTAACCAGTGGTGGTGACGCACCTGGCATGAATGCTGCCATTCGTGCTGTAACGCGTAAAGCAATCCATGAAGGATTGGAAGTATACGGAATTAATTATGGTTTCGCAGGACTTGTTGCCGGTGACATCTTTAAGATGGACGAATCATCAGTTGGTGACAAGATTCAACGTGGCGGGACATTCTTATATTCTGCGCGTTACCCTGAATTTGCTCAAGAAGAAGGGCAATTAAAAGGGATCGAACAACTTAACAAATTTGGAATTGAAGCGTTAGTTGTTATCGGTGGTGACGGTTCATATCATGGTGCCTTGAAGTTAACCGAACATGGTTATAATGCAATTGGTTTACCAGGGACAATTGATAATGATATTCCTTACACTGACTTTACGATCGGATTTGACACTTCTGTTAATACCGTTCTTGAGTCAGTGGACCGGATTCGTGACACAGCGACTTCACATGAACGGACTTTCGTCATTGAAGTTATGGGTCGTGGCGCTGGTGACATTGCCCTTTGGTCTGGTGTTGCCGGTGGTGCCGAAGCCATTGTGATTCCTGAAAAAGATTTTGACATGAGTAAAATTGCGGATAAAATTCGTGTCGGTCGTAACCGGGGTAAGAAACACTCATTAATTATTTTAGCCGAAGGCGTTATGCATGCGGACGAGTTTGCGGAAGAATTAAACAAATATGGTGATTTCCAAACTCGTGTAACCGTCTTAGGTCACGTTCAACGTGGTGGTTCACCGACTGCCCGTGATCGTGTTATGGCTTCACAAATGGGTTCTAGAGCCGTTGAATTATTGCTTGAAGGCAAGGGCGGCTTAGCCATTGGGATTGAAAATAACAAGATCGTCTCACATGATATCTTGGACTTATTCAACGCTAAGCATCATGCTGAATTATCATTATATGATTTAAATAGTGATATTTCGTTCTAACTCGTTTTAGTCGTAACGTTACTTTTATACAAACATTAAGGGAGAGATTCTACTTATGAAGAAAACCAAGATCGTAAGTACACTTGGTCCAGCTAGCTCAGATGAAGCAACGATTCAAAAATTAATTGAATCTGGTGCAAATGTTTTTCGTTTCAACTTTTCACATGGTGACCATCCAGAACATGCTGATCGGATGGCAAAGGCCTTAGCAGCTGTTAAAGCAACCGGCAAAATGGTTGCCTTCATGCTTGATACTAAAGGTGCTGAGATCCGGACAACAGTTGAAAAAGAAGGCAAAATTGCATTTACAACTGGCGATGTAACGCGTATTTCAATGGACGCTTCAATCGAAGGAACCAAAGAAAAAATCGCCGTTACTTACCCAGGCTTATATGATGATGTTCATGTTGGCGGCCATGTACTTTTCGACGATGGCTTGATTGATATGAAGATCACTGAAAAGGACGATGCGAACAAGGAACTTGTTGTTGAAGTTCAAAATGATGGCCTTTTAGGTTCACGTAAGGGTGTTAACGCACCTGGTGTTGCGATTAACTTGCCAGGGATCACTGAAAAAGATGCAAGTGATATTCGTTTTGGTTTAGACCATGACATTGATTATATTGCTGCAAGTTTTGTCCGTAAGGCACAAGACGTTTTAGATATCCGTGAATTGTTAGAAGAAAAGCACATGGAACATGTTCAAATCTTCCCTAAGATCGAATCTCAAGAAGGTATTGATAACATTGATGAAATCCTAAAAGTCTGCGACGGCTTGATGGTTGCACGTGGTGACATGGGTGTCGAGATCCCAGTTGAAAACGTGCCAATTATTCAAAAACGTTTGATCAAGAAGTGTAACGCTTTAGGTATGCCTGTTATCACTGCAACACAAATGTTAGACTCAATGCAAGAAAACCCACGTCCTACACGTGCTGAAGCAACTGACGTTGCCAACGCTATTTTTGACGGAACTGATGCAACAATGCTTTCAGGTGAAAGTGCCAATGGTAAATACCCTGTTGAATCTGTTGCAACAATGGCTAAAATTGCAGAACGCGCTGAAAAAGCAATGATCGACCAAGATTCGTTTGCTTTGAAAGAATTCAGCAAAACAGACGTTACAGAATCAATCGGCCAATCAGTTGCCCACACTGCCCGTAATTTAGGCATCCGGACAATTGTTGCAGCTACTGAGTCTGGTTTTACAGCTCGGATGATCTCCAAGTATCGTCCAAAGGCTGACATTTTAGCAATTACATTTGATGAACGCACACGTCGCGGTTTAGCCGTTAACTGGGGTGTTTATCCAATCGTTGCTGAAAAGCCAAGCTCAACAGATGAAATGTTTAACTTAGCCGCTGAAAAAGCACAAAGCTTAGGCTTCGCTAAGGAAGGCGACTTGATTATCATCACTGCTGGTGTACCAGTTGGCGAACGTGGCACAACGAACGTTATGAAGATCCAATTAATTGGGTCTAAGTTAGTTGCAGGCCAAGGTGTTGGCGACCAAACTGTTATTGGGAAAGCTGTTATCGCAACAAGCGCTGAAGAAGCTAACCAAAAAGCAGTTGAAGGTGGCATCTTAGTTGTGAAGACAACTGATAAAGATTATTTACCAGCCATTGAAAAATCAAGTGCCTTAGTTGTCGAAGCTGGTGGCTTAACCAGTCATGCAGCTGTTGTTGGTATCGCAATGGGGATTCCTGTCGTTGTTGGTGCTGAAAACGCAACTGAAAAGATTGCTGACGAAGAAGTTGTTACGGTTGACTCACGTCGTGGGATTATCTACCGTGGTGCTTCTAACGCTATGTAAGCTTTATCCGCTTAAACTTTTAAAGTCACTGCGTGAGCAGTGGCTTTTTTTGTTGGGAATATGGTAAGCTTAGTAAGCTGAATAAACGGACGGAGGTTTTTATTTTGGAAAGTTGGTTGTTTCTGCTGATTATTTTAGCAGTCTCATATTTCGGGAAAAATCAATCATTGTTAATTGCCACAGGTGTCGTACTGGCCTTAAAGCTCATTCCGAACACCGCTAAATTATTAAACACGATTCAGGCTAAGGGGATTAATTGGGGGGTGACGGTGATTTCCGTTGCGATCCTAGTGCCGATTGCAACGGGCCAAATTGGCTTCCGCGACTTATTAAATGCGTTTAAGTCACCTGTGGGCTATGTTGCAGTGACTTGTGGCGTGCTCGTTGCAGTGTTATCAGCTAAAGGGGTTGGATTGTTATCTCAAAGTCCTGAAATTACAGTTGCATTGGTATTTGGCACCATTATGGGTGTTGTATTATTACGCGGTATTGCAGCTGGCCCAGTGATTGCATCAGGGATGACGTATGTGATTTTACAATTGCTCCAGCCGATATTAAAGTGAGGTAAAAAATTTGGATAAAGTAGATTATTTAGGTAAAAAAGTCACCATGACGATGACAGATGAAAATGACCGTTATTATTTTGGTCAGTTAGAAGACGGCTTGACGTTTCGCGTTGCGAAATCAGAATTCGATCAGCCCCATGTGGTAACGGATGCCATTACAGGGTTTGCTTATGAAAATACGGAACATGTCTTGTCATTAACCACTAAAATGCCAACGGTGCGTTTAAATCAATTCGGTTGGGCCACAGTGGTTAGTAGCCGCCGTGATCTAGGTGTTTTTGTCTCGATCGGGTTGCCCGATAAGGATATTGTGGTGTCGCTGGATGAATTACCAACGATCCATCACTTATGGCCTGAAAAAGGCGATCAGTTATTCGTGAAGCTAGCGGTTGATGTAAAGGGTCGGATGTGGGGCCATTTAGCCGATATGCCGGAATTTGAGGCCCGTTCACGCCGCGCTTTACCGACGATGAAAAACCATGATATTACGGGTACGATCTATCGCTTGAAATTAGTAGGCAGCTACTTGTTTACTGACGAACGTAATATTGGTTTCATTCATCCAAGTGAACGTGACGGTGAACCCCGTTTAGGGCAACGCATCAAGGCTCGGGTGATCGGTGTTCGGCCAGATGGAACCATGAATTTATCGATGCGACCACGCGCTTACCAGGCCATCTCTGCAGATGCTGAGATGATCTTAGCGGTATTACAACATCAGCCGGGTGGGGTAATGGCCTATACTGATAAAAGTGAACCTGAGGCGATCAAAACCTTCTTTGGCATTAGTAAAGGTCAATTTAAACGAGCTTTAGGGCATTTAATGAAGGCCGATCTGATTGAACAACGTGAGGGAAAGACCTACCTTAAGCAGAAGAACTAGGCGGTCCATTGCAATTCTCTCCCGCTAGGATTATGATAGTAGCAAGATTGGTTTCGCTATCAATGGGAGGCTTTAAAATGGACGAACAGTACTTAAAGAGCATTCAGCAGCAATTACATCAAGCTGGTTTTAAGCTAACACCACAACGTGAGGCCACTGTTTGTTCATTAATTGAAAATGAAGAAGGCCACCTGAGTGCCGAAGAAGTTTACATGCGTGTTAAGGAAAAGTCACCAGATATTGGTTTGGCGACTGTTTACCGCACACTTGAAATTTTAAGTGAATTGAAGATCTTAGACAAAGTTAGTTTTACAGATGGTTTGATTCGCTATGATCTACGGCGTGAAGGTAGTCAGCATCATTTTCATCATCATTTACTCTGCACGCAATGTGGCAAAATACAAGAAGTTCATGAGGATCTTTTATTAGATGTTGAGCGTGTGGTGGAACAGCAGTTTCATTTTCAAGTCACGGATCATAAACTGACGTTTCAGGGGATTTGCATGGATTGTCAGCGTAAAAATCGAGAGCAGCAACAAAAACAATAAAAATAAGGATGACTTATCGTAGGATGGGTGATCCTTATTTTTGTGGCAGTAGGGCTTGGACAGGCAGGGTGGCTTTTTCTAGCAAAATAGCTTATAATAAATAAAGTTATGTTAATTAGAACAAATATCAACATTAACCACTAACCAATTAAAAAAACAACTTCAACAATAACCACGTACACATCAGGAGGACAAACATGGAAAAATTAGAGACGATCGTTGCGGATTTTCGTCACTATTTAATTGTTGAAAAAGGGCTATCTGAGAATACCGTTGAAAACTATACCCGTGATATTCGTCGGTACACAGCCTTTTTGAAAGCACAGCAAGCCAGTACATTTGCGCAAGACCGTTTTATGGTGCTTAATTTTTTAGCTGATCTCAAAACAGCTGGGTTGGCAGCAAATAGTGTGATTCGGATTGTTTCAAGCTTACGTAAGTTTTACCGCTTTTTATGGGAGAATCAGTTGATCAAAATTGATCCAATGCAACAAATCGATTCACCTAAGCGTGAGCAGCATTTACCGCAAGTGTTATCTCAAAGTGAGGTCAGTCGTTTGTTAGCTACACCTGATACTACAACGCCATTAGGATTGCGTGATCGTACGATTTTAGAAGTGATGTATGCCACCGGATTACGTGTCAGTGAGTTAACGCATTTAAAATTAGATGAGCTGCATCTGAGTTTAGGGTTGATCCAAACCATTGGGAAAGGGGACAAAGAACGCTTGATTCCCATTGGTGATGTTGCGATTAAATGGATCAAACGTTATTTAGCAGATGTACGTCCAACTTTTATTCGGCCAGGGCAACATCCAAACGAACTGTTTTTAAACCATTATGGGCGGCCGTTTACACGCCAAGGAATTTGGAAGAATCTCAAACAAGTGGTTCGTGATGCAGGAATTGATAAAGATGTGACCCCGCACACACTTCGGCATTCATTTGCCACACACTTGTTAGAAAATGGTGCAGACTTACGAGTGGTGCAGGAGTTATTAGGGCATTCTGATATTTCAACGACACAGATCTATACCCATGTGAGTCAAAAGCATTTACGACAGGTTTATGACCGTTATCACCCGCGCGCCTAGTTGTATTTGTTGTGTGATTATGGTATTTTTAAACTGATTAAGATTCAATGGCTAGGGGGCTATCATGCTTTTTAAGTATAAAACGAATTACGAAAAAATTGCGATGGGGTTATTGTCCTTTGTACCTGACTTAGAGGATGTGGCACATTTGCAAGATGAATTGGCATGGTATCAGGCTGACGACCAACATGTACTTTATTTATGGAAGAATACCACTGGTGATTTTGCAGGCGTGATTGGTATTGAGATCACAACAGACTATGTGATCGTCCGACACATTGCATTAAGCCCATCTGATCGCAATCAAGGTAACGCTTTTAAGATGCTGACAGAATTGACCCAGTTATTCCCAGAGCAAAAATTAATGGGTACCTTATCAACAACGGCAATCGTTGCAGATTGGGAACAACAGCATTAGAGGTGAGCGTGTGGTATTAACGGTTAAGTTACCAGAATTTGAAGGCCCGCTGGATTTGTTGCTGCATCTCATTCAGGCTGCAAAAATGAATATTTACGATATTCCAATCGTCGCGATTACTTCGCAGTATTTAGCGTATCTGCAACAGATGCAGACTAATCAACTGGAAGTGGCCGGCGATTATTTTGTGATGGCGGCTACTTTGATGCGCATTAAAAGTCAGATGCTATTACCAAAAGCACCGGTCCAAGCGCCTGAACAAGATGACATGACAGAACAGGATCCGCGGGCAGAACTTGTGGGACAGTTGATCAGCTATCAATTGTATAAACAGGCTGCTAAGCAGTTGCAAACACGTGAATTAGCACGTAAAGATAGCTTTAGTAAAGCGCCCAATTTTGCACCACAAATGGAACGGATCCCGATGCCTGAGCCGCCAGTGCAATTGACGATTTTGACCCAAGCGCTGACACAGTTGTTACAGCAGGCGGAACCACCACAAAAAACGGCTGTGGTTGGTGAGAAAGTGACCATTACCAAAATGATCCAGCAAATCAAGGATCAATTGCAACAAAATAAACCACAAGAATTTAGTCATTTATTACCGCGACATGCGACGACTGAGGTCACTGTGACAACCTTTTTAGCCGTCCTTGAACTCATGCGGGCTGGTGATGTGGTTTGTCAGCAAGCAGATGATTTGGCGCCTTTATTATTAAAGCGCCAGGCACAGCCAGTGAAGGAGGCCTAATCTAGGTGTGAATTTAAATGCAACAATCGAAGGGCTATTGTTTGTGGCCGGTGATGAAGGACTCAGCTTAGATCAATTGGATGAACTGTTACCAGAAAATCCAGCGACGATCAGTCATGCTTTAACGCGCTTAAAACAAGACTTACAAGCAGATCACCAACGTGGTTTAGTGTTGCTCCAATTTGGTGAGCATTTTAAATTGGCGACTAAAAAAGAGCTTGCACCAGTGATCAAACAGTATTTTTCAGCACCACTTTCAACCAATCTCGGACAAGCAACCTTAGAGACCTTGGCGATTATTGCCTATCAGCAGCCCGTCACACGGGTAGATATTGATGAAATTAGAGGGGTTCAAAGTAGTGGTGCCATTCAAAAGCTGGTGTTGCGGCAATTAGTTGAGGCTAAAGGGCGCAAAGAGGCGCCTGGCCGGCCTATTTTATATGGTACAAGTGACTTTTTCTTAGATTATTTTGAACTGAAAGACCTGACGCAGCTACCACCATTACCTGAACCAGAGGAATTAGCAGCACCTGAAACGAATGATTTATTTGCAACCTTTCAGGCACAATTAAATCAGGATGAAACAAAAAAAGACGAGGATTGATAAAACGATGGCAGAACGATTACAAAAAGTCATTGCAGCTGCAGGTGTGGCGTCACGCCGCAAAGCAGAAGCACTGATTCAAGCGGGCCGTGTGACGGTCAACCAACAAACCGTGACGACTTTAGGCACCAAAGTAGAACCTAGTGACCATGTCGAAGTGAATGGCGTGCCGTTGACGAAAGAAAAAAAACAGTATTTCTTATTGGACAAACCACGTGGTGTCGTTACAACGGCGCATGATGATAAGGGGCGTAAAACGGTTGTCGACTTCTTTCCTGAAGTTCATGAACGTTTATTTCCAGTTGGTCGATTAGACTACGCAACGTCTGGTTTGTTGATCATGACCAATGATGGTGAATTAACGAATTTATTGACTCACCCTAAATATCAAGTTGAAAAAGTCTATTTAGCCAAAGTCAAGGGCATTCCAACCGTTGATGCTTTGAAGCAATTACGTGCCGGTGTCCGTTTGGAAAAACGCAAAACAGCACCTGCTAAAGCGAAACTTGTTTCCAGTGACCAAAAGCAGCAAACCGCTTTGGTCAGTTTAACCATTCATGAAGGGATGAATCACGAAGTGCGGGATATGTTGGCCCATGTGGGTTATCCGGTGATCAAATTAAGCCGTCAACAATATGCCTTTTTAACCACAGATCGGTTAGTTCCAGGCCAATCACGGCCTTTACAACACGAAGAAGTGGCACAGCTAAAGCGACTGGCTCGAACAGGGAAACGTTTCTAAATAAAAATGCTTGAAACCGTTCAGGCTTCAAGCATTTTTATTCGTATTGCAAATCTGAAAAGGGCCCTTTTGATGTTGAATGGCATGGGTGGGGCATTGTTGATAGGCCGCTTTAAAAGCAGTACGTTCACTGTCAGGAATTGGCGTTACACTTTGATTATGATCGGGCTTAAAGTAAGCAATGCCTTCAGCGTCATAATCAAATAAATGAGGTGCTTTGAGCTGGCACAGCCCGCAAGCAATACAATTTTCTTGTTGTACACGACTATAATCCAAAAAATCACTCCTTAGAAGGAAGCATGACAATGCCAAATATTGCACCAGAATATTTATTATTATTATTCTCACAACAGCAATGGCGTCGACCGTTAGCAATTTATTACATTTTGCAGGGAAAACGGACGGTGTCGAATTTATATGCAGGTTTGGCGTATCAGTTACTTTCATTATATCAGTTTTTACCACAACTTCAGCTGGCAGATTACCAACGGCAATTAAAAGTGCTTGTTCAGCGAGGCTGGTTAGTGGCACAAGATAAAAAAATGAAAAAAACGGTTCAAGGCCAGCAGCACGAACAAGAATGGCGCCAGCAGCAGTTGCTGCCAACCGGCATTGATAGTTTGCATTTTCCTAAGGCGAACCATTATACAGCCCGTTTGTTTTTAGCGACTCAAGTGATCTCTGAGCTAGGTTATCAAAATCGCCAGTATTATCCCTTAATGGTACCTGAGCGTGATCGGATTGCTGTGAAACAATGGTTATTTGGACAAAACAAAGCGACCTTGGTGGCCACCTTTGCACAAGATTGGCAGCATTTTTTGACACAATTAGCGCCACAAGATGCAACCTTTATGAGCTTTTTTCTCAGTGGTCACGCGGTTGATCGGCTCACCATTGAACAAGTCGCTATCCGGCAACAAACCACTTCATTTGCTATTTTCTTACGGCAGCAGGCTTTGATTTATCGGCTTTTAAGGCAGGCCGCGCAACTACCAATGTTTGCGTCACTGTGGCAGCCGATGGCACCTACTTCAATTTTAAGTCATAGTGCCGCCCAAACGTATCAAGCTGTTTTACAAGGCACGTCGCTTCAAGCCCTACAGCAACGCCGGCATTTAAAGGCCAGTACGTTAACTGAGCATTTATTAGAAGCGGCGATTTTAATGCCTGATTTTCCATTTGATGCTTTTTTTAGTGTCGATCAGCAGCAAGTATTAGCCGATCAGTTTCAGAATTGTCCGATTGATCAATGGCAATTTCAGCAATTGGGACAGTCATTACCGTTTTTTCAGTTTCGATTGTATCAGATCCAGCAAAGAAGGCGACAGCATGGATAAATTGACGCAGACATTGCAACAGCATTTTGGCTACTCGGATTTTCGACCAGGCCAGCGAAAGATCATCGAGGCTGTTGTCGCACAAAAAGATGTTCTCGCCGTTTTACCAACCGGAACTGGCAAGTCGTTGTGTTATCAATTACCAGGTTATTTGCTGCCAGGCACAGTGCTGATTATTTCACCTTTGATTTCACTGATTCAAGACCAAGTGGCTTCTTTAAATTACTTAGGTGAAAAAAGTGTGTTGGCGTTGACTTCTGGCTTGGCGCCAGCTGAAAAGGCCAGCCTATTACAGCATCTGGATCAATACCATTTTATTTTTATGGCACCTGAAATGGCGATGCAACCTGCAGTACAACAGCGATTAGCAGCAATGCAAATTGCACTTCTCGTGGTCGATGAGGCGCATTGTATTTCACAGTGGGGACTTGATTTTCGTCCAGACTATTTAGCGCTAGGCCAGTTACGTCAGTTGATTCAACCGCGCAGTACCTTAGCACTGACAGCAACGGCCACGCAAAAAGTACGGCAGGATATTTTGGACAAGCTGGATTTGATACCAGCACAAACGACGCAGTTGGTGTATTCGGTTGATCGGCCAAATATCTATTTAGATGTGCAACGCTTTCAAAATGATGCTGAAAAGGACACTGCGCTGTTACAGGCGTGCACGACATTAACAGGACCAGGGATTATTTACTTTTCAAGTAAACAAAAGGCTGAAGCAATGGCTACTCAGATCCAGCAAAAAACACAGATTGCCACAGGCTTTTATCATGGCGATCTCAATCGTGAAGATCGGTTTACGATCCAACAGCAATTTATGACAGGTACCCTGCAAATCATTTGTGCCACGACGGCGTTTGGAATGGGGATCAATAAGGCCAATATTCGGTTTGTGATCCATTATCATCTGGCAGCTGATCTTGGCAGCTATTTACAGGAAATTGGACGCGCTGGCCGGGACGGTCAGCAAAGTATTGCCATTTTGTACTATCAGCCTGGTGATTTTCAATTGCAGGCGAGTTTGGTGACGAAAAGCATTCCGGCTGCGGCGTTGATCAGGCAGTATTATGCAGCACCGGCTCACTTTGATCAATATGATTTCCCGGAAGTCCAATTGCTACGTTATTATCATCAGCAACAGTATTCGGAAGCCGAGGTCAGCAGTCTTTTCGTGAAACGTCAGGCTGAAAAACTAGCCGCTTTGCGCACCATGTTGCAGTATATTGAGACAGAAAGCTGCAAACGCGCGTTTATTTTAAATGATTTTGAAGAGCCGGCAGGTGATCATGATAAACAGTGTTGTTGTTGGCAGCAATCAGCTGACTACTTGACGCAGTTAGCGCTTGATCATGGTTCGCCGCAAATGCAACCTTTATTAAACTGGCAGGAAAAATTAACGCGGCTTTTTCCAACAGTCGATAGAGATTAGGAAATTAACGGAAATATACAGAATTTAAAAAAAGAGTATGTTACAATGTTTTTGAGTGAAGTAAAAGTGCGGCGACGTCGCATTAAGCGAATCATCGCTTAATTCATAAGGAGGGCAAACCTTCATGAGTGGAAAAAGTAATAACCATGGTGAGAAGCCATGGAATGCACAATTCGATAGTGAGCGAAATGCAAAGGGTGAAGTATCACGTTCTGCAACGCGTAAAAAAGAAAAGGGCAATGCCGCATTTGTCACCTTTTTAACCATTGCATTGTTAGTCTTAGCTGCATTACCAGTTGGGGCTTGGTCGATCGTGCAGAGTCAAATGAACAAACCGGTGACCTCACAACAAGCAACAACTAGCAAAAAGAAAACCAAAAAGGTCGCAACGGCTACAAAACATAAAGCAAAAGCAAGTTCAAAAAAAGCAACGAAAAAGGCCAGCAGTTCAAAAGCTAGTCACTCAGAAGCTAGCAGTTCATCGAGCGTTGCTAGTAGCGTCAGCAGTAGTTCTGTGGCAGCTAGCAGCAGTAGCAGTGTGGCCAGTAGCCAATCAACTGCTAGCTCAAGTAGTGCCAGTAGCAGTAGTAGTGCTGGTAAAAAATATGTAACTGTCGGTGCTGGTCAAGGGCTATACCGCGTTGCTGTTAATAATGGGTTAACAGTTTCTGAATTACTCCAAATGAATGGGTTGTCCAGTGCTTCTAAATTAAGCCCAGGGCAGCAGTTAAGAGTCAAATAGTTTTAAGCTTAATGCAGTTAAGTTAGAGCCGTTTGTTGACCATAACTTGACTGTATTTTTGACGGCATAATCTCTTGAAAAGAAGGATTGTTGATTAATGAGTAAAGGTTTACAGATTGCAATTGATGGGCCTGCTTCGGCAGGTAAAAGTACGGTAGCAAAATTAGTTGCTAAAAAGTTACATTATGTGTATTGTGATACCGGTGCAATGTACCGTGCAGTGACTTGGCAGGCCATGCAATTAGGCTTGGATCTAACCGATGAACCGCAAATTTTAAACGTGGTTGAAACCTATCCAATTCGTTTTGTGGCGGCTGACCCTGTGCAACAAGTTTTCATTGGTGAACACGATATCACAACAGCGATTCGTCAGCCCAATGTTACCAACAACGTCTCAACTGTTGCGGCATTAGGGACGGTACGGGCTGCACTAGTCAAACAGCAACGCGCTATTGCGGCTCAAGGCGGTATTGTAATGGATGGCCGCGATATTGGGACCACTGTTTTACCACATGCCCAAGTTAAAATTTTCTTAGTTGCAAGTGTTGCGGAACGTGCGCGTCGGCGTTATGCAGAAAACTTAACAAAAGGGATCGATACGCCACTGGCGACTTTGGAACATGAAATCGAAGTGCGGGATCATAAAGATTCAACGCGTCGAGTTTCACCATTGACGCAGGCAAAAGATGCGACCCGGTTAGATACAACGCCACTTTCAATTGATGAAGTGGTGGCTAAAATATATGAAACTGCTAAGAAAAAAGAGAAAGATGAGAATTAATATAACGTTTTTCTAGCATTTCAAGGTGTTTTACTATAAAATAGGACTTGTAGTTTCAAGCTGTTGAAGGAGGATTTTTGGCATGAACGAAGATAACATCACAAATGAGAACCAAAATGCCATGGAAGACGCTTTAAATAGCGTCCACGACGTCAAAGTCGGTGACATTGTAAAAGGGGAGGTTCTAGCAATTGATGACGACAAACAATTAATTGTCGGCATTCAAGGAACTGGCGTCGAAGGCGTTGTTCCAATGAAAGAACTTTCAAGTCAGCATATTGATGATATTAATGATGCTGCCAAGATTGGCGATGTACTTGACCTTGTGGTTATTTCAACCATTGGTAAGGATAAAGAAAACGGGAGTTATTTATTATCCAAGCGGCGTTTAGAAGCACGCAAAGTTTGGACTGAAATTCAAGAAAAATTTGAAGCAGGCGAATCAATCGACGCCCCTGTTACAGAAGTGGTTAAGGGTGGTTTAGTCGTTGATGCCGGTGTACGTGGCTTCATTCCCGCTTCAATGATTGAGGATCATTTCGTTGATGACTTATCTCAGTATAAGGGTCAAACCCTCAAACTTAAAATCATTGAAATCGAACCTAGCGAAAATCGTTTAATCTTATCACATCGTGCAATTGCTGAAGCTGAAAAAGCTGAACAAAAAGAAAAAATCTTGGCAACGCTTAAAGCAGGCGACGTTGTTGAAGGTACTGTTGCACGTTTAACCAACTTTGGTGCTTTTGTTGACCTTGGTGGTATTGATGGGTTAGTTCACGTATCTGAAATCTCTTATGACCGTGTTGACAAGCCATCTGATGTCTTAAAGGTTGGCGAAACGGTTAAGGTTGCTGTTTTATCAGTTGATACTGATAAAGAACGGATCTCGTTATCCATTAAAGCAACTTTGCCAGAACCATGGACGGATATTGAAGACAAAGCACCAGTTGGCAGTGTCCTTGAAGGAACTGTTAAACGTTTAACCACGTTTGGTGCCTTTGTTGAAGTCTTCCCTGGCGTTGAAGGCTTAGTTCACATTTCACAAATTTCACATGAACACATTGCAACACCTAATGATGTGCTTTCTGAAGGTGAAACTGTGAAAGTGAAAGTCTTAGACGTTAAGCCAGATGCACACCGTTTAGCCCTTTCAATTAAGGCTTTAGCACCAAAACCAAATGGTGAGACTGAAAAGCCCGTTGCAACGCCTGTTGATACCAGCAAGTACCAAAGCGACGATGATGAAGGCGGCTTTACCTTAGGCGACATCATTGGTAAAGACTTAAAAGGTTAATTTAAATTGTCTATGAAAAGAGATTGGCAATGACCAATCTCTTTTTTGATGTAATACAGAAGGAGGGATTGTCAATGGCAAATCCAGTTGTTGCAATCGTTGGACGCCCAAACGTTGGGAAGTCAACGGTTTTTAACCGAATTGCCGGTGAACGGATCTCAATTGTTGACGATATGCCAGGGGTTACCCGTGATCGGATCTATGCCCATGCGGAATGGACTGGCCGTCAATTTAATTTGATTGATACAGGTGGAATCGACCTTGGTGATGAGCCATTTTTAAAGCAGATTACTGAACAGGCCGAAATCGCAATGGACGAAGCGGATGTGATCGTATTTGTCACCAGTATTCGTGAAGGGATGACAGACGCTGATGAACGTGTGGCGCGGATGTTGTATCAAACGGATAAACCGGTTATTTTAGCGGTTAACAAAGTTGACAACCAAGAATTACGGCAAGATATTTATGATTATTATTCATTAGGCTTAGGCGATCCAATCGCAATTTCCGGGGTTCATGGGATTGGCACCGGGGATCTGTTAGATGCAATCGTGTCTCATTTTCCGGCTCAAACGGAAGAAGAAGACGATCAGCGAATCAAATTTAGCTTGATTGGTCGGCCAAATGTCGGAAAATCATCTTTGGTGAATGCTATTTTAGGTGAAAATCGAGTGATTGTTTCGAATATTGCTGGAACGACTCGAGACGCAATCGATACCCAGTTTGTCACTGAAGCAGGTGATGAGTTTGCCATGATCGATACAGCAGGGCTACGGAAACGTGGCAAGGCTTATGAAAATGCTGAAAGATACAGTGTGTTGCGGGCGATGTCCGCTATTGACCGAAGCGACGTGGTCTTGGTGGTCCTAAATGCTGAAGAAGGCATTCGTGAGCAAGATAAGCGAATCGCTGGTTATGCGCATGAAGCTGGCCGTGGTATCATCATTGTGGTCAACAAGTGGGATACTTTGAAAAAAGATAATCACACGTTAACGGACTTCGAAAATGCGATTCGCAGTAATTTTGCCTACTTGGATTACGCGTCGATTATTTTCGTATCTGCGAAAACCCATCAACGGTTGCCGCAGTTGCCAGCCATGATCAAACAAGTTCATGAAAACCAGCAACGACGTGTACAATCGTCTGTTTTAAACGATGTTTTAATGGATGCGATTGCCACAAACCCAACCCCATCGATGAATGGGAAGAAGTTGCGAGTATACTATGCAACACAGGTTGCGGTTGCACCACCAACATTTATTATTTTCGTCAATGACCCAGATCTGATGCATTTTTCATATGAACGCTTTTTAGAAAATCAAATTCGTCATGCCTTTGATTTTTCTGGAACACCGGTGCATTTAATTATCCGCCGCCGGAAATAGCGCAAAGCCTGATTTGATGCAAATTCTAACCAAAAATTAAGGAAATGTCATAATTTGGCCGATTTGAGCATAAAAAGTGACGAATTATCAAAAAAACCTTGCTATCAAGGCGTTCCTATGATATTTTTAGTTCAGAAATAATGATTTGGCTCATTGTTTCGCCAGTGTTCGTAACTGGAGCAACTCCATTAGACACTCGTCTAACTTTTAGATGGGGAGGTGAATTTATTATGGCAAACAAAGCTGAATTGATCGAAAACGTAGCAAGTCAAACAGACTTGACGAAAAAGCAAGCAACAGCTGCTGTTGATGCTGTCTTTGGTTCAATCCAAGACACATTAGCAAAAGGTGAAAAGGTTCAATTAATTGGCTTCGGTAACTTTGAAGTTCGTGATCGTGCTGCTCGTAAAGGGCGTAACCCACAAACTGGTGCTGAAATTCAAATTCCAGCCAGCAAAGTACCAGCTTTTAAACCTGGTAAAGCATTGAAGGATGCGGTTAAATAACCAATTTAGAGGGACTAGCAATTTTGCTAGTCCTTTTAAATTGGCGATTAAACAATTGTCTAGTTTGAATAAGAAAGGTGCAGTGTGATGAGTTATTCAGAAAATATGCTGGCTGCATTAGCAGATGGCAATCTCAAACAAGCAAAAAAAGACTTTCAACGTGCATTACAGCAAGATAGTGATGATTTGTTGTATAGTCTGGCTGAAAACTTGTATGCCTTAGGTTTTTTGCCGGAAGCACGAAAAGTTTATTTAAAATTACTGGCCAAATACCCAGACGAAGATGAGTTACGAACAACTTTAGCTGATATTGCCATCAGTGATGGTAAAACCGAACAGGCCTTGGATTACTTGCAAGCCATTCAGCCGGATTCACCTGCTTATGCAGAAAGTCTATTGGTGTCGGCGGACCTTTACCAACAACAAGGACTTTATGAAGTCAGTGAACAGAAACTACTGGAAGCACGTCGCCTTTATCCTGATGAAACCGTAATCGCCTTTGCGTTGGCTGAATTTTATTTTGACAGTGGCGAATTTCAAAAGGCCATTGTCTACTATGAAGAATTAATTGCAGCTGGTGAAGTTGAAATTTCTAAGGTTAACTTGTATCAGCGTTTAGGCGTCGCTTATGCCAATAGCGGTGCGTTTGAAAAGGCTGCCGAGTACTTGGATTTGATTCCAACTGCTGAAATGAGCGCTGAAACGGCCTTTCAGGCGGGTTTTATTCAATTGCAGCTGAAAGACTACCAGGCAGCCGAAAAACTGTTATCTGAGCTACGGGAGCAAGATTCGCAATTTAGTTCGTTATACCCTTATTTAGCGACAGCCCAAGAAAAGCAAGCTAAATTGACGGATGCATTACGGACCTTGCAAGAAGGCATGGCTGTGGACGCTTATAATGAAGTGCTCTATCAACGTGCTGCGGATCTAGCCTTTCGCTTAGATGATGAAGCCTTAGGCGAAAAATATTTGCAACACTGGCTGGCATTAGTGCCAGATGATATGACGGCCATTGTACAGCTGAGTAATCTTTATGTGAAGCAAGGACGACATGATGAGAATATCGCATTACTCACACCAGTGGCTGATCGTGGTGATGCGGATCCACAAGCTTATTGGAATTTAGCGGTTTCTGCAGATGCGCAAGATGAGACCAAAGTAGCCCGCGAAAATTATTTGTTGGCTTATCCAACCTTTAAAAATCAACCTGATTTTTTGCATCAATTGATTTTATTCTTCCAGAGTGTCGGTCAGCGCACCGAAATGTTAACGGCCTTAAAACGATACGTTAAATTAGTGCCAACGGATGATGAAATGGCTTGGTTATTGGAATCTACTGAAGAGGACAACTAATGGAACAAGCGCTTAAAGTAGCATTGATTGAGTCTTTTTTAGCACAACAACAATTGCCTGTGCGTGAGGCAGAGTGGTTTTTACGCTATTTATTAGGCCAACCACAAGCTTTGTCTAACTTGCACGTGGTGGAACATGCCTTAGCAGCTGATCGCGGTATTTTAATTCAGACCACGGCCGGTGACACAGCTTTTGCCATGAAGCGCGCTGACCTGTTATTAACGATTCCAGATCAAATTTTTCATGAAGTAAACGCACATCAAGATCAGGCCTACTTTTTAGAATTAGATTTTCCACAACGCCAACTTGATCTCGATTATTTAACGGTTTTAGAAGATAATCCGTATTATCGTTGGGCGGATCATCCTGATCCAGAAGTGTCAGAACGTTTAGCCACTTATTGGACGATGCGTCAGCAACAGGCCTTAATCGCGGCGATTGATCAGGCATTAGCCCAAGATGATCAAATTAGTTTTCAGCGGTTGAGTCAGCAGTACCAGGAACTGAAAAAACAACGGCAAGCCAAGCATTAATTGCAGGGCCTGCCGTTGTTTTATTTTTTGCCAAAAATGGAACGTACTTTACGTTGATAGGAGAAGCCTTCACCAATCACCTCATGCACATTGAGAATGGAGACAAAGGCATGGGGATCGTGATGCTGAATAATGCGTTTTAAGGTGACCAGTTCGTTAGGCGCCACCACGCAGTAAATCATCTCTTTAGTCTCCCGTTGGTGGCCACCTTTAGCTGGCAAGTAACTCACGCCACGGTCTAGATCAGTCATAATTTGTTGCGCGATATTGGTGAATTCAGGACTGATGATCAACACCCCTTTAGCGGCGTAAGCACCGGCTTGGGTAAAATCAACGACCTGGGTGAAAATAAAGGATGCCAGTAACGTGTACATCATATGTCGAATGTCCAAATAGGACAACGAAATGGTTAAGACTAACACGTCAAATAACAGCAAAGTGCGGCCCATGGAAATACCTTTTTCTTTTTCAATGATCCGGGCAATGACATCGCTGCCGCCAGTGGTGCCACCAGCACGATAGATCAGGCCACTGCCAAAACCACCAGCTAAACCGGCCAGCACCCCAGCAATAAAGAGATCATGGTGTAGATTGATCTGCAAAGGAATCCGTTGCCAGCACCATAAGGAGAGCGACAACATAGCCGTTCCGAAAATAGTTAACAAAAGGGTTTGTTTGCCAAGGTATTTGTAGCCAAAGATCACTAACGGAATATTGAGCAAAAGTGTGGTATATGCGGGGTCGATCTGAAACCAATAACGCAGTAACAAGGTGATCCCAGTAATACCGCCTTCTGCTAAATGATTTTGAATGTTGATACTGGCTAACCCTAAACCATAAAGCATACAACCAGCCGTGATCAACGCGAGATCTTGCCATTTGATCCGATTTTCTGTCATCCAATCAGCTCCTTCAAATTATTTACAAGTTACCAACTTGGCCCTTTAAAGCTATCGTATCGGATTTTAAGTTGAACTGCCATTACTTCTGAGATAATTGCCATTTTTTGTTTAGCAAATTCTTAGCTGATAATGTATTTTAAGCTGCGATTTTGGTAAGATAGAAGTATCTTACACGAAAAGAAGGTTGATCGGTTTGACAAAGATTATTGTGGCTGGTTTTAAAGGCCGGATGGGTGCCACGGCCGTTGACATGGTTTTAAATCATGACGGTTTCGAATTAGTAGGTGTTTACGATCCAGTTGCCACGGAGAAAAACTTAAATGAGGTTGCCGGTTATGCGGACCAAAATGTACCGGTTTTAACATTAGAACAAGTGCCAGATGTCACACCAGATGTTTGGATCGATTTTACGATTCCAAAGGCGGCTGTTGCGAATACAAAGTTTGCGCTGGAACATCATATTTCACCTGTCATTGGCACCACTGGTTTTAAGGCAGAAGAGGTTGCTGCTTTGAAACAATTATCGAAAGAACAAGGCGTTGGCGGCTTAATTGCACCTAACTTTGGGTTGACTGCTGTTTTAATGATGCAATTTGCGAAGCAAGCGGCGAAGTATTTCCCAGATGTTGAAATTATTGAAATGCACCATGACAACAAATTAGATGCGCCAAGCGGTACAGCAATTAAAACGGCCGAAATGATGGCTGAAGTACGGGCTCAAAAAGAACAAGGCAATCCGAATGAAAAGGAAACTTTAAAGGGTGCCCGTGGTGCTAATTATGATGGTATGCACATCCATAGTGTGCGCTTGCCAGGTTTAATTGCCCATCAACAAGTTCAATTTGGTGGTGTGGGCGAAGGCCTAACGATTCGCCAAGATACTTATGATCGGGTTTCCTTTATGACAGGGGTTGCGTTAGCCTGCGAAAAAGTCACGGCTGCCCATGAACTTTTTGAAGGTTTGGAAAACTTCCTATGAGATTAACAACCATTCCCACTGAGTTTTTGCAGGCCGTTCCAGTGATTGCTAAAATCGAGCAAGCAGGGTTTGAAGCGTATTTTGTGGGCGGTAGTGTCCGAGATGCCTTATTAGGCCATAAAAAGATCCATGATGTGGACATTGCCACCAGTGCTTATCCAGCTGAGATCAAGCAAATCTTTCGCCGCACAGTGGATACTGGTATTCAACACGGGACTGTAACAGTTTTACAAGGTGACTTATCTTACGAAGTGACGACTTTTCGAACCGAATCTGGTTATCAAGATTTTCGGCGGCCAGATCATGTGACCTTTGTGCGTTCTTTAGCAGAAGATTTAAAGCGCCGGGATTTTACGATCAATGCGTTGGCACTGCAACATGATGGCACGGTGATTGATTTATTTGATGGCTTAACTGACTTAAATCGGCGGGTGATTCGCGCGGTTGGAACGCCTGAAACGCGATTTCACGAAGATGCCCTGCGCATGATGCGTGCGATTCGTTTCCAAAGTCAATTAGATTTCACTATTGAACCGGCCACGTTGGCTGCCATTCAGACAGAACACCATTTGTTAGCCAAAATTGCGGTTGAGCGGATTCATGACGAATTTACCAAGTTATTATTGGGACAACGTCGGCAAAATGCATTGCAAAATTTTGTGACCACCCGGTTATTTGAAGATTGCCCAGGCATGGCAACTTCAGAACAGGCGCTTTTGCAACTTAGTCGATTGCCTGATCAACCGTTGCACTCAGCGGCCAGTGCCTGGACATTGGTAGCTGCTGGGCTAGGTTGGACCGCACAGCAAGCCATTAAGCAATTAAAACGTTGGAAATCGCCGAATCAGTTGATTGCAACGGTGAGCACGAATTTAGAGTTGATCCCACATTTTATTGCGAATGATTTTACCAATTGGGACCTTTATCAAGCCGGTTGGCATTGTTTGATGATCACCAATGAAGTGATGGCATTGTATCAAAAAGCCATCCCTGAGGCGCAGTTGCAGCAACAGTATCAGCAGCTGCCAATCAAGACTAAAAATGAATTGGCCATTAATGGTCGTGATTTGTTGCAACGAACGACAATCAAACCTGGACCGCAAATGGGTCAGCTGTTAAAGCAGCTTGAACAGGCCGTTGTGGCGGGAACATTGCCCAATGACGCGGCGGTTTTATTGCAGCAAGCAGAACAAATGATGGCTTAACCAGTTGAATATTGCTAGAATAGATAAAGTGAGGTGCATTGTGGCCTCGCTTTATTTAATGCTTAAAAAAGGAAGATTGCAGGATGCAAACACTGACGGCAACAGGATTAACAAAAATTTACGGTGAGAAAAAGTTATTTGAACAAATTGATTTTATGATTCAAGCCGGCGATCGGATTGGGTTGATTGGAACAAATGGTGCTGGTAAAACGACCCTTTTAAATACCTTAACCGGATTGGATAGTTTAGATGCAGGCACCATTGAAACGCCAAAACAATACCGCATCAGTTACTTGCAGCAAATTCCAGTTTTGGACGATCAATTAACCATTATGGCAGCTGTTTTTGCAGGGGATAACCCGATTTTTAAAACGATTCAAGATTATGAGGCTGCCTTATTGGCGTTAAGCGAAAATGGAACAGATCCTAAAGTTCAGACACGCTACGAACAGGCTGAACAGGCGATGAATCGGGATGATGCTTGGACAGCTGATACACAAATTAAAACGATTTTATCGCAATTACACATTACAGATCTCAATCAAACGATTGGCGAATTGTCTGGTGGTCAAAAGAAACGGGTTGGGTTAGCGCAAGTTTTAATTGAAGCGCCGGATTTGTTGATTTTAGACGAACCAACCAACCACTTGGACTTTTCATCAATTGCCTGGCTAGAAGACTATTTAGCCAGTTATAAAGGGGCCTTATTGGTTGTCACCCATGATCGGTATTTCTTGGATCAGGTCACCAATCGGATCTTTGAATTAAGTTTTGGCCAACTTGAACGTTATGACGGAAATTATGCCACTTATTTAAAGGAAAAAGCGGTGCGTACTGAGAATCAGTTGGAACATGCGGCCAAGCAGGAAAAGCTGTATAAAAAAGAATTGGATTGGATGCGGGCTGGCGCTAAGGCACGTTCCACGAAGCAACAGGCACGGATTAATCGTTTCAATGAACTTAAAACGGAAGTGCAACAAGGCGTTGCGCAACAAGATGACGTGGATATTAATTTAAGCCAACAACGCTTAGGCAAAAAAGTGATCGTCCTGAAGCAAGGTGGCTTGGCGTTTCATGAACAACAAATTTTTAAACAGTTGGATCTGTTAGTACAAGGGCATGATCGTATTGGGATTACAGGGGAAAACGGTGCTGGTAAAACCACTTTCTTAAACGTGTTAGCTGGCAAAATTCCATTAACCAGTGGGACACTAACCTTAGGTGAAACTGTGCGCTTAGGTTATTATACCCAGATCACGGAGCCATTGGATCCAGATGAACGGATGATCAACTACTTGCAAAAAGTCGGTGAAAAGGTAACTACTAAATCCGGTGAAACCATTAGCGTGACACAACTGTTAGAGCAGTTTCTCTTTCCGCGCTTTATGCATGGTACCTTGATTCGTAAATTATCGGGTGGTGAAAAACGCCGGTTGTATTTGTTGAAAATTTTAATGCAACAACCAAATGTTTTATTGTTAGATGAACCCACCAATGACTTGGATATTGGGACCTTAACCGTTTTAGAAAACTATTTAAACCAGTTTAACGGGGCCGTGATCACGGTATCTCATGATCGTTATTTCTTAGATCAAGTCGCTGATGAGCTGCTAATTTTCAAGGGTGCAGGGCAAATTCAACGCTTTAGTGGACAATTAACGGACTACTTAGCGCAAGAAAATCAACCTGCAGTTAAGGCCGCACCAGCAAAAAAGCAACCGGCACCGGTTGCTGAAAAAAAAGCACCAGCAAAAAAGGTCAAACTGACATACAACGAGCAAAAAGAATGGGAAACATTGGAACCAGCAATTGATCAACTGGAACAACAAGTTGAACAGTTACAAGCAGATATGGCGGCAAATGGTGCAGATTATGGTAAACTGGCGGAGCAGCAACGCCAATTAGACCAGGCAAATGCAGAAATTGAACAAAAAATGGCGCGTTGGGAAGAATTAAGCCAATACGTCGACTAAGAGGTGATAGTCATGTTGGAAGATGCGTATTTAACACTGGCACGACAAATTTTAGAAACGGGTCATTTTAAAGGTGATCGCACGCATACTGGGACTTATAGCTTGTTTGGTTATCAAATGCGCTTTGATTTAAGTCAGGGCTTTCCGTTATTAACCACTAAAAAAGTGCCATTTGGTTTGATTAAAAGTGAATTATTATGGTTTATTCACGGTGATAGTAATATTCGTTATTTATTACAACATCATAATCACATTTGGGATGAATGGGCCTTTCAACGCTATGTAGCAAGTGCAGCGTACCAAGGTCCTGATATGACCGATTTTGGTCACCGCCACTTAACCGATCCCGACTTTAATCAGCAATATCAGGCCCAAATGAAACAGTTTACGGAGCGGATTGTTGCTGACGCTGATTTTGCAGCCAAATTTGGTGATCTCGGCAATATTTACGGCAAACAGTGGCGAGCTTGGCGTACCAGTACGGGCGCGACGATTGATCAGCTACAGCAAGTCATCGCGCAGATCAAAACCAATCCTGATTCACGCCGCTTGATCGTCTCGGCTTGGAATCCAGAGGATGTCCCAAGTATGGCGTTGCCACCTTGTCACACCATGTTTCAGTTTTATGTAAATGATGGCAAATTAAGCTGTCAGCTTTATCAGCGGAGTGGTGATGTGTTCTTAGGTGTTCCGTTTAACATTGCGAGCTATGCTTTGTTAACAGCCTTAATTGCCCATGAAACTGGGCTACAAGTTGGTGAGTTTATTCACACCTTAGGGGATGCACACATTTACCAAAATCACGTGGAACAAGTGAAACGCCAACTAAGTCGCACGCCAGGACCTGCCCCAAAACTGGTTTTAAATCAAGACAAACATTCTATTTTTGATTTTGACAGTACAGATATTCAGCTGGAAGGTTATCAGCCCCAACCAGCTATCAAAGCACCGGTGGCGGTTTAAGATGGCTTTAAAGCAACTGGCCTATATTTGGGCAGAAGATCAAGCACATACCATTGGTTTGAATGGGCAACTACCTTGGCACTTACCGGCTGATATGCATTATTTTAAAACAACGACCCAAGATAATCTGGTTATTATGGGACGACGCACATTTGCATCTTTTGGTGGTCGTCCGTTGCCGCAGCGGGTGAATATTGTGCTCACCCATCAAATGGACTTTAAAGCACCTGAAAATGTCATCGTCTGTCACACTAAGGCTGACGTGCTGCAGACTGCAGCCCAATATCCAGATCAAATTCCATTTATCATTGGTGGGGCAACTTTGTATGAATTGTTTAAACAGGACGTCCAATTGCTTTATGTTACTCGCATTCAAACGCGAGTAACCGGTGACACAAAGATGCCGGCGTTAGATTGGACTGCCTTTCAATTGCAACAACAGCAGACATATTTGGCTGATGATAAGAATCGGTATGCTTATACATTTGAGTGTTACCAACGCAAATAAGCTTAAAAATACGTGTCTATATGACGCGTATTTTTTATTATGATACACAATTAACTGATTATGATGCCTAATTAAAAAAATATTTCAATTTGAAAATATCAATGTAAGCCCTTTAATGATGCTGAGTAGCGCTTTGCGTACGCTGATTACCCTTAAAAAGCCCCTTGCATTTATTTAAGACGTCATATATAATTTGTGACGTAATAAAGAAAGGGGCTTTTAGCATGAAACAAATTTATTTCTTCAATGAAGGTAATCGCGATATGCGTACCTTATTAGGTGGTAAAGGGGCCAACTTGGCTGAAATGACACAATTAGGATTACCTGTACCATCAGGCTTTACGATTACAACGGAAGTTTGTCATGCTTTCCAAGCCAACCATGGCGAATTACCAGCCGGATTGATGACTGAATTAAAGGCGTCATTAATCGAATTAGAAAAGCGCGCAGATAAAAAATTTAATGACCCAGAAAACCCATTGTTGGTTTCTGTTCGGAGCGGCGCACCCATTTCAATGCCTGGGATGATGGATACGATCTTAAACCTTGGTTTAAATGATCAAACCGTTCAAGGCCTTGCTAAATTAACAAATAACGAGCGTTTTGCTTGGGATTGTTACCGTCGTTTGATTCAAATGTTTGGTAACGTGGTTTTCCAAATTCCTGAACAACGTTTTGAAAAAGAATTAAGTGCTGTTAAAGCAGATCGTCATGCAACTAGCGATTTAGACTTAACCACTGATGATTTAAAAGAAATTGTGAAACGTTATCACAATGTTTACTTAGAAGAAATCAACCGGCCATTCCCACAAAGTGCCACAGAACAATTAACAGAAGCAATCAGCGCCGTCTTCACATCTTGGAATAACGACCGTGCAATCGTTTACCGTGAATTGCATCATATCTCTGAAACCTTAGGAACTGCCGTTAACGTTCAAATGATGGCCTTTGGTAACAGTGGTGACGATAGTGGGACAGGGGTTGCCTTTTCACGGAGCCCTGTTACTGGTGAAAACCGCTTGTTCGGTGAATTCTTAAAGAACGCCCAAGGTGAAGATGTGGTTTCTGGTGTTCGGACACCAAAACCGATTCAAGAGTTAGCCGATGAAGAACCTGAAATTTACGAACAATTCCGTGCGATCACAGAACAATTGGAACAACATTACCATGATATGCAAGATGTCGAATTTACCATTGAACATGGCAAATTATTCTTACTTCAAACCCGAGATGGGAAACGGACCCCTAAGGCAGCCGTTAAAGTTGCCGTTGACCAAGTCAAAGAAGGTTTGATCAACAAGGAACAGGCCTTACTCCGTATTGACCCAGAACAAATCAGCCAATTATTGCATCCCGAATTTACAGCTGAACAATTAAAAACAAAAGATGTTTTAGCAACTGGTTTACCAGCGAGTCCTGGTGCTGCCAGTGGTGAAATTCAAATCACGGCTGCTGCTGCCAAAGCTGCTAATGATGCTGGCCATAAAGTGGTCTTGGTTCGTCAAGATACGTCTCCTGAAGATATTAGTGGGATGATCGCCAGCTCTGCCATTGTGACCAGTCGTGGTGGGATGACGTCTCACGCTGCCGTTGTTGCACGTGGCATGGGGACCTGTGGTGTTGTTGGTTGCGCGGCCTTAAACGTCTCTGAAGAGGATCAATGTGTTTACGTTGGTGACCAAAAATTACCTGTTGGCACTGTTATTTCCGTCGATGGGACCACTGGTAACTTATACGTTGGTGAAATCGAAGCGGATAGTGCGGCACATGATGAAAACTTACAGCAAATCTTAGACTGGGCCAAAGAAGCCGGTGAAGTTGCTGTCTACGCCAATGCGGATACACCAGCCGACTTTGAACAAGCTTTACGTTTTGAAGCTGCTGGAATCGGTTTAACGCGGACAGAGCATATGTTCTTTGCCCCAGAACGCTTGATTGAAATGCGTCGGTTGATCGTTGCTAAAACGGCCGAAGATCGCAAGCCAGCCTTAGCTGCTTTGAAAGAAATGCAAACGGAAGACTTCAAGGCCTTGTATCGTTTAGCTGAAGGCAAGACGGTTACCGTTCGTTTATTGGATCCACCTTTACATGAATTCTTACCACATGACGAAAAAGAATTAAATGAAACTGCGGCTGACTTGCAAGTGCCAGTTGAAGATTTACGTAAACGGGTGGTTGCATTAAAGGAAGTCAACCCAATGTTAGGCTTACGTGGTTCACGTTTAGCAGTTACCATGCCAGACGTTTATGCGATGCAAGTTGATGCTATTATTTCAGCTGCCTTTGCCTTACAGGATGAACATATTTTGGTTAAACCACATATTATGTTGCCATTGATCGCTTCTAAGATTGAAATGGAAGTTCTGCGCAACCGGATCAGTGATCAAATTGATGCCGCTTGTGAAGAAGTTGGTCGTGAATTACATTATCAAGTTGGGACAATGATCGAATTACCACGGGCCTGCATCGAAGCGGATGGTATTGCTGAAAATGCTGATTTCTTCAGCTTCGGAACCAACGATTTAACCCAGTTAACTTTCGGTTACTCACGTGATGATATTGGCCAATTCTTACCAGCATACCTTGAAAAAGGCCTGTTACCAGCTGATCCGTTTAACACATTGGATCAAACCGGTGTTGGTGAATTAATGGAAATGGCAGTCACACGCGGTCGTGAAGAAAAGCATTCCTTGCCAATCGGCGTTTGTGGTGAAGTCGGTGGTGATCCATCGTCCATGCAATTCTTTGATCGCATTGGGATCGACTACGTTTCTTGCTCACCATTCCGGGTGCCTGTTGCCTTGTTAGCAAGCGCTCAGGCTGCTTTGAAACATCAATATCGTTATCGCGAACAAAAAGAACAGAAGTAAAGACTTGTTGTTTTTGGAATAACTCTTTATACTTAGAGAGGATATTCTAGTTGGAAATGGGGACTGGTTTTTGGAATTAACACAACGTCAGCGAGAGATTATCACAATTGTTAAAGCGGAACAACCGATTAGTGGTGATAAAATCGCACAACATTTAAAATTAACCAGACCGACATTGCGTAACGATCTTTCGATTTTAACGATGACCGGTATTTTAGATGCGAAGCCGAAGGTAGGTTATTTCTACTCAGGCCAACATCTGAATCCGCTGACGTTTGAAACGATTTACGAAGTACCAGTCGAAACGCTGATGTTAACGCCGATTTTAATTAAACCAACCACAACAGTTCAAGATGCGATCACCTCACTGTTTATGAATGATGTTGGCTCACTTTATGTGGCAGATGACGATCAACATTTAGTTGGTGTCATTTCACGTAAAGATTTACTACGGGCTAGCTTGATTAAACAAGATTTAACCACAATTGTTGCAGCGGTGATTATGACTAGAATGCCAAATATTGTGACGATTACTGCCACAACGCGTTTGCTAGATGCTGGTTATTTACTCTTAAAGCATCAAGTCGATACACTGCCTGTATTGGATAAGGCAGGCGTCGTTGTCGGGAAAGTGACAAAAACGAAACTGCTTGATTATTTCATCAATGCTGGTGCAAAAGTTGATCAAGAGAAATATCATTAAGTGAGGAATTTTGGTGAATGATGACTCAAATGAATTTGTATCTTATTTCTGATGCAGTTGGTGAGACGGCGCATCAGGTCACTGCAGCGACGCTGTTACAGTTTCCAAATGTAACACCACATGTCCGAACATTTCCGTTTGTAAATGATTTAAAAGAGTTAAAGCAGATCATGTTAGAGGCAAAAGCCCAGCAAGCCATTGTTGTATTAACTTTGGTCACACCTGAATTGGTGCAGTGGGCGCAGGATTTTGCGGCGGAACAAAAAATTCCGTTAATTGATTATCTGTCGCCTTTAACCAAGGCCGTTGAACAACTGACACATCAGACGCCTTTACGCAAGCCGGGGATGCGTCATGCGATTAATCAAGATTACTTCGATCAAATGGCAGCGGTTGATTTTGCGGTGGCACACGATGATGGCCAAAATATTCAAACGTTTGGTGCAGCTGATATCGTTGTGCTAGGTGTTTCGAGAACCTCTAAAACACCAATTAGTATGTATTTAGCAAATCAGCGCCTTAAAGTTGCTAATTTACCATTGATTCCAGGAACACCTGTCCCTGATTCCATTTATCAGTTAAAAGATGTCCATTTTGTTGGGTTAACGATTCAGCCAGAACGCCTGGCTGCTGTTCGCAAAACACGGATGGCTGCGATTGGCTTACCGAGCCCGAATCATTATACTGACTTAAGTGCCATTGATACTGAGTTAGTGCAAGCAAGACAGGTCTTCCACAAATTGAATATTCAACCAATTGATATGACAAACCGTTCTGTTGAGGAAGCCGCTGCTTTGATTATGGAACAGATTGCCGATTAGTTGGTCCCAAAAAACCCGTTAAGCTTTTACGCCTAACGGATTTTTTACGTTAAATATAAAACAGAATCGAAAAGTACATGAAGGCCGTGCCCAACATCACGAAAACGTGCCAGATCACATGAATAAACTTGATTTGTTGGAAACTATAAATCACGGCGCCAACAGTAAACGCAACACCACCGGCAACCAGGAGTGTAAAGCCGATAGGGCCTAAGCTTTGGTATAAAGGCCGCATGGCGATCAAGCAGCCCCAGCCCATTAAGACGTACAGTACGGTGGAAGCTTTGCTACTACCAGGGCCACGGCTGACGGCTTTTTGAACCACGCCTAAAATGGCCAGTAACCAGATGATGCCACACAGCCAGTAGCCTAACGTGCTGTGAATGGCAAGGAGACAGTACGGCGTGTAGCTGCCAGCAATTAATAGGAAGATACTACTGTGATCAAAAATTTGAAAGATATGTTTTGCTCGCGTAAAGATCAAGCTGTGAAACAGGGTTGAACTTAAGTATAAAATCAGCAAGGAGCTACCATAAATCGCGTAGGCAGTGGTGGTAAAAGCATTGCTTTGCTCACTGTGTACTTTCAACATGAGAAAAACAAATCCTGCGACACTTAAGAAAAAACCAACGCCATGGGTAACAGCATTTAACACTTCATAGACGATTAAATAGGTTCGCGACAAAAAAGGTTTTTGTATGGTTCCGCGCATGAACTCACCTCAGGTCATTAATTGGCAGTGTAAATCCGGCATGAATCTGCTATACTAAGTAGGTGCTACCAGGATTTACTCAGCATTCATATTGTAGCATGAATTTAAAATTATTTGGAAGAAAGTGTGGCTGATCCAGTCATGGCAACAATCAAAATCGTTACAGATTCGTCAGTGCAATTGACGCCAGATGAAATCAAAAAATATCAAATCACCGTGATTCCTTTATCCGTGATGATCGATGATACCGTTTATGTAGATGGGGAGACCTTGACACGGCCACAATTTGTCACATTGATGAACGAGGCAAAAGCATTACCCAAAACCAGTCAACCGCCAATTGGGCATTTTATCGAGTTATTTGATCAATTAGGTGAAGATGGCAGTAGTGTCATTGCATTGCATATGACCGATGCCATTAGCGGCACTGTGGATACAGCGCGTCAGGCTGCTTCTATTAGCAAGTCTGATGTGACTGTCATTGATACGCGTGAAACAGATCGTGGCATGGCATTTCAAGTCTTAACAGCTGCGAAAATGGCACAAGCCGGCGCAACGAAGGCTGATGTATTGGCTGCAATTGACCGGGTCCGTGATAGCACGAAATTATACATGGCAGTCATGTCTTTAGATAATATCGTCAAGGGTGGCCGTGTTAGTCGTGTTACCGGTTTAATTTCAAATATCCTGAATATGAAAGTTATTTTTGAAATGGTTGATGGTGAACTACAAGTTCGGACAAAAGGGCGTGGCGTGAAAACTGTCAATAAATTTATGCGTGAGATCATCAATAATCTCAGTCAACTTCCCCATGTTAAAGGGATTGGCATTTCTCATGTGGCAGCTGACAAAGTGGTCAATGAATTCAAAGCACAGCTTCAAGCGGCTTTACCAAATGTACCTGTTTTAGTACGTGAAACCAGTCCAATTATTGCAACATACGCTGGTATGGGTGCTTTTGCATTAATGTATTATACTGAAGACTAAATCAAATAGGCGGGACGCTGGCGCGAGCTGCGGCCGGCCTTTTTTTAATTTTAAATGGAGGGATTGTTTGAAAACGTCAAAGAAGCGACGGCTGTGGCCTTGGCTACTGGTGATTTTAGTGGTACTTGCAGGCGCAGGCTATGGTGGGTGGTACTTTTACCAGCAACAGCAGGCGCAACCTGCTACGCAAAAGACGGTTAAGGTTAGTCAGCCAAAACCCAAAAAGAAACAACACATCAAGCTGGTTGCATTAGGGGACTCGTTAACCCAAGGCGTAGGTGATAAGACGGATAATGGTGGCTACGTGGGGATTATCAAAAAAAATCTAACCCAACATCAGTCACTAAAAGTGGCAACACAAAATTACGGTGTTGCCGGCGATACCAGTACTCAAATTAACACACGACTTGAAAAGCAAACGAAGATCCAAACGAATTTGGCCCATGCCGACGTCATTGTGATGACGGTTGGTGGCAACGATTTAATGGGTGTGTTAAAACAAAACGGCCTTTCGGTGAATGAAAAGAATATCCAAGCTGCTCGTAAAGTTTATCAGCGCCACTTGACAACATTATTAAAAGATGTGCGTCATTATAACACGACGGCCCCAATTTTTATGTTTAGTATTTACAATCCGTTTTACGTTTATTTTCCGAAAATGACTGAAATGCAGGCTGCGGTGGTGGATTGGAATCGAACCTCCCAAACGGTTTTACAGCAACAAGGCAATGGTTATTTTGTGAATATTTGTAATTTAATGTCAAAAGGAGGCAACTTAACCCAACAGTCAAAATCGAAAAAAAGTAAAAATCAATTAATTTTTACAGGGGATAATTTTCATCCCAATTATATCGGGTATACTAAGATGACGCAGAAACTTTATACCAGTATGATGGCGCATCAAAAAGGATGGTTAATCAAATCATGACAACAAAACAGCAGCGACAACGCAAGCCGGTTAACGTTTGGAAGTGGCTCTTTATCGGCTTAGTTGTGATTCTTTTGGCGATCGGCGTTTATTACGTGCCCAAACTCACTACGACGGCTGAACCACAAAATGCACCGCAAGAAAAATTGATCAAACGTGACCCGACCTTTGGGATTTCGCTTAAGAAGCAACAGGTCAATGCCATTGTCGGATATTACTTAGAACACTACCTTAAAAATAGTAAAGTGAAGTATCAATTTTCACTAGGCAATCAAGCGGTTTTAAAAGGAAAATTCAAATTACTAGGTTATCCAGTGCCATTTAGTCTTTATTTAGCACCTTATGTCCGTTCGAATGGGGATGTGGCCCTAAAAGCCCGGCGGCTAGCCATTGGCACCTTGAAAGTGCCGATTAAAGTCGTGATGAATTATATTGGCCACACGTATAAGTTTCCCAAGTGGATCAGTTTAAATAGTAAAGATCAAACGATTTTAGTGAAGTTAAATCAATTTAAGATGAAAAACGGGATGCAGATCAAGGCCAAACGAATCGACTTACCGCACAACGACATCGACTTAAACGTCTATATCCCACAAGTTAATCAAGCCAATTAAAGGGGGCCGTTTTAATCGTGAGCAAAAGCTTTTATACGTATCTCATGACGCAGCGTAATCCGATGAGCCATGATGAAATTGCACAATTTGCAGACAACGCCTTTCTGGATCAGACCTTTCCGAAACAAGCGACTGATTATGATGATTTGTCCCGCTACTTAGAAGAAAATGCAGGCTATTTACCGAATATGAGTATTTTTGATGAGACGTATCAACAGTATCAGGAAACGAATTAAAATGTGGAAGTGAGATTATTTTGAAAAACAAGCAAACCCCAAAACGTAAAGTCAGTTTATTGGTTTATATTTGTTCGATTATCTTAGCGCTTGCGTTAGGGATTTTCGGGACATTAATCGGCGTCACGATTTGGCAAAGCCAACAGATCAACACGGCCAACACACCAGCTAGTTTTCAAAAGTTGACCAATGTGTATCAATCGATCCAACAAAATTATTATCGTAAAGTCAGCTCTGAAAAACTGGTCAATGGCGCCATTCACGGCATGCTAAATAGTCTGGATGATCCTTATTCAGAGTATTTAACGGGTAACGATGCAGGAGATCTTAACAATACGATCTCTGGTAATTTTGAAGGTATCGGGGCACAGGTCCAGAAATCGGCTGGCCGCATTGAAATTATCGCCCCGATTGCCGGTAGTCCGGCTAAGAAAGCGGGGTTAAAGGCCAACGACATCATTATGTCGATCAACGGTCATTCCACAGCAGGTCTTTCAGTGGATCAAGCCGTTAGCAAGATTCGTGGCAAGAAAGGCACGTCAGTGAAGTTGGTCATTAAACGTGGCAGTGATACCTTTACGGTAAACCTGAAACGGGATGTCATTCCAGTGACCACAGTGAATACCAAATACATTAAAGCTAATAAAATTGGTTATATCCAAGTCACCACATTCTCTGAACGCACCAGTAAAGAATTTAAGGCTGCTGTTAAAAAGCTACGCAAACAAGGCGCAAAATCCTTTATTGTCGATGTACGTGAAAATCCTGGTGGTTTAATGGATCAAGCTTTGAAGATGTCTAGTATGTTCTTAAAGAATGGCCAAACGATTATGCAAGTTAAAGCACGAACCGGTGCTGCTAAGGTTTATAAGGCTGGCAAAGACTACGATAAAGGCTTTAAGATCACAGAACCAACCAAGGTTCTGATTGATGATGGCAGTGCCTCAGCTGCCGAGATTTTCTCTGCTGCGTTAAATCAGTCGGCCAAGATCCAATTAATTGGGAGCCAATCCTTCGGGAAAGGCACCGTCCAAAATGTCAGTGACTTTAACGACAACAGTGAATTTAAGATTACCGTGGCCAAATGGCTGACACCAGATGGCACTTGGATCAACAAAAAGGGCCTGACACCGAATGTCAAAGTGAAATACCCAAGTTACGCCTACTTGCCAGTGGTTTCGACGACGAAAACCTACCAGCAAGGCGATGTAGCGAAGAACATTAAAACCATGCAACAAGCATTGAAAGGCTTAGGTTACACAGTCGATACCACGAATGGTTACTTTAGTGCTGTAACACAACAAGCCGTACGTAAGTTCCAAACTGCGCAACATTTAACCGTTTCTGGTAAGCTGGATAAAGCAACGATGCAAAAGATTCAAACTGAATTAGCCACTAAGATCAGTCAAAACGATCCGGTTTATGATAAAGCCGTTGATGCGTTGAAATAGGTGCGATTTTCGCAACAAAAAAGCCCTCAAAACGAGGACTTTTTTGTTGCGAAAATAATGCGATTAAATCTTTTTGATCAGATGACTGTTTTTAGTTAGACTGTTCGTTTGATAATGGCTCAAAATAATTGTCTGGATAGCATGACTCATTAATTGATTGATTAGCGGGCTGCTAAATTGCCAAACAAAACTAAGTAACCCGCAAAGTCGCCGAAACGTTTCCGGTTTTGTTCAGGCGTACCAAGCAGGGGAAGCCAATCTACTTGCCATTGTCGATTGCAGTAGCGTCCTAAGGCCACCACGGTTGCCATATAGCTGTTGTGATCTAGTGTTCGGCGGTGATCAAAAGCCGCTTTTTCCGTCGTTGTCATTAATTGCCACTGATTACGGTCGGCAACATAAGTGACAGCACTACGCACCACGTCTTGCCAAAGTTCATTAAAGTCAGCGTCGTTTTCAGCTTCAGGAATATGAATCTGATTGTAAAGGGCTAAGGCTTGTTCAAAGGTCAATGCGTCAGGCAGTGTTTGGTAAGTTGAATAGTTGAACATTTTATCAGCTCCTGAATTGTTTTTCATTTCAGTATAGCGTATTGCAACGGATTAAAGAAGTACCCCTGGCTGAGATTAGAGGGTTTATCGCTTAATTTGGTGCTTGAGTGTGATTATATCATCATCGGTGGGTAACACTACCAAACACAACGCGTTACAGGATTCTTTCGTCAGAAGCTTTAAATTACAATTGATGCGTTTGTTGCGCTAAGCATTGATGCTTAAGATAAATAAAGTTATGTTAATTAAACTACGTACCAACCGAACGGCTTTTAAACACTAAGCAACAGCAAAAAGTCTACAGAAGGGTTTCACGCGCCCCTAGAAGCCAGCATAAAAAACTTGACTGCTTATAAACCTACTGGTTAGGGCCAAAACGAAACAGTCCAAGTCAACGCTTGAACTGTGGTAAAATAGATATGCTTATTTTTGTTTCAGAAACAGATACAAAAATAGAGAGTGCTTGATAAGCGATATCAGATCAGGCCATCTTTTAGTTAAATAAACGTCGCAGTACGAAAGGAATTCATTTATTATGGCAACAATTCAATGGTATCCCGGCCACATGGCCAAAGCCAAGCGGGAAGTGCAGGAACGGTTAAAGTTAGTCGACATTGTGTTTGAAATTGTTGACGCGCGCTTGCCTTGGTCGTCACGCAATCCTGTTTTAGATCAATTGATTCAAGACAAACCACGCCTATTGATTTTAAATAAAGCAGATTTAGCAGATCCTAATCAAACCCAACAATGGTTAAACTATGCCCGGACTACCTTAAACATCCCAGCGCTAGCCATTGATTCACAGCATCAGCAAAATGCAAAACAAATTGAGCAACTGGCACAACAGGTTTTAGCTGATAAAATTGCCCGGCAACGGGAAAAAGGGATTCAAAATAAAGCCATTAAGGCAATTTGTATTGGGATTCCTAATTCAGGGAAATCAACTATTTTAAACCGCTTGGTTAAGCGTAATGTGGCGATTACAGGCAATCACCCTGGGGTCACCAAAAAGCAACAGTGGCTAAAAGCTGGGCAACAGCTGGCTTTGTTAGATACACCTGGGATTTTGTGGCCTAAATTTGAGGACCCGATCATTGGTAAAAAATTGGCTTTAACAGGTGCGATTAAGGACTCCCTGTATCATGCGGATGATGTGGCCTTGTATGCCTTAGCATTTTTCAAACAGTATTTTCCAGACCGTTTGGTACAACGCTATCATGTGACCACTGCTGATTTAGCACAACCCTTACCAGATTTATTATTGCAGATCACCCAAAAGTTAGGTTTTCGTGATGACTATGATCGCGCCAGTGAGCGGATCATTATTGATTGCCGTAAAGGTAAGTTAGGTCGGTTCACTTTGGACCATGTGCAGGAGGTCGCTGATGACACGCTTGACGATTAAGGCGTTACGCGAACAATTAGCCCAAGCACCAACGCCTGCATTTTTGGCCACGTTAGCGGCTGATCCCCGTAAAGGGGCACAACAGCTGTGGCAACATTATCAACGCGAACAGGAACAACTCGCAGCTAAAAAGGCTGCCTTTCATCAGCGTGAACGTTATGAGCGCCAGTTGTGGCCGCAATATCCCAATATTGCAGGGATCGATGAGGTGGGTCGCGGACCGTTAGCGGGACCTGTGGTAACAGCGGCCGTGATTTTACCCCATGATTTTGCCTTACTTGATGTCAATGATTCGAAACAGCTACGGCCAGCCTTACGGTTAAAGTTGTACCATCAAATTTTGGAACAAGCAGTGGCAATTGGTGTTGGGGTCAGCGACGTGGCAGTAATTGATCAAATCAACATTTTGGAAGCAACGAAACGTGCGATGCTACAGGCAGTGGCAAATTTACCGGTGCACCCCGATTATTTATTGATCGATGCGGTGAAGTTAAACACGCCGATTCCGCGAGAAAGCATGTTTAAAGGGGATGCCAACAGCGTCAGCATCGGGGCTGCCAGTATTGTGGCCAAGGTGATCAGGGACCAATTGATGGTAGCCTATGATCGAGCTTACCCTGGTTATGATTTTGCCAAAAACGCTGGTTACGGCACGGCAAAACATTTAGCAGGTTTGGCTAAATATGGCGTTTCCCCAGCTCATCGCCAAAGTTTTGCACCAGTGCGACAATATTTATAAAAATTTTAAGAGTGATGACGGGTGTTTTGTCATGGCTCTTTTTTTATTTTTTAAAAGTTTTGGCCCTTTTTAACGGAGTTTATAGTGAAAGAAGGGATCATGATGACAAAAAATGAACTTTTATTAAAACTTCATCTGGCAGCTGGAATCGGGTTAAAAGGTGAGCTTCGTTTAGCGGCGTTGCTGGCCCAATTGCCTGATAACTTTGATCTGGCCCATTTATCGGTGGAACGTTTAGCCAATTTTGCGCATTTAAAAGGGGCCGCGCGCCACCGCTTTTGCGTTGATTTTACCGGTGATACATTGCAGCAACAAGTACAACGGCATCAGCACGAAGCGCAATGGGTTACCATTTTAGATGCCGTTTACCCTGTACAACTGAAAGAAATTTATCAACCGCCAAGTGTTTTATTTTATCAAGGCAACTTACAGTGTTTACAACGGCCACTGGTGACGTTTGTTGGTGCCCGTCAAGCCACTGATTATTCGCGTCGGATCATCAATGCACTGGTACCTGAATTGTGTAAACGTGAGTTTGGCGTGGTCAGCGGGTTAGCCGCCGGTGCGGATAGTATGGCCCATTTAGCAGCTTTACACGCGCAAGGCAGTACGATTGCGGTGATCGGTACTGGGTTAGATCAAGTGTATCCACGTCAGCATCAAAGTTTACAAATGCGGATTGGTCAGGTAGGGTTAGTCTTATCAGAGTTTCCGCTGGGAACGCCGCCTAACCGGTACAATTTTCCGCAACGCAATCGGATTTTAGCAGGTCTTTGCCAGGCGCTTTGTGTCACTGAGGCCCGTCACCGCAGCGGTAGTTTGATCACCGCCAACCAGGCCTTAAACGAAAATCGAAATGTGCTGGCTGTGCCTGGTCCTGTTGATGCCCCGTTATCCGTCGGGTGTAATGAATTGATCCAAGCAGGCGCTAAACCACTACTCACAGTGGCGGATTTATTAACCGAAATACAAGATTTCACGTTATAATATAGTAGGAAAAATTAAGTTTAGTTGACAAACCGCTTACCTATGGCATATGATGTTTAGCGACTTACATCATCGCCTTTCTGGGATGATGTTCATCAGGAATCCGCTTTATGCGGCATTGCTGTAACTCAAGTTAAAGGAGTCTGACTATGGCTTATAAGAATTTAGTCATTGTTGAATCGCCATCTAAAGCGAAAACAATTGAAAAATATTTAGGACGTAATTACAAAGTCGTCGCGAGCTTAGGACATATTCGCGACTTACCAAAAAGTAAAATGGGCATTGATTTTGACCACGATTATGAACCGCATTATATTTCCATTCGTGGGAAAGGTGCCGTTATTAAAGATTTAAAAAAATATGCTAAAAAAGCAGAAAAAGTTTATCTTGCTTCTGATCCGGATCGTGAAGGAGAAGCGATTGCTTGGCATGTCTCTCATATTTTAGGCTTAGATCCTAAAGGTAAAAATCGCGTGACCTTTAACGAAATCACCAAAGATGCCGTTAAAAATGCCTTTAAAACCCCACGTAGTATTGATATGGACTTGGTAGATGCTCAGCAAGCACGGCGGATCATGGATCGTTTAGTAGGGTATTCAATTTCACCGCTGCTATGGAAAAAGGTAAAAAAAGGGCTCAGTGCTGGTCGGGTGCAGTCGATTGCGTTGAAGATCATTATTGACCGAGAAAATGAGATCAAAGCCTTTAAACCAGAAGAGTATTGGACCATTGATTCTCAGTTTAAAAAGGGCACTAAGAAATTTAATGCCAGTTTTTATGGAATCGACGGCAAAAAATTAGCCTTGAAGAATCAGACGGAAACCGAAAGTGTATTAGCAAAACTTGCGCCTAAAGACCCGTTTGACATCACTAAAGTGACCAAACGTGAACGGAAACGATTCCCACAAGCACCGTTTACCACCAGTTCCTTGCAGCAAGAGGCCGTTCGACGCTTAAACTTCCGAACGCGAAAAACCATGATGGTGGCGCAACAGCTGTATGAAGGCATTAACTTAGGTGGCCGTCAAGGGAGCGTTGGGCTGATCACCTATATGCGGACGGACTCCACGCGGATCTCGCAAATTGCCAAGCACGAAGCAAGTGAGTTTATTCATGAAGCTTACGGCGAAGAATATGCGGCATTAAAGATTCGTAAAACCAAAAACCCCGAAGGCGCACAGGATGCCCACGAAGCAATTCGGCCGTCCTCTGTCAAACGGACCCCTGCTAGCTTAGCCAAAGTTTTAGACAAAGACCAAATGAAGCTGTATAAACTGATTTGGTCCCGTTTTGTGGCCAGCCAAATGACCCCTGCTGTGTTGGACACCATGGCGGTGACGATTGAACAAAATGGTGTGGTTTATCGAGCAAATGGGGCAAAAATGAAGTTCCCTGGGTTTACCAAAGTTTACGATTCAACCAGCAACGATAAAAAAAGCAATCAATTACCAGATCTGGCCGTTGGTGATGCAGTAAAATTGGTTAAAAATGAACCGAATCAACATTTCACTCAGCCACCAGCACGTTATTCTGAAGCCACGTTGATCAAAACGTTGGAAGAAAATGGTGTGGGTCGGCCATCAACATATGCGCCAACCATCGAAACCATTCAACGCCGTTACTATGTCAAATTAGTGGCCAAACATTTTGAACCCACAGAGTTAGGGGAAATCGTCAATAAGATCATCGTTGAATTCTTCCCAGACATTGTCAATATTGACTTTACAGCGGGCTTGGAAAACGATTTAGATGCCATTGAAGCCGGGAAGCAACAGTGGATCAAGGTGGTCGATGAATTTTACCAGCCTTTTGCCAAGGAAGTTAGTTCGGCTGAAACTAAAATCGAAAAAGTTCAAATCAAAGACGAACCGGCCGGTTTTGACTGTGATATTTGTGGCGCCCCAATGGTGATCAAGCTCGGTCGTTATGGTAAGTTTTATGCTTGTAGCCGTTTCCCGGATTGTCGTAATACTAAGCCGATCGTGAAGGAAATTGGGATTACGTGTCCAGTTTGTGGCAAAGGCCAAGTCGTTGAACGTAAGTCTAAGAAGAACCGAATCTTCTACGGTTGTAATCGTTACCCTGATTGTGACTTCGTTTCTTGGGACAAGCCAGTTGGCCGGAGTTGTCCTAAATGTGACCATTATTTGGTTGAAAAGAAGGTCAAAGGCGGCAAGCAAGTACTTTGCCCAAATGGCGATTATCACGAAGACATTCAAAAATAATGAGAAATGAGGCATTGGCATGACACAACCGCAACATGTAACGGTGATTGGCGCCGGCTTAGCCGGAAGTGAAGCCACTTGGCAATTGGCCAAGCGCGGCATCACAGTCGATCTCTATGAAATGCGTCCAGTTAAATCAACCCCAGCACACCATACGGATCAATTTGCTGAATTAGTGTGTACCAACTCATTACGCGCCAATCAGCTCACCAATGCAGTGGGCTTGATCAAAGAAGAAATGCGGCAGCTAGATTCATTGATCTTAGCGGCTGCGGATCATAATGCTGTACCGGCAGGTGGCGCATTAGCGGTTGATCGCGAGCCTTTTTCGGCTGAGATCACAGCTCAGATCCAAGCATTGCCTAACGTCACGATTCATCATGAAGAGATCACAGCATTGCCAACTGGTCCGACGGTGGTGGCAACTGGGCCACTTACTTCTGACAGTTTGGCGACTGCGATTCAGAACTTCACCCAAAGTGAAGGGTTTTATTTCTACGACGCCGCTGCCCCAATTTTAAGTAAAGACTCGATCAATTTTGATAAAGTCTATTTAAAGTCGCGTTATGATCGTGGCGAAGCAGCTTACCTGAACTGCCCCATGAACAAAGACGAATTTGAGGCGTTTTATAAGGCTTTGGTAACGGCAGAAACAGCTGAGACCCATGGCTTTGAAAAGGAACAGTTTTTCGAAGGGTGTATGCCTATTGAAGTGATGGCCAAACGTGGCTTGAAAACCATGTTATTTGGGCCATTAAAGCCGGTTGGGTTAGAAGACCCACATACAGGGAAGCAGCCTTATGCAGTGGTACAATTACGGCAGGATAATGCAGCCGGGAGCCTTTACAATATTGTGGGCTTTCAGACCCATTTAAAATGGGGTGCACAAAAGCGGGTCTTCCAAATGATTCCTGGTTTAGAGCATGCGGAGTTTGTGCGGTATGGCGTGATGCATCGGAACTCATTTATGAATTCACCGAAGTTGTTGGCGCCGACTTATCAAACGCAGCAACGGCCTGATTTATTTTTCGCCGGTCAAATGACTGGGGTTGAAGGCTATGTCGAAAGTGCCGCCAGCGGGTTAGTAGCTGGGATTAACGCCGCACGTTTGGCCAGTGGTCAGGAACCTGTCGTTTTCCCAACCGAAACGGCGTTAGGTGCCATGGCGCATTACATTACCCACACCAATGCGCGGCATTTTCAGCCGATGAACGCAAATTTTGGTTTGTTTAAGGGGTTAGACAAACGCATTCGCGATAAGCAAGCACGGAACCAAGCGTTGGCTGACCGTTCTTTAGCAACCTTGACTGAATTTTTAGAAAAAATTCAATAAGTCGGCCGTTTCATTCCTTCCAACCATGTGCTACGCTTATTATCGTAGGTATGATTTGGAGGGATTTTTTTGCTAGAAAATGATTGGATCGACCTCTTTATCCAGTATTTAAGCGTTGAACGTCGGTACAGTGATCAAACAGTTAAAGCGTATCACAGCGATATTTTAGCGTTTGTGACCTTTTTAAAACAAAATGGCGGGATCACATCCTTCAAAAAAGTTGAATTGTTGGACGTCAAAACTTATTTAAGCGCTTTATACGAAGCCCGCTACCAACGCACCACAGTTTCAAGAAAAATTTCCAGTTTACGCTCGTTTTATAACTATCTGGTTAAAAATGAGTTTGTGGCCGTTAATCCTTTTGCAACGATTCAATTACGCAATGCCAAGAAGCATTTGCCGGACTTCTTTTATGGCAAAGAATTGGCAACGCTATTTGAAGCGACGCAAGGTGATGCACCACTGACCTTGCGCAATGCTGCGATTTTAGAGATTTTATTTGATACTGGGATTCGGGTCAGCGAGCTGACCAATCTGACCATGCCGGCCATTGACTTCGGCCTGGATATGATGCTGATCCACGGGAAAGGTAATAAGGATCGTTATGTGCCTTTTGGTCAGTACGCCACTGAAGCCTTGCAACGTTACTTTGTCGGGTGTCGGACGCCGTTAATGACAAAGTATGCGCAAACCCACGATTATGTGTTTGTGAATCAGCGTGGACATCAATTGACCACCACTGGTGTCGAATATATTTTGAATCAGTTGATCAAAAAAAGCAGTTTAACCAGTAAGATCCATCCCCATAAATTGCGCCACAGTTTTGCCACCGCTTTATTAAACAACGGAGCGGACCTACGTAGCGTACAAGAACTCCTTGGGCATAGTAGTTTATCAACGACTCAGATCTATACCCATGTGACAACACAACATTTGCAGGCCGATTACCGCAAGTATTTCCCGCGGGCGACCACTGAAAAAAGTGAGGTTAATGATAAATGACAGCACCAAAATTTGAAGCAACAACTATTTGTGCCGTAAAACACCAGGGCCATTTAGCCATGGCTGGCGACGGCCAGGTCACCATGGGTGAATCTGTGATCATGAAGGGCACGGCACGTAAAGTGCGGCGCATTTACCACGATGAAGTCGTGGTCGGGTTTGCCGGTAGTGTGGCGGACGCCTTTAATTTGGAAGACCGCTTTGAAAAGAAATTAAATGAGTTTAGTGGTAATTTAACCCGGGCAGCCGTTGAATTAGCGCAGGAATGGCGTTCTGATCAAGCATTACAAAAATTAGAAGCGTTATTGATCGTCATGAATAAAGACCAACTATTAATGGTATCCGGTAGCGGTGAAGTCATTGAACCGGATGATAATATTTTAGCCATCGGTTCAGGCGGTAATTATGCGTTAGCCGCTGCCAAAGCATTAACCCAACATACCACTGACATGACGGCAAAAGACATTGCACAAGCAGCCATTGGCATAGCAGGCGATATTGATATTTTCACCAATCACCATATTATTGTGGAAGAATTATAAAGTGAGGTTAGACTGAATGGGACAATCTGAAAAAACACCGAAACAAATCGTTGCGGCCTTAGATGAATATGTGATCGGCCAAGAAAAAGCTAAAAAAGCGATTGCGGTCGCATTGCGGAATCGGTACCGGCGGATGCAACTTTCTGAGGATATGCAAGATGAGATCACGCCTAAAAACATGCTGATGATCGGCCCAACTGGGGTTGGTAAAACTGAAATTGCCCGTCGGTTAGCTAAAATCGTACAGGCACCGTTTATTAAAGTTGAAGCCACTAAATTTACTGAAGTGGGTTACGTAGGCCGGGATGTGGAATCCATGGTGCGCGACCTATTAGACGTCGCCATTGAAATGGAACGGAAAACGGAATACCAAAAAGTGCGTAGCGAGGCGAGCCGTGCTGCTGATAAACGCTTAGTGAAGTTACTGGTGCCAGGCGTGAAAAAACAGAAGCAACAAAACGGGAATCAATTCCAAAACTTGATGAACATGGTCAACGCCATGCAAGCAGGTCAAGATCCAACTCAGCCTGATGAACAAGAAGAAGTGACGGATCAGGTCCGGGATCAACGGTTGTCTGTTAAAGAACAGTTAGATCGTGGTTTATTAGAAAGCCAAGATGTCACTATTGAAATGGATGATCCCCAACAAAATATGGCCATGAATAACAATATGATGGGCCAAATGGGAATCGACTTATCGGCCACTTTAGGCGCCTTAACGCCTAAAAAGAAGATTCAACGTACCGTCACGGTGAAAGAAGCCCGCGAAGTCTTTATTCGTGAAGAGTCTGAAAAGTTGGTCAATGCAGCAGATCTCTATCATGATGCCATTAAACGCGCTGAAGATACCGGCATTATTTTCATTGATGAAATTGATAAAATTGCCTCAACGGCACAAAAAAATAGTGGTGAAGTCTCACGTGAAGGTGTACAACGGGATATTTTACCAATCGTTGAAGGTTCTGCCATTTCAACCAAGTACGGTGTGATCAACACCGACCATATTTTGTTCATTGCTTCTGGTGCCTTTGCGGAAAGCAAACCCAGTGATCTCATTGCTGAATTGCAAGGTCGGTTGCCGATTCGGGTCGAATTAGATGACTTGACCCAAGCAGATTTTGTGCGGATCTTAACGGAACCCAACAATGCTTTAGTGAAGCAATATATGGCCTTGATTGCAACGGACAATATTCACACCACCTTTACCAAAGAAGCTATTGAGAAGATCGCAAGTATTGCTTATGACGTAAACCATAATACCGAAAATATTGGCGCACGGCGGTTGCACACCATTCTTGAGAAGCTTTTGGAAGATATTCTTTACGAAGGCCCAGATATGGCAATGGGTGATATTACGATTACCGAGCAATATGTGATGGATAAAATCGGTAATATTAGTGCGGATAAAGATTTAAGCCGCTACATTTTGTAAGACCATACAAAATCGCAGAAGGAAGTTGACAAGATGACAGTAACAATCGAAAATCAATTTTTAACAGCCGAATTTTTGGAAAAAGGTGCCGAGCTATGTCACTTGGTGTCCAAAGATTCGGGGTTTGACTATATTTGGCAGGCAGACCCACAATATTGGGGGCGACATGCACCAGTATTATTCCCATTTGTCGGGCGTCTAAAAGATGATCAGTACCAATATGAAGGTAAAACGTATCAAATGGGCCAGCATGGTTTTGCGCGGGATTGCGACTTTACGGTAACCGCCCAAACCACCAATGCTGTGACGTTTAATTTAAAAGACAGTCCGATCACACGGGTCAATTATCCCTTTGCCTTTAGTTTAGACATTACCTATACGCTAAAGGATAGCCAACTAACAGTGGCTTACCACGTGGCTAATCCGGCTGTCAAACCCCTTTATTTTTCGATTGGCGGCCATCCAGGGTTTAATGTTCCCATGAGTGCTGAGCTGTCGTTTGAAGACTATTATTTAAGCTATGAGCCTAAAAAGACGCGGGTCCAAGTGCCATTAGCAGGGCCTTATTCCGATCTGGCGCATAAAACCTTAGCACCAACGGATACAGATCTTGATTTAACCCATGAATTGTTTAAAAATGATGCGATGATCTACGAATTGCATCATCAAAATCGGTTTACTTTAAAATCAGAAAAAAATTATCGTGCGATTTCATTGATCGTTGAAGATGCACCTTATGTGGGCATTTGGTCTGCTTATCCCAAACAGGCACCTTATGTGTGCATCGAGCCTTGGTGGGGCATTGCGGATAGTGTGGATAGTACTGGCGAGCTGACACAAAAAACGGGGATCAACCGTTTAAATGCGGGGGAAACCTTCGATCGTCACTATATGATCCAAGTTCATCAACGGCGCGCATTCTAAAAAAAATAAACCTGGCGCTTGCCAGGTTTATTTTTTCGCATGCCAGCCAAAAGGCACTTTGCTTTCAGTACCAGCTTTAACACGTTTTAAATTGTCGCGGTGGAGATAAATGATAAATACCATGAGAATAAAGGCCACAATGGACAAAACTGCATCGTGGAATAGAAACGATAACAAGAAAACAATGACCATCCCTAAAGTACTGGCCACGCTGACCATGCGGGTGAAGTAAACCAAGCTTCCAAACACCAACCAGCAAATTAAAAAGAAGATTGGGCTGTAGCCCAGCACCATGCCGGCACTGGTGGCGACAGCTTTGCCGCCGTGAAAGCCATCAAAAATTGAAAAGCTATGCCCAGCAACAGCAGCTAAGCCAACGATCAACGGGTTGATCAAAGGATGTTGAAAGCTTTGGAAAAAGTAAGGTAAGCAAGCCGCCAGCGTACCTTTAAACATATCCATAAACAAAACCACAATGCCGGCTTTACGCCCTAAAACACGAAACGTATTGGTGGTGCCGATATTTCCACTGCCTAATTGGCGAATGTCTTTGTGATAAAAGGCACGACCAATCCAAAGGCCTGATGGAATAGAACCTAATAAATAAGCGCAAATAAACATGATTACAATTTTCAATGGCAGGGACTCCCTTGTGACTGAATTAAACAGTTTGTATTTTAGCATGGTTTTGAAGGTTGCGGCAAATCTGATTTAAATTTATGGTATAATAAAGAACATACGAACGTATATTCGTGTATTCTTTAAACGCAAGTCAGGTTAATTTTCCAATTGACTTTGACTTTTTGCAATAAATCACATAAGGTATGATAGTGTGTCCGAAATGATCCAGCAGCAGTCTGGGTCATTTTGTGCTTGCAATGGCTACCAGTTAGCCGTTGAAAAGAACGGATTGGAATGGAAAATCCTCCAACAGTTTTTTGAAAATCTTGAATATACAAGGGGGAAACTGTGTGCGTAAACAAAAAACAAACTATGATGATAGCGCCATCCAAGTTTTAGAAGGGTTAGAAGCGGTTCGTAAGCGGCCTGGGATGTATATTGGCTCAACTGACGGTCGCGGCTTACATCATTTGGTGTATGAAATTGTCGATAATGCCGTGGATGAAGCTTTAGCTGGTTTTGGCCAAGAAATTGATATTACTATTCATGCAGATAACAGCGTGACCGTACGGGATTTTGGTCGGGGCATGCCAACTGGGATGCATGCGTCAGGCTTGCCAACTATTGAAGTCATTCTCACCGTCTTGCATGCTGGTGGGAAGTTTGGTCAAGGCGGCTATAAAACGTCTGGTGGTTTGCACGGTGTTGGTTCTAGTGTGGTCAATGCGTTGTCTTCTGAAATGATCGCCACTGTGGTGCGTGATGGCCAAAAATTTCAAGAAACCTTCCGTAATGGCGGTCAACCAGTGGGGACTTTAAAGAAGTTAGGTAAAACCAAGGAACAGAATGGGACTACCATTACCTTTAAGCCCGATGCCAGTATTTTTACCACCACTGTTTTTAATTTCAATACGTTGGCAGAACGATTGCGGGAGTCTGCCTTTTTATTACGTGGCGTGAAATTTGTTTTTACAGATGAACGTGGTGAAGGCAAACAAGAAATCTATCATTATGAAGATGGCATTCAAGAATTTGTTAGTTACTTAAATGAAGATAAAGATGTTTTAAGTCCAATTATGTACTTCTCTGGTGAAAAAGATGGGATTCAAGTAGAATTTTCAGGTCAGTACAATGACGGTTATTCCGAAAATATTCTGTCTTTTGTCAACAATGTCCGTACCAATGATGGCGGGAGTCATGAAGCCGGAATGAAAACGGCCATGACCCGTTCTTTTAATGATTATGCCCGTAAAATGAATTTATTAAAAGAAAAAGACAAAAATTTAGAAGGCTCGGATGTTCGAGAAGGGTTAGCTGGGGTGCTTTCCATTCGGGTACCAGAAGAAGTGCTTCAGTTTGAAGGCCAAACCAAAGGAAAATTAGGCACGCCACAAGCACGAACTGCCGTTGATAGTGTCATTGGGGAACAATTAAGCTATTACTTAATGGAAAATGGCGAGTTTGCCCAAATGATGGTCAAAAAGGCCTTAAAGGCTCGGGATGCGCGTCAAGCCGCGCGGAAGGCCCGGGACGACAGCCGGAATGGCAAGCGTAAAAAGAAGACGGAACGGCTATTGTCCGGGAAGCTAACCCCAGCACAATCACGGAACAGTAAGAAAAATGAATTGTATTTAGTCGAAGGAGACTCCGCCGGCGGTTCTGCCAAACAAGGCCGTGACCGGAAATTCCAAGCGATTTTACCATTGCGTGGGAAAGTTATTAATACGCAAAAAGCTAAAATGGATGATATTTTAAAGAACGAAGAAATCAGTACCATGATCTATACCATTGGTGCCGGCGTAGGTCCTGAATTTAAGGTGTCTGATAGCAATTATGATAAAGTGATCATCATGACCGATGCGGATACCGATGGCGCCCATATTCAAATCTTATTGCTGACTTTCTTCTATCGTTATATGAAACCGCTAATTGAAGCTGGCAAAGTTTATATTGCCTTACCACCTTTGTACAAGTTACAAAAAGGCACTGGTAAACAGGCTAAGATTCGTTATGCGTGGACAGATGATGAGCTGGCCAAGGAAGAAAAAAGTTTTGGCAAGCAGTTTAACTTGCAACGGTTTAAAGGGCTCGGTGAAATGAACGCCGATCAGCTTTGGGAAACCACCATGGACCCAGCAACTCGAACGCTGATTCGCGTTCGAATCGATGATGCTGCTTTAGCAGAACGGCGTGTGACGACCTTAATGGGCGATAAAGTGGCGCCGCGTCGTAAGTGGATCGAGGAAAACGTTTCCTTTACCATGGCTGAAGAAGGTAGTATTTTGGAAACCAAAGTGGATCAATTAGACCAAGCAACGCAGGAAATGGATCTTTTTAACAATGAGCAGTAAAGCAGGTGAGCAAAGCAATGAGTGAACAAAAAATTCAAGAATTGACCCTAGAAGAAGTGATGGGCGATCGTTTTGGGCGTTACTCAAAATACATTATTCAAGAACGGGCGTTGCCTGATATTCGGGATGGCTTAAAGCCGGTGCAACGGCGGATCTTATTCGCCATGAACCAAGATGGTAATACTTATGACAAGGGCTTTCGGAAGTCTGCTAAGTCCGTTGGGAATGTGATGGGTAATTTTCACCCGCATGGTGACTCTAGTATTTACGAAGCCATGGTGCGCTTAAGTCAAAACTGGAAGTTACGGGCACCGTTGATCGACATGCACGGGAACAATGGGTCAATGGATGGCGACCCGCCTGCTGCAATGCGTTATACGGAAGCACGGTTAAGCAAAATTGCCGGTGAAATGTTGCAAGATATTGATAAAGAAACCGTTGATTTTGTGCCGAATTTTGATGATACCGAAGAAGAACCTACGGTGTTACCAGCGCGTTTCCCCAATTTATTGGTCAACGGTGCCACAGGGATCTCAGCCGGTTATGCCACTGAAATTCCGCCGCACAATTTAGGCGAAGTGGTCGAAGCGTTGATTTATCTCTTAGCGCACCCAAATGCAACGTTGGAACAGCTGATGCAGTTTGTTAAAGGGCCTGATTTTCCCACTGGTGGAGTTGTCCAAGGCCTAGCTGGAATCAAACAGGCTTATAAAACAGGGCGTGGCAAGATCGTTGTCCGCTCGCGGACAGCAATCACTGAATTACGTGGTGGGCGTCAACAAATCGTGGTCACCGAGTTACCTTATGAAGTCAATAAGGCGCAGGTGGTGAAAAAAATTGATGAGTTACGTGTGCTGAAAAAAGTCGACGGAATCGCAGAGGTGCGGGATGAAAGTGATCGTCGTGGTTTATCGATCGTGATCGAATTGAAAAAGGCCGCTGACGCACAAGGGATTCTGAACTATTTGTTGAAAAATACGGACCTTCGCATTAGCTATAACTTTAATATGGTGGCTATTTACCAGCAACGGCCGGTTCAAGTAGGGCTAAAGACGATTTTAACCGCCTATTTGGAACATCAACAAGATGTGATTACGAAACGGACACGTTTTAATTTAAACAAGGCACAAGCACGGCAGCACATTGTCTTAGGCTTGATCAAGGCCTTGTCGATTTTAGACCAAGTGATTCAAACCATTCGGAGTAGTCAAAATAAAAAAGACGCGAAACAAAATTTAGTTAAGGCATATGCGTTTAGTGAAGCCCAGGCTGAAGCGATTGTTTCGTTACAACTTTATCGGTTAACCAATACCGATATTACGGCGTTACAAAAGGAACAGGCGGCGTTGGCGCAACAGATTGAAACTTATCAACAGATCTTAGCCGACCCGAAAGCGCTGGCTAAAGTGTTGCGTCAAGAACTACGCCGCGTGGCCAAAGCATACGAGTCACCACGGCGCTCTGAAATTCAAACCAATATTGAGACTTTGCAAGTTTCGACGAAAGTATTAGTGGCTGAAGAAGACGTGATGGTTGCGGTGAGTCATGCTGGTTATTTAAAGCGCAGTAGTTTACGGTCTTACCATGCAACAGAAAATGACGATGGTCTGAAAGACGAAGATTTCCCAATTTTCCAGCAACAGTTAAGTACGTTGGATCATCTGCTGATGTTTACCAGTCACGGTCATGTAATTTATCGGCCTATTTATGAGATCACCGATAGTCGTTGGAAAGATCCGGGTGAGCATATCTCTCAAACCATTGGTTTAGCTGAAAATGAAGTGATCTTGAAGGCATTTGCGTTTCCAGATTTAAAGCAAACAGGCCATTTTGTTTTTGTGACCAGTGATGGTTTGATCAAGCAATCGGCTTTTGATCAATTTTTACCAGGACGAACTTACAAAACACGGGTCGCACAAGCAATTAAATTAAAGGATAGCGCAGCACAGGTGGTTGATGTGTTGTATGTTCCTGTTGATCAAATCGACCAACGCGATGTCTTTTTGGCCACCCACCGTGGATATGGGTTGCGTTATGCGTTAAGCGAGGTACCTGAAAGCGGTAGTAAAGCGGCCGGGGCCAAGGCGATTAATTTAACCGCTGAAGATCAGGTGGTTGGATTTGTGTTAGTGGACCCAGCTGGTACGGAACCAGTGGCAGTGTTAACCCAACGTGGTGCCTTGAAATGTATGGCCGCGCAAGAAGTCACTAAAACCACTCGCGGCCGTAAAGGCATGTTGATTTTACGTGAATTAAAACGGCAACCACATCGTATTCAAGTATTGGCGGCTGTTGCTGCAACACCGACGTTATTGGTCCAAACAGATCAGAATCAGTTGATCACCCTTGATTTAACCGCACATCCACTGGCAGACCGCTATTCAAACGGGTCATTTGTGATGGCTGTTGAACAAGTGGGCCAACCAGAATTAGCTTATCCGGTGATCGAGGTTACGCCTGAAGCTTAAACTTATCCAATTTTGTTTTGTTGAACCGCTTTCTTAAACGAGAAAGTGGTTCTTTTTTTAGCTTTTAAGTTGAAAAGGTGGTGCGATGTTGTAAAACTGTTATATTAATAATGTAATCTGTTTTAATAAAAATATAACAGTTCAGTGAACTGAACTAGTTTTATAAATCGTTCAGTTAAAGTGCTTGCATTTTGTGATGACAATAAAAGATAACTTTTCTTAAATGCCGTTTTAACGGCAAAGAAAGGGCTTGCACCAGATATACGCTGTGTTATACTAATTCATGAAAACAGTTACATGTTTTTGAAACCGTACGTCACAAGGAGGCTATCCAATATGAAACAAGTTGAAACAGCTGCAAAGGAAAATTACTGGCAAGGATTTGTTGGCGGTGACTGGCAAGATGAAATTGATGTCCGCGACTTTATCCAACGTAATTTAACACAATATGATGGCGATGAAAGCTTCTTAGAGGGTCCCACTGAAGCCACGACCATTTTAAATGATAAAGTAATGGCTTTGAAACAGGCAGAACGCGATGCTGGTGGTGTATTAGATGCAGATACAGATGTTCCTGCGACTTTAACATCCCATGCGGCAGGCTATATTGATCAAGATCTGGAAAAAATTGTGGGCTTACAAACCGATAAACCGTTAAAACGGGCCTTTATGCCATTTGGTGGCATTCGAATGGCCGATGATGCCTTAGAAGCTTACGGGTATACACCAGATCAGAAGATGGACCAAGTTTTCACAGAATGGCGTAAAACACATAATCAAGGCGTGTTTGACGTTTACACACCCGATATGCGTAAAGCACGGCATTATAAGATCGTAACAGGGTTACCAGATGCTTATGGTCGTGGCCGGATCATCCCTGATTTACCGCGGATCGCCCTTTATGGGATCGATCGGTTAATGGCAGATAAGGTCAAAGACTTTAACAATACTGGTGATGGTGAAATGACTGACGCGGTATTACGTTTACGGGAACAAATCTCTGAACAGTATCGCGCCTTAGGTAATATGAAAAAAATGGCCGCTTTGTACGGCTACGATATTTCTAAGCCAGCTAAAACAGCCCAAGAAGCCGTTCAATGGTTATACTTTGGTTACTTAGCAGCCATTAAAACCCAAAATGGGGCGGCAATGTCAGTTGGGCGTATTGATGCCTTTATGGATATTTATATTCAACGTGACTTAGATCAAGGCTTGATCACTGAAAAAGATGCTCAAGAGTTAATCGATCAATTTGTGATGAAACTACGGCTGGTGCGCTTTATTCGGACTACGGATTATAACGATCTTTTCTCAGGTGATCCGATTTGGGCAACCTTATCAATGGCTGGTGTCGGCATGGACGGGCGGCATCACGTGAATAAAACCTCTTTCCGTGTTTTGAAGACTCTGGATAATATGGGGGCGGCACCTGAACCAAATATTACGTTATTGTGGGATAAACGGTTACCGGATGGCTTTAAACGTTACGCAACTGCAGTTTCTATTGATAGTTCAACAATTCAATATGAAAACGACGAGTTGATGCGTAACCAATGGGGAACCGATTACTATGGCATTGCTTGCTGTGTATCAGCACAACCGATCGCCGACGGGGTCCAATTCTTCGGTGCACGGGCTAATATGGCGAAAGCCGTGTTATATGCGATTAATGGCGGTGTTGATGAAATCGGCAAGAAACAAGTTGGGCCATCGACTGGGGCGATTGCCAGTGAATACATTGACTACGACGAATTCATGGACAAGTTTGACAAACAATTGGACTGGTTGGCCGACGTTTACGTCAACTCTTTAAATGCGATTCACTATATGCATGATAAGTATGACTATGAAGCAGAAGAATTGGCTTTAAAGAACTCACGCTTAGATTATACGTTTGCAACAGGGATCTCTGGTTTGTCTCACGCCACCGATTCTGTTTCAGCCATTAAATACGGTCATGTCAAAGTGATCCGCGACGCCGATGGCATTGCCGTTGATTTCAAAACGGACCAAGACTTCCCACGTTATGGTAATAATGACGACCGTGCTGATGATATTTGCAAGATGTTAGTGAAGAAGCTTTATAACAAGATGAACACCCATCATCTCTATCATGATGCGAAGTTATCGACTTCTGTGTTGACCATTACCTCAAATGTGGTTTATGGCAAGAACACAGGAACAACGCCAAATGGGCGTCAAGCCGGTGAACCTTTCTCACCAGGGGCAAATCCAGCTTATGGGGCAGAACAAAACGGCGCGTTGGCTTCCTTACTATCAACGGCTAAGATTCCTTATAAGTACGCCACAGACGGTATTTCAAATACGTTTGGCGTTACACCGCGGACCTTAGGTAACGATGTGGACAGTCAAAAAGACAGTCTTGTTAATATGATCGACGGTTATATGGAAAATAATGGGATGCACTTAAACATCAATGTCTTTAATAAAGACACATTACGTGATGCGCAAGCCCATCCTGAAAAGTACCCAACTTTAACCGTTCGGGTTTCCGGTTACTGTGTTTACTTTGCAGACTTAACCAAGGAACAGCAAGACGATGTGATCTCCCGGACCTTCTTTGAATCAATGTAACCAGCACAGGTGGCGCAGCAGCCACTTGTTCGTAAAGCGCACAAATTCGTTTGTGTGTTTTACGAACAAGTTCTCAGAAAATGAGGTGTAACTTGATGGAAATTTATAAGCAAACCAATCCGGCAACTGCCGTTTTAGATAAAACAACCCCGCCAATTGGCTATGTTCACTCGATTGAGACCTTTGGTTCCGTTGATGGACCTGGTATTCGTTACGTGCTCTTTTTGCAAGGCTGTCGGATGCGGTGTCAATTCTGCCATAACCCAGATACTTGGAACACAGGTGTGGGGGATGAAATGACGGCTGATCAGATTTTGGCCGATGCTGAAAAGTACAAGGCTTTTTGGGGCAAACAAGGCGGCATCACCACTAGCGGTGGCGAAGCGTTATTACAAATTGATTTTTTGATTGATTTATTTAAAAAGGCACATGCGAAGGGCATTCGCACTTGTCTAGATACTTGTGGTCAGCCCTTTACACGGCAACAACCTTGGTTTGATAAGTTTGAAGAATTAATGCGCTATACTGATATTTCATTAGTCGATATTAAACAGATCAATCCGCGGGAGCATAAGCGCTTAACGGGTTGGTCCAATGAAAATATTTTTGATATGCTGCAGTACATGCTTGATCACAACAAACACGTTTGGATTCGTCACGTTTTAGTGCCACAACGCACAGACTATGACAATCAACTGATTCAAATCGGCAATTACATCAAAACCATTGCACCAATTGTTGATAAAGTAGAGGTCCTGCCTTATCACACCATGGGCGTCAATAAATATGAAGGCCTAGGGTTGAAATATCCTTTGGAAGGCATCGAGCCCCCAACTGCCGCACGGGTGAAAAATGCAGAACACTTATTGCATACCGCTGATTATCAGCGGTATCGCGACTATCCGAATTATAAGTAGTGATGACAAAAGGACGATCAGCGTTGATCGTCCTTTTGTGTGCAGTCGGTTAATCGGGATGAATACTGTTTTTATTCTAATAAATTTGATATTGTGATTTTTTAAGATGTATATTGCTTTATTATTGGTTAGAATCTGGGTATAATTAGCATCAGCGAAAACTTATCGCGGCCATTCAGTCTGTAATATAAAAGTGATGTCATATAAGGGGGCACTTGACTTGAGTTCTAAAACTGAAAAAACAAATCAGGAAAACATTTTTTCTTCTAAAACGTTGACCTATTTCTTGCAATTAGCTGAAACGATGAACTACACACAAACAGCACAGTTGTTGGGAATCACCCAGCCGGCTTTAACCCAGCAAATTAAAAAATTGGAACATACCGTTGAAGCACCATTATTTTATTCGGTCGGAAAAAAATTGCATTTAACTGAAGCCGGTCAAATTATGTTACGGACAACCAAGGATATTTATGAATTATTAAACCAGGCCACCGATGAAATTCAACAAAACTCAAGTGCTACCCAAGGCAAAATCAGCATTGGCCTATTAGCGTCGATTGAAGATCGGGTATTAGAACGGTTTGCCATTGAATATTATCAGACGAACCCAGAGATTGAAATTAGTTTTCATATGCTAACGCGTAAAGAAATTTGGGAGCGCTTAGAAAATAATCAAATCGATTTAGCGGTCATGTATTTACCCGATGATAGCATTAAAAATTGGAAACCCTATCGCTCCAAGAAAATTTTTGATGAAGATTTATTATTCCTTGATCCAGATCCTAAGCGGGCGAATCGGAAGCGTATTCGTTATGCGGACACCATTAGCCAGCCTTGGGTCATGTACCCTGAAAAGTACTATTTAAATGTCTTCTTAAAAGAAGCTTACCGGAATCAACTGGTCGACCCACCCCATATTGCTGCTGAATTTACCACGCCTAAACAGATTTTAGACTTTGCCCAAGCCACTAAGCTTTATACCGCCTTGCCAAATTCATTTGTTCAGGCCCATGAATTAGATAAAACGTTCAATCCATTACCATTTGAACCGGCATTGCGCTTTGAATTGGCCTTTGTTTATCGTCGGGACAAAGAAGAAATTCCGCGAATCGCAAAATTCTTCGAGGAGTTCGGCAAATACATGGAAAATCTTGATTATATTTCAAGATTAAAATCAAATACCCCACAAAATGAAGTATAATAGTGCTACAGGTCCTTTGATTTGTTTGAGCAAATCAGCATTATATCTTTTGAGGAGCGCCATGTTTCCGACGTGACGGGTTTCGTCCGGCAGAATGGACAACGACGGTAATCCTCGATTTGCGGTAGCAAATCAACATTATATCTTTTGAGGAGCGCCATGTTTCCGACGTGGCGGGTTTCGCCCGACGGAATGGACAACGACGGTAATCCTCGATTTGCGGTAGCAAATCAACATTATATCTTTTGAGGAGTGGATGATTCATGAGTAAAGAATTAGTTTTTGGACATCAAAGTCCAGATACTGATGCGATTGTTGCAGCCATTGCGTTTGCAGATTTTGAAAAACAATTAGGGAAGGAATTTGAGCCCGTTGCCTTAGGTGAACCAAATGATGAAACCAAGTTTGTGTTTGATCATTTTGGTGCCAGTGTCCCACGCGTGATCAAAACCGCTGCGAATGAAGTTGAAGCGGTTGCCTTAGTTGATCATAACGAAGCACAACAAAGTGTCAGCGACATTGCAGATGTGAAAGTGACACATGTGGTCGACCATCACCGAATCGCAAACTTCCAAACGTCTAATCCTTTGTTCTATCGTGCTGAACCAGTTGGCTGCACAAGCACGATCATAACCAAACTTTATCATGAATACGAATTAGAAATTCCAAAGCAAATTGCTGGCTTAATGTTATCAGCCATTATTTCAGATACGTTGTTGTTGAAGTCACCAACAACAACGGCTGACGATGAAGCGGCCGTTAAAGAATTAGCCACAATTGCTGGCGAAGATTACGCAGCATACGGTAAGGAAATGTTACGTGCTGGTACCAACGTTGACAGTAAAACGGCAGCCGCTTTGATCGATGCAGACGCCAAATCATTTACCATGGGCGGCAAATCAGTACGCGTTGCGCAAGTGAATACCGTTGATGTTAACGACGTGTTTAAGCGTCAAGATGAATTTGAAACAGCGATTAAAGCTGAAAATAAGGCCGAAGGTTATGACTTATTTGTTTTAATGGTGACAAATATCTTAGACAGCGACTCTGAAGGTTTGATTATCGGTGACCCAACGACACCGGTTGAAACGGCCTTTGCTGGCAAATTAGCGAACAACCGGATTGCCTTACCAGGTGTTGTTTCACGTAAAAAACAAGTTGTGCCACCATTAACAGATGCATTTAATGCTTAATGTTTGGCGCGAATAGTTATAAAAAAAGAGTGAAATCATTTGATTTCACTCTTTTTTATTGTCTAAAGCTGACATTTTATGTCATGTTTTAATTATTTTTTAATGATGTAACAGACTGAATAATTGTTGATATATCAGCGTTGTAAGCCGATATATTAGGGAAAACGCTAACTAACATTAAAGGATTTTTAGTTGACAATAATGAGAATAAAATTAAAAATAGAATTAAAGAAAACTAATAAACGGAGTTGAATCGCATGACTGAAACAAAAGAACTTGTGGTTGATCAGAAAAAATATCAATACTGGGCAATAACGGATTGGTTGGCTGAACATCAACAGGACATTCAACAATATCCCTATACAATTCGTGTTTTATTAGAAATGGCACTACGCCATAATACGTTAAAACCTAATGAACCATTAGATTTAAAACCATTTTTAAATTGGAATGACCATCATGATCAAGACGTTGCTTTTAAGCCAGAACGCGTCATCTTACAAGATTTTACTGGGGTACCAGCCTTAGTTGACTTAGCCGCAATGCGGGATAAGGTCGCAGACTTAAAGGGAGATCCGGCTGTTGTCAATCCTGAAGTCCCCGTTCATCTGGTAATCGATCATTCCGTACAGGTCGATCGTTTTGGGACGAATAGCGCTTTGGCGTTTAATCAAAAGAAAGAATTTGAACGCAATCAAGAGCGTTATCAATTCTTAAAATGGGCGCAGGGGGCGTTTGATAATTTAACGGTTATTCCACCAGATACAGGCATCATTCACCAAATTAATTTGGAATTGTTAGCGACGGTGATCGCGACCAAGGAACAAGCTGGAAAAACCTTAGCTTTTCCAGACACGGTGGTTGGGACAGATTCCCATACAACCATGGTCAATGCACTAGGTGTGCTAGGTTGGGGCGTTGGTGGGATTGAAGCCGAAGCCAGTATGCTAGGTGAACAGTCTTATTTCCCAATGCCAAAAGTCGTTGGGGTGAAGTTAACCGGGGCATTACCAGCAGGGACGACGGCAACTGATTTAGCGTTAACCGTTACCAATTTATTACGGCAACACCAAGTGGTTGGTAAATTTGTCGAATTTTACGGCGCTGGTTTAGCCAATTTACCAATTGCAGATCGAGCAACCATTGCCAATATGTCTCCTGAATACGGTGCCACTTGTGGGTTCTTCCCAATTGATGCGCAAACGTTAGCTTATCTGAAGTTAACCAACCGTTCACAGGAACAAATGGACTTGATTCAGGCTTATGCGGCTGCAAATGGCCTATTATATGACGGTGCAAGCGATGATCAACGGCTTTATTCAGAAACGGTTACGTTGGATTTAAACACGATTCAGCCAAGCGTTGCCGGCCCAACACGGCCACAGGATCTCGTTCATTTAGCTGATTTACCAGCACAGTTTACACATTATCAAGGTCAGCCTACGTTAGACGTGAAAGTAGGGACGCAAGACTTTCAATTAAAGCCAGGGGCAGTGGGAATCGCAGCCATTACCAGCTGTACCAACACATCTAATCCAGCGATTTTACTCACAGCCGGTTTGATTGCAAAGCGTGCGGTTGAAAAGGGCTTAACTGTCCCAGCTTATGTGAAAACATCTTTAGCACCTGGTTCAAAGGTTGTTACCGATTATTTAACGGCAACCGATTTACAACCAGCTTTAGACCAATTAGGCTTTAACCTTGTGGGTTATGGCTGTACCACTTGTATTGGGAACTCAGGTGAACTGCAGGCTGACGTTCAAAAAGCGGTTGCGGCCAGCGATTTTCCAATGGCTGCTGTCGAAAGCGGGAATCGTAACTTTGAAGGTCGGGTCAATCCACTGATCAAGGATACTTATCTGGCATCGCCACCATTAGTCGTGGCATATGCCTTGGCAGGGCGCTTAGACATCGATTTAGCCACCCAACCACTTGGCTATGACCAACAGCAACAACCAGTTTATTTAAAGGATTTGTGGCCTTCAGCGACTGAAGTGGCGGCGTTGCAACAAAAAGCCTTGAAACCAGAACGATTTGCTAAGTCCTACACCAACGTACTTGCGCAAAACCAACTTTGGAACGCCTTAAGTGTCCCAACTGGTCAGCAATATACTTGGGATCCCAATTCGACTTACATTGCTGCACCAACGTTCTTTAAGGATTTAACCCAGCGTGAATTAACGACACAACATGATCTGACGATCTTAGCTAAATTTGGCGATACCATTACCACAGATCACATTTCGCCAGCTGGTTTTATTGGACCAGACACCCCAGCCGGTCAATATTTAGCGGCGAAAGGGATCGCACCACGTGATTTCAACTCCTACGGCTCTCGGCGGGGAAATCATCATGTAATGGTTCGGGGGACATTAGCCAACATTCGCATTCAAAATCAGTTAACGCCAGATAAAGTCGGCGGCTTTACGAAGTATTGGCCAACTGATACAACCACAACGATTTATGATGCTGCGCAAGATTATGAAAAGACCAATACACCTTTGATTATTTTGGCAGGCAAGGATTATGGGATGGGTTCCTCACGTGATTGGGCGGCCAAAGGGGTAGCGTTATTAGGCGTTAAGGCTGTTTTAGCAGAAAGTTTTGAACGGATCCATCGTTCAAACTTAGTCATGATGGGGATTTTACCGCTGCAATTTTTACCAGGTGAAAATGCCGCTTCATTAGGCTTAACCGGGCAAGAAAAATTAACGTTAACCTTTGGAGCACAAAACAAGGTGACTGTAACGGCCACCAAACCAGATCAAAGCGCAACAACGTTTAACGCAACGCTACGCTTTGATACACCTGCTGACCAGCGTTATTACCAAGCAGGTGGTATCTTACCATTAGTATTGAAGGATAAATTGGCAGGGGCTTAAAGCCTCAGTTAAATCAGGTCTTAGTTGACCTGAACGAATTTAGGAGGTTAAAAATTATGACTAAAGGTTTAGCAGGAATTGTTGCCGGAGAAACAAAAATCAGTGCAACAACAGGCGGCAGATTAACATTTGCAGGTTATACAATTGAACAATTAAACGCAATGGATCTGTCATTTGAAGCCATCGTTTACTTACTATGGCATTTAAGATTACCATCAGAAAGTGACTTGAACCGTTTTTGTCAAATTTTAAGTGAACAAATGTTTCTGCCGGAACACTATGTGCGTATTTTAACTGAAATGATTCGCCCAGGTGAACAACACCCCATGAGCTTATTACGCTCAGGCATGTCTTTATTAGGCACATTAATGAACGATCAGGCGCAGCATCCAATTGCCATTATGGCCAAAGTCCCATTGGTGATCGGAACGATCATTCGGTTACAAAACGGCTTAGAACCGTTGCAAGCAAAGCCCGAACTGAGTTATCCGGCTAATTTGTATTATTTAAGCACGGGCAAGGTACCAGATGCTGAAACGGAAGAAGTCTTTACCCAAACGTTAATTTTACATGTCGATCACGAGTTCAATGCATCAACCTTTACAGCACGTGTCATTGCATCGACGAATTCGGATTATTTTTCAAGTTTAACAGGTGCCATTGGCGCTTTAAAAGGTCCATTACACGGTGGTGCCAACGAACGGGTTTATCAGATGCTGCAAACCATCGTTGAAAATCAGTTAGACCCAGAAAAGTTTGTTGCCAACGAATTATCTGAAGGTCGTAAAGTGATGGGTTTTGGGCATCGGGTTTACAAAGATGGTGATCCGCGTGAAAAAATTCTTAAAAAGTATGCCAAGTCATTAGCCATTAAAACGCACCAAGAAGTTTGGTTTGATACCGCTGAAACGGTTGAAAAATATATGTGGGCCGAAAAACATATTATTCCAAACGTCGACTTCTATAGTGCAACGATTTATCATTGCATGGGCTTTGCCGGACGTGATTTTACGTTGTTATTTGCAGCAAGTCGCAGTGCTGGTTGGCTAGCACATATTGCGGAACAATACAGCCAACACACGTTGATTCGACCAAACTCCAAATATGTTGGTCCGTATCATGCTGATATTGCTGGTGACGTGGTCAACAGTCAAAACAAAGCACAATAAAAATAAATTTAAAAAGCACTTGTCGACGTTGCTTAATGTTAACGTCGATAAGTGCTTTTTAAATGGGTAAAAGCGGTTAAAAGTACGAAGTTCGCCCTAATGCATGCAATTCAACTGTACTTTTAATAATATATATTATGTTAACTAGAATATCACTCAACAAATATAACTAAAAAATCATTAATTGACCCTCTCTTCAACAACCACTCCCCTGTTAACAACCCGGTTTTTGAGGACAGCTAAAAAGCCTTTCTAAACAGTCCTTAAACCATTTACAAAGACTTTAAAATTATGCTTTAAACTGTTCATCTTTTAACCAACCGATGGCAATGGCTTTTTCGCCTAAATGCGTACCGATCACCGGTCCAAAGTAACTCACGTCAAACTTAACCGCTGGGAAACGTTCTTTTAAATGGGCTTCCCATTCGATTGCTGCAGGTTCATCATTTGCCGCAATCACAAATGCATGAATGGGATAATCTGTTTTCCGCAACGCTTCAGCAAATAAATCTTCAACGCGTAAATAAGCTTTCTTTAATGAACGAATTTTTTCAAATGCCACGATTTTATTGGAATCATCATCAAACGTTAAAATTGGCTTGATCCGTAACATACCGCCTAAAAACGCTGACGCATTGGATAAACGGCCACCTTTAACTAAGTTTTGCAAATCGTTGACAATAAAGTATTCATCAGTGGTGGCACGCAATGCGTCTAAACGTGCTAAGATCTCATCAATAGTTTTACCAGCTTGGGCCATTTGTGCGGCCAACAATACCATTTGACCCATTAAAATAACAGTGATCTGCGAATCATAAGGAATCACACGGGTATTTTTAACCAAAGGCACAATGTTTTTTAAGTTTTCAAAGAAGCCTGAGATCGTACTGGCTAAATGAATGCTGAGCACAATATCAAAGCCTTGGTCACCAAGATTTTCATATAATTCAACCATTTGGCCAATTGCGGGTTGCGCGGTACTTGGAAAATGCTCACTTTGATTTAATTTTGCATAAAAGTCAGCACTGGAAATATCAACGCCTTCATTATAAGTTTGACCATCCAAAACCACTGGGATCGGAACAACGGTAATGTGATACTGGTCGATTAACTGTTGCGGTAAATATGCCGTACTATCAGTAACAACAGCAATTTTCATAGTGGGGACACCTACTTTTTTATCTTTTAATTAATGGGTTAGGTCGCTTAGAATGCTATTTAAAGACACTAGCTTAAATTATAGCACACCCATACCATCGTTGAGTAATTCTTTTGAAACTAACCGCTATCACTGTTTTCAAAAAAACGTTATACTTAATGCAATAACTCTTTTAGAAAGTGAGGACATCAGCTTGTCATTTGATGGTCTTTTTACACATGCAATGGTGCACGAATTAGCACCATTATTAACTGGCGGACGTGTGGCGCGCATTAGTCAGCCGTATCCGAATGAACTGATTCTCACGGTTCGGGCACAACGGCATAACTACCCCTTACTCTTATCCGCTCACCCAAACTATGCGCGGGTACAAGTCACGGAGATTCCGTTTGTCAATCCAGCGACGCCAACCAAATTCACCATGAGTTTACGGAAATATTTAGATGGGGCAATTTTAACGTCCTTGAAACAAGTCGCTAATGATCGTGTGGTTCAACTGGCCTTTCAATCACGTAATGAATTAGGTGACTTACAAGGTTTGACGTTGATTGTTGAACTTATGGGTCGTCGAAGTAATATTATTTTAATTCGTGAAAGTGATCAACGTATTTTGGACACGATCAAACATATTGCCAGTGATCAAAATCGTTACCGGTTGTTACTGCCAGGTGTGACTTATATTGCGCCGCCGCAACAGGACCGCGCAGATCCATTTCAGGCCCAGGATCAGTATTACACCCAATTAGATCAAACCAGCGATTTATTTGTTCCTGCAAAACAGTTGCAAACCCACTATCAAGGGCTCGGTTTTGATAGTGCCTTGGAACTAGCGACGCGCTTAAAAAATAGCCCGGATCAAGTGCAAACTTGGACGACCTTTTTAACGGCCCTATCTGAGCACCCTGAACCAACAATTACAACAGGGACGAAACAGCTTACCTTCTCTCCTCTCCCCTACGGCTCTCAAAAAGGACCGCAAACGCACTATGCCACATTAAGTGAGATGTTGGACCATTTCTACCGTGATAAAAGTCAAAATGATCGGGTGCGCCAACAAGGCAGTCGGTTAATTCATTTTGTGACCTTAGAATTAAAAAAGGATCGCAAAAAGATGAAAAAGTTGCAACAAACCTTGGCTAGTAGCGATAAAGCCGACGACTATCGTGTCAAAGGTGAACTACTAACGACCTATTTATATCAGGTTCAGCGCGGAATGACGACCATTACCTTACCAAACTACTACGATAATGAAAAGCCGGTTAAAATCGCCCTTTCAAATCAATTAACGCCTTCACGTAACGCGCAAAAGTACTTTACCAAGTACCAAAAACTGAAAAATTCAGTGGCCTTTGTCACCGAACAAATGCAACTCACTCAGGCTGAAATTGATTATTTTAGTGGCATTCTTGCCCAAATTGAAATCGCTGATCCAAAAGATTTAGTCGATATTGAAGTTGAGTTGCAACAACAAGGCTATTTAAAAGCACACCATAAGAAACATGCTAAAAATAAGCGGGTTAAACCAAGTCAACCGGAACAGTTTAAAACGGACACAGGGGTTTTGATCGAAGTTGGAAAAAACAACTTGCAAAATGAACGCCTTACCTTGAAAACCGCACAGAAAACGGATACCTGGCTTCATGCTAAGAATATTCCTGGCTCGCATGTCATTATTCACGACAGTGACCCGGATGAAGACACCATTTTAGTAGCTGCGAACTTAGCCGCCTATTTTTCAAAATCACGTTTATCTGCTTCGGTACCTGTTGATTACGTGCAAGTCAAGAAAATTCGTAAGCCAAACGGCACCAAGCCTGGCTTTGTGATTTATGAAGGCCAACATACCTGCTATGTCACACCTGACGAGAAAATCGTCGCTCAGCTACGGGCGAATGCTCAAAAATAGGATCAAAAAAACTTTCCCAAAACGATTAAACTCGTTTGAGAAAGTTTTTTTGATGGCACGCTTATTTTGATAACCAGTGTTCTGGATCTTTACGCCATTCATGTAAAATGGCCTGTTCGTCAGTGGTAATCAGCCCTTCTGTTGCTGCAACATTGACTAACGTGGTGTAATTGGTCAATGTTTTGAAAGGCACATGCGCATCGTCAAAGTTGGTATCTGCAGCTGGTAATTCATAGCTGAAAATACCTACTACGCCCACCACATCGGCGCCTTCCTTTTTAGCTGCTTCAACCGCTTTTAACACACTGCCACCAGTCGAGATCAAGTCGTCAATCACTACGGTTTTACTACCGGGTAACAATTTACCTTCAATTTGACGACCTTGACCGTGATCTTTAGGCTTTGAACGCACATAGATCATGGGTAAGTTTAAGTCGGCCGCTACCCAAGCCGCATGTGGAATACCGGCTGTAGCCGTTCCTGCAATGACGCCAACTTGTGGAAATTCACGTTGAATCAATTCGGCTAACCCTTTGGCAATCGTTTGACGTACCAACGGATAGCCGATGGTTAAACGATTATCCGTGTAAATTGGGCTTTTTAACCCACTGGCCCAGGTAAAAGGTGCTTGGGGTCGTAATGTAACGGCTTTAATGGCTAATAAATCTTTTGCGACTGTTGCTGCAATATCACTCATTATTTTTCTGCCTCCCACAATGCTTTGATTGTTTGATACGCTTTGACTGGATCGGCGGCTTGGGTAATTGGACGTCCAACGACCAATTGGCTACTGCCTAATTCGGCCGCCCGTGCTGGCGTGACCACCCGCTTTTGATCATCTTTTTTGTTTTCTGCTAAACGAATCCCTGGTGTGACACATAAAAAGTCAGACCGCGTCGCCTGCTGAATAGCTGGTGCTTCTAAGGCGGAACAAACCACACCATCTAAACCGGCCTTGTTGGCTAATTGCGCATAATGCACGACACTTTCAGCTAACTTAGCATTCACCAGTTGTTCAGCCTGCATTTGTTGTTCACTAGTTGAAGTTAACTGCGTAATCGCAATTAAGCGCGCAGCACTGCTTTGTGCCCCATCTAATAACCCGTATTTCGCAGCTTCCATCATTTCTTGGCCACCAGCAGCATGGACATCGGTTAAACGCACACCGAGTTTGCCAAGTGCCCGCATGGTACATTCAACCGTGTGCGGAATATCATATAATTTTAAATCAAGAAAGACATCATGGCCTTGGGCAACTAACCACCGCACCATATCTGGCCCTTCACTATAAAATAACTCCATACCGATTTTAACGTACAAGGCTTCATCTTCTGGAAATTTTGCTAAAAACCGCGCCACTTGAACGCGATCTGGAAAATCTAAGGCAATAATTGGCCGTTCTGCCATTACTTCGTTCCCTCCCAATGGATCTCTTTTGTTAAGTTTTCAAAATGGAAATGTGTCATCCGCTTTGGTAAGTCAGCGATAATGTTAGGACAAGCCAAGGGTTCACGGAAATTGGCACTGCCCACAGCAATCGCATCTGCCCCTGCCACTAGCATTTCTAAGGCGTCATCAGCAGTTGACACCCCACCCATGCCGATAATCGGCAGATCCGTGACACTGCGTACTTGTTGGATCAGGCGTAAGGCAACCGGTTTGACAGCCGGCCCAGATAACCCACCTGTGACGTTGGCTAAAATTGGTTGGCGGGTCATTAAGTCAAACCGCTCACCGACCAACGTGTTGATCAAACTCAAGCCAGCAGCCCCGGCACGACTGACTGCCTCAGCAATTGGGCGAATGTCGGTCACATTTGGTGAAAGCTTGACATAAATTGGTAAATCAGTCACAGCGCTACAAGCTTGTGTCAGTTGGGCAGCACTGTCCGGATCTGTTCCGAATTCCATACCACCGTGCGCCACATTGGGACACGAAATATTCAGTTCAATGGCTTTGACATTAGGTGCTGCTTTTAAGGCCGCACAAACGGCAGCGTAGTCGTCAACGTGCGTTCCGGCAACGTTCACAATGATTGGTAACTCCGGATAGTGTTCAGCTAACCAAGGCAACTCCTTTGCCAAAACGTGGTCTACCCCCGGATTCTGTAACCCAATGGCATTGAGCATACCACTTTCGGTTTCAGCAACACGCGGTGTGGGATTCCCTTGCCGTGGTTTTAAAGTGGTGGCCTTGGTGATCAAAGCCCCTAATTGATTTAGATCATAAAATTGACTGTATTCTTGGCCAAAGCCAAAACACCCGCTAGCTGGCATAATAGGATTCTTTAAATCAAGACCTGGTAAATGGACCGTTACATCTGGCATTATAAAACCACCTCCTGAGCTGGGAAAACAGGACCGTCAGAACAGATTTTCTTCAGTTCATGGTCGGTTGTCGGGGTGACACAAGCGTAACAGGCACCGATGCCACAAGCCATCCGACTTTCCAAAGATAAATACGTGGGCATTTGGGCCTGATAGCGATTTTTAACCGCCATCAGTAAACCTTTCGGGCCACAAGCAAAGGCCCGCTCAAAATGACGCTCGGTTAACTGTGCCGCCATTAGCAGTCCGACATGCCCGTGGAAACCTAGGGTGCCATCATCACTGGCAATACAAACCTCGCCTGTTTTCGCAAAACGATCTTGATAAAAGCTTTCCGCTTGAGAGCGATAACCTAAAACAGTGGTAACCTGAGCGCCTTGTTGTTGCAACCGTTGAGCAAGCCCTAACAAGGGTGGAATCCCTGTCCCACCACCGACTAATAAAACAGGGGTCCCTGGTGTCACATCTGCAATAGGAAACCCATGACCTAAGGGCCCTAATACATCTAACGAAGTCCCTACTTGGCAGGCCACCATCGCTTCCGTTCCGGGGCCTTTTACCCGATAAGTAAAACTGATCTGACCCTGTTTGGCGTCACAAGTTGCAATGGCAAACGGCCGCCGTAAAAAATGTTCCGGATGGTCTGGCACTAAAACATCTATAAATTGACCTGGTTGTGCTGTTTGGACTAAGTCAGGTGCTGTTAAAATCATTTCATAAATTTCAGGTGCTACTTGATGTTGCGCCACGATTGGTAATAGTTGCTGTTGCGGCATGTCATCGAACCTCATTTCTTTAAAAAAAGAGAGTGGCGAACCATTCTCTTTTTTTTTGACTTTATAATGGTTGAGTTGTAAAAGCGCGTGATTCTAAAACGCGTAAAATTGCATTGGCTGTATCTAATGAGGTGAACAGTGGCACCCCGTGGGCAATAGCGGCCTGCCGAATTTGGAAACCGTCAGAAGCCACATCACGGTCGGTATCCATGGTATTGATCACAACTTGAACTTTCCCATCATTGATCAAGTCTAAAATATCGTGTTCTGCATCTTCTTTAATTTTGGCAACTGCCTGCGCATTTAACTGTTGTTCGTTAAAGTAAGTGGCCGTACCCTTTGTGGCGATCACACGATACCCAATTTCACGGAAGCGCTTGGCCAAGCCTAACGCTTCTTCTTTATCATGATCCGCAATGGTGAATAAAACAGTCCCAAAGTCTGGTAAATGTAACTTGCTGGCTTCAAAGGCTTTGTATAAAGCTTTCTCCATCGTTGTGTCACTGCCCATGACTTCACCAGTAGACTTCATTTCAGGGCCTAACAAGCTATCCACATTGTTTAATTTAGAAAATGAGAAAACAGGGGCTTTCACATGCACTAACTTGCCAACTGGGTATAAGCCAGGTTGATAGCCAAGCTCACTTAATTTAGCGCCTAAAATGACTTGGGTGGCCACTTGCGCCATTGAGATCCCCGTCACTTTGCTCAGGAATGGTACGGTGCGGCTGGCCCGTGGGTTAACTTCAATCACATAAACTTGTTCATTTTGTACAATAAATTGAATGTTCATCATGCCGATGCAGTTTAAGCTGGTCGCCAAGGCCTGCGCATCCGTTACAATTTGATCAATCACGTGTTGTGAGAAGGTTTGTGGTGGGTAAACTGCCATTGAATCGCCTGAGTGGACCCCAGAACGTTCAATATGTTCCATGATACCAGGTAATAAGACCTGTTCACCATCTGAAATGACATCCACTTCACATTCCTTACCACGTAAGTAGTGGTCAATTAAAACTGGATGTTCGTGAGAAACTTTAACGGCATTTTCGATGTAACTTTCTAATTCTGTCTGGTCTTCAACGATTTCCATAGCTCGGCCACCTAATACATAGCTTGGCCGAATCAAAACGGGATAACCGACTTTGTTGGCGACTGCAATGGCTTCTGCCTGATTGGTAGCTGTATCACCATTGGGTTGCGGAATTTTAAGCGCTTGAATCACTTTTTCAAATTCGTCCCGATCTTCTGCACGGTCTAAATCTGCTACCGTCGTGCCTAGAATCTTGACGCCGGCTTTTTCCAAAGGCGCCGCTAAATTAATCGCTGTTTGACCCCCAAATTGGACGATCACCCCTTCAGGTTGTTCCAGTTCGATTACATTTAACACATCTTCAATGGTTAACGGTTCAAAGTACAATTTATCAGAAATTGAGAAGTCTGTTGACACCGTTTCAGGATTGTTGTTCATAATAATGGCTTCATACCCAGCCTTTTGAATGGCCTTAACGGAATGAACCGTAGCATAATCAAATTCCACCCCTTGACCGATCCGAATCGGACCAGCACCTAAGACTAACACAGAAGGCCGTGGTGTGACCACGCTTTCGTTTTCTTCTTCAAAGGTCCCATAATAATAAGGGGTTTGAGATTCAAATTCAGCCGCACAAGTATCGACCATTTTATAAACTGGCCAAATCTTGGCTTCGCGCCGCATATCACGAATTTGTTTAGCTGGGATGCCCCACAAGGCACTGATTTTATCATCCGTAAACCCGTTTTGCTTGGCCAAACGTAATGTTTCTGATTCGCCTTTATGGGCGGTTAATTGTTGTTCAATTTCAACAATGTGTAAGAATTTATCCAAGAAGAAAATGTCAATTTTGGTTAACTCTGCTAATTCGCTGATCGGATAGCCACGACGAATGGCTTCAGCCACGTAGAATAACCGATCGTCTTGGGGATGAATCAACTTTTCCGTTAAGACTTCATCACTGACTTGCGCTAAAGCAGGTAGTTCCAAGTGAACCGTGCCGATTTCCAATGACCGAACGGCCTTTAAAATCGATTCTTCAAAGTTGCGACCAATTGCCATGACTTCACCAGTGGCCTTCATTTGCGTTCCGAGGCGCCGTTCACCTTTTTCAAATTTATCAAAAGGCCAGCGTGGAATCTTTGTCACAACATAGTCCAGCATCGGCTCAAATTCAGCGTAAGTCGTACCTGTAATTGGATTTTTAATTTCGTCCAAGGTCAGGCCAACCGCAATTTTTGAAGCAATTTTAGCAATGGGATAGCCAGTGGCTTTCGACGCTAACGCAGATGAGCGTGATACCCGTGGGTTGACTTCAATGATATAGTATTGAAAACTATGCGGATCTAACGCCAACTGTACGTTACAGCCACCTTCGATTTTTAACGCCCGAATAATCTTTAAGGAAGCGTCCCGCAACATTTGATTTTCTTTATCAGACAGGGTTTGAATTGGGGCCGTTACAATGGAATCCCCAGTATGAATCCCGACTGGGTCGACGTTTTCCATGTTACAAACCACCAACGCATTGTCAGCATGGTCCCGCATGACTTCGTATTCGATTTCTTTAAAGCCAGCAATACTTTGTTCAATTAAGGCCTGCGTAATTGGTGATAATTTTAACGCATTCGTGGCAATTTCTTCCAATTCGGCTTGATTTTGACACATGCCACCACCTGTTCCACCCATGGTAAAGGCGGGGCGAACAATGACAGGATAACCAATCCCATTCGCAAATTTAACCGCAGCTTCAACCGTATTGACACTTAACGACGCTGGAATCGGTTCGTTTAATTTTTGCATTAAATTTTTGAACAATTCCCGATCTTCTGCTTGGTCAATGGCAGCTAATTTTGTACCTAGTAATTCAATGTTAAGCTCATCTAAAATACCAGATGAGCTGAGTTCCATGGCCATGTTTAACCCTTGTTGGCCCCCTAAGGTTGGTAAAATCGCATCTGGTAATTCTTTTCGTAAAATCCGTGAAACAAACTCCAGCGTGATGGGTTCAATATAAACGTGATCCGCAATTTCTTTATCGGTCATGATCGTTGCTGGGTTTGAGTTGACTAAAATCGTTTCATAGCCCTCTTCTTTTAAGGCCAGACAAGCTTGTGTCCCTGAGTAGTCGAATTCGGCGGCTTGACCGATGATGATCGGACCTGACCCGATCACCATGATTTTATGAATATCAGTTCTTTTAGGCATGTTTTTAGGGCTCCTTATTCCAGATATTAATAAGTTGTAACAGGCTGTTTCTTAAAGGCATCCATCATTTCAATAAATTCATCAAACAAATGGGTGGCGTCATGTGGGCCAGGTGTCGCATCTGGATGAAATTGAACGGAGAATGCTGGAAATTGACGGTGACGTAAGCCCTCGATGGTGCCATCGTTGATTTCAGTATGGGTAACGAGCAATTTTTCATTGTTGATTGAATGTGGGTCAACGGCAAAACCATGATTTTGTGAGGTGAAATCAATCCGGCCAGTGGCAATTTCACGAACCGGATGATTAAAGCCACGATGACCAAATTTCATTTTATAGGTCTTCGCATCATTGGCTAATGCAAACAGCTGATGACCTAAACAAATCCCAAATAGCGGAATTTTTCCTTGAATACCTTGAATCATTTCAACTGCACCTGGCACATCGGTTGGGTCACCAGGGCCGTTAGAAAGCATGACGCCATCAGGATGTAAGTTTAAAATTTGTTCTGCAGTGGTGTTGTAAGGCATGACGGTAATATTACAAGAACGCTGTGACAATTCGCGTAAAATACTGTGTTTCAAACCAAAGTCGATCACAACAACATTATGGCCTGTATCTGGACTTGGATAAGGCTTGGTTGTGGAGACTTGCTGTACTTGGTTACGCGGTAAAACTAACGCGTTTAGCTGATCAAAGGCATGTTCATCAGCTGTATCAACAATGCTAGCTTTCATTGTCCCTTCGGACCGCAACCGCCGCGTTAAACGCCGCGTGTCGATTCCGGTAATCCCAGGAATGTGATTCTGTTTCAAAAATTCATCGAGTGACATTTGATTGCGCCAATTACTAGCCGTACGCGCTAATTCATGAACCACCACACCTTTACAAGTTGGGGCAATGGATTCATAGTCGTCACGGTTGACACCGTAATTGCCAATCAATGGATAGGTAAATGTAATGATCTGGCCATTATAAGATTGATCTGTAATGGTTTCTTGATACCCTGTCATACCGGTATTAAAGACAATTTCACCAGTGGTGGTTAAAGGCGCGCCAAAACCTTCACCGGCAAAAACAGAACCGTCTTCTAAGATTAAATAGCGTTTCATTTTTGTGCGTCATCCTTCCGATAAACTAATTTTCCGGACACAAAAGTCGCAATCGTTTGGCCATAAACTGTTTGGCCAACAAAAGGACTGTTATGCCCTTTTGAAGCAAATTCGTCTGCTTTGATCGTGGTTGGCGTTTTCAAATCGAAAACGGCAATATCTGCTGCGGCACCTGGCAACAAAGTGCCGGCGTCAATATTAAAGCAACGCGCTGGCGCTGCTGTCATCCAATTTAAAAGTTGTGTTAGGGTAAACCGTGGTTGGGCGCCCTGAACAAACGTTGTATACAATGTATCAAAAGCTGTTTCACTACCCGTAATGCCAAAAGGCGACCCGCACAAACCTTTTGCCTTTTCCAAGGCGGTATGTGGCGCATGATCGGTAGCGATACAATCGATCGTCCCGTCACATAACCCTTCGATTAAAGCTTGACGATCTGCTTCACTTCGTAATGGCGGGTTCATTTTATAATTGGCATCATTGCCTGGAATCATCTCATCGCTGAGCAATAAATGATGTGGTGTTACTTCAGCCGTTACCGGAATACCGGCAGCCTTGGCCTGCCGAATCATTCGAACGCTGGCAGCCGTTGACACATGGCACATATGATAATGGGCACCAGTGGCTTCAGACAAGGCAATGTCCCGCGCCAATTGACTGGTTTCAACGGCATTGATGATTCCCGGCACGCCTAATTCCTCTGCTTTAGGACCAGCATTGATCACCCCGCCGAACTTTAAGCTATCTTCTTCAACATGAGCGGCCAACGTTAAACCTGCTTCAGCAGCACCTGCCAATGCCTTTAACATGGTTGCAGCGTCTTGAACGCCTGAACCATCATTGGAAACTGCAAAGGCGCCTGCTTGTTTAACCGCTTGAAAGTCGACTAGATCACCAGCCTCACGGTTTTTCGTGATCGATGAAAATTGTAAAATGTGTACCAAACCATTTTCAGTATTCCGTTGGACCATGTCCGCCACCTTGGTAGCGTCATCTGGCACGGGAATCACATTCGGCATTGCGCCAATCGTGGTAAAACCACCGCGCGCGGCAGCGGCACTACCGGTAGCGATGGTTTCTTTATCAGTTTGGCCAGGATCCCGCAGATGAACGTGGGGATCAACTAAACCAGGTGTGACTAATTTAGCGGTACAATCAAAAACTGTTTCATCAGCTAACGGCGTTAAATCGGTTCCTAAAGCCGCAATTTTACCATTTTGGATTCGAATATCACAAGTAACTAGTTGGTGTTCGAGATAAACTTGGCCATTTTTTAACAGGTATGCCATTAACGAATGCCTCCTAAATGGTTGGCGCGAATGACGCGTTCAAGCATAGCCATGCGCATGAAAACACCATTTGACATTTGTTGTACGAAGCGTGACTGCTTGCATTGTACCAGTTCACTGGCTAATTCAACGTCGCGGTTAACAGGACCTGGGTGCATGATAATCGTTGATGGTTTTAGATGTTCAGCGCGTTGTAACGTTAACCCGTATTGACGGTGGTACCCTGCTTTACTGAAAGATTCTTCAGCCGTATGGCGTTCATGTTGAACGCGTAACATCATGACAACGTCAACATCGTCTAAAATATCATCGATTTTGCAGTAAGTGCCAAATTCGTCAAAGTCATGATCATACCAGAAGTCTGGCCCTGCAAAGTATAATGTTGCGCCTAATTTGTGTAAGATCTCAGCATTTGAGCGGGCAACTCGTGAATGCGCAATGTCGCCACAAATGACGATTTTTAAGCCGTCAAAGTGCCCGAAATTTTCGCGAATCGTCATGAGATCCAACAAGCTTTGAGATGGATGTTCACCACTGCCGTCCCCAGCATTGATCAAGGCTAAGTCTAAGTCCCCACCATCGATCAATTTTTGATAGTAATGGTCTTCACTGTGGCGAATCACCAGCAAGTTAACCCCTAATGCGTCTAATGTTAAGGCCGTATCATGTAAGGTTTCACCTTTACTGATCGAGCTGGCTTTGGGATCAAAGTCAACGACTGTCAAGCCTAATTTATGTTCGGCCATTTCAAAACTCGTATGCGTCCGAGTACTGTTTTCAAAGAACATGTTAGCAACGTAAATCGGTTCAGTTGTTTGGAAAGCAGCACCGGCCTTAAATTCCTCAGCCCGGTCAATTAATTCGTTAACGTCTGCTGGTGTTAAGTCTTGCATTGAAACTAAGTTTTGTTGGATTGTCATTGGATTTACGATCATTTTAGTGGCCCCCGTTTTCTTGTGTGCGTTCATTTAAAGCTTGTTGTGGCAAAATTAAGTTTAAGACAATGCCGAGTATTGTTGCTAAAGCAACACCGGTTAGTTGAAAGTTACCGAGCTGTAAGTAGGCGCCGCCAATCCCGATGACGAGAATGGTTGAGGCAATCATTAAGTTGCGTTTCTTATCAAAATCAACTTTATTATCAATCAAGATCCGTAAACCGTTGGCTGCAATGACCCCAAAGAGTAGAAAGCTAATGCCGCCGATAACTGGACTTGGAATACTCATGATCAAAGCACTGATTTTACCGACAAAGCCGAAGACAATGGCTAAAACGGCTGCGCCACCTAAAACGAAGACGCTGTGGACCTTTGTAATGGCTAAGACCCCAATATTTTCACCGTAACTGGTGACAGGCGGTCCGCCGATGAAACCGGCAATAATTGAGGCTAAGCCGTCACCACTTAAGGTGCGATGTAACCCTGGATCCTGGAAGAAGTGCCGGCCGGTTAGTTTGTTTAAGACCATGACGTGACCCATGTGTTCTGTCATGGTGACGAAAGCAATGGGTGCCATGCCAAGAATGGCGCCCCAATATAATTTGGGATGATAGCTAACAAATGGAATTTCAAAAGCTGGTAAGGCGAACCAATGGGCGCTCAAGACAGTTGAGAAGTCGACAATGCCGAACAGTACTGCGACAATGTAGCCGCCGACGATCCCCAGTAAAATCGGAATCAAGCTGATAAAACCTTTGAGAAACATGTTGAAGCAAACCGTTAAGCCCAAGGTGACCAATGCGACAATGAAGAACTTTAAATCATAATGATTGTTGTTCATCATGGCGTTTTGTGCGGCGCTACCGGCTAAAGATAAGCCGATCACCATGACCACCGGCCCCACCACAATTGGCGGTAAGACTTTATCGATCCAGTCAGAACCGATACGGCTGATGATGTAAGCGACGATCAGGTAAACGACCCCGACTGAAATCGTCCCTTGTGCGATTGCTGGATAACCATCCGTTTTCATCAAGGCCTGCATGGCCACAATGAAGGCAAAACTTGAGCCTAAGTAAGCTGGAATCTTCGCTTTTGTCACGAGGATATAAACCAGTGTGCCGACCCCGGAACTTAATAAGGCGATTCCTGGGTTCAATCCGACTAAGATCGGTACTAAAACGGTTGAACCGAACATGGCGAATAAATGTTGGAGTGATAGGCCGAACCATTCAAGTGGCTGCGGTTTGTCGTGAATATCAAGCACGACATGTCTTTTCTCTTGCATGACTAAACTTCCCTTCAGGTTAAAAAAAGCACCTCATTTACTGATTGAGAGCAAATGAGGTGCTTTAGCGTTATCTAAATAACGTCTAAACCAAATACCATTTTGCTCTCTCTGGAGACAATTAAATCGTTTGGGATTATTCGATTTTTTCAATCGCGATCCCGTCATGTTGGTCAATCTCTTCTACGGAAACTTCGATTTGTTCTTCCCGTGAAGTTGGAATGTTTTTCCCAACAAAGTCGGCGCGAATTGGTAATTCTCGATGGCCCCGATCAACTAAAACAGCAAGTGAGATCTGTTTTGGTCGACCGATTTCCATTAATGCATCTAAGGCAGCCCGTGTGGTACGACCTGTGAATAAAACGTCATCAACTAAGACAACGTGTTTATCAGTAATTGAAACAGGTAAATCGGAGCCGTTAACAGTCGGTTCCGATTTACCGGAACGATGAACATCATCACGATAAAGGGTGATGTCGAGTTCCCCAACTGGCACAGTGACTTGTTCTAATTGTGCCATCCGTTTTGCAATGCGCTTTGCTAAATAAATGCCTCGGGTTTTAATACCGACTAATACAATGTCGTCCAGCCCTTTGTTTCGTTCAATGATCTCATATGTCATTCGTGTGAGTGCCCGTTTCATTGTGACGCTATCAATGACTTCTTTTGCTGACATGTTAACCCCCGCTTTGCAATAAAAAAGCCTCTTACCGTGAGGTAAGAGGCGCTATCGTCGAGTTGCATACACTGAGTCTTTCAGTGCGATAGTTCCTTCTTAGTCTCACGGGACTAATTTAAAGGATTTCGTTTATTTGATTGTTTTCATCATACTGAATTCCGGGCGTTCTGTCAAGATTATTTTGGGAATTGTATTATTTTTTTGGTTCACCATTTAACGGCGACAATGCTACCAGTGTTTTTTGAAAAATGGCTGGTAAAGGTGCTTCAAAAATCAACAATTCTCCTGTGGTTGGTTGCTTAAAGCCTAATTTCTTAGCGTGTAAAAATTGGCCAGCACCTTTTAACGTTTTCTTAGGACCATAAAGGGGATCCCCTGCAACTGGATGGCCAATGTATTTCATGTGCACCCGAATTTGATGGGTACGCCCAGTTTCTAAAATACACTTGACCAGCGTATAATTCGTAAAACGTTCCAACACTTGGAAATGGGTCACGGCATGTCGACCGCCTTCGAGCACGGCCTGTTTTTTGCGATCATTTTTTGAACGCCCTAATGGCGCATCAATGGTGCCCTTTTCTTCTTCAATCACGCCATGGACCAACGCAATGTATTCGCGAATCGTGGTTTTAGCTTTTAATTGTGCTGCTAAGGACTGATGCGCCAAGTCATTTTTAGCGACCATTAACAGACCTGATGTATCCTTATCAATTCGATGGACAATACCAGGGCGAATGACCCCATTAATACTGGATAACGGACCATGCGCCAATAAAGCATTGACCAGTGTACCATCTGAATGTCCTGGTGCTGGATGGACCACCATGCCTTGTGGCTTATTCACCACGATCACATCATCATCTTCGTAGACAATGTCTAATGGGATGTTTTGCGGTTTTAAATCTAATGGCACCGGCGCTGGAACCTGAATTTGAATCTGATCATCCGGTTGCACCTTATATTTGGCTTTCGCCGGCGCTCGATTAACGGTTACCAAATCGGCTTTTAGCCATTGTTGCAACTGAGAACGTGTGTGGGTAGGAAAAGCACCAGCTAGCACTTTATCCAGACGGCCGGTTTCGGTCGTAATTGTTAAATTTAAGACTTCGGTCATTTGTGTGCAGTTTCCTCCCGTAATAATTGAATAAAGATCAATAAAACACCAATCGTCAAGGCACTATCAGCAACGTTAAAAATTGGAAAATTAACAAATTCTAATTGGAACATGTCGACAACATAACCCAAACGCAAACGATCAATTAAATTTCCGGCCGCGCCAGCTAACATAAAGGCGAGTCCCCAACCTTGGATCGGTGCATTTTTAGGCCGCTTCACCAGCAAATAACCGATAACGATCACGGCAATGGCGCTGATCGAGCTTAACAGCCATTGTTGCCCGGCTAAAGTGCTCCAAGCAGCGCCATCATTGTGAATGTTTGCCAACGACAGAACACCAGGCACCACAATCTGGGCTTGATCCAAGGCAACTGCGATCGTCACCCAATGTTTAACCAGTTGGTCAATGATCACAATGGCCAAGGCAATAATCCAATAAATCAACATTAATTCCCCTCATCTACGAGTAACCTTTTAAATTGTTGTAAATCGGCCGCCAATTCGGCTGCCAGTTTGCGGTTATAAAACACCGCGGCTGGGTGAAATGTTGGAAACACCCGAAATTGTTTTGTTGTTAACTGATAAGTTTGCGCTGTTTCAGACCAGCAACGAACCGGGCCTGATAAAAGTTGGCCATGTAACTGCCCTACTTTTTTATCCGAACCTAATAAGCGTTGTAACCCAACATTGCCAATCGTCATGATCAAATCACACGGCAAGTGAGCCAATTCAAAATCCAGCAAAAAAGCTTGGCGCTTTAATTCCCGCTGATTTGGTGGACGATTATCTTTTTTGGTATAAGTCTGTTGCGTCCGTTTTGACAGCTTCGTCACCACTCGATAAGGACGGCTGTGCAAGGCGCTGGTAATGTAGATTTCCTGCCGTGTCACCCCTAATGTGGCCAGGGACTGATCAAGCTCTTTGCCAGCACGACCTGTAAATGGCTTTTTTGAAGTCACTTCTGTTTCACCAGGGGCTTCACCGACTAGAATAAAACGTGGGGTTAAGCTGCCATTGCCGGGAACCACACCTTCAAGCTCACCGGTTAATTGCTGCTCAGCTCGTCGTAATAAGTTTGCCGGCAAAATCGTCGCCATTAAAAGAGGCCTGTAATCGTACCGTCATCAGCAATATCCATCCGTAACGCTGCTGGTTGCTTTGGTAATCCTGGCATGGTCAGCACATTGCCGGTTAATGCCACAATAAAACCAGCCCCTAAGTCAGGCGTAAATTCACGAATGTGTAATGTGAAACCAGTTGGTGCACCTAAAGCCTTTGGATCATCGCTAAAGGAGTACTGTGTTTTGGCCATACAAACTGGCATTTTATCCCAACCATTCGTAGCAAAGGTCTTTAATTGCTTTTTCGCTTTCGTTTCATAAACCACGTCTTTGGCCCCATAAATTTGTTGGGCAATGATCGCGATTTTTTCAGTTAATGTGGTTTCTGGCTCATAAAGTGGTTTAAAATCAACGGGTGCCGTCAGGCTAGCCAAAACGGCTTCGCCTAACGCCTTGCCACCTTCGCTACCTTTTTCCCAAACTTCAGTGTTTACAGCTTGAACTCCTAATTCGGCACAAAGGGCTTGTAAACGCTGAATTTCAGCTGGCGTATCGGCCGTAAAAGCATTGATTGCAACGGTAACCGGTAAGCCATAACGCTGCATATTTTCAATGTGGCGCTTTAAGTTGGCGAAGCCCTGTTCTAAGGCTGCGATATTTTCAGTCTTCAGATCTGCTAATGCAACCCCACCATTATACTTCAATGCCCGTACCGTTGCGACGATCACAACAGCATCTGGATGTTTGCCTAATTTTGGCGTTTTAATATCTAAGAACTTTTCAGCACCTAAGTCAGCCCCAAAACCACATTCTGTAATGGTATATTTCGCCAATTTCAAAGCAGCTGTTGTCGCCAAAATACTGTTACAGCCATGCGCAATATTCGCAAATGGGCCACCATGGATCAAGGTAGGTGTATGTTCTAAGGTTTGAACCAAATTGGGTTTTAAGGCATCTTTCAATAGCATGGCAATGGCACCTTGGACCTTTAAGTCCCCGACCGTTACTGGTTGACGATCATACGTGTACCCGATCAAGATTTTGGCAATCCGCGCTTTTAAATCATGAATGTTTGTTGCCAAACATAAAATCGCCATTAATTCACTGGCAACCGTAATGTTAAAGCCATCTTCACGTGGAATACCTTGGAATGGGCCACCCAACCCAATCACCGTGTGCCGTAATGCACGGTCATTAATATCCAAAGTCCGTTTCCAACTGATCCGTCGTTGGTCGATGTTTAACGCGTTGCCTTGATGAATGTGATTATCGATCAAAGCAGCCAAGGTATTGTTGGCACAAGTTAAGGCGTGCATATCACCGGTAAAATGTAAGTTAATGTCTTCCATTGGGACAACTTGCGCATACCCGCCACCAGTGGCGCCGCCTTTCATACCCATTACTGGGCCTAATGATGGTTCGCGTAACGCAATCATGGTTTGGGCGCCTAATTTATTTAAAGCGTCACCTAATCCAATGGTCACAGTCGATTTTCCCTCACCAGCAGGTGTTGGATTGATCGACGTGACTAAAATTAATTTATGGTCAGCGGGTAATGGCTGATTCTCAAAAGCAGTTAATTTGATTTTAGCTTTATAATCGCCATAGCGCTCAATATCTTGTTCTTGCAAACCAACTTTAGCTGCAATGGTCGTAATGGGTTGCATTTCCTTTTGCTCATTTGCTTGTGCAATTTCAATATCTGACACGATAAAACTCCCCCTTAGGTATTGACTGGAAAACGGCCTTCCAGTACAGTGCTTGATTTTCTGAAACTAGTTTCAGTATACCCGATATTTAATCTGATTTAAACCAAATTTATCACGTGAAACCCGAACAATATCAAATTTAATCAATGAAGCATTCCGGTTATCTTGATTTTTTGTGTATTTAACCCATGCACCAGTTGTAATTGCGCGCGTGTGCGAATCAAAATCTGAAATGATTCCCCGGTTGTTAATTGAAAATTTAATTGGTGTGGCTTGGTGTAGACCGCCGCTAATTGGTCGAATGTCAGCGCACGTTGTTGCCGTGGGCGCACACCCTTAAAAATAATGGCCGTCGTTGTTAGTTGAACCCGACGGCGCAAAAGATTGATTCCCGCTAAAATAACGGCTATCAAAAAAAGAACACCACTGATCCACTGAAAATGAGTGAATTCCAGCCAAACCACCACACCCATTAATAAAATGACAAATAACCAGGACCACGTTATGATACTGGTATAAGAATCTGGCTGATAAAAAAACTGTTGTTGCTTTTTAATCGTGATCACCTCAACCTAAAGGAGTTTTAATTATGTTATATCTTGCCACAGATGCTGCCACAAAAGGCAATCCTGGTCCAAGTGGCGCTGGCATCGTCATTCACGGTGACGCACATTACCTTCAATTATACACGCCTTTGCCGGTGAGTACGAACCATGAGGCCGAATTTGCAGCCGTCCAATTTGGTTTTGAAACGCTGATTGCCCGTGGCTGGACAACACAAACAGTTTGTCTGCAAAGCGACAGTCGAATTGTGATCACCAGCTTGGAAAAAGGTTACGCCAAGCATTACCAACCACAAGTGGACCGCATACTGGCCTTAGAAGCACAATTGCCATTAGTCTTACATGAATGGCGTTCCGATCATGCAAATCGCAAACCACATGAACTGGCACAAACCGCTTTATTTAATCAATTATCCACAAAAAAATAGTCATCGGCAAGTCGCCGGTGACTATTTTTGGTTTATTTTAAAATTTTAAAACGTTGGTCATCTGCCATGTATTCTTTTTCACCGGCTGGTGCATCAATTGAGCCAAATGGCATTTGCGCGCGTAAGGTCCAACCTGCTGGTAAATCAAAGGCCTTTTGAACAGCTTCATCGATCAATGGGTTGTAATGTTGCAAGCTTGCGCCGATTTCATTTTCAGCTAAGGCCGTCCAAACAGAGTTTTGAGCACTTCCTTGTGCTTGCTCAGCCCAATCCGCAAAGTTAGCAGCGTATAATGCAAAATCATTTTCCAATTGATGAACAGTTGCTGTATCCGTTAAGAATAAAATGGTGCCATAGGCTGCTTTAAAACTGGCAATTTTTTGCTTGGTTTTTTCATAAGCCGCTTCATTAGGTACTTCTGAGCGAAGACGTTCCACCACAAGATCCCACAATTGATCATGCTTGGCACCATATAAAATCACAGCACGTGTTGTTTGTGAATTAAAAGCAGTCGGTGTTTCTTTAATGGCATCAATGATCAGTTGATTCAGCTCAGTTTCAGTCGCTGTGACGTTTTTACCTAAAGCATAGATTGAGCGGCGATTTTTTAATAAATCAATAAAGTTTGTTTGCATATTTAAGCACCCCTTGTAGTTGTTGAAATTAGCATACCAGCTTACTTTTGGTAAGTAAAGCATTTTGTGTTGCTTTTTTGTATTTAATTTCCGTTGTTGACTTTGAATGCTGTTAATTGGCGGTTAACAACTATTTTGTTGGCATATTTTTAGTAGACATAACTTTATTTATCTTAAGTAGTATAGTACTGTGCTTAAAAAAAAGAACCAGCTTGCGCCGATTCTCGTTGTGTCGATTAATGCTTATTGGCCCAGTATTGGAATAAGTCCGTCCGCAGCGCACCGTTATAAAGTTTACGCCGCTTTGTTGATTTTTTCCCGAAGGCTTTTTCAAAACCTAAGTCACTGGTCAAATAATATTGGCTCCAAGTGGTCATCTGCCCAAAGGCTTGCCCCATTTGACGATACAAATCACGCACCGCTGTTTGATCACTTAACCGTTCCCCATAAGGCGGATTAGCCACCAATACCCCATGTTTTAATTCCGTTCTAAAATCTTTGATTGCAACTTGTTTAAATTGGATTTGGTGCAGGACCCCTGCTTGATGCGCATTTAACTTGGCAATATCGATCATGCTGCCATCAATATCGCTGGCTAAAATGGTTAACTTTTGAGCAACTTCTTGCACATCGTCCGCTTCTTCTTTAGCCTGGGCCAAAATAGCAGGATCAAACCATAGCCAATCTTCAAACGCAAAATGGCGCTGATAACCAGGGGCACGGTTTAAACCAATCATTGCCGCTTCAATTGGAATGGTACCAGAACCGCAAACAGGATCTAAAAACGGCATATCTGCATGCCAATTCGTTAATTCAACCAAAGCTGCAGCCATATTTTCTTTTAATGGTGCGTCCCCTTTTTCTAAACGATAGCCCCGTTTAAACAGACTGCTACCACTGGTATCCAAACTCACAATGGCATGGTTTTTTAAAATGCTGATTTCTAGCGGATATAAACCGCCTGTTTCTGGCAAACGCGTTTGGCGATGATAGACGTTACTCATCTTATCGACAATGGCCTTTTTCGTTAAACGTTGGACATCTGACACACTGAACAGTTTGGACTTTACCGAACGCCCGGCTACTGGGAAAGCGGCATCAAGCGGTAAATATTGGTCCCATGGCAGTGCTTTTACCTGTTCAAACAAACTGTCAAAATCGTAAACATCAAACTCACCAATAATGATCTTCACCCGATCCGCCGCACGTAACCATAAGTTGGTCTTTACGATTTCTGGTAAATCACCTTCAAATCGCACTCGGCCTAATTCGGTTTGTGTTTCAAATCCCATGTGTTTTAGTTCTTTAGCGACAACAGCCTCTAAGCCACTGGCCGCTGTTGCAAACAACGGATATGTCATTTTTTTACCTCAATCCTTTTTAATGTTTAAAAGTTAAATTAAAATTATTTTTAAATAAAAAACCCTCCGTAAAGGAGGGTTCCCTGATAACGTGTAAGCCTCTGTAAGCCATGTTTTGTCTCATTAATACTCTCAGGAACAATACTAATGAGGGTAATCATCTATCTGCAGCCGAAACTGCTCTCACGCGTCGTTCAATTCCTTACGTGGGACGCCCCTACCAAAAGTTTGGGTTACTCGCTCGCGGGGTTTACCCGTTCCAACTTGCTTGTTTCCAAACAAGATCGTCACTGTGGCACTTTCAGATGCATCACACCATAGGTTACCCCTTAGGTCCTTACATCGCCGTTACCGTCACCGGTACCTTAGCTTATTGGGCTAAGCACGAACACTACAGACATCGCAGTCTGTGCGGGCATGGACTTTCCTCAGCTAACAAAAGTTAACCGCGATTACCCGAAACTTACACCATTATAAACTGAATTAATTATTTAACCGCCGTGGACCATTTGATCCGGCATCATCTAACTTAGCGCCAAAAACATGCCGTTCCAAATTAGATAAGCGCTTCAAAATATCGAAGTTGGTTACCGTTGGATTTGGCTGTGCACTCTGGACATCCTTATTAACGGTTACTTGCTTTTGCAGCTCATCATTCTTTGAGCGTAAACGTTGATTGTCGCTGGTTAAGCGATCAATTTCATCAGCATAAGCGCTGTAGTCTTTGATGATTTGATCCAAATATTCGTCTACTTCGGTTGGATCGTAACCGCGCATTTTCGTCTTAAATTCCTTATTCAAGATGTCCTGCGTTGTTAAATTAAGATTTTCCATTCATGTACACCTCATTGCACGCTGTCGTTAACATGACTTTAATTAGTATAGCAGATTTTAATCTGCTTGCAAACCATTTTCTTGCTCGGCAGCTAAATTATTTGCTGTTTCTTGTAAATCATCAAAATCGATCAGACGTAACGGATAGTCGTGTTGCGTCTGCCATTGCTCAATTGCCCGAATATCATACTGCACTTTTCCAGGCGCCTGTGAATCATAAATAAATAATGCGCGATCTGTATGCGTCAGCATAAATTGTTGATATTGTCGTAATTGCTGGACGGAATGATAAGGTCGCTCAGTAATCGCTGCACTAAACGTTGCTTGACTTCGAACCAAGGCCAAAGCCGTTTGATTGGCTTCATTCCAATTTTTACCGCAGTCACTGAATGGCAACATGACAGCCGTCTGTAACGCTGGATAAGTTGACTGTAACGTATGGGCAACACTGATTGCCCACTGCTCGGTGCCTAACTGGGCCCCGGTAATCAACCAATCCATCCCTTCATCTAATAATTGTACCAGATTTTCGGACAATGCTTTTTTAAGAATTTTTAATTTTGTTGATTCAGTACCAAAAACACCTAATTCATAACTGCGGTAGCCACTGACCCATACACGCATGCTGTCACCTCCTTAAACCACCTGTCTGTTAGGTGGTGACGAATAAGCTATTTTTACACGATTCAACCCATATTGCATAAACTCGATTATATCGGGATTTCTTAAAAAAGTAAACGCTGTTTAAAAAAACAGCAACTTAAGCACTTATCATTTGCTCAGCGCAACCTTTAACGACAACAACCGCTACTGTTACCAAATCATGACTTAAATCCGAGAATAACATGGTTTTTTCAGTCTAAACACTATATATTATTAACGAGGTGATTGAAATGGGAAAAATGACGATTCCTGAATTGAATCAATGGCAAGAAACATTGTGGAACCCTGGTTATTTTAATATTGCACGGACCATGGTCAATTTAAGCGCAACCGACCAACGCAATGTTGAAAAATGGACTGATCCAAAATTATGGTTTAACGCAACAGCACCCAATACCTTTATTACACTTTATGCAACTGGTGACGCCTTTGCAGACCCAAGTGTTTTTGGGTCTCAAAAAGCAGCGGCTGTTGCCCTCGAGCAACTACAAGCTAAATTTGGCATTGATACCACACATCCCTTTGCAGAGATCATTCTTGAGGATGAGCAAGACTATTATTGTAATCTCGATAAAGCGCCTGCTGACATACTAGGTGCTAACGCCCCTGGCGGTCTTTTTAAAGCTAAATAGCTTGACGAAACACGGTAAACGCCGTGTTTTTTTAATCACAGCGGCGTTTTAATGAATGAAAATAACATTTATTCCAAATAATATACGTTTCGTCCGGTGAGTGACCTACATAATACGCTATATTAGTGAATATAAATTCATTTCGGCCAACACGTTTAAAACAATGTCATTTAACAGCTCAAACTGCACTAGTTTGATGAAGTGTACTTGAAATTTGATCAGCCTCTATCGGAGGTACACATGCCATCAACCATCGGTCACGGCGCTCATCTTAAAAACTGATAGGCGCTAATTGCGTTTTGATTTTTAAAAATAAACAACAATTTAACGCATTTTTAAAACATTAGCAGGCTCACTCGTAAATTAGGTGTCAACAAGGTATCAACGCGCCTGTTTTTCAAAAGGTAGTCGCCACTAAATACCGATGCTTCAGGCCCTTAAGCACGCAGCGGCGTTATTTGCTATAATATAATCCTAGGAGTGTGATTGCGATGCCTTTTCATTATCCAAATGGACAGCCTTATTCGCGCCCGTCCGATCCAAATGGGCACAAACGAGCAAAAGTCCAACAGGTGCGGTTTGACAATCGTGGTATGTCGCTAGAAGAAGAGATCAATGAGAGTAATCAATTTTATTTAGCGCATGACCTGGCCGTGATTTATAAAAAACCGATTCCGATTCAAATTGTTAAAGTCGATTATCCGCGGCGTAGCGCTGCGGTGATCAAAGAGGCCTATTTTCGTCAGGCGTCTACAACCGATTATAATGGCGTGTATGCAGGTTATTATTTAGATTTCGAAGCTAAGGAAACAAAAAATAAAACAAGCTTTCCTTTAAAGAATTTTCACCAGCATCAAATTGAGCATTTACGTCATTGTCTCAAACAAAATGGCATTTGTTTCGTCATTATGCGATTTGTCACGTTAGAGCGACTTTTCGTTTATCCTGCGACCCCATTAATTCGGGCCTGGGATGCACAAGCAAAAGCGGGTGCTAAATCAATTCCGTTACACACTATTGAAGTCGAAGGCTTCGAGGTGCATTATGGTTTGAATCCACGCATCCCTTACCTCACAGCAGTGGATCAATTGATTCACTACTCTGAATCACAAAAAGGAGTTCATTATGGCAAGCAATAATCAAAATTCGCGTGTCGCACGTAATCGTGACAACCAACCCCCTAAAGGGCATCATCCCATTCGGCGGGTGATCGGCATTTTACTGGCAGTGTTTGTTGCCCTATTGGTATTAGGTGGTGGCTTATTTACTTACTACGCAATGAGTGCACCAAAGGTAACCACCGCCAAACTTTCTAGCCAAGCAGCCTCGATTATTTATGATAGTCAAGGAACAGAGATCAAAACTTTAGGCCTGGAAAATCGTACCAGCGTCACGGAATCACAAATTCCACAACAATTAAAAGACGCCGTGGTTTCCATTGAAGATCGCCGGTTCTACACCAATATTGGGATCGACCCCGTTCGGATCGTAGGCGCTTTGTTCGCCAATGTTCGCGGCAGTTCCGGTTTACAAGGTGGGAGTACCCTGACCCAACAGTTGATCAAGCTTTCCGTGTTCTCCACAAAGGCCTCCGATCAAACAATCAAACGTAAAGCGCAAGAAGCTTGGTTGGCATTAAAAGTTGATCGTACCTATTCTAAAGAACAGATTCTTGAGTTTTACATGAATAAGGTTTACCTATCCAACGGTGTTTACGGAATGGGCACCGCAGCCAAGTATTATTATGGTAAATCTTTGAACCAACTTTCTTTACCACAATTAGCTTTGATTGCTGGGATGCCACAAGCACCTAGCAGTTATGATCCTTACGTTAACCTTTCCGCTGCAAAAGAACGGCGCGATACTGTTTTACAAGCCATGGTCACCAATAAAAAAATCAGTGCCAGCCAAGCACAGCAAGCTGAGGCCACACCGATCACCACTGGCTTAAAGAAACAAACGACGAATAGCACAAACACCAATGACCCAACGATCGATGCTTATGTCAGTCAAGTCATTAGTGAAGTGAAGAAAAAAACCGGCTTAAATCCTTATACAGCTGGATTAAAGATCTACACGAACTTAAACTTGAAATTGCAAAAGCGGCTGTATGACATTGTTAATACTAACAATTACGTGAGCTTCCCTGACAACACCATGCAAACTGGGGTCACCATGACCAACGTTAATAATGGTAAAGTCATGGCGATGATCGGTGGGCGTAAATCCAACGTCCAATTAGGACTTAACCGTGCCGTACAAACCACCCGAAGCAATGGGTCAACCATGAAACCAATGCTCGACTATGGCCCAGCGATCGAATACTTAAATTATTCAACCTATCACCAAATGAACGATTCCGCCTACACTTATCCAGGCACTAACGTTCAGCTAAACGATTGGGACTTTAAGTATCTTGGTAAAATTTCAATGCGCACTGCACTTGCCCAATCACGGAATATTCCAGCCGTTAAAACCCTTAACAAAGTTGGTATCTCCAGAGCCACACAATTTGTAAACGGCTTAGGAATTTCATTCGACAAGACGTTAACCCTTTCCAATGCAATTGGCGCCGATGTCTCCAGCTTACAAGAAGCCGCTGCCTACAGTGCCTTTGCCAATGGCGGGACTTATTATCAACCTTATGTCATTCATAAAGTTACCAAGCCAGATGGCACCAGTATTAATTACAATGCTTCTGGTAAGCGGGCCATGAAGAAGTCCACCGCCTATATGATCACCGATATGTTGAAAGATGTGATTAAAACTGGGACTGGGACCCAAGCTGCCATTAGTGGGTTATATCAAGCTGGTAAAACGGGGACGACGAACTACTCTGATGATGAGCTGAGCAACAATAGCAATATTAACAGTAATGAATCTAAAGATTCTTGGTTCACCGGTTACACCCGTAATTATGCCATTTCCGTTTGGACTGGCTACGATCAACCTGAAAAAAATGGCTTAGATGCCAATGATCAGCGGATTGCTGGCTTGATCTACCAATCCTTAATGTCCTACGCTTATCAAACGACAAATGCGAATAATTTAAATTGGACGAAGCCTAGTAGCGTTATTGCAGAAAATATCTTAAAGGGCTCGAGTCCAGCAAAGATTGCAGCCAGCGGTTCCAGTTATACCCGAGAGCTTTTCATTCGCGGGACACAACCGACAACTGTGGCCAGTTCCACCAAGCATAGCAGTAGCAAAACATCGCTTGAAAGTAAAATTGCCAGTTCCGGTTTAACGTCGACTGACAGTAGTTCTAGTAGCGCCAACAGCAGTGTTAGTAGCAGTGCTTCATCAGCGTCTGAAGCGGCCAGCAGCGCCAGCCAGGCGTCTGAAGCCTCTTCCAGTCAAACACAACAACAATCGGACAGTAACGCTGCTAATACCACAACGTCGTCAGAAACAACCACGCAAGGAAATACCACCACAACGACAACGACGACCACCACTAGCGGCGGCAGTCACTAGGACCATTAAAAAGAGACCCTCAACTTGAAGTGCCCTACAATTGTTAGACAAGAAGTCTAATGATTGTGGGGCTTTTCTTA
>NZ_AZDA01000094.1 GCF_001434575.1 Loigolactobacillus bifermentans DSM 20003
AAAAAAACAGTCTAACATTGGTGGTGAATCGTAATTTGACGGAATTATGATTCACCACTTTTCGTTTCTTTGGTAAAGTGGTATCGAAGTTGACATGCCGCAGGCTTCTTTGGCGCTTTGACGTCGGGAAAAAAACTGGCAACTTCGCTGATTCACCAAAGAACTCGCTCGAAGACTGTAGGCGCTTTGACGCCGTGTATTGAAAATTGAGATGAGTGAATTGATGAAGCAACTTCAAACAGGTGGTGTTTAGAATGGAATGTATTTTTGGCATTGACGTCAGTAAAGCAACGGCTAACGTATCCATATTAGTGAACGAAACATTCATCAAAGAGTTTAAAATTGAAAATAATAATCCTGGCTATCAAACGCTTGAAAACGAACTTAATGGTTTCACAGAGCCCCAGATTATCTTTGAATCAACTGGTGTCTATTCACGAAGCTTGCGAGCTTATCTCCAACGAAATAACTGGCAGTACACAGAAATCAATCCGCTCAAATCGAAAATTGATATGGCTAGTTTTCGTCATGATAAAACGGATGCACTTGATGCACGCGGTCTGGCTTTGGCAATGAAGAAGCAGCACTATAAACCAACATATCAACAGGATCCGGCCTATAGTGAACTTCATGATCTAGAGCGTACCTATCAGGATTATAACGAAGATGTTGTCCGGGCAAAGAATCGTCTGCATAAGGCCTTACAGCTTACCTTTCCAGAACTAGAACATGTTCTTAGTAAAACGGATGGTGTGCTGTATTGGCATCTGGTCGAGCGCTTTGCACATCCAGCACTAGTACTCAAGTATGACGCGACTGAGTTAGCTAACCAAGTTTTAGACGCAACGCCGAAGAATATGGGAATCAAACGCGCTTTAAAAATTGCGAATCGGTTGTTAGAACTCGCAGAACGTTGTGCTTCTTCCGTGCCAGTCAATGCACATGCAGTACGTGCCACGATGTATTTTGCGACAGAAGTCGAGCGACTAGACGGACTTAAAAACGCTATTATTACGGAAATGGAAGAAACCGCCAAAGGATTAGAAGAAGTCAAATATATCCTTTCGTTTCCTGGTATTGGCATCAAGACTACAATGTGTCTACTTGGAGAAGTTGGTGACTTGCGTCGTTTCCATAGTGCTAATGCCGTCAATCGCTACATTGGTATTGATCTTGTTCGCTATGAATCTGGTGATCACAAAATGAAGCGTGGTATCAGTAAGCGTGGCAATGCTTACGCCCGCAAGATTTTGTATCGCGCAATTATGAATATCGTCAGTGCAGCACGCTATCAACCATCCAATGTTAGCGTTTATTACCAAAATAAAAAGCAATCAGCTCCGACCAAAAGGACGAAACTGATCACTATTGCGGCAATTGGGCGCCTTATCAGAACCCTCTATCACCTAGTCATAAACAATGATTACTTCGACCCGAAAACGTCCCTGGCCGGACAGTAATGTCGAAGATCATTTAAACTTATTATAGCACCTCGAAAATCAGAAATTAACGAGGTTGTGTTTGGTGTACGCAAAATCAGTCTATCTGAGTACTCAGTATGTCCTCTTTCTGAGATAACAGAAAGATAATAGATAAAACAAAAAGAGAAAGCCCAATGTAGCAACTTTCTCTTGACTAATGGTAGAAAA
>NZ_AZDA01000014.1 GCF_001434575.1 Loigolactobacillus bifermentans DSM 20003
CTGACTTATACGGCCGCGGCGACTTTGACGGTATCGACAAGTTGGAACAAGAATTATTACAACAAAACGCACAACATAAAGACTGGGCTTGTACAGAAGACATGATGAAGTTGACCAAGGGTGGCAAAGCCTTGTACATGCATCCACTTCCAGCCGACATCACTGGCGTTTCAGCTGAAGAAGGCGAAGTTGACGGTTCTGTCTTTGATCGTTACCGCAACCAATTGTACAAACAAGCGAGCTTCAAGCCTTACGTCATTGCAGCCATGATCTTCTTGAGCAAATTCAAGAACCCAGCTGAAATCTTAACCAACTTAGAAGCACGTGGTAAAGCACGTCAAGATTATAAATAAGTTTCTTATCAAGCACAGGAACTGAACGTCAGGGGTGTTGACGTTGGGTTCGTGTCCATTAAGACCACTCGATTAGCCGTTGACTAATGGGGTGGTTTTTTGGTATCTCTTAAAAAATCTGTGCAACATCTCACAATCATGGTATGCTTCAATCACACGATTATCAGAAAGCGGTGTTTCCATGTCCCCTGCTCAAACCACCGCTGCCAAAATTCACGGCATGGCCTTAGCCATTGCTGGCCCACTGTTATGGGGCTTTTCTGGCATTGCGGCTCAATTTCTATTTACCACTTATCAACTTTCCTCGCAATGGCTGGTGTGCCTGCGCATGTTTGGCGCCGGGCTGTTGCTACTGCTGTTTGGCGGCGTCACCTTAGGCCGCCAGTTGTTGGCGCCTTGGCGACATTGGCGCAGCGTACTGGCTTTATTGGCCTTTAGCTTGCTGTGTATGATGCCCGCACAACTGGCTTACTTTATGGCCATTCGCGCCAGTAATGCGGCCACCACCACCGTGTTGCAATTTGTGGCCCCGGCATTGGTAATGATCTACATGGCGCTACGGCTCCGCCAATGGCCCCGGGCGTTAGACCTGGTGGCCATCGGTTTGGCCTTGTTAGGCACATTGTTGTTGGCCACCGGCGGCCATTTAAACCAGTTGGCCATTGCGCCTTTAGGCCTATTTTGGGGCTTAATGAACGCCGTGCTCAACGCTGCCTACACCATTGCCCCACGGTCGCTACTGAAACAATTTGGCGCCGTCACCGTGGTCGGCTGGGCCATGTTGCTCGGCAGTTTTGGCATGTTGCCCTTTGTGGTGAACCTGCCCTTCACCGGTCACGCCTTAGACCTTAGCGGCTGGCTCGCGGTGGGCTTCGTGATCATTTTTGGCACACTATTTGCCTATTTATTCGTTTTACAAAGCCTGCTGTACATCAAGCCCACCCTAACCAGCCTGCTAAGTGCGTTTGAGCCGCTAACCTCTACGATCTTAACCGTTTTGATTTTCCACGCTGCGTTTGGCGTGCCTGCTTGGATCGGCATGGTTTGCATTTTAGCCACCACCTTCCTGCAAGTCCTAGGCACCCCAAAAACCTTTCATCACGCCCGTTAAATGCGGTATACTAAATATTAATTTGAAAGGGGTTCTCCATATGGCAACCAAACAAGAAGTTTTTCAGTACATCCGCGATCAAGCCACCGATGCCGATCTCAAAAAAGTCAAACAGCTTTGGAAACTGCGCAAACGTGCCTTGGTCAGCCAAAGCAAACTGGGCCAGTTACAAAAACTCCTGAAACGCCCTGACTTTGAAACCAAAACTGGCGTAACCGCCACCGTTTGGGACGACCCGCTGGCCTTACAACGCAATCTCCACGCCACCCAGCCAGACCTCAAGTGGGAACCCACCTTTAAAAAATTAGTCTTAAACAAATTCAGCCGCGACGAACCCGTGGTCGAACTCACCAAAGACGACAAAACCAGCTTCTACTCCGTTCGCGACGCGCTGGACGTGCTGGACTGGTTGTATTAAGCCGTTCTGCTAGCAAAATAGACATTAGAGATTTTAGGAGGACCATGCAATGGAAATTATCGTAAGCGCCAAACCTTGGCAGCGCGCCGCGGCGTTAAGCGTGCGCATGCAAGTGTTTGTGCAAGAACGCCACATTGCTCTAAAAGACGAATTTGATGATAAGGACCTGCCAACCACCTTGTATGCCGTGGCTTACGCGGCGCCGGACAAGCCAGTGGCCACCGGCCGTTTTCAAGCCTATGACAATGTGACCATGCAGCCAGAGCGCATTGCCACATTGGCCGACTACCGCGGTCAACACTTAGGCGCACAAATCATCAACGCTTTGGAAAACGTTGGCCGCCAACACGGCTACCAAAAAGCCTTGATCCACAGCGAACTTACAGCGCAAGGCTTTTACGAAAGCTTAGGCTACCACGTCGCTTCCGACACATTTATGGAAGACGGCGTGCCTTGTGTGCTAGTGCGGAAAGAGCAGTTGTAACTGAAAAGAGCGGTGCAATCGTGATGGATTGCACCGCTCTTTTTTGCATTATTTCAGCCCCAGTTGTTGAAAGAAATCAGCCGTATTTTCAATCGTCACCAAGTCCGTTGCAGCACCGGCAACAACCCGATCAATTTCCTTTTGAATGTCGTCACTTACGACTTCCGTTTCCAGATATTTTTTTGAAAACTGTTTAACCATCCTGGCAATGTACTGATTTAAGGTCAGCCCAAATTCTGCTTTGGTGTAATTGTCAGCGTTTTGTTGCTCATTTTTAGCTAAGGTAAGCTGCATGCGAACTGTTTGTGTCATTATGATGCCTCCATTACGTTAACGGCCTAGTATTTGTCATCAGGCGCCAGTTTTGTACTTTCATTTATTGCTCACAGCTTACCATGTAAAATGATTTTTTCAAACTGTCATATTTGTTTATTAGTATTTTATGAATTTCATTAGCTGCTAGCACACGTTATTTTGGGTTAAACCACGATCAACCCAAAATGCTGGGTTAAACCTTTTTTAACCCAAACACCACCGCTTTTGCCAGCACATGATGCCAGCGTAAACCAAGCCCCCGACGCCAAAACCTACCAGCCAAGACAGATCCACAAACCGCCAGGCCACCACAGCGCCGCTGCACAAGGCAACCAGGGCGGGCCAGCGCCATGCAGGTTGGGTGGTAGCGTCGTACAGGGGCGCCACCTGAACCTGACCACCGCGCACCCCGTAAAATTCAAGCAGCATAATGGCCGTCATGGGGCCTAAGAAAATCGCATAGCTTTTGATAAACAGCGCCAGCCCAGTGGCCGCCGTATTTTGCACCAACAACCACGGACAGGTAAACGTAGCCAACACGCCCACACCAGCAACCGCCACCCGCTGGGGTAAATTAAACAGCGCCGTTAACACATAGGCAGGCGGCATAATATTGGCCACGGTGTTGGTGGTGATCACGCCCAGCACAATAAACACCGCCACAAAGGTGGTTAGCACTGGCTGGTGAAATAGTTGCGCCAAAGCCGGCACTGGGCTGGACAGGCCGGTGGTCACGGCTAATAAAGCGCCGGTGACCAAGGTGGTGCCGTAAGCCAGCGTCAACGGCACGGCGTACAGGCCAAACCGCTGGCGCGTGCTAAATCCGGGCCGCAGCTCCCGGGCGTAGTCGGCAGCCGATTCAAAAATCGCGGTGTAATTGCCTAAAAACGCCACCACCAAGCTCCAAAATGGCAGCCCCCACGACCCTTGAATGTGCACAAAGCGCGTGGCCAGCACCGGCCCATGTTGGGTCAAGATCAGGACTAGCGCGACACACAAAGCCACCAGCACCACCATTGAAACGGCGGCGGTGACCACTTTGATCGTGCGAAAGCCGTTTAACGCCAGCACCACTTGTACCAATTGCAAGGCCACAAAGCAGGCCACCACTTGGTGTACTGGCCGCTGAACGATGAACCCTACAATCTGATTCAGCGCCAACGCCCCGGTCCAACTTTGAAAACCAAACCACACGATCGCCGGTACCGCCCGCAACAAACTGGCCCATTTCGCCCCGGTGACGCCAAAGGAAAGCCGCAATTGGATCACATAAGGCGCGCCGGTGCGATAGCCAAATTGGTCATTGCAACAAAAAATCAACGCGATCAACAAAATGGCCAGTCCGGCGGCCACCAACGTTTGCACCAAATTCAGCGTGGCGGTGCCGGCCACCACCAGCGACGCCCCTAAGGTCACGTTGCCAATGTTAAAGCCATCCCCCAGCCACATACTGGCATACGCCCAGCCACTCAGCTGGCGCGTAGCCGCCGGAATCGGCGCTAACGCTTTAGCCAGCATGATAACCAGCACCTGGTAAAAATTGCCCTTGTGGCGCCGCTTGAAAACCCTGAGCCAAGTCGAAAACCGTTTGCCCGCGCAACAGGGTGCGCGTAACCCGGGCGTGGATCCGCCGGCCAACATAAGCCGACATTTTATTTTTATAATACAGGTCGGCCTTGGTCAGCGTGTACTGTTGCGTGGGGTCTAAAAACACCAGATCCGCATCTTTGCCCACGGTTAAACTGCCTTTTTGGGTCAGGCCAAACAGTTGCGCCGGCCCGGCCGCAATCAATTGCACAAACTGAAACAGCGACAACCGCTGCTGGCCTACGGCAATGTCATAAAACAGATCCACATTATTTTGCGCCCCGCTAATGCCGCCCCACACCTCAAAGATATTGTGGTGGGGATCGGCTTTCATGGCCAACAACGCTGGCGAATGATCCGACGTTACCGCCGTCACCGCGCCTTGTTGGACCTGTTGCCACAAACTGGCCTGAACCGCCGGGCTGCGTAGGGCCGGCGCACATTTTGCCGGCGGGCCAATGGCTTTAAATTGCGTGGCATCCAAGGCCAAATAGTGGACGCAAGTCTCACACGTCACGTCTTGGCCCGCCGCTTGGGCCTGAGCCACTTGCGCCACGGCTGCACCAGTTGACAAATGAACAAAGTGCAATTTACAGCCGGTGACTTGGCCAAAATACAACGCCCGCCGCACCGCCTCCACTTCCACCAAGGGCGGCCGGGAATCTAAATACGCCTGAATATCTGTTTGGTGCTGGGCGATTTTTTCGGCCGCCAACCGATCCGTCAACACCGCATTTTCAGCGTGAATAGCCAAGCGCAGCCCCGTGGCCGCAATGGCCTGCATCCCCCGGTACAACTCGTAATCGTCAACGTTTTGAAAGTCCCCAGGCAAGTCACTGCCCGTGGTGGCCATAAACGCTTTAAACCCCACCGCTCCAGCCTGGGCCATGGCCGCAATCTCCCCCCGATTGTTGGGCACCAAGCCCCCATACAAGCCAAAGTCAATGTAAGACTGCCCGGTGGCAATTTGCCGGTGCCGGGTAAATTCCGCCGCTGTGGTGCGGGCCGGCAAGGCATTTAACGGCATCACCAACATGCTGGTGGTGCCCCCAGCTGCCAACGCTTGGGACCCGGTGTGGTAGTCTTCCCAGTCCCCGCGCCCCGGTTCACTAATGTGCACGTGGGCATCCACCATCCCTGGCAACACCAATTGCCCCTGGGCGTCTAAAACCGTGGCAGCTTGTTGCGCCAAACCTTGGCCGATCGCCGCAATTTTGCCGTTGGCAATGGCCAGCTCGCCTTTGACCAATTTGCGTGGGGTGACAAATTTACCGTTGGTGATCACACAATCGTATTTCATAAAAAACCGCTCCTTTTTAAAATGACAGCGGTCCCGGGGTAGAAAAAAACAGCCCACTTCGCAAAAAGTGGACTGTTTCTGACTTTGGTGAAGTCATGCTTCATCAATCAGGTCTCCCTACGGCAGTGTTAACTGCATCAGGTTCGTTGGGTATTTCTCAGCTAAATCGCACCCCAGACCACAGCTTCAATTATCTACCTCAAATAGTAGCCCTTTGTACCGGAAAGTCAACTGCTTTTTGCAAGCGCTATCCTTGCCGTAACTCTTGCAATAAAGCTGCCGCTGTGGCCAGGTCCATGCGCGGTGCCTGTTGCAGCTGGGCCGCCACCAGCGGCACCTCCTCAGGGGTAGCACCAGCAGTGGCCGCTAAACTTTTCGCTTGTAGTGCCATGTGGCCTTTTTGAATGCCACTGGTCACCAACGCGTGCAACGCCGCCAAATTTTGCCCGAGACCTACGGCTGCGATCACGCTGGCCAAGGCTTTGGCACTGTGAACGCCCATTAAGGCCAAATTCGGTTGCGCCGCTGGCAACACGCGAATGGCGCCGCCCACATAGCCCACCGGTAGCGGCAAGGTCAAGCTGCCTACCAACTGCTCACCGCGTATGTGCCAAGTGCTTAAGCCGCGATACTGCCCGTCCCGGGCGGCATAGGCTTGGGCGCCGCTTTCAATGGCGCGCCAGTCATTGCCGCTAGCCATGACCACGGCGTCAATGCCGTTCATTAAGCCTTTGTTGTGGGTGGCCGCCCGGTAAGGATCGATTTGGGCAATGTGGCTGGCGTTGACGATCCCCGCCGCCACTTGCGCCCCAGTTTGCCCGGTACGGGCCAAGCTTGCCACCGGTACTTGGCCCGTGGCCGTCACCAAACTGGTGGTGGCGTAATTGGATAAAATGCTCATCAACACCGTGACGTCAAACTGCTGCCGTAACACCGCCGCCACGGCTTCCAACATACTGTTCAACATATTGGCCCCCATGGCTTCCTGCACGTCTACGATCAGGTCTAAGGACACCGTTTGCACGTCTAATTGCCGGTAGCGAATGCGGTCCACCCCACCGCCACGGGCCACGATCGATGGATGGGCCGCATTGGCCACTTGCGCCAACTGAGCGGTGGCCGCCTGAACTTGCGCCAATTGCGCCGGCGTGATCGGCTGTAAAATCACCTGGCCCACCATGGCCCGCTGTTGAATCGTGGTTTGCACCCCACCGGCCAGCGCCAACAACTTGGCCCCGTGGCTGGCCGCGGCGATCACAGAAGGTTCCTCTGTCACCATAGGTACCGTATGCACGTGACCATCCACCTGCACCCCACGGGCCACCCCTTCCGGCAACGCAAACGTGGTCAACTGATTTTCAATTAACTGATCGGCCGCCTCTTGGGTCAAGCCCGTGTTGGTTTTAAAAAAAGCTGCCTCCTGGGCTGTTAATTGCCCTTCTGCCACTAAGGTTGCAATGCGTTGTAACCGGGTTTGTTGATAAAATTTCATCTTAACACCTCATTGCTGCGCTTGTAACTGCGTCAGCACCTGCTGGTAAACCGCTTGACACCGTACAACGGCTGGCGCCACCAAGGCTTCCGCCTGCTGGTTTAAGGCCGCAGCTTGGTCCTGATCCGTTAACAATTGCGTGTTCACATAAATATTTAACACCGCTGCTTCCAACGTGCTGCGCAACGTGGTGGCCGCCACACCCACGTCGCTTTGCAACAACCGACTGCCTTGGACTAATAACTGTTCCAACACCGGCAATAAATCATTGGCCAGTTTTAAAATTTCAAATGGCACTTCAGTGGCCTTCAGCAGCGCTGCGTTTAAAATCGCCTCACGGTTAGGGTCCGTTTTCGGAATGCTATACGCCTTGGCCAAAGGCGCAAACCCTTTGGCATCTGCGTTGATCTGGGTTAAAAAAGCCCGGTTCAGCCGCGCCATTTCGTGAATGATCGCCTTTAAATTGGCCTCATAAGCGGCATATTTCTGCTTACCCACCGTTAATTGCGCCACCATACTGGCCATTGCCGTAGCCGTGGCACCGTTTAGCGCCGCCGCCCCGCCACCGCTAGGCGTAGCCGCCGCCGAGCCAAGTTTCGTCATAAAATCTTTCATTTCCATAAAAAATGAAGCCCCCTTACCTTTTCATCGTGGTGAAACACCAGCTCACCCGCTGTGCTAATTTTTTTATTATAGCAAAAAAAGGGCAAGGCACCCTAGCACCTTGTCCTCCTTTTCACTTAACCGAAATAGTTAATGCCAATGGCCGCCCGCACCTCGGTTAACGTTTGGTTCGCCACCACGTTGGCCTTTGCGCTCCCTTGCCGTAAGATCTCGTAAACGGCAGCTGGGTCCTGGGCGTACTGTTCCCGGCGTTCCCGAATCGGTTTCAAAGCCGCTTGCAACACGTCATTTAAGTAACGCTTGATCTTCACGTCGCCTAAACCGCCGGCCTGATACTGCGCCTTTAATTCAGCGACTTTCGCCTTATCTTCTGCGAAAACATCCAAATAAGTGAACACCACATTGCCTTCAATGTGCCCAGGATCAGACACGTGAATATGGGTGGGATCCGTGTACATCGACATGACCTTTTTGGTGATCTCATCCTCAGAATCCGCCAAATAAATCGCATTGCCTAAGGACTTGCTCATTTTGGCGTTGCCATCCATACCCGGTAACCGCCCTTGCCCCTTCGGTGGGAACACGCCTTCCGGTTCAACTAACACATCTTGACCGTACACATTATTAAACGTCCGCACCACTTCGCGGGTTTGTTCCAACATCGGCTCCTGATCGTCCCCAACAGGCACCACGCTAGCCTTAAACGCCGTAATATCAGCGGCCTGGCTCACCGGGTAAATCAAGAAACCAGCCGGAATACTTTGACCAAAGCCCTTTTGTTGGATCTCATTTTTCACCGTTGGATTGCGGTTTAACCGGGAAACAGACACTAAATTCAAGTAATGCATGGTCAGTTCATTTAACGCTGGAATTTGCGATTGCACCAAGATCGTTGATTTTTCAGGATCAATGCCCACCGCCAAATAATCCAACGCCACTTGTAACAGACTGTTGCGGATCTTTTCAGGATCCCGCGCATTGTCCGTTAACGCCTGCATGTCCGCGATCATAATGTACGGATCGTATTCACCAGAATTTTGCATCGCCACCCGCGTTTTCAACGACCCAATATAGTGCCCAATATGCAACTTACCGGTTGGCCGATCCCCTGTTAAAATAATTTTCTTTGTCATCATAACGACCTCTTCCTCAATATAATAAACGCTGTTTGAGACCTAGCAATTTAACGCATTCAATAAAAAAAGCCGACTGACAAAAAGTCAATCGGACGCCTTCACGTGGTACCACCAATTTTGTGAGCGACTTGCTCACCACTACTTGCTTAAGGCGCAACCACCTGCGACCTACTCACTTCAGTCTGCCACTCAAAGGCCCACTCGCCGGCATTGCCATCACTTTCCACCACCCAGTGACTCGCTGCACACAATTAACCGACTACTTTCCTTCTCAAAGTGCTACATTTATGATAGCGATTTAGCCCACGAATGTCAAAGCAAACTCAAGTCACGCGCCAGTCAAAAAACCAATCAGCCGCGAAGGCTCAAAAACTAGACGCGGCCTGAAAAAAGGACTAAACTAGTTATTCTGATAAATCCAATTGAACCATTATTTACCGTCATCGTCATTAGAAAATTTAGGAGGGCCATGTGTCTTGCGGTGCGAACTGACGCCACAAGACTGGACAGCCAGCGAAAACAAGACCTTTGCGATAGCAAAGATACACAAGAGCCTTTAGCTGGCGCCATGTTTCCTACGAGGGTGGTTGCGCCCGTAGGAATGGACATCCTCCGTAATAAGATTTTGCGATAGCAAAATAGTCATTAAAGCTTTTAGGAGGGCCATATTTCCTACGAAGGTGGTTGCGCCCGTAGGAATGGACATCCTCCGAAATAGGATTTTGCGAAGCAAAATAGTCATTAGAGCATTTAGGAGGCCCATATGGACGAACACATTAAAGCACAAGAACAGCAGCGGGTCACCCAAGTGGTGGGCCAGATTGAGCAGCGCCTAGTGGACCAACAAGCACAATTGGACAAGGCCCATTTGGAAACCAAACTGGTTGAGCGCAATTATGGCGACAACACGCGGGTCAACATTACCGAAGCCGATGACCGCATTGAAACCAACGCCGCTGTGCAGCAGCAGAAGCAATTGGTTGCGCGGGCCGTTGAAAATGAAAGTATCCTGAAACAGCAAATGGGGCAGCTGAAAGATTTGGCCCAATCCCCTTATTTTGGCCGCATCGACATTGATGAAGACGGCGACCAAGACACGCTGTACATTGGCACGGCCTCCTTTATTGACGACCAGCAAAACTTTCTGGTTTACGACTGGCGCGCGCCGATTTCGGGGATCTATTACAATGGTACGCTGGGCACCGTCCACTACAACACGCCAACTGGTCAGGCCACAGCCGAATTGCTGAAAAAGCGCCAGTTTCAAATTCAGCACGGTGACATTATCAATGTCTTTGACACCAACGAAACCGTTGGCGACCAACTGTTGCAGGCCGTCCTAGGTAGCAACAATGCCGAATACATGCAAAACATTGTGGCTACCATTCAACAGGAACAAAACGACATTATCCGCGACACCCGCCATGATGTGCTGGTGGTCCAGGGGGTGGCCGGCTCTGGCAAAACTTCCGCGATTTTACAACGGATCGCCTTTTTACTGTATCACAGCCGTGAATCCTTAAATTCAGAACAAATGTTGCTGTTCTCCCCTAACAAACTATTTAGCCATTATATTTCCGAAGTCCTACCTAGCCTTGGCGAGAAAAACATGCGCCAAGTCACCTTAGCAGAGTTTCTCGACGCCCGGTTTAGCGGCTTGCAAGTGGAAAGCCTGTTTCAGCGCTTTGAACAAGACCAACACAGCTTGCCTGAAACCGCCCAGCAACTGCGCCAATACAAGGAAAGTGCCGCCTATTTAGCCGCCATTGACCGCTATTTAAAACAGGCCCAGCCCACCGAATTGTGCTGGAACCCAATTTATTTTGAAGGCAAGGTCTTTTTCTCAGCTGATGAAATCCAACAGATCTACACCAGCTTACCGCACAATTTGTTAGCGGCGGATAAATTTTTAACCACTAAAAACACCTTGATCAAGCGTCTGAAACGCCGGATCCGTGAACTGGCCAAGGCCGACTGGGTGTTAGAAGAAGTGGACGTGTTGTCTGAAAACGACTACCAAACCTTGGTGGGCACCCAGCGCTTCCAATCCGCTGATGACGAAGTCCAATACGTAGCCCGCGCCCTCATGCGCAAGCGCTTGGAAATCGTCTACAACGCCATTTACAACGATTATTTCATTGACACCTACGCCCAATACGCTGCCTTTATGCGCGCTAATCCGGCGTCCAATGTGGCCGCAACCACCTGGGCCACCATGGTCACCACTTATGAACAACAGTTGGAACGCCACCAAGTTCGCCTGGCCGACGCTGCCCCACTGCTGTATTTACGGGACCAACTGACCGGTAGTGGCCAAAATCATGCCATGCAGTATTTATTTATTGATGAAATGCAAGACTACAGCGCCGCCCAATTATTGTACATTAAGCACGCCTTTCCCAATTGCAAAATTACTTTGCTTGGTGACCGCGATCAGGACTTATTCCAGCGTCAACAAGTCCAATGGCCCACTTTGTTTACCGGCCAGCGCTTAAAACAGATCACGTTAAACAAAAGCTACCGCTCCACCAAACAGATCACCGAATTTGCGGCAGGCCTGTTACCAGCTGGCGCGGACATTCAAGCCTTTACCCGAGAGGGCCCGCAACCACAAGTGCACCAAGGCCAAACTTTGGCAGATTGTTTGCTCGTGATCACCCAACAAATTCAGCGCCTGCTGGATCAGCATGACACGATTGCCATTCTCACCAAGGATCAAGTCACCAGCGACCAACTTTACGCCCACTTGCAATTAAATGTCGAAACCACCTTAATGACTGACAGTGACCGGGCCTTGCCCAAAGGCGTGCTGATCTTGCCAATTTATTTAGCCAAAGGACTGGAATTTGACGCCGTGATTGCCTACAACGTCAGCGCCACCCAATTTCCAATGGCCGACTACGGCTTACTTTACACCATTGCCACCCGCGCCATGCACGAGCTGATCCTGATCAGCCAAGGCCCCGTCAGTCCCTTGTTGCAACAGGCTGCACCGGAAACGTTTGAGTTACATGCGTAAAATCAAAAACGGCACCTTAAACCAAAAACTGGTTTAAAGGTGCCGTTTTTATATTACAGCTGTTTCGCTTGTGCCTTGTCATAAATCACCACAGGGGTGCCGACTTTTAACTTGGGATAAAGTTTGGCAATAAAGCTTGGCGGGTTGTTAATGCACCCGTGGCTGCCGTGGCCAATGTACCAAGTGCCACCATAAGTCGGCTGCCAGGATGAATCATGCAAGCCCACGCCGGTGTCATCAATAGGCATCCAGTAATTAACTGGTGAGGCGTAGGCGGACCCATCATTATTCTGCCCACGCAACACGGCGCCTTGCTGCTTACTGCGAATGTAGTAGACCCCCGCCGGTGTGGTGCCACCGGTGGTAGGGTCGCCGCTAACAATATCAGAATGCAGCACTAATTTGCCGTTACGATAGTAATATTCTTTTTGCTGTTTCAGATCGACTTCCACATAAGTGTTGCCAATGCTATGCACACCGGTCACATGAGTGCCTGAACTGGTCATGGCAGCTTTTTGTGTAAATCCTTTCCCGTTGGCGATTGCCGTTTGCAACTGCTTCACGGTTTTGGTTTGATCAACATGTTCGCCGTAAAGGCCGCCGTACACCTTAACCTCGCCATCATGGGTGGAATGGAACTTGTGCCAAGTGCCGCTTTGGTTATAATTCGCGCTTAACGTTTGGACCAAGGTGGCCACACCGTAGTGCGTCGCCACCATATCATGATCGGTGAGTTGCACGGTTTGCAGCAACTGATCAGCGGTTAATTTAACTTTTTTCGTGCCAATTTGCACCACATGCTGGTCGTTGACCAAGGCTTCCATCCGGTTTTTCAACGCGTCAAACTTCGGCGTGCCCACCCCAAAATCAGGCTTTTCATAACTATCGGCTAACGCCACTTGTTGGCCACCGTCTAACAACTGCTGGCGCAAGTTTTTGGCCAACGCCGTTGCAGAGATCTGATTGCCTTGATTGTTGTGGGTCACCACAACCTTGCCTGTTTGATCAAAGGTCACCGCATCATCCGTGGCGACAGTGCGGTTGGGATTTTCCTTGGCTGCTAACTGCTGACAGTAGGCCTGCAACTGCTGGTCGTTGATCACATTGGCTACTTTGGCAGTGGCCGCCGACGCAGTGCTTAATTTAAACGGCCACGCCCAGCTGTTTTGCTTGTGCTTCAGCTGTTGCAACGCCGGCTTAAAATTCGTGGTCAACCCTAATTGGGCCGCTGTCGCCTTGGCCACCGTTTGCTTTTGATCTGTTAGCGTCAATTGGCGCTGATCTTGCCCTTGCGCTAACAACTTTGCCGCCTGCGCAATTGACTTTTGACCGATATTCGTTTTTAAAACCACCGTTTGTGGCAAAAAATGTGTTTGATAATGATACACGCCCACTAAATAACCGCCGATCAGCAAGCCGCAACCCACTGCCAAGCCGCCCCAAATCTTTTTATAATGCATATCCCCGTCGCCTTTTCAACACTACCGCTGCAGCAGTGCCTTTCTTAATTAAATGATTAACCCATTATAACAAATTCTATTCTAAAAAATAACGCTTTAAAACGCATTTTTCCACACAATTCCCGTTAATACGTAAGCTAGCGGGACTTTGTTGTGCAAAATTTTATTTACAACAAGTTTTAACGACACCCTGCAAGGCAGACTGCACATCCCAGCGCTGCGCAAAAAAAAGAGCCACCTCCGAAGAGATGACTAGCAGAAAGCCGCTTATCAGATTTGAACTGACGACCTCATCCTTACCATGGATGCGCTCTACCTGCTGAGCTAAAGCGGCATAATGAATAGCACTCAAATAGTATAGCGTAGCCAGCAATTTTGGTCAAGCGCCGATTTCAAAAAATGTCCGGCGCAGAAAACCCATTTCCCCCTAGATAGCGGTTTCTTTCTATGGCATAATGAGCATAAGCTGAACTGTCGATCAATCAAACAAATCTACTGCTTGAAATGGCACCCCATTCGTCGGCACACAAAGGATCCTGCCCATGAAACCACCGCGCCGCAGACTGAAAAAAAGTGTCAAACGCACCCTTTGGGGCATTTTGTGCGTGATCATTGTGATCATGTTCGTCCACCATCACAACGCGCAAAAAACCACCACTACCCGAAGCACCGCTGCTCAAGCATCTCAAACCACTCCCAAAAAAGCCCCGTCGGCGCAAAAAACCACGCCGACAGTGAAAACCACCGCCACGCCAACGGCGGCGGAAAAGGCAGCGGTGCGGCAGCAACTTACCAAAAAATGGCAAGCCATTCTCGACCAACAAACCACCAAACGGCCAGTGTCCATCGCCGTTTATTCCAAAAAATACAATGAAACGATCACCTTAAATAGCAGCAAAAGCAGCCCGCACATTACCGCCAGCATCATTAAAGTCGCCATGATCACTCAGCTGCTACACCAGCACAAGGCCAATCACGCCAAGCTGAGCACAGCTGAGATCAGTTACGCAGAAGGCGCCATTGAAAACAGCAATAACACTGACGCCACGGCTTTGTATCACGCTATTGGCCGCTACGGCGGTTTAAATTCACTGTTCACCAGCCTGAACATGACCAGCTCCCAAGCCGGCAGTAGCGGCTGGGCCTCTGCCACCACCACAGCCACGGATCAGGTCAAACTGCTGAATCAAATTTTCTATAACGGCACCTATCTGTCGACTAAATCACAAACTTACGTCCAAGGCTTAATGCGCCACGTGGAAAGTGACCAAAACTGGGGTATCTCCGCTGGCAGCAAAGCTTACCAATTGAAAAACGGCTGGCGCTTAACCGGCAATAACACTTGGGTGGTAAACAGCATTGGCCATTTAGGCAGCGGCACCAATAGCTGTACCATTGCGATTTTAACCAACAATAATACCACTTTGAAACGCGGTATCAGCTACGTGGAACAGTTTGCCAAGGCCACTGGCGACACCTTAGACCTTACCGGGACCCACGCCTAGACCAACTGAAGCCTTAAATCTCACAGACCCCCTATCTTGTCCAGGTGGTTCGTGCTAACATAGGCCATGGCTGCTAAAACGCAACCATGGCTTTTTGTGTGGCGCCATTTGCCGCAAACCGCCAAGCACCATGATTTTAGAAGTGAGGTTGGGATAGGATGACAGGAAAACAAAAGGGCTTCTTTTACGCGATTTTAGGCCCCGTTTTATGGGGGATCTCTGGGAGTATCGCGCAGTATTTATTCAGTGCACAACACGTGGACCCGGCATGGCTAGTGGGCATTCGTATGTTGTTCGCCGGTGTCTTGTTGGTGCTGTGGTCAGCGGTGACCCAGCCGCAACGTCTGTGGGAAGTGTGGCACCGTCCAAAATGGATCTTACAAATGTTTCTATTTGGCACTTGCGGCATGTTGCCAGCGCAGTTCACCTATTTTATTGCCATTCGTTACAGCAACGCACCGACAGTAACCGTATTACAGTTCTTAGGCCCGCTGTTTATCATTATTTACTTGGCCTTGCGTTGGTGGCGCTTACCGCGACGGGTGGACTTTCTTTCCATTGTGGTCGCCTTGCTCGGCACCTACCTGCTGGTGACCCAAGGCCATTGGAACAAACTGGCGCTGGCCCCCATCGGTGTTGCCTGGGGCCTCGGTTCCGCCGTGAGCCAAGCCTTGTACACCTTATTGCCGCGGCAATTACTCCGCCAATTTGACGCCCGGGTGGTTACCGGCTGGTCCATGCTGATCGGCGGCATCATGTTCATCCCCGCCGCGCACTTACAAAACGTGCCGCCACTAAACCCCACCACATTGATCTGCATTTTCTTCGTGGTTACCGGTGGCACCATGTTTTCATACTTATTTTACTTACAAAGCTTGCAATACTTAACCGCCACCACCACCGGCATGATGAGCGCCTTCGAACCGTTAACCGCCACCTTCATTGCCATTACCATTTTCCAAACGCATTTTGGCCCCGTTGAAATTTTAGGCGGCGTGTTGATTCTAGCCACCACCTTTTTACAGGCCATGTCGCCGAGCCAATCCTTTGAAACGGTCAACGCCAAAAGCCCCCACATGTTGCGCTTTATCAAGCATCATTTGGTGCACTGAGGAAAAAATCAGTTCAACGCTGAAAGTTACGCATCAAAAAACAGGCGCCGCCCAACTTGGGTAGCGCCTGTTTTGAGTTGATCAGTCCAATGGTCCCTGGTCCAAGAACGCCTTGATCATCCAAATGTCCTTATCAACATCCGTCTTAAACGCGATCAACATATCTTGGGTAGAAAAGTCTTTTTCATCATCCGTGATCTCGATCCCAGTTTGATAAACATCCCGGAGATATTCAAACTGTTTTACCAAGCGGTGCATATAATCTGGCAACGCGTACTGCCCAAAAGTCACCACTTCTTCTGGCAACCCGGTGTGCGCCGTAAATTCAGCCACCGTCGAGTACGGTGAGCCGCCAATGGCAATCAAACGTTCTGCTGTTTGATCCAGTTGATCGTCAAAAGCCGCCATAAATTCGTCCATTTTTGGATGGAGTTTAAAGAATTCAGGGCCGCGCATGTACCAGTGGGTTTGATGCACATTCACCATGATTTGGCTTAAATCTGCGATAATTTGGTTCAAATGGTCTTTCGTTCTCGGAAAATCATAAGTCATCGGCAGCAACCTCCTTCAAGGTTTGGCTTCGTGTTCTCATCCTACACTTACAGTGTAACGGGTGCGCCTACCAAAAAGCAACTAATCACCTTGCTCGGCTTCAATTTGGGCCAACGCGGCTTGCCCTAACAGGTTCAAGTAGTGGAATGGCCGGTCATCATGAGGGGAAAAGAGCATATCCACAAACGCCAGATCCTCAACGGTATTTTCATTTTGAATGCAAACGGACAACGTGTTGGCCGACTGTGAGATATTGTAATGGCTACTTAACTGCCCGCCTAAAATCCGCTGGGTATCCCGATCATAAACCAGGCGCATTTTGATCGGCGTGGTCGACGGCATGAATTCTGGCCGATAATTATCCGTCAAGTCCACTGCCGCTGCATTATAACCGGCCTTTTTCGCATAACGTAAGGTCAGCCCGGTTGATGCCACCGTCCGCCCATACAAATGCAAGGCCGATGTAGCCTGGGTGCCACGGTACTTCAGTCGCTGTCCCACCACATTGCGCCCAACTAAGACGCCTTGCCGAACGGCACAAGTGGCCAGCGGTGTATACGCATCTTCGTGGCTTGGGTTAAAGTGGCTGGCCACCGAATCCCCTGCCGCATAAATATCTGGATCGCTGGTTTGCAGGTAATCGTTCACCTTAAACGCACCGTCTTTGCTTAACGTCACTTGCCCTTGTAACAGGTCCGTTTGCGGCCGGAACCCCACACAAACAATGGCCAGATCTGCTTCATGTTCCATTTTATCGGTTTGAATATAAACATGATCCTGATCGCTGTCAAATTTTTGCGCCTGCTCATTTAAGTACAATTCAACGCCATGCGCCTGCATGTCCTCTGTTACCGCAGCGGCCAACGGCGGATCAATATAATGTTTCAAAATATGCGTACTACTGTTGATCAATAACACTTCATGACCGGTGCTGCTGTAGCTTTCCGCTAATTCCACGCCAATATAGCCGGCGCCGACAATGGCGATGCGTTTGGCGTCTTGCGCAGCAGCTTTCATCATTTTGGCATCATGATAATTTTTGCAGATCTGCACCCGAGGCACACTGACCCCTTGCAACGGTGGCACTACCGCCACAGAACCAGTGGTCATGATCAATTTATCATAATGATCTTGGAATTTCTTGCCTGTTGCCAAATCTTGCACCCACAATGTTTTCGTCTGGGTATCCACCTGAAACACATCATGGTACATATTGACCTGGGCCCCTAACTTGGTCAGGTCATCTGGGCTGGCGTAACACATTTCTTCTAGCGTTGGCACCGTGCCTTGCAAATACAAGGAGATCCCACAGGATAAAAACGCGATCCCTTTGGTACGCTCATAAACGGTCACTTCAGTCTCAGGGGCTCGGGCTAAAATTTGTTGTACAGCCGCGGTGCCAGCGTGGGTACAACCAATAACGACTACTTTCATCTAAGTAGCACTCCTCTTCTATATCAAACATTCTGATTTGATTGCCAAAATAAAAAAGATACCAAGATAATTAAACCTTGCTATCTTCTAATTGTAAAGGATTCTGCAACAATTTGAAGTCCAACTTTCGAATCACATGTTTATGGTTTTTAAAACAACGCTAGTGAATCACCCGCTGACGTGTTTCTGGCCCGAAAATTGCCACCACGATTGCCGCAATCAAACCAATAGCTGAAATACCCCAGAACACCATGGCTGGTTGGGCAAACGTTAAAATCGCCGCCACTGCATAAGGCATGGCCACTGTTAACAACTTCGCCGTGGCGTTGGCAATGCCGGACCCCCGGAACCGGAAAACCGTTGGAAACAGTTCGGCCACATAAACCGCCACAACAGCCGCCATTAACACGTAGAAGCAAGCCGTTAAGAAGAACCCGATCACCATGACCCCCGTCGAGGTGGTTTGGTAGCCATATAAAATCCCAAAAACAGCCACTAAGAAAAAGGTCGGGGCGATCAACTTCTTGCGCCCAATTCGATCCACCAACATCGTCCCAATCAAAGCCCCCACTGGTGCGCCTAACAACATGATCGTTGAAAAGCTCAATGAATGGACCACGTTGATCCCACGTTTTAACAGTAACGTGGGCACCCAAGTGGTAAAGGTGTACTGACAAATAATTGTGGCGGAAACAGCCACGATCGCCACGAACAAACTGCGCCACATTGGCACTTCCAACACGGCTTTTTCAGCCTGCGGTTTGATGTGTGTTTCCGCTGGTGTGTCACGCTCCAACTGCTCAATAATGCCAGCAGCTTCCTCCTTTTTACCATGCGCAATCAACCACCGCGGTGATTCTGGAATGTCCCGCCGCAAGATCCATAAAATAATGGCTAACACCCCGACCCCGATAAACATCGGCCGCCAGCCAAAGTGTGGCAAGATCAACGTGCATAAAAACATGGTGATCGGTGCGCCACAGTTGGCGATCAACGACGCGCTGGCACACCATTTGCCCCGCGATTCAATGGGTGCAAACTCGTTTAACATCGAATAACCCGTGACGATTTCGGAACCTAACCCGGTACTGGCCAATAACCGGCACGCGATCAACGTGGGCATATTCGGCGCAAACGCCCCTAAAAAGGTAAAGCCCCCAAACAAAATCAAGTTCACCTGATACGCCCGCCGCCGACCTTGTAGATCCCCAATAAACCCGGCTAATAAGGACCCCATAAACAACCCTAAGAACCCGACGGACAGGAACACTGTATTTAAAGCCAACGTGGACCAGCCAGTTTTTAACACGTAGCTGGCAACTGCGCTGGCCATATAAACGTCAATGGCGTCGAGGAACATGCCCCCTGAAACTAATGCGAAAATTTTATAAAATAATGGCGTGGTTTGTGTGTGTGCCATTCGTTCAGTTAAATTCATGGTTTGTGCAGCCATAAAATCACGTTCCTTTCTGTCATTTTCTGAAAATAATTCAAATTTTGGGTCTAAAAAATAGCGGTCCCGTGTTCCCGCCATTTTTTGATTTTTGTACCAACCTGTGCCCGCTGAAAGATTGGTATTTGATTGTTGTGTTTTAACTGGATTGCCAAACAACAGCTTGTATTGATTTTGTTGTTTGTCGCCTGTTACTTCGAATCCGGCAATTTGGGGCAGCAATCTCCTTTTAGCTACGCCCAGGGAAAATCCTAAAACCGGGGTAGTGAATCAACCGAACTTGCGCTTGTAATCCGGCAAATTAGAGCAGGGACTTCCGCTTAGCTACGACTAGGGAAAATCCTAAAACCGGGATTTATCCCTAGTCTAGGCTAATGCTCAGTCCCTAACCGCTCTAATTTGCCTTTTGTTTTACGCCGGTGTCTTTGCCCCGAAGGTTTGGCGCTTGGCTTCGAAGGCTTCGATTTCGTCGATGTGGGACATGGTTAAGTCGATGTCGTCAATGCCCTTTAAGAACTTATCCTTCCAAGTTGGGTTAATATCAAATTGGTAAATATGATCTTGGTAGATCACCTTTTGATGGGCCAGGTCGATAGTGATGGTTTCTTCTGGTGTGGCTTGGGCCAACACGTCTCGCGCCGCCTGTGGCAACACGATGGGCAACAAGCCATTTTTGGTGCAGTTCATATAGAAAATATCACTGTACCCACCGGCGATGATCACTTTAAAGCCCCAGTCTTTAATCGCCCACGCCGCGTGTTCCCGTGAGGAGCCGCAACCAAAATTGTTCCCAGTGACTAAAATGGTGGCCCCTTTTGAACTTGGCTTGTTTAAAATAAAATCTGGAATTGGTCGATGATCTTTGTCATAGCGCCAATCGAAAAAGGCGTTGATGCCAAAGCCGGTTTTTAAAATGTTCTTCAAAAACTGCTTGGGAATAATTTGATCTGTATCAATATCGTTGCGCATTAAGGCAACGGCTTTACCTGTGTGTACTGTGATTGCTTCCATCTTAAATCCCTCTCATTTCTCTATGCGTGAACTGGTGTTTTGCGAATATCAACGAAGTGACCGTTAATGGCGGCGGTTGCCACCATTGCCGGGCTGGCCAAATGGGTCATGGAGCCGGCGCCTTGCCGGCCTTCAAAATTCCGGTTAGACGTTGACGCACAATGGACACCTGCTGGCACGCGATCAGGGTTCATCCCTAAACAAGTGGAGCAGCCAGGTTCTCTAAATTCACAACCAGCATCAGTGAAGATTTTATCGTACCCACGCTGTTTAGCTTCGTTCCAAACTGCCCGTGATGCAGGTACCACCAAGGTGGTCATGCCTTCATGAATGTGCTGGCCTTTCATGATTTCTGCCGCAATGGCTAAATCAGAGATCCGCCCATTGGTACAAGAGCCAATAAACGCAAAGCCTAAGTCAATGTCTTCAGGCTTGTCACCAGGGGTTAATTTTTCGTAAGCGTACGCTTTTTCATCATTAATATCTTTGGGTTCAGGGAACGTTTCGTCAATGGCAATCGCCATCCCTGGGTTCGTGCCCCAAGACACGTAAGGTGCTAATGTGGAAGCGTCAAAATCAATGATCGTATCAAAGGCACTTTCATCATCCGTATAATAGTCCTGCCAATGGGCAATCGCAGCGTCCATATCTTGCGGCGCATATTCACGCCCGCGTACGTAATCAAAAGTGGTTTGATCTGGCCGAATAATCCCGCTTTTAGCGCCACCTTCGATGACCATGTTACAAATCGTCATCCGCTCTTCCATGGATAAGTTTTCAATGGTCTCCCCGAAAAATTCAATGGCGTAGCCGGTGCCAAAATCAACCCCATTTTGCCCGATCAAGGCCATGATCAAATCTTTCGCGTAAACCCCAGGTTGGAACTTGCCGTGAACACGAATCCCCATGTTTTTAGGCTTGGCTTGCCAAATGGTTTGGGTGGCTAACACATGTTCCACTTCAGACGTGCCGATGCCAAAGGCAATGGCGCCAAATGACCCGTGGGTTGAGGTATGTGAATCCCCACAAACGATGACTTTACCAGGTTGCGTCAATCCTAATTGCGGGCCAATGGCATGGACGATACCTTGATTTTCATCGCCGATGGGGGCTAAATGAACGCCAAATTCTTCGCAGTTGGCTTTCAAAGTCTCCATTTGCTTGCGGGCGATCACATCTTTAACGTTGAAAATATCTTCTGTTGGTACGTCATGATCCATTGTTGCAAATGTCCGATCTGGACGTCTTACCCGGCGGTTATTTTCTCGAAGTCCTTCAAAGGCCTGTGGTGAGGTAACTTCGTGTAATAATTGTAAATCAACATATAACAGTTGTGGTTCACCAGGTTCTCCCGTGATGACGTGGTTATTCCAAATTTTATCGAACATTGTTTGTGCCATAGTAAAGGCCTACTTTCTTTGAATTTCTGTAATGATAGCATCTGTCATGCTATCGGTGGTGGCTGTGCCGCCTAGATCCGGGGTCATGATCCCGGCATGTAAGGTTGCAGTGGCGGCTTGTTCAATCAGGTCGGCCGTAGCGGTTTCCTGGAATGAGTTGCGTAACATTAAGGTAATGGAATGGATCATGGACAACGGATCCGCAATGCCTTTGCCAGCAATATCCGGTGCAGACCCATGAATCGGTTCGTAAAGGCTTGGACCGCTAACACCGCGACTTTCCGACGGAATGGTGCCTAATGAACCAGTCACCGTGGCGGCTTCGTCGCTTAAAATATCACCAAACAAGTTTTCTGTGACGATCACGTCAAAACTGGTGGGGTGGGTGACAATTTTCATCGCTGCAGCATCCACATACTCAAAGTCCATGGTCACGGCTGGGTATTGTGGCGCGATCTCATTGGCAATTTTCCGCCATAACTTGCTGGTGGCCAAAACGTTGGCCTTATCCACAATGGTCACATGTTTGCGCCGTTGCATCGCCAGTTCGAAACCGGCTTTGATGATCCGTTCAATTTCACTGCGTTGATAGCGCATGGTGTCCAGCGCTTCATCATCATGTAAAAAGCGTGGTTCGCCGAAATAAATGCCGCTGGTCAATTCACGAACGATCACAAAATCGGTGTCCCGTGCGATTTCCGTTTTTAACGGTGACCGTTCCACTAACGCAGGGTTCACCTGTGTTGGACGAATGTTGGCAAATAAGTGTAACGCTTTACGAATGGCTAACAGCCCTTGTTCCGGCCGTTGTGGCGCATTATCCCATTTCGGGCCGCCAATGGCCGCTAACAAAATGGCATCGGCGGCTTGTGCCCCAGCTAACGTGCTCGCTGGCAACGGTTCGCCAGTAGCATCAATGGCGCTGCCCCCAAAGGGATAAGTGGTGGTTTCATAATCAAAACCAGTGATTTTAGCCGCCGCGGCTAAAATTTTTAAACCGGCGCCCATAATTTCAGGACCAATGTAATCACCTGGTAAAATGGCTATTTGTCGACTCATGCTGTTACGGCCTCCCGAATAATGGCTTCTTGATCGGCACGCGCTTCAATGCCAGCCATCATTTGTTTTAATGCGTTATCTGAAACTAATTTACTTTGATCCGCGATCCGCTTGAAAATTGGGAAGATCTCTTTCATGGCGTCGCGATCAACATCGGTGTAGCCCATGCCGTTTAATTTCACCATCACGGCATGGCTGCCTGATAATTTGCCTAAAGGCAATGCTGTTTCACTGCTCATCCCCACGGCTTCTGGGGTTAAAATTTCGTAAGTTTGCCGGTTCTTTAAGTAGCCATCTTGATGAATACCTGATTCAATGGCAAAGCAGTTGTGGCCGGTGACCGGTTGGTTGTTGGCAATTGGCATTTCTGAGAATTGACTGACCATTTCGCTTGTCGCCTTGGTTTGCTTTAAATCAATGTTGTCCGTGCACTGGAAGTAATCTTTGCGCACGTAGAAGTTGGCTGCAATTTGTTCCAAGGCCACGTTGCCGGCATGTTCACCGATGCCGTTCACCGTGCCTTCAACTCGAGTGGCGCCATTTTCAATGGCAGCTAAGGTATTGGCAGTGGCCATCCCTAAATCATTGTGGCAATGTGAGGAGAATGTGATCTCATCAAAGTTACGAATATGTTTTTGTAAGTATTGGAACAACTGGCCAAATTCATAAGGGTTGGTGTAACCGTTGGTATCTGGTACGTTGATCACGGTGGCCCCTGCATCAATGGCGGTTTGAATGGCTTCTGCTAAGAAAGGTAATTCTGTTCGGGTGGCATCTTCAGGTGAGAATTGCACAATATCGAAGAATTGCTTGGCATAAGTCACATGTTCCGTAATACTGGCAATGACTTCTTCCTTGCTCATGTGTAATTTGTATTCCCGGTGAATGGGACTGGTGGCGATAAACACGTGGATCTGTTTACGTTTGGCGTCAGCAGTGGCCTTCACACAGGCGTCAATATCGCCTTTACGGCAACGGGCTAAACCAGTGATCATCGTTTTGGAAACGGCTTTTGAAACAGCGGTCACGGCTGCGAAATCTTCAGGTGATGCGATTGGGAAGCCAGCCTCAATTACATCGACACCCCATTTTTCTAACTGTTTTGCAATTTGAACCTTTTGTTCGATACTGTAGTTCACACCGATTGTCTGTTCACCATCACGTAAAGTTGTGTCAAAGAATTGAATTTGTTTCATGATATAAGCTCCTCACTTAGGTTTGATTTAGTCGTTTTGTCGTTGAAATTAAAAACACCCTACTTTTTCAAATTGAAGAAGTAGGGTGTTGAACAAGTCATCGCTAAGTGTGTAGCGCCCTACTACCTCAAGCCGAATAGGACGCAACACGGAATTGTGTGTGCGTCCTAGTTAAGGAGTAGGGCTAATGCTAAAGTGGCCATTGCATGCTTTTTAGCTGTTGAAGTATTAAACTGTTTCATGACAATGACCTCCTTTAACATGTTGTGCTGATCAAGCAGCACTGATTAATTGATGTGTTCATCATAAAAAAAATCCTCACCAAAGTCAAGCGGTTTTTTAAGATTATTTTCATTTAATTTTAACCAAATCACAGAACGCCCTCATTTTATGCAATTGAAACTTTAAAAAATGCTTGCTTTTATCCTGATTCGGTCCCTGTTTCAAGCCCTAATGTGGTATGATTTGGATAATTCAACAAAACAATGATTACTTACTAAAAGAAGGAATAAACTTATGACGATTTTATACCGCAGTACGCGTGGCCCTGAAGAACAGACCTTCACTGCGTCACAGGCGATTCTACAAGGCTTGAATACCGATGGTGGTCTGTTTGTCCCCGTTCAATTGCCACAAATTGACTTAGATTTTGAAAAACTTGCTCAAGCTTCCTATCAAGAAGTGGCCTTTCAAATTTTACGGGCCTTCTTATCCGACTTTACGGATCAAGAATTGCAAGACTGTATCGACCGGGCTTACAGCACCAACTTCGATACACCTGCCATTGCCCCATTGCGCAAATCACAAAACGGCTATTTCTTAGAACTATTCCACGGCCCGACTATTGCCTTTAAAGACATGGCCTTGCAGCTGTTGCCACACTTAATGGTCACGGCAGCCCACAAAAACAAGATTACCAAGGACATTGTGATCCTAGCCGCAACTTCTGGTGACACAGGCAAAGCCGCCATGGCTGGCTTTGCGGACGTACCTGGCACCAAGATCATTGTCTTCTACCCTCGTGATGGCGTCAGCACCATTCAAAAGGCCCAAATGGTCACTCAAAAAGGTGAAAACACCGCCGTTGTGGCAATCACTGGGAACTTTGACCAAGCACAAACCAACGTCAAAAATATCTTTAACGACGCTTTGTTTAAGGAACAATTAACCCGCAACAACGTGCAATTGTCCTCAGCCAATTCCATTAACATTGGCCGCTTAGTCCCACAAATTGCTTACTACGTGTACGCTTACGCCCAATTGATCAAAAACGGCGCCATTGCCGCTGGCGACAAGGTCAACTTTGCCGTCCCAACTGGGAACTTTGGCAATATTTTGGCGGCTTACTACGCCAAACTCATTGGCTTGCCAATTGGCAAACTGATCTGCGCTTCCAATAAGAACAACGTGTTAACTGACTTTTTCCAAACTGGGATCTACGACAAAAACCGCCCATTTTATGTCACCACTTCACCTTCAATGGACATTTTGGTTTCCAGCAACCTAGAACGCTTAATTTTCTGGTTAAGCGGCAAAAACGCCCAACAAACACGTATTTTCATGAAACTGTTAAAAGAAACGGGCACCTATCAGATCAATGACGCCATGAAACGCCAGCTCAGCGATTTCTACGCAGGTTGTGCCGATGAATTAACCACCAGCAACGAAATCAACCGGGTGTTCCGCGAAGATCAATACACCATTGATCCGCACACCGCCGTGGCATCAGCGGTAGCGCGCCAATACCAGGAAGCGACTAACGACAAAACACCGATCGTCGTTGTTTCCACCGCCAGCCCTTACAAGTTCCCAAATGTGGTACTGAAAGCTTTATCTGGCAAAGAAGCCCCTGCTGATGGGATTCAAGCTGATGAAACCCTATCTTCCTTCATCAACTTGCCATTACCAGCCGCTGTGGAAAACCTACGCCACGCCAAAGTCCGCCACAATCGCGTGGTTGCACCAGAACACATGCAAGAAGCCATTGGCGAAATTTTAGAATTACACTAGCTTGCCGTTAAGCAGTCCTCATCTGTGATGAGGGCTGTTTTTTGCTACGCCGGCTGAAATAGAACTTGATCAAGCCATGTGCACTTTCTGAAAACACCGCGTATAATGGACGTATCCTATTCTGAGCGGAGCTGATTTAAATGAACAAAAAAAGCATGTTGCGGTTAGCAGCCCCTGCAGTAGTGGCTTCTGGTGTATTTGGCGCGAGTTTGCGTTTGTTCGACTACGCGTTTAAACGCGTGGATTACGTTCCTGAAACCTCCGCTGACAAACAAAAATATGCGGACGCCTACTACCGTTATGTGGCCTGGTACCGCCAGCAACCTAAGGAAACTTGGCAGTTACACGCCGATGATCCTGCAAATCACCTGATTGCCCACTACATTCCAGCTGCCAAACCCAGTCTGAAAACCGTGGTGATCTCCCACGGCTACAAAGGCAACGGCGAAACCATGGCCAACTACGCCCAACTTTTCTATGAACTCGGCTTCAACGTGTTACTGCCTGACGACCGTGGCCATGGTAAAAGCGCCGGCGATTACATTACCTTTGGCTGGATCGACCGCATTGACTATTTAGACTGGCTGAACCAAATTCTAGCCAAAACAGGCCCGAACACCCAAATTGTGCTATTTGGTGCCAGTATGGGCGGCGCCACCGTTGAAATGATGAGCGGTGAAAAACTGCCCCACCAAGTCAAAGCCTTGATCGCTGACAGCGGCTATTCCAGCATTGAGGCCGAACTCACCTACCTGCTGAAAAAGCAATTTCATTTGCCTAAATATCCCTTTGTGCCGCTGGTCAGCTTGATCAACAAACGCCGGTTAGGCTATTACTTAAATGCCGTCCAATCCACCACCCAATTGCGCAAAAATCACCTGCCCTTTTTCTTCATTCACGGTGACCATGACGTTTTTGTGCCGCACAGTATGGCGTTTCGCAACTACGATGCCACCCAAGGTCCGCGAGAACTTTGGATCGTGAAAGGTGCCACCCACGTTGAAAGCTTCTGGCTGGACCCCGAGCGTTACCGCCGCCACGTGACGGCATTTTTAACCAAATATCTGACCACTAACGACTAGCCTATGTGAAGTGCAATAGAAAAGTTAGACAATTTAGATTTTGAATTAAGCAATCATGGC
>NZ_AZDA01000095.1 GCF_001434575.1 Loigolactobacillus bifermentans DSM 20003
CCGATCCGCTAAAAGTAATGTTTTGCCGTACCAGTCACACTTATAAGTTAGAACTTGTCTAAAATAGCCGAACAAAGAACGCTGTAAACCTTTTGAAGCAATATGGGTCATTTGCATTTTTTTCACATCTAAGTCTTCAATCACGATTTTATCGTACTGGTTTGTCAGCTGAGTCGTAAATTTCTGTATCAAATCGTGTTGAATATTGGCCACTTTTCGGTAATCACGCTGTAACTTGGCTTTCGTTTGGGCGTAATTTTTACTTTTAGTACCTTTGATGCGACCGTTTGCCACCCGTTTACGGGCTAATGCACGTTGGTAATGCTTAATACGCTGATAAAGTCGTTGTAATCGTTGAGGACAAACGTTAAAAATACCGTCGCTGTAGTTCAGATGGCCCACGTTTATATCCA
>NZ_AZDA01000096.1 GCF_001434575.1 Loigolactobacillus bifermentans DSM 20003
ATTCTCAACCATTTACGTCTAAGCTGGTCACCAGGAATGATTGCTCACGAATTTAAACTAGCTACTAAATCTATTTATAATTGGCTAAATCAGGGGAGAATTGGTTTCTCCTTGAATGATCTACCTGAACATGGCGTACGCCAACGGCGTAACGTTGACCAACGATCCAAATATAATCAATCTTTGGGGCGATCAATTGAACAGCGTCCCATGATGATTAATCAACGTAATCGCATCGGCGATTTTGAACTAGATACAGTCGTTGGTCCTCGTGGGCATAGTAAGGCAGTTTTATTAACTTTAATCGATCGCAAATCACGGTTCCTTTGGGCATACCGGTTAAAAGATCGG
>NZ_AZDA01000097.1 GCF_001434575.1 Loigolactobacillus bifermentans DSM 20003
GGTAGATTGTAAAATTTAAGTTGAACATATTAGTGGACAGAAAAACCCATAAAGGTCTTTAATGGTGTCACCACAACATTCCACTAGAAAGAAGGACCTTTATGGGCACCACTATTTTATCATTCCAGAACCGTGTTGTCATTGAAACGCTTCATAATGAAGGACATTCCTTGCGATACATCGCTAACTACTTAGACTTTAGTAAGACCACCATCTTTAACGAACTTCACCGGCTAAATAGTGAGTACCAGGCTGGGCTAGCGCAAACTGACTTTGAACGAAAGGTTAGTCAACGGGGGCGGAAGTCTTCGCTCACTAAAAACCTTAAACACTTGATCGAGGAAAAGATTCAAGTCCAGAAGTGGTCCCCTGAACAAGTTGCCCATGTGGTGGGGATTGCCTACAAGACGGTCTATAACTGGATTGATCAAGGATGGCTTGATATACAGTTGCCCGATTTGCCTGATCATGGAATTCGTCGTCATCGTGCTAAAGAAAAGCGTGGTACGTTCAATCACGGCCGCTCCATTGAGGAGCGGCCTCATAAAGTCGAAACTCGCCAGGAATTCGGTCACTTCGAAGCTGATACAGTTTTATCTGGAAAACGTAAAGGTCAAGCAGTAGCTACGTTTGTCGAGCGTAAGAGTCGGCTTACCATCGTTAAACGGCTTAATGGACGAGATAGTACTTCAATGACCAAGGCTATTTTAGAATTGGCTAACCAGTTAGGAGATAATCTCAAGACCCTTACTGTTGACCATGGGAAAGAATTCGCCAACTACAATTTGATTGAAGAACAGGCCGGTGTTCCGCTGTACTTTGCGCACGCTTATTCGCCACATGAACGAGGCAGTAATGAAAATCGCAACCGAGTACTACGCCGCTTCATTCCCAAAGGTCAACCGATTGATGAGATTACCGATGATGAATTGATTCAAATTAACTGGTATTTGAATTCCCGACCACTCAAATGTTTAAATTGGCGAACACCGATTGAGATCTTTTTGCGTAATCTGCGTTACTAAATTTGTTCAAGTTATTTCTTGCAATCTGCC
>NZ_AZDA01000098.1 GCF_001434575.1 Loigolactobacillus bifermentans DSM 20003
ATACCGGGGTGACACTGTACTTGGAGAACTTATGGTGAATAATTCAGGATTAAATGTGTTTCTGCATGTGCTAACATTAAAATAAGATTTAAAGGAATTGAGTTACTTTTATCGGTCGCCAAGCGTAAATGTGCTTGCTGTGCCTTAGTTTGCAACTGATGCGCCGTGGCTAGATTCGTATCCACTTGGCTAAAATCGCCGGCCTCAACTGCTTGAATCGTAGTCATTAGTAGGGACTTGGCCTGACCTGTATGACCGATTATTTCAAAAATGGCTTGTTCAATTGGTTCCATAAAGCATGCCTCTTTTCTGAATAAGTTGTTTTAAATGTAACGGTTACATTTTACTTTTGCAAGCTGGCTGATAATTGAGTTTGATTTTTGAAAACAAAATGAAAATTAGTGGTAGCCGCATTTTAAGTTGAAATTTGGTATGATAGGTGAAAACGCTTGAAGGGATTGGTCAATGATGAAACTAGGCATTATTATGGAAACTAACGACACTGAAAAAGTCTGGAATGGCTTGCGCTTTGCGGTAACGGCGCTGAAACAAGGCCATGAAGTGAAGCTCTTTTTAATGGGGGCTGGTGTGGAGATTGAAAGCCTTGGTGACGCTCATTTTGATGTTCCAAATTGGTTGGAACAGTTCCACACAGCAGGTGGCGAATTGTTGGCTTGTGGGACGTGTATTAAGTCGCGGCAAATGCAAGATAATACAGCCTGCCCAATTTCTAACATGCGTGACTGCGTTGAGGTGGTTACTTGGGCAGATAAGACGGTTACTTTCTAGGGATGACGAAGGAGCGACGCAAAGACATGATTTATTTAGATTACAACGCCACGACCCCAGTGGATCCACGGGTCGTGAAGGCGATGACACCTTATTTTACGGAAATTTTTGGCAATCCTTCAACGCTATATGGGCTTGGCGCACATGCTCATGATGCCGTGGCTCATGCACGACAACAAGTGGCACACTTACTAGGCGCACAGGCGTCAGAAATATTGTTCACCAGTTGTGGCAGTGAGTCTGACAATATGGTGGTGAAAGGTGTGGCCTTGACCCAACAGGCTAAGGGCAAGCACATCATCACGTCGCAAATTGAACATCCAGCGATTCTTGAAGCCTTGCATTTCTTGGAACAACATTTCGGTATTGAGGTGACTTATTTGCCGGTAGATCACCATGGCTTGGTTGATCCAGCCGATGTGGCGGCCGCAATTCGGCCAGATACGATTTTGGTAACGGTGATGTTTGCGAACAATGAAGTGGGGACAATTCAACCCATCAAGGCGATTGGTGAGATCTGTCACCAGCAGCACGTTTTGTTTCACACGGATGCGTCTCAAGCCGTGGGCAAGGTGCCCATTGATGTTGCTGATTTACAGGTGGACTTTCTCACAGTAGCTGGTCATAAGATCTATGCGCCGAAAGGTATTGGCGCGTTGTACATTCGGGATGGGTTACAATTGGAACCTTTACTGCACGGGGCGAGTCAGGAAAATGGCCGCCGTGCCGGCACTGAAAATGTGCCCTATGATGTGGCGCTAGGGGCCGCAGCTGAATTAATGCAGGCTGAATTGCCACAAGCACATTTACGTCAATTACGGGATGATTTTGTGGCTCAATTGCGCAAAGTGTTTGGGGATGAGATCCAGGTCAATGGAGACCTGGCCCAAGGCTTGCCGACAACAGCTAACATTAGTTTCTTAGGCCATAATGGTGCTGAAATTTTACGCGATTTACCGGGCCTTGCGGCAACCACAGGCTCAGCTTGTCATGCTGGCTCTAAAAAAATCTCCCCTGTTTTGGCGGCAATGGGCGTTGATCCGCAGATTGCGGCCGGTGCCATTCGCTTTAGTGTGGGGCGATACACCACACAAAGTGAGCTGGATCATGCTGTGCATTTATTGGAAAATCTTATTCACAGCTAATCACACTTTTTTCCACAGTTAGACGGACTAGAAAAACAGTTTTAAAAGCTATACACAGTGTTATCCACAGCTTGTGGATAACACTTGGAAAAGTTAAACACACAAAAGCACAGGCGCATCCACAAATTGGGGTTGCGAACCTGTGCTTTTTTGAAGCAGGTTACATTTTTTCAAAATCATAAGACCAGATCAGGCCCATCACTTTGCGGCCAACATGGGTGCCTAGCACCGGGCCTAAATGGCTGGTCGCTAGGGTCAGTTGTGGGTAGGTGGCCTGTAAGTCAGTCAGCCACTTGGCACTTTCCGCGGCATTGTCGCCATCCACTACCGTGGCGCGGACAGGGTAAGGGCTGGTTTCAATATAGGTGGCGAGTTCTTGTTTAGCGTGTTGGTAAGCACGACGCATAGTACGTTCTTTGGCCACAATGTTAATGGCGCCGTCGGCATTGAAACTTAAAATCGGTTTAATGCGTAACATATTGCCGACCATTGCGGAAGCATTGCTTAACCGGCCTGTGCGGACTAGGTGGCTGAGGTTGGCTACCATAAAGTCCACGCGCTGGCTAGCCCGCAGTTTTTCCAAAGCGGAGATAATGGCTGCCGGTGCCGTACCAGCAGCGACTAATTTGGCGGCGTACAGCGCTTGATCCGCTTCAGCGGCACTAGCCAGTAAGGAATCAAACGGATAAACTTTGATGTTGGTAACGTTTGGCAAGTAAGCCACCAAGTTTTGATAAAAGGTGGTAATGCCGCTGGATAAATGAATGCTGATCACGGCATCGTAGCCTTGAGCGGCAAGGTCATCGTAAACCGCTTGAATCTGGCCCATGGAAATTTGGGCCGTAGTTGGTAATTCTGGTTCGGTTTCTAATTTGTGATAAAATTCCTCAGTGGTGAGGTCGATATTTTCGCGATAAGCTTGTTGACCAAAAATAACGGTGATCGGCACCACGGTAATATTGTGGGCCGCGGCCTGTTCAGCCGTTAAGCAGGTGGCACTATCTGTTACAACGGCAATTTTCATACTGAAAACTCCAATTCTTAGTCCAAAAACGACTGTAATGCTTTCAGTTTACCCCATTCTTTTCAGAAAAGCTAAACGAACAATTTCAGTGACGCGATCAAGGCGCGACAGAGCAAGTCATTGCCAGCGTTGTTTAAATGTAAGCCATCAGCCACATGCAGGTCGCTTGGTTGGGCGTCCATCAGTGACCAGAGGTCCAAATAAGTGGCTTGGCAGGCTGTTGCTGCTAGTTGCGCGGCGTGATTGTAGCGGATCTGTGCTTTGATTGGGCGGTCCGGCACGCGTTTCTCATCGATCAACGGCGGGCCCACCAACAAAATATCGTTGGCACCGCTAGCTTGGGCCAACGTGACTAAATTAGCTTGATAGGTCTCTGGGGTAATGCCAGAAAAAACGTCTAAGTCGTTGGCACCGAAAAAGAGCACCAAGCGGCGGGGTTGTTGCACGCCAACGTCAAAGGTCACACGCTCCAGTGCCATTTCAGTGGTATCGCCAGGTACTGAGGCGTTGCCCACTTGCCAATTTGGAAAGGCGGTTTGCACCGCGTTGGTGATCACAGGGGCCACGAAGCCGTTACGATAACCAGCCAGAATACTGTCCCCAAAAAGCAGTACATCAAACATAGCTTCATCTCGTTTCTCATGTTAAAATTAAGTTTATTTTACCGCTTTCAAATTGTTTTGTCTTGAGCCGTTTACATTGGACAGAAATAGCGTTAAATTAAAGCAAAGTCATTGGCAATTCTGGATCCAAGGAGAAAAAATTTTGGAAAACGAAATGAATTATTATCGGTTTAGTCGCCGAGAATGGCGCCGATTTCACCGAGATGGTCTACCGCACCTGACTCAGGCCGAATTAGATCAGGCGAAGGCCTTTAATGATCGGATCTCAATGGATGATGTTAAGGATATCTATTCGCCGTTACGGCATTTGATCCAAATGTATTATCAACAGTATCAGGAACGTCGGCGGGAGCGCGCAGATTTTTTGCAGGTGCCTTTTCAACCGGCGCCTTTTATCATTGGGATTGCTGGCAGTGTGGCCGTTGGCAAAACCACTACGGCTCGGTTATTGGAGATTTTGCTGACGCGGGCCTATCCTGACAAAAAAGTGCAAAACATCACCACTGATGGGTTTCTCTATTCCAATGCAGAACTGAAGCGGCGGCATTTAATGGAAAGAAAAGGATTCCCCGAAAGTTATGACATGCAGCGGTTGATCACATTTTTGACCCAGATCAAAAATAATTTAGGACCTGTGGCAGCGCCGCGATATTCTCACCAGATTTATGATGTGCTGCCAAATGAGTACGATATGGTATCAACGCCGGATATTTTGATCGTCGAAGGGATCAATGTCCTGCAGCTGCCCACCAACCAACGAATCTATATTAGCGACTTTTTTGACTTTTCCGTTTATGTGGACGCTGAACCAGATGTCGTAGAAGGTTGGTATTTAGAGCGTTTCTGGGCGTTGCTGGACAAGGCGAAGCATGATCCTAAGAATTATTACTATCCCTATGCAATTGGCGACCACCAAACGGCCCAAAATATGGCGCGGCGTGTTTGGGCTACCAATGACCTACCAAATTTAGTGGATTACATTTTACCCACCCGTAATCGTGCCGATGTGATCTTGCATAAAACCAAACATCATCGCATTGACGAAATCTATTTGCGTAAGTTTTAGTCATTAAGGTGGTCTTGAAAACGCATCAAATCGCGCTTTTGATTTAAAACACGAACAATTCCGATGAAAATAGGCTTATTTTTAACTTTTTTCACAGAATGGTTGACCCTGTAGGCGACAATCAGTATGATAGAGGTTAATTGAATGAATTTAAAATTTAAAGGACGAGGTGAATTCTTTGGCAGCGAAGGACATGCGTAATTTTGACAAAATCATTGTCCTAGATTTTGGGAGTCAATATAACCAATTGATCACGCGGCGGATTCGGGAATTTGGTATTTATTCCGAACTGTTGTCACATAAAATCACTGCGGCTGAGATCAAGGCCATGGCACCAAAAGGGATCGTTTTCTCTGGCGGGCCCAACAGTGTATATGATGAAAATGCGTTTAAAGTCGATCCAGAGATCTTTAAATTAGGCATTCCAATTTTAGGGATTTGTTATGGGATGCAGTTGATGGCACAAGCTTTGCCAGGTGGGAAAGTTGAATCAGCTGACAACCGTGAATACGGCCATGCGGACATCGAAGTATTGGACGACAATGCTGTGATGTTCAAAGACTTACCAAAGAAGCAGTATGTTTGGATGAGCCATGGCGATTTGGTAACCCAAGTGCCAGACGGCTTTACGCATACGGCCACTAGTGAAAATTGCCCAATTGCAGCAATGAGTAACGACGACTTGAAGTTCTATGGGTTGCAATTCCATACCGAAGTGCAAAACACGGAATATGGTAACCAAATTTTACGGCATTTTGCCTTTGATGTTTGTGGCGCTGAAAGCAACTGGACCATGGCTGATTTCATCGACTTGCAAATTGAAAAGATCCGTCAACAAGTTGGCGACCGCAAAGTCTTACTTGGCTTATCAGGCGGTGTGGATAGCTCTGTTGTTGGGGTTTTGTTAAACAAAGCCATCGGCCAACAATTGACTTGTATTTTCGTGGATCACGGTTTGTTACGTAAAAACGAAGCGCAAGAAGTGATGGACAGCCTAGAAGGCAAGTTTGGCTTGAATATCATTAAAGTCGATGCCCAAGAACGCTTCTTAAGTAAGTTGACCGGCGTTAGCGATCCTGAAAAGAAACGCAAGATTATTGGTAATGAATTCATCCAAGTCTTTAATGACGAAGCCATTAAGCTAAAAGGTGAAATTGACTTCTTAGCGCAAGGTACGTTGTACACTGACGTGATCGAAAGTGGGACTGATACGGCGCAAACTATCAAGTCGCACCATAACGTTGGGGGCTTGCCAGAAGACATGCACTTTGAATTGATCGAACCTTTACGGACTTTGTTCAAAGATGAAGCCCGTGAATTAGGTGAAAAGTTGGGCATGCCAGAAGCACTGGTTTGGCGCCAGCCTTTCCCTGGACCTGGCTTAGGCATTCGAGTCATCGGCGAGATCACCAAAGATAAATTAGAAATTGTCCGTGACAGCGACTTCATCCTCCGCGATGAAATTCGCAAAGCCGGTTTAATGCGCGATATTTGGCAATACTTCACTGTTTTGCCAGGCTTCCGTAGTGTCGGTGTCATGGGGGATGGCCGGACTTACGACTACACCATCGCCATTCGTGCCGTTACCTCCATCGATGGCATGACCGCCGATTTCGCACGTATTCCATGGGACATCTTGCAAAAGATCTCCGTACGGATCGTCAACGAAGTCGACCACGTCAACCGCGTTGTGTACGACTGCACGTCCAAGCCGCCGTCAACGATTGAATGGGAATAGTAGAAGCTAAGATATAAATACCGTTATACCGGCGTTTCTTGACTCTTTTCTTCTGTATTTCCCGTTGCTGGCACCGAAATGGCACCAGTAATGTGTTTCTTGCCCGTAAACTGATTACGAGTGGGGACAACGACTGAATGATCCGCCGGAGTGAAATCAACTAGACCATTAAGGTGTTGTGCTGTCTCAAAGTTACTATTTGGATATAGATGTCCATAAGTTCCTAAAGTTGTTTGAATGTCTTCATGTCCCAAACGTTCCTTAATAATTAATGGGTTTTCCCCAATACTAATTAACAAGGAAGCATGAGAATGTCGAAGCGCGTGGACACGAATTCGATGAACATTCGCGGCCTTAGAATAGACGTTGATTACTTGAGACAGTGATCCGCGAGTAGTTGGCACACCATTGTATGAAAGCACAAAATCTGTTTTAACTTCAGACGCTTGAATCTCTTTCCACTCGGAGAGATATTCAAGTGTCTTTTTGTCTAACGGAACTGTCCGAACACTGGCGCGAGTTTTGGGTGAAGTAAATTCATAGTTAAACGCATTTAAATAATAAAGTGTTTTGTTGATCCGTATCGTACCGGCTTTAAAATCAACGTCTTCCCACTGAAGAGCGGTTGCTTCACCGATGCGGGCACCGGTCATAAATAGAAGCCAAATTGTGGTGAAATTGAAACGCTGATAGTAGTCATTAAGATCCATTAAGGAAATAACTTTCTCAAACTCGGCTTTAGTCCAGAAATCGACTTTCTTCTTTTCCTTCTTTAAATTGCCAACAATTTTTGTTGGATTCTCTTCACAGAATCCTAGTACAATTGCACGATCAAAAACCAAAGATAACAAGCATTGAACTAGGCGGGTGTATGAATTACTTACTTGACTCTTCATCATGATTTGCCATTTCTGTATGTCCACCGGCGTAATTTTGTTAATGAAATACTTGTTAAATCCTTTGAATTGCTTTCGAAAGACGCTAACGCGACTGTCAAAAGTAGCCTTTTTGACATGACCTTCATACCAAGGAATAAAGAATTGCTGGCAGAAGTCACCAAAGGTAATCTGATCTGTTGAACCTTCTTTAACCCCATTCGCCATTAAATCACGATAAGCAGTCTTTGCTTCACGCATTGTTTTAAATCCGCTACGGCGTTTTTGGACACGTTTACCAGTTCGTTCATCCACACCAATGTTGGCACGGAAATAATAGGTGCCGTCTTTTGCTTTTTTTATTACTTCGGTTGTCTTTGTCATTATGATTGCTCCTCTGACGCAGATGCACCGATTTTAGCTAACTCTGAAAGAGTTCGCGCATTGAGCGTAAGACCTAATACTTCTTCAACCGCAGTTACTGGAACGCGGCCTAGCTTTGGTGACTCGTAATATGGACAGCCTTTCTGGACCATTAACAGCTTTGCACGTCTGATAATGTCTTTAGAAGCCCAAGGTCCATATCCTAAAGCCACAAGTTCATGTTTAGTCATAGTGACAACGTGAACCATAATTAGCCTCCTTTCGCTGGAAGCTAGACCGTATATCTTAGCTTCCATATTAACAGGATTGGGGAATAAGTGCAGCTCAATTGTGTCGGAAAACTTGCTACCCAGTTCCGTCACTAACGGACATAGGAATTTCACCTCTCCTGCTTACGTGGGAGCCTCGCGGAAGTATCATTATTGACTTAACTTGTACGATCATCAGTTAAAAATCGTAATCAAAGTGTGGGAGGCGCTCGCACTTCTGGTCATGGCGTCCGCAGATCAACAGTTCAAGTAAAGTCAGAAAGTCAGGGTAGCAATATTCAGTTTTCAAAGGACTCACAGGTGTTATTGCCTGCTCACTATATACATACAGATAAAAATAGAAAATGAAACCCAAAAAGCAAACTAATCGAAAAAAGATTAGCTGAAATAATGCTTGACGTTTACATAGATATAGGTCTATATTGTAGATATAGATACGTGTCTATATTTGTGAGGGGAGAACGTCAATGGATTATCAAAATTATGTGCTAATGCTAAAAGCAATGGCTGACCCTAATCGTCTCAAAATCATTGATTTACTTTCCTGCGGTTCGCTTTGTGCCTGTGATATTTTAGAACATTTTGATTTTTCACAACCAACGTTATCGCACCACATGAAAGTTTTACAAAATGCTGGGATCGTCACGGCACGTAAAGAGGGTAAGTGGCAGCATTATACATTGCAGGCTGAATTTACGGCTAAATTTAGGCAAGGGACTGAACTACTTTTAGCCAGCAATGAAGAATGCGTTTGTCATGGTGACGATTGCATAGATCAGCAGACAAGTCATTCCAGAAAGGTTGTTATCACTAATGAAAAAAGTTGAATTATTTGAACCAGCGATGTGCTGTTCTACCGGGGTTTGTGGGCCAGCGGTCAATGAAGATCTATTAATGATCACTTCAGCGTTTGACGCGTTACAAGGTGTTTCCAGCGTTGAAGCCGACCGGTATAATCTTAGCAATAATCCAGATGTCTTTAGTCAGCGGGCCGATATTCTAGCTGCAATCAAGGATGATGCCGATGCAACATTGCCGATCACTGTTGTCGACGGCAAAATTGTTAAAACCGGCGCTTACCCAACAATTGATGAGTTATCGGAATATACTGGTTTAGTTTTCGTGCCGGCTGATCAATCAAGCGGCTGTTGTGGTGGAAGTGGCTGCTGCTAATTTTTTGGTTGAAGCAAGAAATGGCACAGCCGTTTCTTTTAAATTATATATAGATGATTATCTATGTTAGGAGAATATATATGCGCGAATATCAACCACAAAATGCTAATTTAACTCATTATTTATTTTTCACTGGTAAAGGGGGCGTCGGTAAGACCACAACGGCTAGTGCCACCGCCATCAATCTAGCTGATAGCGGTCAGCAAGTGATGCTGGTCTCCACTGATCCAGCTAGTAATTTACAGGATGTATTTGATACTGATTTGACCAATAAACCCAAGGCAATCACCGGTGTGCCCGGTCTATTTGCCGCTAACTTTGATCCGGTGACTGCTGCCGGTGAATATCGGGAAAGCGTCGTTGGTCCTTACCGCGGCGTGTTACCGGATGCAGCAGTCAAAAATATGGAGGAACAGTTGTCTGGTTCATGTACGGTCGAGATCGCATCGTTTAATGAATTCGCTAAATTTTTAACTGATCCCGCTGTCGATCAGCGCTTTGATTATATTATTTTTGATACAGCGCCGACTGGTCATGCGTTGCGTATGCTGCAATTGCCCTCAGCTTGGAATAATTACTTGGCGGAAAATGATCGTGGGGCTTCATGCTTAGGCCAACTAGCCGGGATGGGCGACAAAAAAGCAATTTACGCCAAGGCTGTGGCTACTTTAAGTAATGGCGAATTGACCACCTTAATGTTAGTCACGCGTCCCCAAAAAGCATCATTACTGGAAGCGGCGCGGGCAGCCCAAGAATTAGCTGATATTGGCATGCAAAATCAACAATTAATTATTAATGGAACGTTGAAAACACCGACTGATCGTGCTTCCCATGCTATTTTTGAGCAGCAGCAGACTGATTTGCAACAGATGCCAGCAACATTACAGGCGTTGCCCCAAGCAGAAGTACCGTTACGAGCGTACAATGTTACTGGCCTAGATAAGTTGAGATTAGTTTTACAACCGGAACAACCAAGTTTAGCAACTTATCCGGCAATTACCAATCACTATCCTAATTTAGATACCATTGTTGCTGATTTAATTAAGACTAACAAAAAAATTATTTTCACCATGGGTAAAGGCGGCGTAGGTAAAACTACGGTGGCCGTGCAGATCACTAAAAAGCTGGTGGCCCAGCATAAAACCGTTCATTTAGCCACCACTGATCCGGCTGATCATCTTGATTTCTTTAACACAGATGATCCTGCAATCACCATCAGTCATATTGATGAACAGCAGGTACTTAAGGACTATCAAAATGAAGTGCTGACGACGGCGCGTCAAACCATGAAATCGGCCGATGTTGACTATGTGGCTGAGGATCTACGCTCACCATGTACGCAAGAAATTGCCGTTTTCCGCGCTTTTGCTAACATTGTCGCCCAAAATGATAGTGATGTTGTAGTCATCGATACGGCGCCAACCGGCCATACGCTACTGCTACTGGATTCGACTCAAAGCTATGCCAAAGAAGTCAAACGCACTGCCGGTGATGTGCCTCAAGCAATCGTTGATCTGTTACCGCGGCTACAAGATCCAGCACAGACTGAAATTGTAATGGTGACTTTACCGGAAACAACGCCAGTTTATGAGTCGATGCGCTTGAATGATGATCTAGATCGGGCCCAAATTGCGCACACCTGGTGGTTGGTCAATCAAAGTATGCTGGCAACGGAAACAACGCATCCTTGTTTGCAGGCCCGGGCGCAAAATGAAGTTGAATGGATCGAAAAGGTTAAGCAGATTTCCAATGGTCATTTTGCAGTTGAACAATGGCAACCAGATTTTGAGCAGGCGTTATTAACGATTTAGCGTTATTAAAATTTGAAATAAAGGTATCAATTAATCAGGGTAGCAATACCCTGATTTTGGTAGTTGGGAGGAACCATGCAAGTCTTTTTCGCCGTTTTTATATTTTTACTGACATTATTATTTGTTATTTGGCAACCTAAGGGACTATCAATTGGCTGGACTGCGATTGGTGGTGCCGTTCTAGCACTATTATTCCGGGTGGTCACGTTTAAAGATGTTGGCACTGTCACCGGAATCGTTTGGAACGCGACTTTATCTTTCGTCGCAATTATTTTGATCTCACTAATTTTGGATGAGATTGGTTTTTTCGAGTGGGCTGCCTTACATATGGCGCGGCTAGCTAAAGGTAATGGCGTGCGCATGTTCATTCTGATCGCCGTTTTAGGTGCAATTGTCGCCGCCTTATTTGCTAACGATGGTGCAGCGTTGATTTTAACGCCGATCGTCTTGGCAATGGTCCGTGCGTTACATTTCGATGAAAAGCGGGTTTTCCCATTTATCATTGCTAGTGGCTTCATCGCTGATGCAACATCACTACCGTTAGTTGTCAGTAATCTAGTCAATATTGTATCAGCTGATTTCTTTGGTATCACATTTTCGGAGTATGCGCTACGGATGTGGCTACCGGATCTTTTTTCATTAGTTGCTAGCATCGGTATTTTGTACTTATATTTTCGTAAGGCGTTACCTAAACACTATGATGCCAGCCAAGTTGCTGAACCAAAATCGGCGATCAAGGATCAACGATTATTTAAATTTTCTTGGGTCGTGCTGGCAGCGTTATTGATTGGTTACTTTAGCAGTAGCTTCCTAAATATTCCAGTTTCGATTATTGCTTTGACGATTGCCTTGATCTTTTTGCTAGTCGGTCAGCTAAGTCATCACGTCAATACCAAGGCCGTTATTAAAGGTGCACCGTGGAATATTGTTTTCTTCTCAATTGGAATGTACGTGGTGGTTTATGGCCTACAAAACGTTGGCTTAACGGCATTGCTTGCGGGAATCATTGCTAAAATGGCAACTGGTGGGCGTTTTGTCGCCACCATGGGCATGGGCTATATGGCTGCGTTCTTGTCGTCGGCCATGAATAACATGCCAACTGTGATGATCAATGCTTTATCGATCAAAGGGGCGAATGTCTCTGGCTTAATGCACCAAACCTTAGTTTATGCTAATATTATTGGTTCTGATCTAGGACCAAAAATTACGCCAATCGGTTCATTAGCAACTTTAGTTTGGCTACATGTTCTAGCGCAAAAGGACGTTAAGATTGCTTGGGGCACTTATTTTAAAATTGGTATCACGATCACGATTCCAGTTTTATTCATTACACTATGTGGTTTATGGTTATCGTTAAGTATCTTTGGTTAAGGAAGGATAGCTGATTATGATGCAAACTAAATATGAGCAACAGAATTCATTGGGTAATAGTCTAAACATAATCGATACTTTGGTGAAGCAAGTTGTAAGTGCAGAAATAGAAGCAATTTCTGCGGCGTATCTGATTCAAGCCAATCAATAAATTAATCTGCTTGAATTAAAATATAGCCATGAACTAGTAATTCAACAGAACTTGTCTCAGGTGGAAACGGCCTTTTTGCAAATCAATTAGTTAATTCTAGATAATTTAGCGGTTAGTTATTTTCGTGACTATACTCAAGTGGAGAAAGAGTTTGATCATTTTGACCGCCTGATAGGTGAGGTAAAAGATGATCAAAATAGAGATTTTTGAAGCAGCAATGTGTTGCGCAACTGGTGTTTGTGGGCCAAGTGTTAACAAGAAACTTATTCAAACGACTGCAATTCAGCGTCATGTTAATGCAGACAGCAAAAACAGAATCACACGTAAAAATCTAGCACAAAACCCAGATGCCTTTGTTCATAGTCAACAAGTGCATGACTTATTAGAAAAGTATGGCGTCGCAATTTTACCAATTACTATGGTCAATGGTAAAATCGTTAAACAAAAAGATTATCCAACTTTTCAAGAGTTCTCAGACTACCTACAGCAAGATTTAAGTCGGGCACGTGTTCATTAACCGGAGTGAAAGGAATTAATTAAATGGTACGTGATGCAGAAAAATTATTGATCATCGGTGGTAGTGACGCTGGTATTTCAGCGGCCTTAAAGGCCAAAGAACTTAAACCGCAACTAAGAGTTCAAGTATTATTGGCAGATGAGTACCCTAATTTATCAATTTGTGGATTGCCCTATGCAGTTAGTGGGGAGGTACCCAATTGGCATTCATTAGCTCATCGGGATTTACAAGAATTAACGTCGACTGGCGTTGAGTTTCAAATGAATATGATTGCTAAGAAAATTGATCCGCAGCAACATGAAGTTATCGCGCATTCGTTTGCGGGTGAATTACAAATTTATCATTATGATCATTTGGTTGTAGCCACTGGAGCCAAGCCAAAATTATCTGGTATTACAGGGATAGACTTAGCGCGTACACAACAGCAGAATAGTAAAGTTCGTGTTTTGCATACGATGGCAGATTATTTTGCGCTTGAAACGAATTTGACTACAAACAGTGTGCAAAATGTGGCTATCGTAGGCTCCGGCTATATTGGGATTGAAATGGCGGAGGCGTTGCAGAAACGTCATTTAAACGTGACTATTTTTCAACGTGGCGCAGAGATACTATCAACGGTCGATGCTGATTTAGGCCAAATCGTTCATCAAAAATTAGTTGCTAATGATGTTCAGGTTGCAACTAACTTAACTGTTTCAGAAATTAATGAAACTGAAACTAAGGTGAAGGTTGTTGGTGTGAATGCGGATCAAAAGATAAATACTTATGATTTTGATTTGGCTTTAGTTGTGGTTGGTGTTCAGCCGAATACTGATTTATTAGTCGCAGCTGGTTCCAAAACTGGAATTGCTGGTGCCGTCAAGGTTGATCAATATATGCAAACTACGTTACCAGATATATGGGCGGCCGGTGATTTAGTTGAAACAAAACATCATTTGTTAGGGAAGGCTTACTTACCGCTGGGCACAACGGCACACAAACAAGGGCGAACTGCCGGGTTCAATGTTGCTGGTGTTCCACGTACCTTTAAGAGTAGCATTGGGACTCAAGTGCTAAAGGTATTTGATCTAGTAGTTGCGCGGACTGGATTATTAGCAAAGGAGGCCATACAGGCAGATTTTGCGCCATTTACTGTAACAACCGACGTCGATGATCATAAAGCGTATTTTCCGGGTGCACATAAGATTAAGATCAGGATTACCGGTGATCAACATACCGGCCGACTTTTAGGCGTACAGGTAATTGGTTATTACGGTAGTGAAGTTGCCAAACGTTGTGATATTTTTGCAGTGGCAATTTTTAATAATATGACGGTGGCGGAAATTAGTGATTTAGATTTATCCTATTCACCACCAGTTGGCTCACCTTGGGATGCAGTACAGATTGCGACTCAGAATTGGGAGCAACAAAGTTTGAAATATTAATTATTTATTTAAAATATTCCAACATCCAGTTGAAGCTTATATTTTAAGCGTCAACTGGATGTTGGCGTTTTATAACCTAGTTATTTTTGTGATGGAGTTTCAATTACTAATATTAAGTGTAAAATATGGTTCACCATTAAACTATTACATGATATAATGTAATAGTTGGTCGTCACATAATTGTATTACAAGGAGGATACGCATGATAAAAGTAGACTGTTGTCCGGATAAACCAGAATTAGCTAGCCGTGATTTACTGAGTGAAGAGAACGCAAGTGAGATCGTCTTACTTTTTAAAGTTCTATCCAATGATACAAGATTAAGAATTTTACATTGTTTAACGCGCGAGCCTAAAATATCAGTTGGCAAGATTGCGGCTAGGCTTAATATGAAAACTGCAGCTATTTCTAACCAGTTGCAGCGATTAGTTGATCAAAAAATTGTGAAAACTGAACGTGATGGAAATTTCATCAACTATGAAATTATTGATGAATGTACTGCTATTCTATTAGAACGTGCTTGGTGTTTAGCAGAAGACACAGGTAAAATTACGGGTTAATAAATATGTGAAATGGGATGTTGCTATGATTAAAACCATTATAACTGGTATTGTGCTATACGCCTCCACCGCGATTGATTTATTAGTTATTCTGATGTTATTATTTTCAAAATATCGGTCAACAAAACATAAGCAACAAATTTATATTGGTCAATTTTTAGGTTCATACACATTGATAGCAATCAGTCTTTTTTTTGCGTTAGTACTTCACTATGTGCCTGCTAAGTGGATTCTTGGATTTTTAGGTTTAATACCGATTGGCTTTGGGATTAAATATATCCTGAGTGACGAAGATGAAGCCGCTGAGGTTGATGAAAAAATCGAACAGCGAAAAGACAAAAATTTGATCGCAACGGTTGCTTTAATCACCGTTGCATCTTGTGGCTCTGATAACATTGGACTTTTTGTGCCTTACTTTGTATCGTTAACAATCGAACAACTAATAACGACGTTTATTGTTTTTACATTCTGTATCTTCATACTTGTCTATTTGGGTGATAAATTTTCGCGTGTGAAGATTGTTAAGAAATTGTTAGATAAATTTGGTAATTGGATTATGGCAATTATTTATATTGGATTAGGCATGATGATTATTTTAGAGAGTGACACAATTTCACATCTTATTAAAATACTTTTTTGAAAAAATAGGATATCTTTTTTGTTTATATAGAGGTGTTATAGTGGCATCAGAGAATTGGTTACTTGCAAAAAAAATTGTTTCGAATTACGGGTGTGGATTTGAAACATATTATAACCTGAATTATGCATATCTTTTCCTAAACCTTAACGAGAATGCTGCTACACCAT
>NZ_AZDA01000099.1 GCF_001434575.1 Loigolactobacillus bifermentans DSM 20003
CGATGGTGTAGCAGCATTCTCGTTAAGGTTTAGGAAAAGATATGCATAATTCAGGCATGATTATATTAATATATACTGACTTGTTTTTAAATATTTCGTGTGGTTTTTAAATAATTTAAAAACTATCTTTTTGATTATCTGGGACTAATTGATCATGACTATAATTTTTTCACAATGCCGTTAAAAAGAGACCCTTCGTCCTTAAATCTGTGGCGAAGAATCTCTTCAAAAAACTGCATGGGTGATACAAGTGATTTTATGACAATCAAATTTCAAAGCTGTTAAAATACGATCTGAGTTCGCGTTTTAAGCAATCAACCGCTAAGTGAGGCAAAAGCCAGTGATAACACCTCTCAATTAACATTCATCGCGCTGAATATCGGTTTGTAATTTACTCATAAAGCGAAAAATTAAAGTCACTATCATGATTTACTAACGTAATTGCGTCATCCGATCCGGATTAAAGGTAATCGGACTGCGTTCTAGGAACAAATCTGGCACAATGTCGAACCAGTAAGTGGTGACAATGGGCTTCCGATGTTCCACTTGATCCCGATAATACTCATAATAACTGATGCCTTTATACGACCCTACAATGTTGTAAACATTGGTGTACCCCAGATTGATCAGTGCCCGCACCACATTGTAGCTCCGTTGACTGGTTAAACAATGGAAATACACAGGCCGATCCTTAGGAATCTCATCGAGACGATCACGGAACTCACTCATGGGAATATTCACAGACGTGGTTAAATGGCCGTCGCGATACTCATCCTTTTCACGGACATCGACGATCATCGCACCGCTTTCCACCAAACCACGGACTGCAGAAACTGGCACTTGGCGATACTCATCATTGAGTAAGTTAGTGGCCACCATACCGGCCATGTTGACGGCATTTTTAGCCGTGCTCATTTTAGGTTGATAACACAATTCCAACGTTTCCAAATCTTCCACATAATTATGATTGGCGATCATGGTGGCAATCACATCGATCTGTTTGTCCACTGCGCTTTCACCAATGGCTTGCGCACCGAGAATCTCGCCAGTTGGATAAGCGAAGACCAACTTTAGAAATAAAGACTTCGCGCCTGGCATCAGTGACACTTTATCCAGCGGAATCACCGTTGTCGTGCGGTAATCAACGTGATTGGCCTGACAAGTGGCTTCATTCATCCCAGTGGACGCCACATTTAGTTCAAAAACAGGAATGCATTGTGAGCCGATCACCCCGTGATTTCGGACTTGCCGCCCATAAATATGGTCCGCCGCTTGGCGTGCTTCAATTTGTGCTGGAAAGGCCAAATTCAACCGCTGCGGCTTACCCGTTTGCCAGTTAAATACCTCAATGGCATCCCCTACAGCGTGAATATGAGGAATATTGGTTTGAAAATGTTGATCGACCTTAATGGCACCTGTTTCACCAGTGGCGATGCCGGCCTGTGTCGCCAGGTCCGTTTCCGGCGCTACCCCAATGGCCGCGATCACTGCTTGACTCTTTAAGTGACGCCCTGAGGCTAACGTCACGTTTTTGTCTGTAATCGCCGTCACCCGATCATTGACAATTAAGTTAATCTCATAGTCCAACATGGTTTTCTGAACGATTTGCGCCATATCATCATCTAATGTTTTCAGCACATGGTCATGGGCTTCGACCAAATTAACCTGAAACCCACCATTCGATAAATTTTCGGCCGCTTCTACTCCAACGAAGCCCCCGCCAATAACAGTGACATCGGTAATATCTCGGTCTAACAGATACCCTAAAATATGTTTAACATCTTCCACATTCCGAATCGTAAACACATTGTCGTTGTGGATCCCCGCAATCTTAGCTGGCCGGATCGGCACTGCGCCAGGGGCCAGCACTAATTCATCGTAAGCCACCGTTTCGGTGGTGTCTGCTTCTAAATTGTGTACCGTCACAGATTTTGTCGCTGGGTCAATGGCCGTCACTTCATGATTGACCTTAACGGCAATACTATATTGCATTTCTAAATCAATGGGACGCATCACAATAATGTCATCCGCCACATCGATCATTTGTGATAAGTGATAAGGCAGTGAGCAGTTAGAAAATGCCACATCTGGCCCTTTTTCAAAAATGGTAATTTCCGCACTTTCATCTAAGCGGCGGCAACGGGCAGCGGCAGAAGCACCGCCAGCAACCCCACCCACCACAACTATTTTTTTAACCATCATGCGGTCATCCTTTCTCAATCGTGTTATTTCACACAAAAAACTCCTTCTTAAGCGAACAAAAGTCCACTTAAGAAGGAGTATACCGCAAGCTTGCGGGTTAATGCAATTTCAATTAATCCTTGGCTTCAGAATCAATTTGTTTTTGAATATCATTGATGGAATAGACGTTTTCAGAAACGACGCCCACTTCCTTAGGTTCCATATGACGGTATTTCGCCATACCAGTTCCGGCTGGAATGATCTTCCCAATAATGACGTTTTCTTTCAAACCTAACAACGGATCGTTCTTGCCACGGATAGCAGCATCCGTCAAGACACGGGTTGTTTCCTGGAATGATGCGGCTGATAAGAAACTGTTGGTTTCCAAGGCAGCCTTGGTGATTCCAAGTAACACTGGCCGTGAAGTGGCAGGAATGCCACCGGCAATCAGGGTTTGATAGTTCCGACGCTTAAAGTCGCCAATATCCATTAAAGTCCCAGGCAAAATGTCAGTATCGCCAGGATCCATGATCCGAACTTTACGTAACATTTGCCGAACCATAACTTCCATATGCTTATCAGAAACTTCGATCCCCTGTAAACGATAAACCTTTTGGATTTCACGTAACATGTAGACTTCAGTTGCTAAGCGATCACGCACTTGTAATAACTGCTTAGGATCGATTGACCCACCTGTTAAGGCTTCCCCACGTTCAACGAAGTCGCCTTCTTGAACTTTCACACGGGCTGTAAATGGAATGCTGTAAGTCCGTGTATCGGTTTCGCCTTGCACGGTGATTTCCTTAGTATGATCAGCAGGGTTTTCGTCAATCGCCGTAATTTCACCGGTGACTTCACTAATGTTTGCCAACCCTTTAGGATTCCGAGCTTCCATGATTTCTTGGACACGTGGTAACCCTTGGGTAATATCGTTCCCGCCAGCAACACCGCCGGTATGGAAGTTCCGCATGGTTAACTGTGTACCGGGTTCACCGATTGACTGTGCGGCAACGGTCCCGACAGCTTCACCAACTTCAACGGTTTCACCAGTTGCTAAGTTACGACCGTAACAAAGCTTGCAGACACCATGTTCCGTGTTACAAGTAAAGACGGACCGAATGGTAACGGTGTCGATGCCAGCATTAACGATCTTCGCAGCGGCATCTTCATCGATCATGTGGTTTTGAGTGACAATTTCTTCCCCAGTTTCAGGGTCAAAAACAGTCTTCATGGCATACCGGCCTAAGATCCGATCGTAGAAAGGTTCGATCATTTCGTTTCCTTCAGTGATTGCACTGACTTCAAGGCCACGATCTGTACCACAGTCTTCTTCACGAATAATGACATCTTGTGCCACATCGACCAAACGACGGGTTAAGTACCCAGAGTTGGCGGTCTTCAAGGCCGTATCGGTCATCCCTTTACGAGCCCCGTGGGTTGAGATAAACATTTCCATGACGGATAAGCCTTCACGGAAGTTTGAGATAACTGGTAATTCCATGATTCGACCGTTAGGCGCAGCCATTAAACCACGCATGCCGGCTAACTGGGTAAAGTTAGACACGTTACCACGGGCACCAGAATCACTCATCATAAAGATTGGATTATTCGCAGGCATGTTGCTCATCAAACGTTCAGTGATCTGATCCTTAACGGTGTTCCAAACGCCGATAACACGTTGATAACGTTCGTCGTCTGTAATCAAACCACGACGGAACTGCTTGGTGATCGTTGAAACTTGCTTATGGGCATCCGCAACCATGGCAGCCTTTTCTGGCAATTCCTTGACATCGGCGGCCCCAACGGTAATCCCAGACTTCGTTGCTTGTTCATAACCTAATGTCTTCATACGATCCAATAATTCAGATGTTTCCGTTACACGGTAAACTTTGAAGACTTGGGCAATGACATCGGCTAAGAAACTGCTCTTAAATGGCTTGATCAAGTCGCGATCTTTTAAGACAGCCTTAATGTCTGTACCAGGTGCTAAGAAGAATTCTTCAGGCACCCCATCCATTAAGTTACCATTTGAAGGTTCGTTTAAATAAACAAAGTTCTTTGGCAAGATTTCGTTAAAGATCACTTTACCAACAGAGGTCATCATGATCCGTTGTTGTTGTGCTTCAGTAAATGGCTTTTCTGGCAAAGCGTTGACCGCTAACCCGATCCGAGTGTGCAATTCAACATAGCCGTCTTGATAAGCCATAACAACTTCATTAGGATCTTTGAAGATCATGCCTTCGCCTTTAATGCCTGCTTCTTCAGTGGTTAAGAAGTAGTTTCCTAACACAATATCCTGTGAAGGTGTGGCAATTGGCTTCCCATCCTTAGGCGCCAAAATATGGTGCGCTGCTAACATGAGTAAACGGGCTTCGGCTTGGGCTTCATCTGATAATGGCACGTGGATGGCCATCTGGTCCCCATCGAAATCGGCGTTGTAAGCTTCACAAGCCAATGGATGTAACCGCATGGACTTCCCATCAACCAAAACAGGTTCGAAAGCTTGGATCCCCAAACGATGCAACGTAGGGGCCCGGTTCAACAGAACTGGGTGTTCTTTGATGACATCTTCTAAAACGTCCCAAATATCTTCATCGCGCCGATCGATCTTACGTTTGGCATTCTTAATGTTTGAGGCTAATTCACGTTTTACCAATTCGCGCATCACGAATGGCTTGAACAATTCAAGGGCCATTTCACGTGGTAACCCACATTGATAGAACTTCAACGTAGGGCCAACATCAATAACAGAACGACCAGAATAGTCAACACGCTTCCCTAACAAGTTCTGACGGAAACGACCTTGTTTCCCTTTCAACATATGTGAAAGCGACTTTAATGGCCGGTTCCCAGGACCGGTTACAGGACGACCACGACGGCCGTTATCGATCAAAGCATCAACGGCCTCTTGCAACATCCGTTTTTCGTTTTGAACAATAATGCTAGGCGCATTTAAGTCCAATAAACGCTTTAAACGGTTGTTCCGGTTGATCACCCGACGGTACAAATCGTTTAAATCAGAAGTGGCAAAACGGCCACCTTCCAATTGAACCATTGGCCGTAAATCAGGCGGGATCACTGGAATGGCATCCATAACCATCCAGCTTGGTTCGTTACCGGATTTTTGGAAAGCACTTAAAATGTCCAAACGCCGAACAGCACGCGTCCGTTTTTGACCTTGGGCTGTCTTTAAGTCTTCTTTCAAATCAGCAACTTCTTTATCAAGATCGACATCATCTAACAAGTCCTTAATGGCTTCAGCACCCATTTTAGCCTTGAAATCACTGCCGTATTCTTCATACTTTTCACGGTATTCACGTTCGGTTAAGAGTTGTTTCTTCTCCAAAGGTGTGTTCCCGCCATCAATGACCACGTAAGAAGCAAAGTAAATGATTTCTTCTAACGCCCGTGGGCTCATGTCAAGCACTAACCCCATCCGGCTAGGAATCCCTTTAAAGTACCAAATATGTGAGACTGGGGCCGCTAATTCAATGTGGCCCATCCGTTCGCGGCGTACCTTAGAACGGGTTACTTCAACCCCACAACGGTCACAAACGATGCCTTTATAACGGATTCGCTTGTATTTACCACATGCACATTCCCAATCTTTGGTAGGGCCAAAGATGCGTTCATCGAACAAGCCATCGCGTTCTGGCTTTAAAGTCCGGTAGTTAATGGTTTCAGGCTTTTTAACTTCGCCATAAGACCAACTCCGAATTTTGTCAGGCGATGCCAATCCGATCTGCATGCTTTCAAATTTATTAACGTCGATCACTTAGCTGACCTCCTAAATGCTTTAATGTCCATTTTGCTAGCGCAAAATACTATTCTCGGAGGATGACCATTCCTGTGGCGGCAGTTCATACCGCAGGAATCATGGCCCTCCTAGTCTTGTTGGTTATCGCTATTTGATTTCATGGCTTCTTCGGCTGCTTTTTTCGTCCGTTGCGCTTCTTGTTCCTTGGCAAACTTGGATAAAGCATCGACGCTGACCACGTCATCATCTTCGTCATCCATATCACGTAATTCAATTTCCTTGTTGTCGGCGTCTAAGACCTTCATATCTAAGCCTAAGGATTGTAATTCCTTAACTAGGACACGGAAGGATTCTGGTACACCTGGCTTTGGAATTGGTTCGCCTTTAACGATGGCTTCGTAAGTCTTCACACGACCGACAACGTCATCTGACTTGTAAGTCAAGATTTCTTGCAAGGTATAAGCAGCACCATAGGCTTCCAAAGCCCAAACTTCCATTTCACCGAAACGCTGGCCACCGAATTGGGCTTTCCCACCTAAAGGTTGTTGTGTAACCAATGAGTAAGGGCCAATTGAACGTGAATGTAACTTATCATCAACCATGTGGGCAAGTTTCATGTAGTACATGACCCCAACAGACACCCGGTTGGTAAATGGTTCCCCAGTGCGACCATCGTACAACAATGACTTTCCATCATCGTCCATGTCGGCTTCTTTAACAGCACCCCAAACATCCTTATCAGAAGCACCGTCAAAGACTGGTGTTGCCACATGAATGCCTAAGTTCCGTGCAGCCATCCCTAAATGCAATTCGATAACTTGTCCAATGTTCATACGTGAAGGCACACCCATTGGTGATAAGCAAATATCAACTGGGGTCCCATCTGGCAAGTATGGCATATCTTCTTCAGGAACAACGATTGAAACGGTCCCTTTGTTACCATGACGGCCGGCCATTTTATCACCGACTTGGATCTTACGTTTCTGGGCAATATGCACGCGAACCATCATGTTCACACCTGGTGATAATTCATCGCCGGCTTCACGGGTGAAGATCTTCACGTCTTGGACGATCCCACCGCCACCATGTGGTACCCGCAAGGAAGTATCCCGAACTTCACGGGCCTTTTCACCAAAAATCGCGTGTAATAAGCGTTCTTCAGCTGATAATTCGGTAACCCCTTTAGGCGTTACTTTACCAACTAATAAATCGCCATCCTTCACTTCAGCCCCGATGCGGACGATCCCAAATTCATCAAGATCTTTCAACGCATCTTCGCCGACGTTCGGAATTTCACGGGTGATTTCTTCCGGTCCTAATTTCGTATCACGTGCTTCTGATTCGTATTCTTCAATATGAATGGATGTATACGCATCTTCACGAACTAACTTTTCAGACAAGACAATGGCATCTTCAAAGTTGTACATGTTCCAAGTCATGAAAGCAATGATTGGATTTTGACCTAAGGCAAGTTCCCCATTTTCCATGGCTGGTCCATCCGCTAAGATTTCACTAAAGTCAATGTGATCACCTAATTTAACGATTGGCCGTTGGTTATAACTCTTACCAGAGTTTGAACGCCGGTACTTCATTAAATCATACGTGTCTAAAGTGCCGTTTTCACGACGAACACGAATTTGCTTGGCATCAACGTATTCAACGGTACCAGCTGCTTTGGCAACAATGGCAGTCCCTGAATCGTGGGCTGCTTTGTATTCGATCCCAGTCCCAACTAATGGGGCATGTGGGTTAACCAAAGGTACGGCCTGCCGTTGCATGTTGGCACCCATTAAGGCACGGTTGGAGTCATCGTTTTCCAAGAAAGGAATGCAGGCTGTGGCAACGGCAACAACTTGCTTAGGCGAAACGTCCATGTAATCAACATGATCGGTTGAAATTTCCAAGTTTTCATCTTTACGACGTGCCAATACCATATCATCCACAAATGAACCATCGTCATTTAATGGTGAGTTAGCCTGGGCAACAACGTAGTTATCTTCTTCATCAGCAGCTAAGTAATCAATTTTATCGGTTACTTTATGCGTCGTCCAATCCACACGCCGATATGGGGTTTCAATAAAGCCATACCGGTTGACAACGGCGTAAGACGCCAAACTGTTAATTAAACCAATGTTTGGGCCTTCAGGCGTTTCAATTGGGCACATCCGGCCATAATGGGTATAGTGCACGTCCCGGACTTCATAACCGGCACGGTCACGGGTCAAACCACCAGGGCCTAAGGCTGACAAACGACGTTTATGGGTCAATTCACCTAATGGGTTGGTTTGATCCATGAACTGGGACAATTGTGAAGAACCAAAGAATTCTTTGATTGATGCGACAACTGGCCGAATGTTGATCAATTGTTGTGGTGTAACTGTGGATGTATCTTGAATGGACATCCGTTCACGCACAACCCGTTCCATCCGTGATAAACCGATCCGGAATTGGTTTTGTAATAATTCACCAACTGAACGAATCCGACGATTGCCTAAATGGTCAATATCATCGGTTGTCCCAATGCCTTCTTGTAAGTTCAGGAAGTAGTTCATTGAGGCAATAATGTCAGCTGGGCGAATGTGCTTCCAGCTTAATTCAATGTTGGCATTGCCAATCATTGGCACTTCTTTTTCAGGATTGACCTGTGAGTAAACCATAATGGTTTGCAAGGTCATTGGGTCTGTAACGGCCCCTTCGTCTGAAGGTGTGTAAGTGGTGGTCTTAAAGTCGTCACGTTCTAAGTAAGGACTTAATTTTTCCATCACACCACGATCGATCACGGTATCCTTTTGCGCAATGACTTCACCTGTATCAGGATCAGCCAATGTTTCAGCCAATGTTTGGTTCAACAAGCGTGTCTTTAAAGCTAATTTTTTGTTGACTTTATAACGCCCAACAGCCGCTAAATCATAGCGCTTTGGATCAAAGAAACGCGCGTTCAACAGACTCCGAGAGCTGTCAGCCGTCTTTGGTTCACCAGGACGTAGTCGTTCGTAAATATCTTTTAAGGCTTCTTCAACCCGTGAATCATCATCATTTTTATGCACATCTTTTTCCAATGTCAGCATTAAGCTGTCATTGCGACCTAACATATCAATGATCTCATCATCGGAACCAAAGCCTAATGCCCGTACAAGCTCGGACATTGGGATTTTCCGTGTCCGGTCGATCCGCACGTAAGAAATGTCTTTGGCATCAGTTTCATATTCCAACCAAGCCCCACGGTTAGGAATCATCGTTGTGCCATAGATCGTCCGACCATTTTTATCAAGTTCACTATTGAAGTAAACCCCAGGTGAACGCACCAACTGGGAAACGATAACCCGTTCTGCCCCGTTGATAATGAAAGTCCCTTGATCTGTCATCAATGGGAAATCCCCAAAGAAGACATCTTGAGATTTGATTTCGCCTGTTTCATGGTTGGTTAACCGTAAGGTCACATGTAATGGTGCTGAATAGTTGGCGTCATGTTGACGTGCTTCTTCAACCGTATATTTTGGCTCTAACAATTGATAATCGACGAATTCTAATGATAAATTCCCTTGAAAATCATCAATGGGCATAATATCATTGAACATTTCCTTTAAACCTTCATCAAGGAACCAATTGTATGAGTTGGATTGGATTTCAATTAAATTTGGTAAATCCAGTACTTCCTTAATTCGTGAATAACTGCGCCGTGTCCGGTGTTTACCGTATTTAACTAAATGGCCTGCCAAATTGTTCACCCCTTCTTGAATTTCCGCAAAACACTTAAAATTACAAAAATATGACAAATATTAAAAATAAGTAACATTTACCAAAAATTCGGAATTTTAAGCAAAAAAAAACCAAAAATAGGACAGTGTTCTATTCAAACTTGTCAGCTACTTTTGAGTTTTCCTTTATTTACCTCACGGACAATAGATCGCAAGGTAAAATATTCCGCAGTTTTTAGCAATTACTAATCATACACAGTCTTTTGACACTTGTCAAGGGGAATGTTTGTTGAGAAGGCTAGGTTACGGTCCATTAGCAAAAATTGAGCTGAAATGCCGTTAAAACAAGCCCGCAATGAGCTTCTAAAAAGCATTAAAAAATCAGCCCACTTGCGTAAGCTGATTCATTTGCTTTATTTCATTAAACTAACTGATTCGCCCGCCGAAGCATGTCGCCTGGCTTCACTGGTTGGGTGACTGGCACCTTGCAGATCATCATGGCATCTGGGGCACGCAGTAGAATGTCATAATCTTCATCCCACAACTGCGTCAATGTTTCCGTATGATGCGTAAAGTGTGGCCCGTAAAATTCAATTTGGTCCCCAACACCAAAGTTATTGCGTTGACGAATGGTGGCTAACTTCTTTGCTGGATCATAGGCCATGACTTCACCGACAAAGGCATATGATGGTCGTTTACGACGTTTGCCAAACAATTCATCATCTGCAGTCGGGGTGCCATAGTAAAAGCCGGTGGACATTTCCCGTTGGGCGACTTTCCATAGTTCATCCACCCAAGCCGGATCCAATTGATAATGTTCTGGATCGGCACAATAACTGTCAACTGCCTGACGATAAACATTTGCCACAGTCGACACGTAATGGATCGACTTCATTCGCCCTTCAATCTTAAAGGAATTTACCCCCGCTTCGATCAAATCTGGAATATGTTCGATCATAGCCATATCAACGGCACTCATGGTAAAGGGTGTCTTGGCATCTGTTTCTTCTTCACGCTGTCCAGCTGTCGGCATTTCAAACAAGTCATACTTCCAGCGGCAATTTTGCGCGCAGCCACCACGGTTCGCATCCCGCATACTCATATGGTTAGATAAAACGCAACGACCGGAATAGCCGATACACATGGCCCCATGAATAAAGGCTTCGATCTGAACATCGGTATGCCGCCGCATTTCCTTGATTTCTTCAATGCCGACTTCACGTGCTAAGACAACCCGTTCTAAGCCTTCGGATTGCCAGAAATTCAGGGTTTCATAGTTGGCAGCTGACGCCTGTGTGGATAAGTGCACTGGCAGCCCCGGTGCTTCTAAAATCGCAATTTCAATCAAAGCTGGATCTGACACGATCACCGCATCAATGCCAATCTCGCGTAAGGTTTGGAAAAAGCGGCCGGCGCCTGCTGTATCCCCTTCATGGGCCACAATGTTCGCCGCCACATAAACCTTGGCGTGACGTGCATGGGCATAAGCGACCCCTTCACGCATTTGATCAAATGAAAAATTACCAGCTCGTGTTCGTAAGCCATAGGCGTCGCCGCCAATATAAACGGCATCTGCACCATAATCAATGGCCACTTTCAATTTTTCTAACGTACCAGCTGGTGCTAGTACCTCTGGTTTATTCTGAATTGTACGCATCTTATTGCACCTCACTTGGATCAATTTCATAAAAACCGGTATCGAGGCCCCGGTTAACCGGCTGGTTCGCCACCACTTGTTGACTGAGCTCAGCCGCTAATGCTGGCGTCCAAGTCCCTGCAGCCAGTGCCTGCTTGGCAGCCACAAAAGCCTTAGCAATAGCCACAAACTGGGTCTCGTCTGTAAACAAGCCATCTAGCTTCCAGTTGGTTAACCCTAATTGATAAAGCTGATCCAGCTTGGTCATTAAGTTCAGATCATTGTTCGCAAAAATATGAGTGCCATTCCGATCTTCATAAATCGAATAATGATCGTTCTGATGCTGTGGAATGGCAATAAAGAGCCCCCGTTGACGATCTGCCCGATCCTGATGGTCTTTCACAAAGTCAAAATAGTTATGCAACAATGGCCGCCCTGATTGATGAATACAAGTCGCCCCATACACTTGAATCTCGCCTGGCACCGTTAATTCAGGCGCCATTGTCACAAGCTCACCGTAAGGCACTTCTCGGGCGATCACAGCACCGGTTGCCCCATGACGCGCCCAAAAGTTAACTTGTTGTGCGCTGGTGACCACCACTTCAGCATCATAAATGTAGGCCAATTCTGGTACTTCTTGCTGTAAAACATGAATCGCACCTGGATCGCCAATGGTAACGGCATCCACTTTTAAATCAGCGAGCACATGCAAGTAAGCCCGTACCTTTTCAATGCGGTCATTATGAAAAATTGCATTCACAGCCACGGTCACCTTTTTACCAGCAGCGTGGGCCATTGGGACGATTGTTTTTAAATCAGCTTGGTGAATATCAGCCGGCAAACGCAAGCCAAATTCGCTTTCACCTAAATATAATGTATCAACACCAGCCGCTAATAAGGCCTCAGCTTGCTGTACTGACGCCACGGTTGTAATTAAATTCATGTTTAAAATCGCTTCTTTCCTTGGATTGCAAGTGTCTCTAGGATAACATAGATCACAAATCCTGAAAAATCACCATTGCTGCCACAAGCACGCTTTTGACCCCCTGACACAACAAAAAAAACGAGCGTTCAACAAGTTTGCTGAATGCTCGTTTTGCGATTCTATTAAGCTTTAACTGGCTTTTGAGGTGCTGGTTCATCGTGAACGTTTAACGTGATCTTGCCTTGGCGTGCACCGATCGTCAGGGAATCACCTAATTTAATTTCCCCGCCTAAAAGTGCTTCACTTAAGCGATCCTCGATCTCAGTTTGTAATGCCCGCCGAATTGGCCGTGCACCGTATTCTGGGTCGAAGCCCACCTTGGCGATCACATCAATTGCAGCCGGTGTGATCTTCACGTTGATCTCCTGCTCCCGTAACCGTTTTAAGACCTTCTTCGACATGATCTTCACGATTTGATGCAATTCAGGCTTATTCAATGAATGGAAGACAACCACTTCATCGATCCGGTTGATAAATTCAGGCCGGAAGCCTTTCTTTAATTCTTCTAAGATCCGGCCTTTCATCGCTGAATAGTCGTGTTGTACCGTTTTGGCACCAAAACCAACTGACTTTTCATCACGCAAAGCAGTCGCACCTAAGTTAGACGTCATGATCAAAATCGTGTTACGGAAATCAACTTTTCGTCCTTTGGAATCCGTTAAGTAACCATCATCTAAGACTTGTAACAAAATGTTGAACACATCTGGATGGGCCTTTTCAACTTCATCTAATAAGACCACAGAGTATGGCTTTTGCCGTACTTTTTCAGTCAATTGACCGCCTTCATCGTAGCCAACATAGCCAGGAGGCGCACCGACTAACCGCGAGGTTGAATACTTCTCCATGTATTCGGACATATCAACACGAATCATATTTTCCTCTGAGCCAAACATCGCCTCTGCTAAGGCCTTCGCTAACTCGGTTTTACCAACCCCAGTTGGGCCTAAGAACATAAAAGAACCAATTGGGCGCTGTGGATCTTTCAACCCACTCCGTGCCCGGCGAATGGCCCGTGACACAGCGGAAACTGCTTCGCTTTGACCAATGACCCGCTGATGCAAGATCTTTTCTAAGTTGATCAAACGATCACTTTCAGTTTTTTGCAACTGGGTTAATGGCACACCTGTCCACTGTGAGACAACATGGGCCACGTCCTCTGGTGTCACCTTGACGTCCGTACGAATCTTACGTTCAGTCTCTGATTGCGCTTGCTTCTTCTCGATTTTTTGTTTCAACTTCATTTCGTCTTCACGAACAGCAGCTGCTTTTTCAAAATCTTGATTTTCAATCGCCGTTTCTTTAGCCGTCGCTAAATCTGCCAATTGCTTTTCAAGCTTATCCGCAGGTGTTGGCTTGCTAGCAGCGTCTAACCGAACAGCCGCCGCCGATTCATCGATTAAATCGATGGCCTTATCCGGTAAGAACCGGTCACTAATGTAGCGTGATGACAAGACAACCGCTTCATGTACTGCTTCATCGGTAATGGTCAACCCATGATGTTCTTCATAACGGCTACGTAAGCCTAACAAAATTTCTTCGGCTTCATCTTGACTTGGTTCGTTGACTTGGATCGTCGCAAAACGGCGTTCCAAAGCAGCGTCTTTTTCAATGTACTTTTGGTATTCATCTAGCGTTGTGGCGCCAATCACTTGCATTTCACCACGCGCTAAAGCCGGTTTCAAAATATTAGATGCATCAATGGCACCTTCTGCGCCACCAGCCCCGATCAAGGTATGTAATTCATCAATGAAGAGAATCACTTGCCCATCACGGTAAATTTCATCGATGACTTTCTTCAAACGATCTTCAAATTCACCACGATATTTCGTACCAGCGACTAATGACCCCATATCCAACGCCATTAAACGCTTTTTCTGCATATCAACTGGTACATCGCCGTGAACGATTTTTTGTGCTAAGCCTTCTGCAATCGCCGTTTTACCAACCCCAGGTTCACCAATTAAAACAGGGTTGTTTTTGGTCCGCCGTGCCAAGACTTGGATCAAGCGGCGAACTTCTTTGCTCCGCCCAACCACTGGATCCATTTTATTTTCACGTGCTAATTGCGTTAAATCCCGCGCTAATGAATCTAAGGTTGGCGTGCCTTCGCTTGCTTGTGCTTGACGGCCACCACGTGCCGGATTACGCCGTTTTGTACTTGTATCTGTAACGCCTAACTTTTTCAAGATCATTTGGCGTGTTTTACTTAAGCTAAGCCCCATATTGGAAAGAATCCGCGCTGCTAAAATATCGTCTTCACGTAAGAGACCTAACAAAACGTGTTCTGTGCCAATTTTCATAGCACCCATTCGTTTTGCTTCGTCCCCTGCATACGACAACACTTGTTTCGCCTTTGGTGCATATGGCAAATAGGTGTCCTTTTTCGTATCAGCCGAGGTTCCATAGCCGGTAAAGCGCTCGATTTCTTCCCGAACATCCTCATCAGTTACTGACAATTGGCGCAATGTCTTACCGGCAATCCCGTCATTTTCAATCACTAATGCTAATAATAGATGTTCTGTTCCGATCGCATGATGCCGAAAATACTTGGCTTGTTCTTGTGCTAAAACCAAGACATTCTTGGCACTTGGTGTAAATAAATTGTCCATGTAGGCGTCCCTCACTTTCGCTTACGATTTTTCAAATCGAAGATGGTTCAAGATACTCGTCAAAACGCTGGCCCTTAAAGCATTTTCCAAATGGCGATCATTTACCGCTAATGCATCATGGCTAATGGCCGCTAAAGTCAAGTTCGCCTCTTGCCGAGTTACAAAATCTTCTTCATAAAGCTTTTGTACAATTGCCAACGCATCCCGCTGGGTGATCGTACTGCCAATCAGCTCTATAAGTGTATCTAGCATATCACGATTATCTAATAAATTCACCTTTTCAATGCGAATATACCCACCACCACCGCGTTTACTTTGAACTAAATAACCACGTTGGATCGTGAAACGGGTTTTTATCACATAGTTGATCTGTGATGGTACACAATTAAAAAGATCTGCAATCTCAGCACGTCGAATTTCAACCTTTTCCGAATCTGCTAAAATTTGCTTTAAGTAGGCTTCAATAATATCAGAAATATTTTGACCTTGCATCATTTTCACCTCACTTAAATACTTTGACTAATATTGACATTTATTATAGAAGATTTTAGACCAAAAGCAAAGCATATTGTCGTAAAATCATACCAAACAAAAAAGCCGCATCCCCACGGATACGACCATCACTGACAATCATTGATCGGGAAAACAGGATTTGAACCTGCGACCCCTACGTCCCGAACGTAGTGCTCTACCAAGCTGAGCTACTTCCCGGAAATACAAAAAAGAGCGGAAGACGGGATTCGAACCCGCGACCCCCACCATGGCAAGGTGATGTTCTACCACTGAACTACTTCCGCATTAACGCTATTCATCGGGAAAACAGGATTCGAACCTGCGACCCCCTGGTCCCAAACCAGGTGCTCTACCAAGCTGAGCTATTTCCCGTTATCCATTTGTGCCAATCAATGATGAATATCACTGATCAATGCACCCAGTAGGAGTCGAACCTACAACCTTCTGATTCGTAGTCAGACA
>NZ_AZDA01000015.1 GCF_001434575.1 Loigolactobacillus bifermentans DSM 20003
TGTTCCGTTGCGGGCTGTTCCGTTGCGGGCTGTTCCGTTGCGGGCTGTTCCGTTGCCACACGCCCCTGATGCGGTGGTGTGGCAACCGAAGCAGCCAACGCTGGAATCGAGTCAACAACGGCTTGCCAATGCGGCTTTTCAGCGGCATGAATCGGTGCTGTTTGAGCTAACTGCTGATCAATTGGCGTCTGCGCTGGTTTAGCGTCTGACGTCTCTGCTGCAACATCCGTAGCCGTTGTCACACGTACTGATGGCTTGGCAGCAGCGACTGCATCACTGGCAGCTGTGGCTTCGGACCTGGGCGCAACAGATGCTGCTTCAGTCACAACTGCGTCAGATTGCGCCACATCAGCTGCATCTTCACGAGCTACAATCGCGTCCGCTTTCGGTGCTGTGTGAGCGGGCACTGCTGACGCTGTGCTGGTTGTACCTGTTCCAGGAGCAACCGTCGCCGGTGCAGTGGGAACTGGGGCTGGTATGGTTGTCAATTCAGCAGCTACTGGTGTCATATGAGGCGAGCCCGCGGACATTGCGGTCGCTGCTTTAACTGTTTCAGCTGTTTGATCAGTTGGCATCACTGGTGCTGTCACCGCTGTTTGCTCCCCTGCAGCTGACAAGACTGGCGTACGCGTTGGCACTTCTTTCGTCACCACGGGGGCTTTAGCAACATCCGTGACGGCACTTGTTTTGACTTCAACTTCTGACATGGCTGGGTCCGGTAACGGTTGCGTCAAATCTATCAACGGCAATGTAGCATCATCGGTTGCACTAAAAAGAGGTGGCTGGCGTAATTCAGCCACTAGCTGCCGCATCCGACTGAGTTCCGTTGGCTGACTCCGTTGTAACGAAGGCGGCACGTAACTCGGCGTAAAGTGTGTCACCTGGCTAGTCTTTTGGCCTGATGCAGGGACTATCCGCGGTTTAGACTGCGGCCGTACAGGTAGACTGGCCTTTTGCGTCGGTGCAGGTTGCTGTGATTGCCGTTGTCGCTGTTCATTTTTTAAAAATACTGGTCCATCATAATGATTCATGTTAACGACTCCCATTTCTAAACTTCGTCACAACCGTCTTCACCAAACCTATTGCGCGTTTTGAGCGGCAACTAATTGCGCCCCTTTGGCAAAATCAAAGGCGGTTCCCGTTGGCACACTGTCTGGTATAATCAAAATTCCCCGACGTTGCGGTGCATTTGGCAATTGCAATTCGCGTGCGGCACACATCATCCCATAGCTTGGCACTTTTCGAAGTTCCCCAGGCCAAATAATGGCACCATTCGGCATAAACGCGCCGACTTTGGCCACTACCACTTTTTGGCCTAACGCCGCATTAGGTGCACCCACAACGATCTGCAACGTTTCACCTTGGTCCACTGTCACTTGGGCCACATGTAAATGATCAGAGTCTGGATGTTCCTCAAATGTATCAATATGTCCGATGACAAATTTAGGGGTTAGATCTAACACAAGTTCAGGTGTAAACCCTTGTTGCTTTAACGCCGCATTAAGCGCTGCAACTTGTGCTGTGGTTAAATCAACTTTACCATTGTGTTCGCCTAATTCAGGCACCCACTGCTGGCTCTTAAAAAAATTATAACCAATCGTTGCATTGGTGTCCGTTGCAAAAATTCGGACAATATCCCCTTTTTGCTCAGTTGCTTGTTCAGCAACATCCTGGCCTAAAATCGTGATCAGTGTGTCGCCAAAAGATTGAAAATTCATACTTGCAATTAACACAGTACTTGCCCCCATTATTTAGTCTGTCGTTTTAAAATGCGCTTGGATATAATAAATCGGATGCCCCATTTGGCTAAAACGATGTTCATACTCCGTTTCAATATTAGTCTCGTTTTGCGCGCTATGGTGCAGATCTAATGACAGATCATCAAACACCATGCCATAAGCATTAAAGCTTTGCAACGAAAATTCAAACAACCCCCGATTATCCGTTTTAAATTGGAACAAACCGGCTGGTTGTAACACAATTTCATACATTTTAAGAAAATTGGCGTGCGTCAGCCGGCGTTTCGCATGCCGCGTCTTCGGCCAAGGATCTGAAAAGTTTAAATACAATTCAGCAACTTCCGCTGGTGCGAAGAAATCAGTTAACCGATTGCCGTTGGCTTGAATTAAAAACAAATTCGGCAACTGCGCTACCATTTGCCGCTCCAAGATCATAATGATCACAGAAGGTTGTAATTCGATTCCAATAAAATTTTTGTCAGGATGTGCTTTGGCCATTTCAATAATAAACTGACCCTTGCCAGACCCGACTTCAACACATAGTGGCTGCGGTTGTGCAAACTTGGTTTGCCACTGACCTTTATGATCTTCTGGGGTAATCGTGATCCACTCTGGGTGAGCTGCAATTTCACCAGCTGCTCTTGGTTTGTTTCGTAAACGCATTTTTAACTCCATTCTATTAACTGACAGTATCATAACAAAGGCGAATCACCACCAACGATGATTCGCCTTTTTGCCATCTAAACTAATTTTCTTGTTTCAAATAATTGTTTTAATTGAATAATGGCCTGGTTCATTTCGTGATAGCGTTGTTGCTGGTAAAAGCCCTTGACCAACAACAATAAATTCAAATACCCATACCACTCAATCCGGCCAATCATTTCATCGGTTGGATCGGTACCGTACGCCGCCAACCATTGATGCCACTGCTGTTGCGGCACATATTGACACAAAATCGTGCTAAGATCAAATGCTGCATCGGCAAACATGGCATCGTCCCAGTCCACCAAATACAATCGGTGCTGGTCAGATAACAGCCAATTCTTATGATTCAGATCCCCATGGCAGACTTCCAATTGGTCTGGTTTGACCATTGGCTTGTTCTGGATCAAGTAGCGCAACACCGTTTTAAGCAACGGATGACCACGTAGATCCGAGGATAGATTTAAATAATACTGTTGCAAGAAATGATCCGAATAAACAGGTCGGCCACCGACTTTTTTTAACATGCGCTTTAAAATCGCTGAATGATGAACCTTCGCCAATAACTGTGCAACGCTATCTTGCGCCATTTCTGCACGCGTTAAGGTCCGGCCGTTTAACCATTCCTGTGCCGTTAAAACATCACCAGTCGGAACCCGCTTGGTCCAAATCAACCGCGGCGTAATGCCTTCCATAGAAAGCGCCGCAAGAAATGGCGATGCGTTGCGTTTTAAGAAAATTTTCTCTGACGCACGTGTGCCAATAAAGGCCGCACCTGTATTCCCACCAGCTGGCCGAATTTGCCAACCTGTATCTAAATCAAAATTCATCGCGACACCTCCTTTATTAAAGGCGCATTCGAGGCACAATCATCGAACCCCGCCGCTTTTTATCCAGACTCTATTTTACCCAGCCAGACATAGAGCGTCAAGGCCTGCGCAAGTTAATTTTCATGCCGTTTTAACCAGTTTGGCACATAAAGCTTTAGGAAAGCCACGTTGAAAACGCCCACACCTAAAATGATGACCCAACCAAAGGGCGCTAGCCACAATTGATAGGCTGCTAAACTAAAAACGAGCCAAATGCCAACAAATAATGGGGTTAAAAATTTCAAAAACGCTTGTTGACGTCGACTAGCAGGTTGCGGGTATAACCGCTGCTGCGGATAATCCCAATAGCTGCGATAAAACGGCAGTAATTGAAAGCCAATCAAATAACTAAAGACCAGTGCGATCACTAATGCCAGCCACACTTGTTGCAAGAATAGGAGCACAATGGCCCCGATCACTAATAAGCGTAGATACAGGCCGCTATATTCCGTACCGCGCAAAAAGCCACGCCAATTTAAATAAAGAAACGGATTCGTTGTGCGCCCAGTTGTCCAGCGTAGCAGTGGCTGTAAATAGCGCCGACGCTTAATTTGGCCTTGTAACTGGGGCACGTCTGTAAATAAATTAAAAAAGCGATAAATTTGCAACATCCGCGACGCTTCCTGATTCAAGGCCAATTGCCACTGAAAAAGGTGCTGCTGTTGGACTTGCTGTAGGCGCCAACGGCTGATACTCGCTGTTAAAATACTGAACACGAAGCCAAGTGCTGGCCAACTGTATAGCCCAAGCCCTAAGCTTAACAGGCTAAGCCCATAAAATGTCACTTGTTGACTACGAAATTGCGTGGTTGGTAAATATAACTGCACCACCTGGCCCCAAAGCTGGCCTAATTTTAAAATCAAAACGCTTAGCCATAAAACACCGATACTGATCAATGACCGACCGCCACCGATTTCCAAAAATGGGACTAAAAAACCACAGACAAAACTCAAAAGCACCCAAGGCAGCGGCACACTATGGGAGAAAGCTTGCTTTAAGTAACCTTTTAACGCCGATTCCTGGGGCAGTAGAAAAAGACTATCTGCTGCTTGTAGCAAAGTTGCAAAGTGCCCCACGGTTAATAGTACCAGTAACAAAATCAACACCAGTGGTCGACTCCACCACAAAGGCGCCGTTAAAGTTTTGATGTAACCGGCATAACTATAAGCCGCGCCACCTAACAAAATAAACACGGCAATCATGAAGAATTCGTTAAAGACCAGCCGCAAATAACGCAACATCAGACGTTGTTGCCGTTGTAGTCGTTGTTGCCACAATTTTGTCATTGGGCCGCCCTCATCTCTGTCATCTTCAAATAAATGTCTTCTAAACTGGCTTGTGGCAGCTTAAAGGTTTGCCGCAAAGCAGGCAGGTCCCCTTGCGCCACTAATTGGCCCTGATGTAACAGTAAAAATTGATCTGCATGTTGCTGTGCAGTGGCCAACACGTGCGTGGACATTAAAATTGCAGCGCCACGACTTTTAGCTTGTGTGATCAAGGTTAACAAATCATGGACTGCAATGGGATCTAAACCGGTAAACGGTTCATCAATGATGTACAGCGTTGCCGGAATCATAAAGGCACAGACGATCATCACCTTTTGCTGCATCCCTTTGGAAAAGTTAGCTGGAAACCAATCTAAACGTTTGTCCAATCGAAATTGCTTCAATAGCGGCGTTGCCGCTTGCCAGGCCTGTTTGGAATCTAAGTTGTAGGCCATCATGGTCATCTCTAAATGTTCCCTTAGCGTCAAGGCCGGATACAAAACTGGCATTTCTGGCACATAGGCCACTTGCTGTCGATAAGCCTCAGGTTGTTGTTGCACTTGTAAATCATTTAAGGTAATGCTGCCCTTTTGCGGCGTGAGTAATCCTAAAATATGTTTGATCGTGGTTGATTTGCCGGCACCATTTAACCCAATTAAAGCGGTGATCGTGCCAGCTGCTAGTGTAAAGCTTAAGTCTTTGATGACTGGTGTTCGTGAATAACCACCTGTTAACGCTTGGACGTTTAAAACCAAGACGCTACTCCCCCTTCTATCACTTAAAAAGTGCTTTCATTATAGCATAGTCTCTCATTTGATTTTAGTTTGGATTATGATAGCATGAAGACAAGTTTAAGAAAGAAGGTTGCGCCTATGACTTCAACCACAGATTGTATTTTTTGTAAAATTATCCGCAATGAAATTCCTAGTACAGTTGTTTATGAAGACGATGTTGTCAAAGCCTTTTTAGACATTAGCCAAGCTACACCTGGTCACACATTAGTGATTCCCAAGCAACATGTCGCCGATATTTTTGAATATGATGCTGACCTTGCTGCTGCCGTTTTCAGTCGGATTCCTAAAATTGCCAAGGCCATCAAGGCCATTGACCCTGCCATTAAAGGCATGAATATTTTGAACAACAACGGTGAAGTGGCTTACCAATCTGTTTTTCATTCTCACATTCATCTGATTCCACGTTACAGTGATACCGACGATTTTAAGATTCATTTTGGGGATCATACCGACCAGTACACCCCTGAAAAATTAACGCAGATCGCCGATCAGATCAAAGCGCAATTAAAGGACTGATTCGATGCAACGTTTTTTGAAAGGCCTTGCGGTAGGCAGCGCGATTGGTGGCGTGTACGGACTACTCACCGCTAAACGAAGTGGTGTTGAAACACGGCACCGTCTCCGCCGGCAAGTGACTGACTTGACAGATAGTGTGCAGCGTGTGAACAACAGTGTGCAAGCCTTTCAGGCAGCACTAGAACACCTGGATACCGTTAATACTGAAACAGCCACACCGACCCTCGCTGCCATTGAAAAATTGATTCAAGAATTTCAATTTCAAAGTGAACCCCGGCTTAAACGTGTCAAGGATGCCACCGAAACATTGAACCGTGATTTAGGGCAAGATGATTAAACCCATACGTGGCTGGGCCATAATTACTCATTTTGGCTTGCGCACCGCACCCGACCGATTTTGAACTACCTCCTAAAATCTCTAGGGTTAGATTTTGCTAACGCAAAATTTCATTTCGGAGGATGGCCATTCTGGCGGACGAAAACGATCACGCCAGAAACATGGCATCTGAAAAAGGAACAAAATTGGCCTCTAACGTGCGCCATAATGCAGCCTTCGACCTTTAGCTACAAAATAGGGTAGAACTCAAAATTCAGAGTTCTACCCTATTTTTTGCTAATACTCGAAGGCTAACCGCATTATGTCCCACCCTCGTTTTTTAATTCTTGAAGATTTTATGAAAGTTTCGGCGCTTTTTTGTTTCAAGCGGCAACGTATGTTATATTTAGTGGCGTGAGTTTCAGAAAAATATAGATAAGGATGTGCTTTTGCATGCGGAAAAAATGGCTACTCCCCATTATGGGTGTCTTCTTGGCCTTTGGTTTAGCTGGCTGCGGTAAGACAGTGGCAACAACTTCTGGTGGTAGTATCAGTCAGAAGGATTACTATAACGAAATGAAGAAGAGTGATAGCGGGAAACAAACGCTTCAACAAATGATTCTTGATAAAGTTATGGAAAAACAATATGGTAGCAAGGTTTCTAAAGCTGAAGTAACCAAACAATACAACAGCTACAAGAGCCAATATGGGTCATCATTTAAATCTGTTTTATCTCAAAACAGTATGACTGAATCCAGCTTCAAGAAGAATTTACGCTCTAATTTATTATTAAAAGAAGCCGTTAAGGATCACGACAAGATCACCCAAAAGAAGCTGAAAAAGCAATGGAAGTCTTACGAACCTAAGGTCACTGTTCAACATATCTTAGTTGCGAAGAAAGCCACCGCACAAACTGTAATCGATGCCTTAAAGAAGGACCCTTCAGAAAAGAACTTCAAAGCTTTGGCGAAGAAGTACTCAACCGATACATCGACTAAAAAGGATGCCGGCAAATTACCTGCTTTTGATTCAACAGATACAAGCTTAGACAGTTCCTTTAAGAAGGCTGCCTTCAAGCTGAAAACAGGTGCCTACACCACAACACCTGTTAAGTCACAATACGGTTACCATGTTATCCGCATGATCAAGAACCCTGGTAAAGGGCAAATGAAAGATCACATTGCAACCTTGAAGTCACAAATCTGGGATTCAGATATGTCAAACAACACTGTTTTACATAGTGTGATTTCTAAGGTCTTGAAGAAAGGGAACGTTCAAATCAAAGATGACGATTTGAAGAACGTCTTATCCGACTATATCGGTAAAGGCTCCTCTACTTCTGCTGCAACAACGACAACAACCAGCAGCTCTAACTAAACATGATTTTTTAAGACAAGGCCAGCGCCTTGTCTTTTTTTGTAAATCTTAAGAAAGGCCTTTAATCGTAATCTCATTTGTTTTAAACTTATAACTAATGTAATTCACATTTTCATGTGATATTTCAAAAAAGGAGGTCCCCCCTAATGAACGGTGACTTAACCACTCGTAGTGGGTTACACGATGTGCTGCCGACCCTTTTTGGCTACATCGGTGTTGGCTTGGCATTTGGGATTGTTGGCCAAACCAGCCATTTAAGTATTTTAGAAATTCTTTTAATGTCTCTGCTTGTTTACGCGGGCTCCGCCCAATTTGTGATCACCAGCATGATCTTAGCTGGTAGTCCGATTCCTGCCATGATTTTGTCGACTTTCTTAGTCAACGCTCGGATGATTCTCATGAGCACAACCATTGCCCAATTCTTTCGAAAGTCATCATTACGGCAAAACATTGCCATTGGTACCCTACTAACTGATGAAACTTTTGCGCTAGGGATGAGTAAATTAAACTTTACGAACGGCCAACTAAAACCCACTTGGTTTAACACTGCCAATATTGTTGCTTATTTAGTTTGGGCACTTTCAACCGTAATCGGTGGGTTACTGGGAAATTTGATCACGAATCCAAAAGCATTTGGCTTTGACTTTGCGTTAGTTGCAATGTTTATCGGCTTACTTTATTTACAGATCATTGGTGACCGCCAAAAAAAAATTGGTCTCCAACTCTGGATTGTTTTAGCAGTGATCATCATGATGTATGGGCTATTGATCGTCATGAGTGCCAATATGGCTATTTTATGTGCCACTATTTTAGGTTGTTTATTGGGAATGGTGGTGACTAAAAAATGACACTATCGAGTTATGTCCTTTGGACGTTGATTGGTTGCGGCTTGATCACCTGGTTATCCCGTATTTTGCCCTTTGTTTTAGTCAAACATTTTCGCTTACCCGACTGGTTGGTGAACTTCTTATCCTTTGTTCCCATCACCATTATGACGGCATTATTCGTTGAAAATTTATTAGTGCCACACCCTGGCCATTTGCCAGGAATCGACTGGCAAAACACCTTGGCCTCATTGCCGGCTATTTTAACGGCTGTCCTGACCAAAAGCTTATTGGCCATTGTCATTGTTGGCGTTGCTGCAATGGCAGTGATTCGCTTAATGGGCTGGGGGTAATCAAAAAGTGTATCTCAAACGAGATACACTTTTTGATTACACATCATCCAGTTGAAAGGCCTGATCAATTTTGTGATAGTCAGCAGGTGTTAAGGGCACATCAAAGGCCTTAACATTTTGCAACACTTGGTTTGGCTGCCGCGCACCTGGAATGATAAGGGCTAAATCAGGATTCGCCATATACCACGCTAAAATCACCTGCGTGACGGTTGCCTGATAGCCTTGCGCAATTTGGCGCACTTGTGCAATCGCCTTTAAAATAGCAGCATAGCGCTTTGACGAAAATTGTTTAAAATGAGCACCATCAGCAGGGCCATACTTTCCAGTCAACAAACCTGATTCAAGCGGAAAATAAGGGACAAATGAAATTTGATGTGGCCGTAAATAAGGGAATAACGTGGTTTCGGCGTCACGATGCACCAAACTGTAGTGATCTTCCACCACATCCACCAAATCAGCTTGGTTCGCAGCCTTGATCTCAGCTAACGAAAAGTTGGACACACCGATTGCCTTGAGCTTTCCTTGTTGCCGCATTTGGTCCAACGCGGCAACAGCCTCCGCCTTATCAGTGGCCTGATCTGGAAAATGAATGTAAAAAATATCAATATAATCTGTTTGCAGCCGCTTTAACGCTGCTTCGACAGACGCCTTTAAAAAGGCCGGACTGTTATCAATTTTTTTCGGATCTTCCGGCCGATGTGCCGCCTTAGTGGCAATCACGATTTTTTCACGGTTATAATTTTGAATCACATCACCAATGATTTCCTCTGAACGACCAAGACCATACATATAAGCCGTATCTAATGTGGTCAGGCCATGATCCAATGCCGTTTTAACCACCGCTGCACCATCTTGATCGGCAAGCTCTGGAAACAAGTTATGCCCGCCTACCTTGTTGGTGCCTAGCCCTAATTTAGGGGTGGTCACACTTGAATGCCCAATCGGAACAAGTCGTCGTTTCATTGATACCGCTTCCTTCCCTGCCTTATGCTTCTGGTTGATCAGGTTGTTGTGGGGCGTAAAAATGACGCCCGTCCATCCCGAAAATACGATCTGAAAAGTCACCTGGTGTCGTATGCTGTAAATGCCCCCGCAACATTTGAATCGACGCGTCTAAGTCATCAATGTGGTGTAAGACTTCTGCCTCTAACAATTGCGGCTCAACCGGTGAACCATATTCATGCTTACCATGATGGGCCAAGACCACGTGCCGTAACAACACCATATCCTCGCTGGCCAAGTCGATATCCAACGCTGTACAAGCCTGCACAATGCCTTCATCGATCAGCACAATGTGACCGATCAAATTGCCTGCCAACGTATATTGCGTTGCCACAGGGCCTGATAACTCAATCGTTTTCCCCATGTCATGCAAAATCACCCCGGCATATACCAAAGCCCGATCAATATCGGGATACTCATCACAAATGGCTTTCGCCAAATGTAACATACTCACTGTATGGTACGCCAGCCCACCTTCAAAGGCATGATGGTTGGTTTTAGCAGCTGGATAGGTGAAAAACGTATCCTGATGTTGCTTTAATAGCCAGCGGACCACGCGATTCCAACTTGGTTTCGTAATGGTAAAAATCGCCTGGTTGATTTCATCTTGTAACGTGGTTTGGTCAACCGGTGCCTTAGGCAAGAATTGTTCAGGTTGTTGTGGCTCTCCCGCCTTAGCAATGTGTAATTTAAAGATTTTAATTTGTGGCTTGCCTTGATACAATTCTCGTTTTCCGGTTAAATGTACGACTTTACCGGTTTGATATTGCGCAATATCTTGTTGTCCCGCATCCCAAAACTTACCTGAAATTTCGCCTGAACGATCCTGAAACACAAACGCAATAAACTTCTTACCATTTTTTGCAACGCGAACATCAGCCGCTTTGATCAAAACAAAAAGATCCAAATTTTCATCATTTTGATAATCATAAAGCTGTTTGGTCATTTGTTTCTTCCTCTCGTGTTAAGCCTTGATAATGCACCCCATCAGGTAGATCAGCAGCACTGGTGCCAAAATAGATCACCTGATTATGTTGCGCAATTTCTGCTAGTAATTTTAACATTTGTTGTCGCCGTGGTTGATCAAAATCAACAAAACCATCATCGATGATAATGGGCAATGCCTTAATTTTCGCAATTTCTTGTGTGAATGCCAACCGTAATGCCACATAAAGTTGCTCAGCGGTACCTTGTGACAGTTCTTCAACTGAAAATTTTTGACCATCACGACGCCGTACAAACAGCGTTTCAGCATTAAAACTAATTTTATCATAGCGGTTTAAGGTTAATTGTGCAAAGTAATGTTGTGCTTGCTGCAGTAACACTGGAAAACGTTGTGCTGAAGCGGCGTTTAAAGTGGCTAAGATCCACTGCTGGGCTAAGTTTTGCTGCAACCACTGTTGGCCTAACGCCAATACCTGGGCCTGTTGGGCGGCAATTTTTTGACGTAATGTTTGGGCAGTCCCATCGGCAGCCAAACGCTTTAGTTCAGCACGTTGATCACTGAGTTGTTGCTGGGTGGTTTGCAATTGTTGCGTCATTGCTGCCAATTCGGCCTTTTGCGTGGCTAACTTCGTTTCAAGGCTGACTAAATCATGATACTGTTGTAACGCAGGTAATAACGGTTCTAGCGCACTGGCAATCACTTCACGCTGGGTATCTTGTTGGTTTTGTGCCTGCAAAGCAGCATAACTCTGTTCTAATTCGTGGACATTCAATAAATGGGCTTGGGCTAATAAATCTTGCTGTGCCACTTCAGTTGTTTTAATAGCTTGTTGGATCTGTGTCAATTGTTCACTTAAATATTGGTAGCGTTGATCAGATTGTCCCAGCTGATTCACTTGTTTTTGCATGGCAGTAACGTACGTTTGGACCTGTTCAAAAATCATTTCCGGTGTCTGTTGTGCAACAGGCAGCCAATCTGACGCAAACGCTAAATCGGCCTGCCATTGCTTTAACCGTGTTGCTGCTTGTTCAAAACGCTGTTTTTGCTGCGTCAATTGCTGGGTTAATTGTTGATCACGCTGATAAGCCGTTTGCGCTGCTAAAATCTCGGTTGGCGCAAGCTCCCCATAACCATAGCGTTGCTTCAACTGACGCCAAAATTCTTGTAGTGGCGCTAATTGTTGCTGTAATTGTGCCTGTCGTTGCACTTGCTCCGCAGCTTGCGCCTGTAACTGATCTAATTCCGTTAAGGCCTGCCGCCATTGATCTTGTAAATGAGCTTGTACAGGTTGATCACGATGACGTTGCAACCCATAATAGCCTAACAGTCCTAGTCCCACTAAGCTGACGATTTTTAACCAATGTGGCAATAAAAATCCAATCACGATCAACCCAATCCCTACCCCTAATTGCCACGTATTCGTCGGTTGCGTCCGACGGGTCACTTGCTGTTGGCGCCGAGTTGGCTGCTGGGCTTGCTCTAAATCAGCAATATAAGCCGACTTTGCCGCAATTTTCGTTTGCAGCTCATGCAGGGTTTGTTGCTGTTGGTCAAATTGTTGCTGCAGTGCCTGTGTTTGACGCAATTTAGCCTGTGCTGATGTTACTAAATCCGCCGGTAACGCTTGTGCCTGGGCCTGAGGCAGGGTTTGTTGCTGTTGTTCCGCCGCTAAACGTTGCACCTGTTCCTTGGCTTCTTGCCACTGTAATAGTGTGCGCTGCCAAACCGGAAAGGCCTGTGCTAGCGCCACAAATTGCGCCTGATGCGCTAAATAGAACTTAAATTTTGGTGTTTGATCCGTTCGTTGTGTGATGGCAGCCAACTGCTGCGTGAGATCTTGCAAAGTCGTTTGCTGTTGCTGACGTTTTTGTGCTAATTGCTGATAATCTTGATACGTTGCCAGCGTTACTGTGGCCTGTTTTGACACCGGCGTTAACGCTAAATAACGCTGATAATTTGGCCAAGCTTGTTGCAACTGCTGCGTCTGGGCTAATGCCTTTTGACGCTGTTGCTGTTGTTGCTGCGCAGTGGTCAACTGCTGCGTCAATTGTTGCAACTTCCGTTGTACTTGTTGATAAGCTGGTAGCTGTTGCCGCACTTGTCGCTGCTGCTTTTCCAAATTTTCTAACGTTTTCAAAGCTTGATTTAACGGCCAAACGCGTCCTTTAGGGCGATAGAGATGGGCCGCCGCACGTTCAAAATCATCTGCACGCTGTAACCAAGTTTGACTGCCAATGGCGCCGATCGCCAACAAATATTGATTTAACGTTGTACGTGACAAATTGGCTACCGTCAACAGCTCACGCCGATTCAGTTCAAAAATAGCCTGATACAAGGTTTGATCCACCGGTTGTAATAAATGCGCCAGCAACGCTGCCGGCTGTAATTGACCGTCAGCAGCCATTAGCGTCACATCACCACCTGCTTTACCGGCCTGGCGTTTCAACACATATGTTTTTTGAGCGGTCACCAAGGTTAAACTGCCACCATAAGTCCGGGTTGTCTTCGGCAAGTATTGTGCAGCCGGTTGTTTTTTAGTGGCAAAACCGAATAAAACCCCTGTGATAAACGCATTTAAGGTTGATTTTCCCGCCTCATTCGGCCCAATAAAAGCATTAAAGCCTGAGGTTAAGGTAAACGCCTGTTGTTGCCATTTTCCAAAACCATCAATTTTTAGTTGTTTAATCCACATGTTTTTGCGCATCCTTTAAGGCTCGGTTTTGTAGCAACTTGGTGGTTGCTGTGCGAAGTGCAGCCGCTTGTTCTGGTGTTGCAAAAGCATCCATCATAAACTGATAGCCAGCTAATGGTGCTGCTGTTTTTAAAATGTTTTCAGTTGAAAAAACCGTTTCTGCTGCTGCCTGCCAGTATTTTTCGTCAAATTGCTGCAGTGGCGCTGTTGTTGGTTGATAGCGCACTTCTAATGCCACTGGCCAGCGCCAAGTCGGTGTCGCTTGGGCTTGCTGTTGCAAATATTGTAATAATTCGCCATTATCGATTCGTTGTTGGAGTTGCGGTGTGAGTTGCGCCGTACCCGTTAGTTGCAAACGGACTAGATAATGCTGCTGCGCTGGTAAGGCCTGTAGTTGATCCGTGATTTGATTGATCAAGGTGGTCATCCGCTTGGCCCCGGTAACATCCACTGTAACGTTTTGCCAATTGATCACACTGGTTGGCACAAATTGTGGTTGCAACTGACCAGACTGTTCAGTCACTAGTAAATAACCCTTCGGACCTGTTTCACTTCGACGCAAGCCTTGAGGATCCCCTGAATAGCCAATAAAGGGCTGCTCATGCAACGTTTGACGTTTATGAATATGCCCCAGTGCCCAATAATCATAGTGCTGCTGCAACAACTCAGCAATGGTAAATGGTGCATAATGATCTTGTGCCGCTTGACCGGTGCGTTGCGCACCGTGCCACATCCCGATATGATACGTTTCAGTGCCACGTGCTGGGAAGGCAGGTGTTTCAGTGACCCAGCGTTGGTGGTAACTAAAGCCTGTAATGGCCACTGTTTTTTGATCCTGAGTCGTTAACTGATAGGTGGTGGGTTGCGCACCAAAAAGATGCACATTAGCTGGAAAATCCAGTTGCACTTGCTGTGGCACCACATAATCGTGATTACCAAATCCTAAATAAACGGGAATCTGCGCTTCAGCCAGCCGTTGAAACTGCTGATTTAAAAAGGCCTGGACTTGAATACTTTGCGCCTGCGAATCAAACAAGTCGCCACTAATACAAACAAAATCAACGGCCTGTTCGCAGGCTGCCGTGACGATTTCTTCAAATGACTGAAATGTCGCCTGCTGAAGCAATTGCCACAGCGCATCTGGCGCCGTTTGTAACCCTAAAAAGGGGCTGTCTAAATGTAAATCGGCGGTATGAATAAATTTCATCAGTGTGTCCCCCTAAATGATTTAATGTCTATTTTGCTTCCGCAAAAATCTTATTTCCGGAGGGATGTCCATTCCCTCGGGTGAAATTCACCACGATGGAAACATGGCTCCCCTAAATGATTTAATGTCTATTTTGCTTCCGCAAAAATCTTATTTCCGGAGGGATGTCCATTCCCTCGGGTGAAATTCACCACGATGGAAACATGGCCCCCCTTATTGCATCACTTTGAAAAAGGCGTTCGTTTAAATGCTATTTTAATATTTCTCTTAACTTTAGCATAGGGAACGTACATTCGCAATTGTTCATTCAATAAAAAAACACCTGCAAACTTTTTAACCTGTTTGCAGGTGTTTTGAACAGACAACTAGTCAGCATATAAGCCTTGAACAGGGCCGGTAATCGTCTTGTTTAATTCATCGATCAAATGGCTTAAGGCTTGTTCCTTTTCCATTAATGTCCGAACTTCTGGGTAGTTGCCGATTTTTTCAGCTAAATCTTGTGCTTTTTTGATTTCATCTTCTGAAATTTCTTGACCTTGCATTTGTTTTTGTTGCAAGCTAAAGTTCATTTCCTGAAAATTCTTAAATAACGCAAACGCTAATTCATTTTGCTTCATAGCGCCGTAAGCTGCTTGTAAAGCCATGAATTCTTCTGTTTGCCGTAATTCTTGCTGTAATTGTTCTGCTGTGTCTTGGATTGCCAAAATGGTAACCTTCTTTCATAGAATAAATCAACTCATAGCATCTATTCTAACATGTTTATGGTAGCGATGCCACCGCTTACTCAAAGAGCCCTTTAATGCCGCTGAACCAGCTACCAGCTTGGCTGGTGGCTTCATTCACCTTACTTTTAACACCAGACCACCATTTCGAACTGCTACTGCTACTACTGCTCTTTTCAGCAGATGCTAAATTTTGAGCATCTTTGGTCTTAAAGGACGTTTGGGCTGTATTTGGTAAAATATTCGTCATCTCTAACTTCCACAGCGGCGCCACGCCTTCTTCACTAATACCGGCCAAGAAATGCGATTTATCAGTGGTATCAAAGCCGATCCAAGTGGCCACCACCACATCCGGCGTGTACCCTACGATCCACTGGTCCTTAGTCCCATAGCCATAAGAATTCGGGACTTCCGTACTCCCAGTTTTCCCAGCAACGGTGTAACCACTCGGCTTAGCCGTTTGGCCAGTACCATGGTTAAAGACACCCATTAGCATGCTGGTCATTTCAGTTGAAACCTTGGCTGACATGACTTTTTTCGTTTTCACTTTGGTATTATCCACAATAATATTACCGCTAGCATCTTCGATTTTACGAATAAAGTGTGTGCTGGTGCGCTTTCCATTATTGGCAAATGCTGTATAAGCGCTGGCCATTTGATAAGGTGACACCCCGACCTTCAAGCCGCCTAACGCTAGGGCCAAGTTTTGATCACTTTTTGGTAAGTTAATGCCAAAGTTTTTCACAGACTGGACCCCTTTTTGGACCCCAATTTGATCTAATAACCAAACTGCCGGCGCATTTAAACTTTTCGCTAACGCCGTGTACATCGGGACTTTGCCATAATACACATTGCCATAATCTGTTGGTGTGTATTTATTGGACCCGTAAGATAATTTTTTATCCGTTAACGACGAATCATAGTGATACCCATTTTGCAACGCCGGGGTGTAAACGGCTAACGGCTTCATGGTTGAACCTGGCTGCCGCTCAATTTGAGTGGCCCGGTTATAACCTCGGAAAATATGCGTTCCACGCCCGCCAACAACGGCAGTTACCCCACCGGTTTTAGGATTAACGGCGACGGAACCACCTTGCACTTCCGTTCCATCGCTGGCATTCGCCGGAAACGCCGAATCCGTTTCAAAGGCCTCTTCCATCCCTTTTTGCTGAGATTGATTTAAGGATGTATAGATCTTATAGCCCTTATTCATCACATCAGATTCAGATAACCCATATTTATCAATGGCTTCATCCACCACTGCATCAAAGTAATAAGGATATTTATAGCCATCACTTTGCTGATAAGTATCATTTAAACTTAAACTGGTCGCCTTAGCCGTATTGGCTTGCTGCTGACTGATTTCCTTGGTGGTCACCATCAACCCTAAAATCAAGTTCCGGCGCGCAACATTATTTTTAGGATATTTGATTGGATCATAAAACGTAGGGTTACGTAACATCGCAATCAAACTAGCCGAATTAGCCGCACTTAAATGCTGGGCGTCCTGACCAAAATATTTTTCAGAGGCATCGTGGACACCCCAAACCCCATTGCCAAAATAGGCGTTGTTTAAATACATGGTAATGATGTCTTTTTTGCTGTAAACTTTATTGATCTCAATGGCCAAAAAGAGTTCTTCAAATTTCCGACTAAACGTTTGCTTTTGCGTTAACAACGCGTTTTTAGCCAGCTGCTGGGTCAACGTACTCCCACCACCACTGATCTGACCGTGATGGATCACTAAACTGACGATTGCGCGCGCATAACCTTTAATACTAAAGCCCCAGTTGGTCCAAAAACTACGATCTTCAGTTGCAACCACAGCATTTCGTAATTGTGGTGAGATCTTATCATAACTGACATAGGTCCCTTTTTGAGAATAAAGGGAACCTGCCTTTTGATTAGAATGATCGTAAATGGTCGTCGTGGTTTCCAAATTTGCTTTTAGATTTGCCACATCGGCCGTTTTAGCCACAAAGGTTAAATAACCGCTTAAGGCCAAAAAGGCCACCATCCCCACTAAGATCACCCAGCGCCCAAATTGAAAGCGATGAGCGATCCGGCGAAACCAACGCCAAAATGCATGCCAGTATGGCGCTAGCCAGCGCAACAACGGGCCAAAAATACGCCTGAAGGTTTGCCGCAATTGTTGCCAAAATCCTTGCACTTTCTTCATATAATAACTGCTCCATTTAACTTTTAAATTATGTCAATATTGTAGCATACTTACGCCATTGCTTGCCGCCAACCCTAAAGCTTTGCAAAGCTTTAATAGATAAGTGACAAATTTGACACTTGTAGCCGTTTGCACCCATCCTCTATAATGGTAACAGCAACTTTTGAAAGGACCCTCACATGCAAACTTGGACTTATGACTTAACAGTACCGACTGGCCCGGCTCAAAACCTCACGAACTTGTTACGCCGAACTTGGCTGATTCCTAAAAGTGTTTATCATTATTTACGCGTCGGCCAACGGATGCTACTGAATGGCCGTTATCAGTCTGTGAATACGCTGGCCCAACCTGGTGACCACGTTCGCCTGATTTTCCACCCTGATGATTTTCGCACCCCCGCCCCGCAATTCTTACCAGGTAACCCGCGGCGGCTTAAAATTCTGTATGAAAATCCAGATTTAATTGTTTTAGACAAACCAGCTGGTCAAAAAACCCACGCCAATCAGCCTTGGGAGGATGACTGCCTGCTGAATGACCTGATGGCTTATTACGCCGGAACCCCGACTTTGCCTTACATTGTGCATCGCTTGGATAAGGCCACTAGTGGTGCCATTGTCGTCGCTAAAAATCCAGTGATGCTACCACTGCTCAGTCGCACCATTAAAATGAAGCAAACGGCGCGCCATTATTTAGCCTGGATCCACGGACAGTTGCCAACCGCACAAGGCTGGCTGACCACCCCTATTGGCCGCGATCCTACTGATAAGCGCAAACGGATGGCCAATGGGGTCAATGCCCTACCTGCCAACACGTTTTACCAAGTCCAACGTCAAACGGCCCATACGAGTTTAGTGGCATTAACATTGACCACTGGCCGCACCCATCAGATTCGGGTTCATTTAGCCGCCGCTGGGCATCCCATTTTAGGCGACCCATTATATGACCCTGCTTATCATGATGAGTCGCGCTTATTGCTCCATGCCCACACCCTTAAAATCAGTGTGCCATTTTATCCCAACACGTTAGGCATTATTTGTCCACCTTCACAACCGTTCTGGCAGCCAAACACCATTTAAAAAAAGATAGCGCCATGCGCTATCTTTTTAGTAGGCTGCTTCTGGATCGATATGTTCCAAAAAGTAAGCATTTAATTTTGTTGCAGCTGGTGCTGATGGACTGATCACAAGAATCGTATCATGTCCCGCTAAGGTACCGGCAATTTCCGGCATTTTTAAATTATCAATAATCGCAGCCAGCAAGTTCCCATTACCAGGTGCGGTCCGAATTAAATTCACAAACTCAACTTGTGTCACTGAAAGTGCCACTTGACCTAAGGTTTCACGCAGTCGCTCTTCTTCGGACTTTTCACCATTATGGAAAATGGCGTAACGAATTTTGCCTTCCTGGTCACGCTCTTTCACAATCTGCATTTCCCGAATATCGCGGGAGATCGTCGCTTGTGTCGCCGGAATACCTTCAGCTTTTAAGTGCGCCAAAAGTTCTTCCTGCGTCGACACAGGCTGTTGTTTGATGATCTGTTCGATTTTTGCTTGACGGACTGATTTTTTCATCAAATCACCTCAATTGCATGTTTTGTCTTATTATAGCAAACTCAACCGTTTTTTTCTCATAAATATGTATCCAAATTAATAAAAATTCGTTAATTCATTTTATATTCAAAAAAATAGCGCATGCCGCCGCGAAGCAGTCATGCGCTATAAAGCATAAAATTACATTTCTTGTGGTGCTTTAACCCCTAATAAGGCTAAGCTTTGGGTCAAGACTTGACTGACACAAGTAACTAAGGCCAAACGCGCCGGTTTTTCAGCATCGTCTACTAAAATCTTAGTATTGGCATAATATTTGTTAAATGCTTTGGCCAGTGCTAACGCATATTTAGCAATCACAGAAGGTTCGTAATCCTTGCTGGCGCGGATTACTGTATCTGGAAAAGCTGCCAATTGTTTCAAAATATCCCACGCAGAAGCATCATGAATGGTGTAGTCACTGTGTGCATCTAATGACACATCGGCCGCTTTGCGTAAAATACTTTGCGCCCGCGCATTGGTATATTGCACATAAGGGCCTGTTTCACCTTCAAACCGAACAACTTCTTCCAAGTTAAAGTCAAAGTTGTTCAAACGATCATTTTTCAAATCGTGGAACACAACGGCGCCGATCCCAACTTCATGGGCTACTTCAGCTTGGTTAGGTAAATCAGGGTTTTTCGCTTGAATTTCTTTTTGAGCCAAATCAACCGCATCATTTAAGACTTTTTCAAGTAAGATCACACGCCCTTGTCGTGTGGATAACTTTTTCCCACCTTGGGTGATCAAGCCAAATGGAATATGGTGAATCTGATCTGACCAATCAAAGCCCATTTCCTTCAAAACAGCCTTTAATTGTTTAAAATGATCGCGTTGTTCATTCCCAACCACGTACAAGGATTGAACAAAATTGTAGGTCCGCTTCCGGTAAATCGCTGCCGCCAGATCACGGGTGATATATAATGTGGCGCCATCACTTTTTTTGATCAAGGCTGGGTTCAACCCGTATTCGGATAAGTCAACGATCTCAGCGCCTTGGCTTTCTTGCAATAAGTGCTTATCTTCCAACATTTGAACGACTTCTGCCATTTTATCGTTGTAGAAAGCTTCCCCATTGTAAGAATCAAATTTAATATCTAACATATCGTAGATCTTCATAAATTCAGCTAAAGAAACCTCACGGAACCAAGACCACAGCCGAGTTGCTTCTTCATCCCCCGCTTCCAACTTCCGGAACCATTCCCGTGCTTCATCATCTAATTCAGGATGTGCTTGATCTTCTTGGTGGAACTTCACATAATATTTCAGTAAGTTTGAAATTGGATCAGCTTTAACCGCTTCTTCGCTGCCCCACTTTTTATAACCGACGATCAACTTCCCAAACTGGGTGCCCCAATCGCCTAAATGATTGATTTTAACCGGTTGGTAACCCACTTTGGTTAAAATATTCGCAATCGCATTGCCAATCACCGTTGACCGCAAATGGCCCATTGAAATGGGTTTGGCAATGTTAGGACTGGACATATCAATTGGCACTTGCCCGCCATGACCTAAATCAGTGCTCCCATAATTCAAACCATCCGTTAAAATCGTTTGTAATAAGGTTTGGCTAAATTGGGCCTTATCTAAGAAAAAGTTCAAATAAGGGCCCACTGCCTTCACTTGTTCAAATTGACTGCCATCAATTTTAGCCACTAAGTTTTGCGCGATCATCGGTGGTGCTTGGTGCCAAGCCTTTGCCAAGGCGAAACAAGGAAAGGCGTAATCCCCCATGGCTGAAGTCTTTGGGACTTCAATTAATTTTGTGACAGTCGCTTCATCTAAAGCGCCGTCTAATGCTGGCAACAACGCTGCCACGATCAATGCTTTATCGTTCATTTAAAAATCCTCCATTCCATAAAAAAACTCCTACAAATTTTAACAATTTGTAAGAGACGAGTTTACTGACCCGCGGTACCACTCTTATTGATACTTGATCCACTTAATATTCAGTTATTCCTCAAAAGTGCGTCGCTTAGGCTTCAATATCTAGCTCTCACCAAATCTAGACTCGCTGGCATTAAACCGCCGAAGGTTATTCTTTCTCATTGGAAATTGCATTACTTGCCACATAGTACCTGATTTTAGGCGCTTTTGTCAACCTCGCCGAGCCTGTTCTTGCATGAAAAATGGCAATTGCCGGGCAATTTGAGTGGGTAAAACCACGTACTGCTGTTGTGCCAATTCACTGGCAATCGCACTATGAGTATAGACGCCTGCTAAAATGGCCTGATCCAATGGTTTAAATTGGGCGGCAAAAGCGGCCAAAACCCCGGTTAACGTATCCCCCATGCCCCCTGTGGCCATGGCTGGCGTACCTACTGTATTTTCCCAGACCGTTCCATTCGGCAAATAAACCTGGGTGCGCGCACTTTTTAAAACCAACGTTGCTTGCAACTGCTGTTGAACCGCCAAATTACAGGCGACTTGTTGGTCAGCGATGGCGATGCCACTAAGCCGTTGCCATTCCATTTGATGCGGTGTCAACACCAGCTGCGCCTGAGGCAACGTCAGCCCCTGACTAGCAACCAAATCAATCGCTGACCCATCAATAATCACCACCTGCTGGGGTTGAACCTGCTGAAATACTTGTTGCAACACCGTTTGACCCCAAGTATCGGTGCCTAAGCCAGGTCCCACCACGATCACATCCATTTTAGGCAATAATGTTGCCATTTGCGCCTTATCAGTTGCAGCCAACACCATGGCCTCCGGTAACTGTGCGTGTAAACTTGTTGCGTTAAACAAATCCGTTGCACAAGTGACTAAACCAGCGCCACCATAAACGGCTGCAGTGGCACTCATGATGGCTGCACCACCAAACTGCTGATTACCCCCGATCACCATCACCCGACCAAATGTCCCTTTATGACTCTCAGTTGGCCGCGGCTGAATCACTTGCTGGACCAAATCTGCTGTTATTTGTTGCATGTTATGCCCTCACTTTCGACCAATGTACTAACATCCAGTTTAAAAGTTGTGTGTAGTAAAATGCAAATAAAATTCCCCAAGCAATCGACCAAACCCCATAGGCCACTAATCCCCAGGCCAAAATAACCAGATTCAAACTACGGATCAAATGACTTAAGTTTAACTGCGGCTAATATTTTTTCAAGATCAATGCAATGACATCCACGCCAACCGTAGAGCTGTGCGAACTTAGACAAGCATAATAGCCAAACGCAACCAGCACACTGGCCAACAATAACGCCACTAGCGGATGCCCGGTAAAATGTGGTAAATATTGATAGCTTAACGTAAAGCTCATTGAAAAAACCACACTACTTAATAAAGATTTCAAGAACAGCATGCGCCCTAAAAAGAGCGCTACTAAGCTTAATAAGACTACTAACAACCCATTGTTTAGCCAGACCAACGGCCAAGGTAAATCATGACTTAAAATTAAGGCGAGACTGGTCACACCACCATTAATGACCCGATTGGGAACCATTAAACAGGCATAGGCCCAACTCATCACCACATTGCCAATGATAATCAACCCAATGTCAGCGCCTTGTGTTTGTACCATCCGTTTCATCATGCCTCCAAAAAAAGCCGCCTTTCAGCGACTTTGAACTTACTTATTTTAATTTAGCCAAGACCTTTGCGGGTACATCTGCTTGACTCACTGTATTTGGCCCAGAAACCACCCGTTTTTGGCTGATTTTCGCCTTAATATAGCTGCCAGGTTGTAACGGCGTTGGATCAGAGCCAGATACTGAGAAACTCATGGTTTGACGTTGCCCATTGACCTTTACAAAACTCAATTGATACTGATAGCTTGAATCACCAGCAACTGCTTTACCATTACTATCTTTTGTTTGCGTCTTAGCCGGAATCGTTTGTGGCACAACAGCATACGCTTCTGTGGCGCGATAAGTACTATTGTAATACCGCACCCCTGAAATACCGATCACAACGACTAAAACAGCAACAATGATCCCCACGATTTTTTTCATCGATGTTCCCTACCTTCTTGTCTGACTTATGACACTAACTTTACTAGAAGCCCTCCTAAAATACCATCGCTTAGACCTAACAATATTGTAAGCTGGGGGTGAATTGACAAATGCGCTTTGACGTGTATCCCTGCAGATGACCTATCGTCACAAAAACCATCCAGAATCATCATCCGTCAGGCCCCCTAGCAAACGTAAAATAGTCTGATATTTGTAACAACCATTAAAGCTAAATGATTCATCAAACATCGCAACCCGTTTAATCTAATGGCGATTAATTCACGGTTTCCAAATTTAAAAAATGAATTAAAACAGTGTGCCAAAAGTGTGCCAAAAGTGTGCACACACTTTGAGAAAGTTAATGACTATAAAAAATAGGAACCTCGTTAAACGTTGATTTAACGAGATTCCTATTTTTTAATTGCTTCTATTTGCATCGATTAAGCGGGTGACGGGAATCGGACCCGCGACGCGAGCTTGGGAAGCTCGAATGTTTTCTTTTGCGCTTATAAACGTTGATATAGCAGTGTTTCTATGAAAAGGTTTAGAAACCAGTTTAGAATCTGATTTTTTGATTATCCTAGTGCTTTATCAAGTAGCTGAATAGATTTCAGTTTATCGCCTTGATAAATACCAGCATAGACATCTAATGTGAACGCAACGGACGCATGACCCAATAACATGGACACCGTTTTGAAGTTCATCCCCTGACTAATTAGAATTGTGGCAAACGTGTGGCGGATAGCGTGCGGGCTTAATACCGGTAGCTTAGTCCGTTTACAAATGCGTTGCATCCACAATCTGGGATGTGTTAGCCGAATGAAGTCATTGTCAATATTGCTGAACACCAATTGATCAGCGCTAAAAGTTGAAATACCTAATTTGAATAACTCTTTGTGCTGTTTAATCCGCCAATGCTGTAATATCTTGCCAGTTTCATCAGATAATGGAATTACACGGTTAGAGTTAACCGTCTTAGGTTCCTCCAGATATAAATGCTCATTGATGCCCTTAGCTAGTGTTTGCCTGATGGTCAGCGTCTTAGCTTCAAAGTCGACGCAATCCCATTGCAAGCCTAGCAGTTCACCTTGACGACAACCAGACTTTGCCAGCAGATAGAAAAATGTATAGATCAACGGTACTTCATTCGCTTGAGCGTCATCTAAGAACGTCTTAAGCTGGTCTTGCGTGAAATACTTGATAGACTTGCGCCGTAAATCCTTTTTAGGACGCGGCAGTGTGATTTTTTCAACTGGGTTAGCAGTAACTAAGTCTTGCTTAATGGCAAACTTGAAAATCCGTGACACGTTGGACACATACTCTTTGTAGCCTTTATTGATTTCCCACATATGGTTAGCAAACTGCTGCACATCACTAACTGTGATTTTATCAATCCGCTGATTGCCAAAAGCTGGTAAAATATGATTGTTAAACTTTTGAACCAGTTTCGTATAACTAGACTCTTTGACTGTTGTCTTGTAGGTCTTCAGCCAAAGCTTATAAATACCGCCAAACGTTTCCAGTGAATCGTGTCTGAATCCATTTTCTTCAATATCATTCACAAGACGGTTGTAGTAAATTTGGGCCGCTCGCTTAGTCGAGAAGCCCTTTTTCTTTATGTTGACTTGCTTGCTTAAAACTTTGTCGTAACCAAGATACCCAACAATCTTCCATTCAGTTTTGCCATCCTTTGGCCGCTGATAACTCGTTATTTTTGCCATATATAACACTCCTCAAACTTAGCGACCTTGACGGGGCAAGCTATGTATTTGAGATGATGCTATATGTATTGAATCCGTTGTGTTCATTGTTGTACTCGTTAAATCAAACGACTTGTTGGGCCCATATGTGGCAAGCAATACAGCTATTGAACGGTGTTGCTCTCATTGTTGCGTTCGCTATCCTTTTGAAGGATAACGAGGTACTAAATGGGTCAGGCCCACTTAGAAACAAGTCCTTTTGATGAACCTGTTTTTGCTATCAATCTGTTTGACAGCAGCATAAGCAATTGACATAGCCGCAAACGTATCTTTTGAAAAGATATGTTCTAAGTTGGTCAAATGAACTTAGGAATAAGTAATCCGATTACATGCGTTAAGGTCGTTCAGAACGACCACGGCGTTATGGTTTCAGGTCTATTAGATCGCTTAGGCGGTCTTTTTGTTTACGCCAATTTCGGCGAAAAGCTGACAGAATAAAACGTTCGACCAGGTGAATAATGTTCACTTGGTTGCAGGTGACTATTTGTCACTCGCTAGCCAGTTGACTATTTGTCAGGTGGTTATTTGTAAATCGGAATTTCGTACTTGCAATTGCAGGTCGAAATTTTCGACTTACAACGAGATCTGAATTTCGGATGCTGTTAGACGAGGTGACTATTTGTCCCCTCGTTCCATTAGCTGACATGGTAAACGGTTAGACAGGCTAATGTTTTTAGTTTGGCTAGGTACAACGGAATTTCCGAGGTAGCTAACGAGGTTAGAAATACTAACCAGGCTAAAATTTTTATCTTGGTCATAGCCGTTTCACTTTTAGCGAATTGCCTAACGAATACGCAATTAGAGTAATCATTAACAGGGTAGCAAATTGATACTCAGTTTACTCGTTCTCGTTCCCCATTATTGGGGCATCAGATTGATACTTGATCACTGAACCGAAAATTTCGGGTTCGTTAAAGGGGTGAGAAATGTTAGCATCCCCTATTTGTCGTGCTCTCTTAGGGATGCGCTGTTGTCGCTGTCAGTCTGTTAACTAGCGTAGCCAGGAGACCGTTACAGGTTGCCCTAGTATTTATACCAGGCCAGCCTAAGCATCCCACTAATTAACATTGCTAAGGCGGCCGGTGACTAAATAACGCATTGTAGCTGATAGGTTTCGCACATTTTTGTGATAAGCCTATTTACCGGCATCATCCCCATACATGTGGCGGTTAACCTGTTTTCACAAGCGTCCCAAAGCAGGACTTCCTGTCATCCTCACGCGTATGGCAATCAGACTATTTTTTCGTAGCCGAAAATTCCGCCGCCAGTTGATACTTCATTGTTTGAAGTGCAGGGACTTTTCCCCAATTTCGGGGGAAACTATTTGTTGCTGTCATTGGCGGAATGGTTTGACGGCTTCCCTTGTCGGTAAAGTGATTTCAATTCCGGTATTAATTCATTTATATATTTGTCAATCTGTTTATCAGAATATTTTCCTTTTAGAGTCCCATCCAAAGAACCGGTGAGAGCTAGCATTGTGGCCTTACCGTCCGCTTTAAAATTAGGATTATTATATAGCCTTATAAGTGATGCAAGAATCATCACTAAATCAAAAGGCAATTCCCTAGCTCCTTCTTCAAGAGTGCTATCAATAAGTTTATGCTCATCGGTGAGCTCATCGGCCTTACGCACCACAGCGTTAACTTCAATAATGAGTGCCGCTTCTTCTTTAGGACTTAATTTTTTATCGTGCACCGCAGCATTTCGCGCTTTACGCTTCTGTTTAATAGATAGACCATTTAAAAGAAAATTTGTATCCACGCCGCCAAGTTCCGCAATTCTTTTTAATCTTCTTAAATTAGGAGCATTTTTCCCATTTTCCCAGTTACTTACAGTTCCGCTTTTTGCAGTACTGTCTATCATTGCCGCAAATTCAGACATAGTTAAACCTAAATTATTTCGAATAGCTCTAATTCGAGCGCCAACAGCCTGAGCATCTTCTTTGGTGGCCAAATTAACGCACCTCTTTTCTTGAATACATTCTACAATTGTTGCAAAGAAAAATAAAGAAAAGGTTGCCTTTTTTTAAACGTGGTGTTTTAATTGTACTGTGAAATACTAAGAAATAAGGTGAATATATTGAAAACAAATTTGAACATCGTGAAGGGCTATCGAGTTATGCTAGGTTTTAATCAGTCACAAATGGCAAAAGAATTAGGAATTTCTAAGCAATCATATTACGCTAAAGAATCGGGTAATGTTCATTTTACAGATGACGAAAAAGCTAAGTTTAAGGGCCTAGTTGTTGCTATTTTTCCTAATATCACAATTGATGATATTTTTTTTGCTCGTTTTACTAAGAAATACTAAGAAACGACAAAAGAGGAGGACTAAGCGAATGGAAATTCAACACTGGAATGGCCACAATATCCGTTTTGTTGAAGTGAATGGCGAATGGATGGCGGTTGGTAAAGACGTAGCGTTAACCCTTGAGTATGTTAATCCAACAAAAGCAATTAGAGATCATGTTGATGATGAAAACAAAGGGGGGTCTGTTTTGGACACCCCTGGTGGAAAGCAAGAATTGATTGTCATTGATGAACTTGGTATTTATGACTTGGTATTTAACTCAAAAATGCCACAAGCAAAACAGTTTAAACGCTGGGTACACTCAATCATTAGAGAATTGCGTAAATCCGTGGGCTTAAAAGCTTATCAGGCCTTTGAAATGTTCGATACAAAGCATCAAAAAGAAGCAATGGCCAGATTACAACAAGGCCTTAAGCACCCCAGCAAGATTGATTACGTTAAGGCCAACATTATTGCTAACAAATCAGTATCTAATCAATATGGATTTCCCAAAATGCTTGCTAAAAGGAACATGACGCCGGAAATGAAGCGAGATCGGGAAAGTGTTTTAGATGACACTGTTCAGCTCATGAAACTAAAAGACCGGTACGGATTGGATTTATCAGTTAGCGAAACCATTTATTCACGTGGCAATAGTGACCAAACGGCCTAACAGAAAGGAATGGCTAACATAATGGCGCCGAACGATGAGCAAGAAACAATTATCAGTTATGACAAAGAAACAGACAGTTGGCACTATTACAGTAATTGCCCTGGTCCCCTGTCAATAAAATAGACAATTTAAATAGAGACTTTTTTGTCCTATGCC
>NZ_AZDA01000100.1 GCF_001434575.1 Loigolactobacillus bifermentans DSM 20003
AATCCAGATGTGATCGTTAAGAAGACAATCTATCGGAGTTCTGCAAGAATTACTGATCGACAAAGGAACCAAGTGAAGAGAGTTTTGCGTAGTCAAGGATATCAGGGAAGAATTAGTAGTATTCGATATACTCGGGTAAATTACAAGTATTCTTTTAAAGTATCCGTGAAGTATCAGGGGAGCGTTGGTAAGTTTTTGGTTAATACAAAGAATGAGACAGTTGAATTTAAGGGAATGGTCTAGGAGTA
>NZ_AZDA01000101.1 GCF_001434575.1 Loigolactobacillus bifermentans DSM 20003
AGAAATTAAAAAGCCCAAAGCAATCACTTACAATGGTAGTAGCTAATTCCAACCAATATAGGGAGTGATTACTTTGGGTACATCTACTTTATCACGTTTTCAACGTGGCGCACTAGCACAACTAGTCAATGAGGGGAATAAATCTTACCAAGTAATGGCTGACGCCTTAGGCGTCGCCAAAGCTACGATTAGCTATGAGTTGGACCGGGTTAAACCTTATGATCCAGAATTAGCTCAGCAAGATGCAGATCGCAAAAGGCGGAATTGCGGTCGTCGTTCGATGCTGACGGCAGCATTAGCGACTTTAATTACCAATCATTTACGATTAACCTGGTCACCAGAAACCATTGCGGCCGCTTATAACTTGAGCACTGCGTCAATTTATAATTGGCTTAATCGTGGCTGGCTCCCCTTCAAATTGACTGATCTACCCAATCGGAATGTCCGCCAGCACCGAGTGAGCGAAAATCGTGGGAAATTTACAAGTGGGACTTCCATCGAACAACGGCCAACAACTGTTAATCAACGGTTAGCTTTTGGTCATTGGGAAGTAGATACGGTGCTTTCTAGTCGAAGTGAGTCACGATCATGTCTGGTTACATTCGTAGAACGTAAGACCCGACTTCTATGGGCCATCAAAGCCCCTAATAGAACGGCTAAGGCTCTAAACACCGCCTTTGGCAAGTTTATGGGGGCCTTCGGTCCCCAAGTAAAATCCATTACTGTTGATCATGGTAAAGAGTTTGCCAATTATCAGGCCTTAGAACAGGATTATCAGATCAAAGTTTATTTTTGCCATCCATATTCACCATGGGAGCGAGGTTCCAATGAATATTTTAATAGACGGTTACGCTGGTTCTTCCCGAAAAAGACCAATTTTAGCCAAGTAACGACTGATGAGATCCTAGCAGCACTTGAACTAATTAATCAACGACCATTAAAAATACATCATCAACAGACTGCCATTGAAAGATTCCGGGCTTGTTCGGATTAAACTTGTAATTTGCC
>NZ_AZDA01000102.1 GCF_001434575.1 Loigolactobacillus bifermentans DSM 20003
TGGATGTAAGCTGATTCCTGAGACAACTTTTAAGAGAGCGTATAATGAATAAATCGTCTCTCAAAAGGAAGGAATTTTTACATGCCAACTCGTTACGACAAAGAATTCAAACAAAACATCATCAACCTATATAAACAAGGCGAATCAGCCGCCCAACTGGCCAGAGAATATGGCATTGGCTATTCAACCGTTCATAAGTGGATCCAGGGCCAAGCCAAAACTCAATCCGGTAAATCGCCAGACGAAATTAAAGCGATGGAAAAGCGGCTGGCTTCCCTGTCTGAGGAGAACGAAATCCTAAAAAAAGCCCTGGGCTTCCTTGCGCAGAAGTA
>NZ_AZDA01000016.1 GCF_001434575.1 Loigolactobacillus bifermentans DSM 20003
AAAAAGAGAAAGCCCAATGTAGCAACTTTCTCTTGACTAATGGTAGAAAATAAGCCATCCAAAACCGGATGACTTACTTTTTTAAAGCTTATTTTTCAAGATTAGCAAGACCGTCGGCTGTAATCTTTTTCAAAGCAGCAGCTGATTTAGCCATTGCTTCTTTTTCAGCACCTGTTAATGGTACTTCAACAACCTCTTTTAAGCCTTGGCCGTTAACGATAGCTGGTGTCCCGATGATAATATCATCTAACCCATATTCGCCATCTAATGACGCACAAATTGGTAAAATAGCGTTTTCATCACGTAAAATTGCTTTAGAAATGCGCATTAAGCAAGTTGCGATGCCGTAGAAAGTAGCCCCTTTACGGTTAATAATGCTGTAAGCCTTATTACGAACTTTGTCTTCAATATCAGCTAATTCTTCGTCCGTAACGCCTTCTTTAGCGGCGTATGCTTTTAATGGATAACCGCCAATTGTTGCTTCATCATAAGCAGCAAATTCTGAGTCCCCATGTTCGCCCATCATATAGGCATGGACGCTACGAGGATCAACGTTGAAACGCTTGCCTAAGGCAACCATCAAACGAGCTGAATCCAAGGAAGTCCCACTACCAATGACTTTTTCTTTAGGGAAGCCAGAGAACTTACGTGTTGCGTAAGTCAAAATATCAACTGGGTTAGCGGCAACCAAGAAGATACCGTCAAAGCCTGCATCAACGATTGGTTTCACAATGCTTGAGAGAATTTTAAGGTTCTTGTTAACTAAATCAAGACGTGTTTCACCAGGTTTTTGTGGTGCACCGGCCGTAATAACAACGAGGTCGGCGTCTTTAGCATCAGCATAAGTACCAGCATATACGTTCTTAGGTGCTGTAAATGCTTGTGCATCTTCTAAATCAAGCGCGTCCCCTTCGATCCGATCTTGTAATACGTCCACGATAACAAATTCTTCAGCGAGACCTTGTTGCATCATGGCAAATGCATAAGATGAACCTACGGCACCGTCACCGACTAAAAGTACTTTCTGATGATTTACACTATTTGACATACTTCCACGTCCTTCCGAATAAGTAACATTTTATTAAGCGCTTTCATTATACCTCAAATATCAATTAATTCAATTAAAATAATTAGAGTTAAAATGTAATTTAATTACTATTTAAAGCGAAATCTGGTAACTGCATCTTTTTTTCACAAGCATTGGCCGCTGCAAAGAGGTGCTTTAACCGCTCAAGGCCAATCTGCTCGTTACTCCGCAATACAATCACAGCTGACGTAATGACCTGTTTTACGCTAAATTCACAATCTAATTTAATCGCAAATTTATTTAAATTTGACGTACTATTACAGGTGAATCGCGTTGATCACCAAGCCTGAAACAAAGATCCAAAGACAAATGACGATCAGGTACCCTAAGAAGTAAGTCATACTCTTTTTCAAAATAGTACCTTCGCTCCCCTGTAAATTCGTTGCGGCAGATGCCACCGCAATACTTTGTGGTGAGATCATCTTACCAGCAGTTGCCCCAACAGCGTTGGCCGCAACAACCCAATAAGTGCTATCGCCTAAGGTGCTGGCCGCTTGCCGTTGTAGGCTCCCAAACAAGACATTAGCAGATGTATCCGAACCGGTTACAAACGTCCCTAATGCCCCGATAACCGGTGCGATCAATGGGTATAGATTGCCTAGTAAGGCCACTAAGGTTGCGGCAATGATGGAAATCATGCCACTATATCCCATGACTTTCGCAAGTGCCACGATTGCACAAACCGTAATCAAGGTCGCAACCATTTGTTTGGCTGTTTGACCTAAAATTTTGATAATTTTACCAAATGGTAATTTTTGAATCAAACCGCCAATAATCGTCGCTAAAATAATCAACGTTCCTGGTGTTGAGATCCAATTAAATACATACGGCGCAGCGCCACTTCCGGTATAAATCGTGATACTCGATTTAATTCCTGTTAGTAAATGATTCAATGGTGGTACCAACGGCGATGCTAGCATAACGAACACGAAAACGAGAATGAAAGGTGTGGTGGCCAAAGTGAACTGCCCCACCGTTGGCAGATCCTTTTTTTGATCCGGCTGTTCCGGTTGCTTTTTCGCCTGCCAACGCGCAAATAAGACAACCACCACAATACAAACTAAGGAACCAACGATTGCTGGTAATTCTGCCCCTAGGAATTTAGCAACAATGATTTGTGGAATCCCAAATGCCAGCCCAGCTGCCAATGTTGGCAGCCAGACCTCGCGGATGGCTTTGACACCGCCACCGATCAAAGCCACCATGATGAATGGAATGATCACGATCAACGGTAACATTTGTAAGGTTGCTAGATAGGACAAATGCCGCACATCTAAACCACTGATCTGCGCCAATGTTGTGACAGGCAAGCCAATCGCCCCAAAGGCAGTTGGCGTGGTATTCGCAATCAAACAAATCGTTGCTGCTAAAATCGGTTCAACTCCAAATGCAATCAGAATACTGGCAGGAATCGCCACAGCCGTTCCAAAACCGGCAATGGCTTCCAAAAAGCCGCCAAACCCCCAAGCGATAATCAAAACCAACAAACGTTTGTCACTGGTAATGCCAGAAAGTCCTTTCCGAATCGTTTCCATGCTGCCACTTTCGGTGGAAACATTATAGGTGAACACGGCCGCAATAATAATATACACGATCGGCCAGATCCCCATGACAATCCCTTCCAGCGATGCAGTTACCGCATTAATAACGGACATTTTAAATGCAAAAATAGCGAGAAGCAAAGTTAACACTAATCCAATGGAACAAGCCTTAGCACCAGGTAGTTTCAAAACACCTAACGAAAAAATCAGCCAAATAATTGGTAGTAACGCGATTACAAATAAGCCTAATTTCATGGTAACGCCTCCTTGGTTTCACAATCTATATTTTACTGCTTATGTTATTGTAACCGATTTCATATTGGTTGTCATTGAATTTACATGAAAAAAGTCTAAATAAGGTTTGACCCTTACTTAGACTTTTTTCACAATACTAGAATTTACCCCGTTTTCGAAACTCATAAATTAAGCTGCCAATGATCACCACTGATAACAGCACGATCAAGATCCAAGTCCAACGACTACGAGATAATGGTAAGCCAACATTCATCCCGTAAAAGCCCGTAATAATCGTTGGTACCGTCAGTGCTAGCGACCAAACTGTCAGAAAACCCATGGTATGATTTAAGTCATTATTCACCAAGCTATCAAAAGTTTGCGCCACCCGATCGACCACTTCGGTTTCCAAGCTGGTCATCTCACTGATCTGTTGTGCTTCGATCAAAGCGTCCTCTAATAATTCTTCCTCACCCACTGATGCAACCCCTAAAACGGTTTTATCTAAATGAGTCAACAACTCTAAATTATTTTGTGTGGCGCTGATCAGAAAGGTCAACGTTTGCTGTAAATAGGATAACGCGACTAAATCACGATTGGCCCGTGATTGATTTAAAAGTTTATCCAAGCGATTCCGCTCTTTGGTGACATATTTTAAAACGGGTAAATATTGGTCGATTAAATTTTTAATGGCCGTTAAACAAAAGGCAACTGGCGTCCCTAACGTTTCATCAGCCCCGCAACGGGTCAATAAAAATTCAATATCTGGCAATTCTTGTTGGTTAAACGTAAAGACCTGCTGATTCTTGATCAAAAATCCGATTGGTTCTGAAACATAACGCACGCCGGTTTGCTGCTGTAACCGTCGTGGTGCGTGCGTGATGATCAATTGTTCACCAGTTTCTTCCGAATCAGTATAGTTGGCACGTTCATCCGGATCAGTGACATAAACCAGCATTTCATCCGACAAACCATATTGCTGTTTTAATTGTTGTTGATCCGCTTGCGTTAACCTGGTTGTCGCAATCCAAGCGATTCCCGCACGTGTGGTTCTTTCTCTGATCATCTGCTGGCCCTCACTTTTCTGGTAACCAGTTGAAATGCTGACAAGCCGCTAAAATGCCATCATCCGTGTTTTTTAAAGTGACATAGTCTGCCATAGCCTTTAGCGCTGGTACGGCATTTCCCATGGCAATACTGGTCCATTGTGGGTCAAACATCACTCGGTCATTCATCCCGTCACCAAATACCACCACATCTGTTACCGGTGCTTGTAGTTGCGCCATTACTTCCAAAATCCCCCGATGCTTTTCATCATACTGAAAAACCAAGTAAGGTGCTTCAAAGCGCAAATAACCTAAGCTATCTTTCAACGTTAATCGGGCTTCTTCCGCCTGCGGAATGGCCACATAAATTTTAAAAATTTGCGAAAGTTGTCGATAATCAAATTGTGGGTCAATATGATACGTTGTGGGTTCCTGACGGGGACCAGCTTGTTGCCGAAATAAATCATTGCTAGCATAAACCGCATCTGAATCTGCTGGCGCCACCAAAACCCCATAGCCAAGGTCAGTGGCCTGCTGAATCAAGGCCTGCGCTTTCGTCAAATTTAATGGCCGATTATATAACAATTGGTCATTTAACACCAAGGCACCACCACCTGCGCACAACATATTGTGTAGTCCCATAGCCTGCATAAATGGCTGTGCTTTATAGTAAGCCCGACCTGTAGCCAACGTCACAAAATGACCGGCTGCTTGGAGGGCCTGTAGCGTTGGTTTCACAGATGGAACCACTTGCTTGGTGCGGTTATCCGTTAACGTGCCATCAATATCAAAGAAGAAATACTTTTTCAAGTTCCTCACATCCACTTCGCTCAATCTCGTTAATGCTAATGTTATTATGAACTTTTTTACAAAGAATTGACAAGTACCCGTGAAATTTGGTCCGTTTAACCCTGCTTTGGTTTATAATAGCTTTATAAAACTTGATTTTAAAGAATCCGGAGACTTGCGTATGGAGAGCCCTTTGCAACGTGAACAACGTTATAACTTTGTTTTGATTGGCCTCACAGGCCTATTACTTGTATCCTTAAATTTAACCCGCAATCCATTGACTCATTTGATCAACACCTTAGGTAATCTGTTAGCTGTACCATTTCATTTACAACTATTAAACCGTTTACTGGCTCTTTTAGGGCATCCTGTCGCGGCGTGGCTTTATTTAATCCTGTTGGCTGGCTTATTGGTGGCCCTTGATCATCGTGACCAGGCGTTTAGCAGCTTAGGCATCGCTTTAGTGGGCATCCCAATTTTTGCGGTTATACGCTACTTTTACCATGTGCTGGGAACTACTTTTAAACTAACCGTTCAATTGGATTACCGCCATTTTTGCTTTGCATTAACCCTACTGCTCATTTACACCAGCTTGCGGCCTTACTACAAAGAAGTCCGCTTACGTCAGTTGAATAGTTTATTATTCAGTCTGATTGCGATTTGTGATTGCCTCATTGCATTGCAACTAACGAAAACCAATTTAACCACGTTAGCACTTGATTATAGTCTGAGTTATATTTGGCTCCTTTGCGGCTGGGTGGCCACACCAGTCATTCTAAAATGGCGTGACCGATTACATTATCCACTGAAATAGCCCATTTAAAAATGGCATTTAAACCGGTTGCTGGTTTAAATGCCATTTTTTTGTCACCTTTATTCTGCCGCTTCAAAGCGCAGCCCTTTCGGAAAGAAATTCTTAACAGTGCCATTGACTAATTTACCAAACCCAACTGTTTTGGCTTGGTAAGTTAATAAGACCCAATGCTTGCCTGTTTCAACAGTCTTAAAGGTATCCCCGTGGACATAAGCGCGATAATCGGCAGCTGATAGGGCCAGATGATGGCGCGCAGCGGTTGCTTTTAAAGCCAATGCCAAGGCGTAGCTAGGCTCAAAGCGCTGCCGCTTTAATGTGCCTAAGTGCAAACCAGGCCGAACGACTTTCAACTGTGTCAGATCCAACGTTTCTGGGCTTAAATACAACTGATCCCCAAACACCACCAGATCACCATTTAACGTGCAATTAAGATTATTTTTTTCAAATGCTTGCCAAAGTGCCACTTGATCTTGATCCGGCAAAGTTTTACGACGTGGTTGTTTCCCTTTCTTCGCCTTTTTTTTAGGTTTAGTCACCGGTACTTCAGCGGTTGCCGCACGTTGTAACAACGCCATAAAATGTCCTTCACCGTCAATGTGATGTGGAAATAAGCGCACGGCTTGTGCCAATTCTGGATTGCCATCTGCCCAGTCCGGCCGCCCAGCAGTCATCCCTGGATAGCGTTTGATCGGCTGTAAGCGAAACTCAGGATAGTTGGCCAATACCCACGCCATCATTTGTTCATCCTCTTCGGGACTAAACGTACACGTGGAATAAACCAAATGTCCACCAGGTCGCACCATTTTTAAGGCTTCTGTCATGATCTCACGTTGACGTGTGGCGCATTTTGCAGGGTAATCTGGGGTCCAATAAGCCTGTGCCGCAGGATCTTTTCGAAACATGCCTTCACCGGAACAAGGCGCATCTACCAAAATCGTATCAAAAAAAGCCGGAAAACGCGGCGCTAAATGAGCCGGACTTTCGTTTAAGATCACTGCATTTTGAATCCCAAACCGCTCAACATTTTCTGCTAGGATCCGAGCGCGTTTCGGCATGATCTCATTTGACACCAAAAGGCCTTGCTGCTGCATAAAACTCGCCAAATAAGTGGTTTTGCCACCAGGCGCGGCGCAAAGGTCCAATACCCGTTCGCCTGGCTGAGGTGCTGCAATTGCCGCCACATACATGGCACTGGGCTCTTGACTATACACATAGCCGGCTTGGTGATCAACCTGTCGCCCATTGACGGCGCCATAATAACCCCATTTTGCATAAGGGACGGGCCTGCTTAAATCCAAGGCCACTTCGGTTGGGTTCGGTTTTAACGGATTAATGCGAAATCCCTTATGCCGAGGTTGTTGAAAGCTTTCAAAGAAAGCCGGTGCTTCTGCGCCTAATAATTGCTGATATTTTTTAACAAATCCTTCTGGTAACAAACTTAAAATTCCCTTCTATTGAACGGTTTGATGGCCAATCCGGTGTAAACGAACGGCAAAATAGCCAACCGTTACCAGATAATAGAAAATCAGCAAACTGATCAAATCTTGATATTGCAATACATATAACCGCGAGATTGCCAACAATGTAGTGACGACCATACTCAATAATAGGCTGAGCATAAAACCACGTAATTCATGCCAGCGCACTTGATGACGAACCTGTGCGCCAATCGAATGCTTTTGGGCCATTTGTCGAACAGCAAAAAGCCATACTTCAGCCACCAATAAACTTAAGCCTAACGTCACAATATTACTGATAATGAACCACCAATACTGTTTCAGCCAAGCCCGCCCGACTAACGGCGTGTTTTGGGTGACCAATTTCTGTGTTTGTTGGGCCTTTAGAACATGCTGAAAAGTGCTTAAATGACTCAAAGTTGGTTTACCATCAATGACGATTTTAAAGTGGCTTAATGATTGGTTGGTTAAACTTTGCACCGGCGACGTCGTGATAAAAATTTGTGAATCCAAGCGACTGGCCTGTTGATTGCCTACCACCCCAATCACTGAAATGTAACGCCCTTTAAATTTCAAATAGCTTTGTTGCGTCGGACGATACAACGTTTTGGCAACTTTTTTACCAACAACGGCAACTGGTACTTGCGATTGAAAATCATCATCTGTAAAAAAACGACCTGATAATAACGGCAGTGTTTTAAAATCACCTGCACCGTAGAGATAGGTGATCTTCGTATTTGGGACCTGGTATTGGATCTGATAATTCGTTAATTGCTTTTGCTGCTTCAAGGCCTGATTAACTGCCATAATCGACTGATGTCGCTTACTTTTTAAAACATAAGCAGACTCTGATAACCCACCACGATCTAAGATTTTTTGATAGGCGATTCGATTCATTTGACTAAAACTAAAGACGATTAAAAACGTAATGCCCATCATGAAAAGAATGAGCAACCACCTGCGTTTGATCACTTTGCATCACCTGTATTTTCTGAAATATCTATTTAAGCATACCGAGGTTCCGTTTGAAAGTCAAAAGCAGTCTTAGCTCACCCAAAATACTTGCTCTTGAACCAGATCAAACGGCGCAAAATGGCGATTTAATTGTTGTACTTGCCGATCTTGTCGGTAGTGCGCCCCCTGCCAAAAGGCCGAACTACCAGTACACCCATCTTTTTCACCAATACAAAGTAGCGGCACCTGAGGACAACATTGACGGATCAACTGTAACACTTGCCAATCAATTGGCACACCATCTGGACTCCAACTCATCACAATGTAATCGACAGTAGCCCCATAGGTGCGAACAGCGGTTAAGGCGTCCATTGCCTGAACGGCCGTTACCAACTGGCGCCCAGTTTCATTTTCAGCGACCCATTCCAAGGTATCTGTTGCAATCACCATTTGGCCTAAGTGCCGTAAGCCAGCACTAATATACCCATTACCTGCCATAATTTCTAAATAGCGCTTGCCTGGTAAACGCGCCAAATCAGCAATCAGTGCCGGTGTGGTATGCGACCAGATGCCATAAGTGCTGGCTAAATACTCGCGGTAATCGTCAAGGACTTGGGTCAACTGTGTCACCGTATGCGCCAGTGCAGTCTCTGGTTGCGTCGGATCCAGTTGAAACAAATCCAAAAACAAAGTTGGCGCAACCGTCAATTCAGGAACTGCAAGTGGTAACTGGCCTTGCTTTAAGCGATGATCGTTGCGCAAAATGGCATCGAGCTGCTGCCAAACCGCTGGCAAAGACGACAATTGCCGACGTAGTGTTTGCACTTGTTGCAAATAATCTGAAGCAACCATCTGATACTTCCTTTCCAAACAAAAAACCCTCTTGTTTTCGCAAGAAGGCTCCTGTCATCATAGACTAGTGAATCCCTAACGCAATGCGTGCGTAACGACTCATTTTATCAACTGACCAAGCGGGATACCAAACCAGTTCAACCTCAACATCTTTGACTTCTGGAATCTCGTGCATCGCTTGATTGATCTCATCATTTAATAAATCGGACAAAGGACAACCCATTGTCGTTAACGTCATTTTAATATGGCAAAGGCCAGCTTCATTTAAATCGATACCATAAATCAAGCCTAAATTGACAACATCAATGCCGAGTTCTGGATCAATAACAGACTCTAACGCCGTTAAAATACGATCTTTGATCTCTTCGGCATTTTGGTCTTGTTCTGAAGTTGCTTGTGCTTTTTCTTCTTCGCTCATGAGTGCCACCTCTTTATAAGTTCTATTTACTTACCTGATTATAACGCTATCATCGGTAAATGAGAAGCACTTTCAATTATAGATGACTAAAAATTTTCGGGCAGCGTTTGGTCTAACTGCACCAAATTCGCATAGGACTCCCGTTTGACGACTAAAGCAGCGTGACCGTTTTCAACAAAAACAACTGCTGGCCGCGGATTGCGATTATAGTTACTGGCCATGGCGTACCCATAAGCCCCTGTGGTTGGCATGGCTAAAATATCGCCAGGCTGAGTTGCCGGTAATTGTTGATCATAAGCTAAAATATCACCAGATTCACAATACTTCCCAACCACCGTCACTTTTTGAGTGGGCTCGGCCTCAGGTTGTCCTGCTAAGAAAGTATCATACTTGGCTTGATACAAAGCCGGCCGAATATTATCGCCCATACCACCATCAACGGCTAAATAATTACGGATACCTGGCAGATCTTTACGCGTGCCAATGGTGTATAAGGTGGTGCCGGCTTCCGCCACCATTGAGCGACCAGGTTCGATCCAGATTGCTGGCATCTTTAAGCCTTGTTCCGCCATTTTACCTTGGACATCGGCCACAATATCTTTGACATAATCTTGAGGGGCTAACGGTTGATCGTCAGCGGTATACCGCACGCCAAAACCGCCGCCTAAGTTCATCACTTGTGCGTCAAAGCCCGTTTTTTGATGCCATTGGGCTAATAATTGAACCAGCGCTTCAGCCGCCATTTCAAAGCCGTTGGTCTCAAAAATCTGTGAACCAATGTGACAGTGAATCCCCAATAAATGCAGTCGATCACGTTTTTCAACTTCTAAAAAGGCTTGTGTGGCTTGACCACTTTTTAGATCAAAACCGAATTTAGAGTCCTCTTGCCCAGTCATAATATATTCGTGGGTGTGCGCAGAGATGCCAGGTGAAATACGCAGTAAAATAGCGGCTGTTTTGTTGGCCTTCGCTAATAAATCGTCCAACAATTCAATTTCTGAGAAATTATCCACCACAATCGTGCCCACCCCAGCAGCAATAGCTTGTTCAATTTCAGCCGCTGTTTTGTTATTGCCATGGAACGTGACCTCTGCCATTGGGAAACCTGCTTGTTGGGCGGTGTACAGTTCACCGCCAGAAACAATATCGCAACCAATGCCAGCCTTGGCAATCAATTGGTACATGGCCACTGCTGCAAAAGCTTTGCTGGCATAAGTAATCTTATACGCCACGTGTGCAGCTTCAAACACTTCTTTAAAGGCCTGGATCCGCTGTTTGATCAAAGCCGTATCGTAAACAAACAAAGGTGTACCATATTCCTTGGCCAAATCTAATGTATCAACGCCACCAATGGCCAAATGCCCTGCAGCATTGGTCACCATGGTTCCGTAATGATAGTAACTCATTTTTTTCGCTCCCTTTTTCAACACACTTTATAAAAAAAGAAACCCTACGGCAAACCGATAACCGAACGGTTTCTTAACGACCTTAATGGCCTTTTTCTTTACCTGCAACGAAGTAATGATCATGTTGCATTTCGTTTAAAACAACGTGAATGTCGTCAGCCGGAACATTGATGTTCTTGGCAATAGCATCTGTCACGTCAGCTGCCATTTTTTGAAGTTGTTCAATAGAACGGCCTTCTAACAAATCGATGTGAACTAGTGGCATAAAAATCCCTCACTTCTAAAATAGTTTTAATAGGTTTTATTATAGCAAGTTTTATGCCGTTCGTCAGTTTTTTTACTGATTTGTCCGCGCCGTTAAAATCGGTGTCTGCTCAGCTGCCTGGCGCCGTATCAATTGCAAAAAAGTACTTGTCAACGGTGTTAAAGCTTGGTGAGGTCGTGTTGCAATGCCGATTTGGCGATATTGTGGTTGCGCTAACGGTTTCAAACAAATCCGGTATGGCACCCGTTGTAAAATCAAGCTCGGCAAAATACTGATCCCTAACCCACTTTCAACCATGGCCATAATCGCATAATCATCCCAAGTGGTCAATCGGATTTGCGGCTGTAATTTGAAACGTGTCAGTAATTCTGAAATTTCGGAAGCCCCTTTGCGTTGTAATAATAGAAAAGGCATTTGGTCAAATTGATGCAAGCCAATGGTCGCTTGCGTTTGCCAATCAGAAGTCACTGGTAATACCGCCAACAATTCATCTTTAAATAGCGGCTCAAACTGCAACCCCTTCGTCACAGGCGCTTTTAAAAAACCACAGTCAATGCGGCCAGCATGTAACCAGGCTTCAACTTCTACATAGTCTCCCAGCAACAATTCAAGCTCAACCTTCGGGTAACGCTGCTTAAACTGCTGGATCAAAGGGGGTAACCAATGCGTGGCAATACTTGAAAAAACGCCGATCCGCAACGTACCTGTTTCAAATCGGTTCAACTGTTGGGCTGTTTGTGTCAATTGGTGAAACGTCATCACCAACTGGGTTAACTGGGGCCAAATTTTTTCAGCAGCATCGGTTAACTGGATTTGTTTTTGATGCCGCTCAAACAAACGGAATTGCAAGCTGTGCTCCACATCTTGGACCATGCGACTAATACCAGATTGAGAATAATTTAACGCCACAGCCGCTGCTGAAAAACTACCTAACTCATAAACTTTTAAACACGCTTGGTATTTTTGAATTTGCCCTTCCATGACATGTCCTCACTATCTGATTTTCGCATAATAATTATGCTAATCATTTGTTTTTATTATATCACGGTCTATGTTACGTTTAAATCAAGCGCATTACTTTACTGATATTCATTTACATACATCAGCATCAATCTAGACCTGTAGGAGGCTCAAAATTATGTCACTTAGTCCCATTTACACCACCGCACCCGATCCATTAAACCAGCCCATTCAGCAATTAGTCTATCCATTTTTTAAACAACACCAAATCGCCTTTCAAAGGGTTGCCACGGATCCTGTGATCACGATTGAGGATTGCCAAGCTGTGGACGCAACATTAAAGATGGCCATGGTAAAAACGTTACTGCTTACGAATCACCAGCACTCACAATTTTATTTATATGTACTCCCTGGCATTCAAAAGTTTAATACCAAAGCGTTTAGTCACGCCTTAAACATTGCCCGAGTCTCATTTGCGCCCAAAGAATTGCTACAAGCTAAACTGGCCACGTCATTAGGGGCCACTACCATTTTTAGCTTACTGCAACCCAATTGCCATGATGTCCAATTGGTGGTGGATCAACATATTTTTGCTAACACGAGCTACGGTTGCAGTGATGGCACAACCACCAACTACTTAAAGCTCGATATTAACGATTTAAAGACCAAGATTCTGCCGCAACTGCAGCCCAGCTACCGCGTCATCGAAACCGCATAATCATGCTATAATGACGATAAATGAATTAAAGGAGCGATTTTTTTGTCATTAACTGCATTAGAACAGCATTCGGCTTGTACGAGCATTTTAATTGGTCGGTCTGCCACAGCTGATGGTTCTGTGATCATTGGCCGCAACGAAGATAGTAAAGCTGCTTGGCCTAAACATTTCGTGGCGCACCCTGCCAAAACGGCTACTGAAACGCCTTATTTTGAATCTAAAGATACCGGCGTGCGCATTCCCTTGCCCTTAGCCAGCTTAGCCTATACGGCGACGCCAGAGTGGACGGATCAGTTTGGCGTTTTCGAAGAAGATGGCATCAATAGTGCCAACGTGGCCATGAGTGCCACGGAAAGTGCTTATGCCAATGCTCGGGTTCTGGCATACGATCCACTGGTCCCTGCAGGGATTGCTGAAGAAGCCATGGTAACCGTTGTATTACCATACATTGAAACCGCTCGGGCTGGCGTTCAACGTTTAGGCCAAATGATCGAACAATATGGCACTAGCGAAAGCAACGGAATCTTGTTTGCCGATCAACAAGAAGCCTGGTATATGGAAACCGTCACCGGCCATTTATGGGTGGCCCAACGGATTCCCGATAACGGCTATGCTGTAGTTGCTAACCAATTGGCTATCCAGGAAATTAAATGCGATCAGCCTGATCAATTTTTAATGGCCTCACAATTAGTACCCTTTGCTGAAAAGCATCACTTTTGGCAAGCCGATACGCCTTTTAATGTGCGCGCTATTTTTGGCACCAAACGGGCTGATGACCTGATTTACAACACCCCTCGGGTTTGGGACGGTCAGCGCCAGTTAACACCATCTGTCAGCCAAGACCCAGAAAGTTTTGACCTGCCTTTTATTCAATATCCTGATCAATCGATCCAATTGGATCAGGCCATGACCATCTTAGGGTCACATTTTCAAGGCACTACTTTTGATCCAGCTGGCACAACGCCTATTACCAAACACTATCGCCCAATTAGCTTGGCAAAAACCCAAGAGGCCCATTTATTGCAACTGCGCAACGATGTCCCGACACCAATCAGTGGTTTGCACTGGTTGGCCCTTGGGGTTGCGGCTGAAAGTATTTTTGTACCGTTTTATGCCGGTATTACGAAAACGCCAGCCAATTATCAAATCGGCGGTGCCACTTATGATGAACAATCTGCTTACTGGACTTATAAATTACTAGGCGTTTTGGTTGATAGCCATTACACCCAATTCCAACCCCAATTAGCAGATCTGCAGCGTCAAGTCTACAGTCACTTGCTAGGCCATTTGGCACAAACCGATCGCCAGGCCCAGACCTTAACCGGGCTAGCCCTGACCAATTGTCTGAATCAAGCTGGGATAGACCAGGCAGCTTATGCCGAAAAGGCCGTTAAAAAATTAACCGCCCAATTGATTACCACGGCCACCGATTTATCGCCATTAAACTTTAAAACAGACGCCAATTTATAAACCAAAATAAGACCACTTGGATCAGTGTGCACTAATGTGCATGCTGATCCAAGTGGTCTTTTAAGTTAATGCCGCGGCATTGTTTCCGTTAAGCTGTAAAACTGCGATTTATCAGAAAAATCTGCCCGATATTGGCCGTTAAAACCAGCCTTTTGACCAATTTCACCTAAGACCAGCATTAATGCTTCTTGTTCTTTTGGAAAATAGATGTGGTCTTTAATGGCTGCATTACGAATATAGTTGATGAGCCGATTGACCCAAATCTCAGGCCGTTTGCTCGTTTCCAATTTGCGATAAACTTGTAGCAAAACATCGCGAATATCTAGCAAAGCTGCTGTTTGATCAGGCCGCTGAGCCAACAGTTGATACAGCGCGTGAATCGTCTGTCTAGCCGTAACACGCCATGCTTCAGTTTGTGATGTTCCCATTTTTGTGACACCTCCTAAAATCTCTAAGGTTAGATTTTGCTATCGCAAAATTTCACTTCGGAGGATTGCCAGTCTTGTGGGGGAATTTCACCCCGCAGGACTCATGGACCTCCTAAAATCTCTAAGGTTAGATTTTGCTATCGCAAAATTTCACTTCGGAGGATTGCCAGTCTTGTGGGGGAAATTCACCCCGCAGGACTTCATGAACCTCTTACTTCAAAAACACTATTTCTTAAGCCCTTTACCAAATAATTCGCCAGCAGCCGGTAAGTTCCCAAAATCGGTTGCTTTATCCGTTGGCACAACCACTACATTGGCGGTTGACTTCGCTAAGTCTGCATAGGCGTTGATCGATTGGTTCTGGAAGTACTTATCATCAGCATTGGCCAACCCCGCCTGAACGGTGTCGATTCGGTAGCGTTCTGCATCTGCGCGCGTTTTAGTCGCATCAGCCTCGGCTTTTGCAGTCGCCATCAACGCATCGTTTTTCGCCTTGGTGGTCAATTCAATCGACTTGGCTTCCCCTTCTGCTTTGGCAACTGCTGCAACACGTTCCCGATCAGCCGTTAACTGTTTGTCCATGGCCTCTTGAATGGCATGAGACGGTGTCAATTCATCGATGTTGATTCGGTCCACATTGATGCCGTAAGTATTGGTTAAGTCCCCAATGGCTAACGCCAATTCTTGATTGATCTTCGCCGTTGACCCCAGGGCTTCATTTAACTCCATCCGACCAATAATATCCCGCAAGTGGCCTCGTACCAATTGTGCCATGGACTCAACTGAATCTGTATTTTCATACTGATATTTCACAGCATCTGTCACATGGTAATTCAAGGTCAAACTAGCAGACACATCCGCATTATCTTTGGTAATAATCGAATAATTTGGCAAAGACAATGGTTCCATCGCTAAACTAACTTTACGGATCTTTTGAACCAGTGGAATGTAAATATGTAAACCTGAGTCGACACTTCGTTGATATTTTCCCAATGTTTCGACTAATCCCTGATTGTTTTGTGGTACGATCTTAATTCCAAATGGCATAATTTTTCCTCCTCCAAAATCACTAAATCTGTTGTAACGTTAAGATATTGCCGTTGGCTTCGATGATGGCATATTGCGCGGTATCATTGATTGGCTGGCGATCACTGATCAAATAACGATAATAGATCCCACCGACCTGTACCAAGCCGTTCGTTTGATTTAAAGTCGCCCCTGATACGACTTGGCCAATAATTTGGCGCTTTTCAAACGTGTTTTTCTGGGGCTGTTGTAAAATACTAATGATATAAGCATTGACACTGCGACGTTCCCGGGCCGCTGCCTGTGCCAACTCGTCGTACAACCGTTGATCCATTCGCAACAAAAAGCGCTTTTCTTGTGGCTTATCATCCAAAGCAAGTCACCTCTTTGATATTACTTTGATATCAAATTTAATATACCAAGCAACGCAGCTTATGTCAATATAATCTACCACTAATTTCGGAATGATTTGATATCATGTTTTAAAAAAGGAATCCCCATAAAAATGGAAATTCCTGATAAACGCTAGCCTTCGTCACGGGCTAAATAAATATAAAGTTGTGTTTTCGAAAAACTCACATTATAAGTGATGCCATTAGAGCGAATCGTTTTAAAGGTGGTTTGATCTTTTTGCTGATTTTTAATCCCTTTTTGAAAATCTTTCAGCACTTGTTGACTATTGGCCCCTAGCGCAGCCGATACCAACGAAAAAGTGGTCCCAAAAGCCTTTTGTCCGGCCGTTTGTTTCATGGTCTTCAGGGGCACAATAAAGGCTGCATTGATCACCTGTTGCTGTTGCACATTTAATCGCAGTTGATAAGCCGTCGTCTGAATTGCAGTATGAATACCTGTCGCCGCTTTTTGAGGCAATTGTGGCGCTGTCAATCGCATTTGTGCTAAGCCACCATTGTATTTCAGTGCCAAGGCTGCGTAGCTCGTGATTGCTGGTTGCCGCGTAACATGGACTGTTTTCAATTGTTGCTGGCCGCCTTGGGTCGCCTTAATGCGCACGGCTTGTTGCCGATCACTAGCAGGCACCAATAACACAAAATGACCACTATTATTTTTTAGCGTGTGTTGCTGCCCATTGAGCTGGTAAGTTAACTGAGCACCATGGCTGGCCTGTCCTTTGATCACCGTCATCATTTGGGTGGGCCGATATTGTGTTTTGGTAGTCGTTAGTTTTAGTTGCCCACAGCCAGCTAAAACTAATAAGGTACCTAACGCTACGATACTTTTCAAAAAATGTCGCATAAGCTTCCTTCCTATCCTTTAAAAATATAATTGCGATGCCAGTTCATGAACACCCGCTGTGCCGGGGTTAAATTTAAGCGCTGCGGCTGTGAAAGCAACCGTTGTCGCTCTAAAAATGGCAATTGTGCGGCCGTTAATTGATAACCCCCACGTGAAAAACCAATCAGACCGTGCGCCAGTAATTGCGCGTGATTACGGCACAACAAAATACCATTATCAGCCAGTGCTGCCGTCAGATCATCCAAATCTTGACGTGGTTTAAACCGGGCGGCAACTAATAAATACGGCGTTTCGATACCACATAACGCACACTGATGGACTTGTGTTTGCCACACATTGTGACGAAACTGTTGCTGGACCGTGACTTCTTGCTGGCGATCAAGTAGATCAACTTGTAACAAAAAGCGTAGAACAGGATCCTCATTTAAGGCCACATTGGACATACTTAGCCGTAATTGTTGTTGGGCAGGCTTTAAATAACGAGCCTCTATCTGATCGATCAACACACGACAAAGCGGGCTATAACAAGGGTATAAATAACCTTGATTCCCATTACCATCTTGCTGAAAGGCCGCATGTTGTTTGGGAAAGTAAGGCGCGATCAAAGGTAATATCTGCTGGATCACAAGGGGTTCATGCAACGGATAATACTGCAACGCAACTTGCTGGATTTGCGGCCGTTGCGTTAACTTTAACGCCTGTGCCAGTGACACTGGTAGTCGTCGCTGTTCTGCAGGTGCAAGGACACGACTCATGGCCACGATTTCACCACCCACATAGTGAAAAATCACATCGTCGGGTTTGACTGTTTTGAGACGGGCCCAAGTCGGCGGCACTTGGCCTTGACGGTCTTTTAAATAGGTCCAGATCAAACCTGCTTGCTTTTCTGCCTGATAAGTTCGTCCTTGCATCACGATAAAGGCTTGCATTTCAAAATCCTACTTTCTACACACAGCCAAAATAACTGCTCTTTAGCCTAATATTACCACTTGTTACCTTCAAAAATCGAGCATAATCGAAAAACAGGCCTATCTTCTACGCTGACAGAAGATGAGCCTATTTTCAAAGTCGGACTTGCTAACAAGTTAAAAAAAAACACCAACGTTGCACAACGTTAGTGTCTAAAAAGTCCAAATTATTTACGGATTTCTTTAATACGAGCTGCCTTACCATGCAATGCACGTAAGTAATACAACTTCGCACGACGTACTTTACCATGACGGAGAACGTCGATCTTATCAACACGTGGTGTGTGGATCGGGAATGTCCGTTCAACCCCAACACCGTTACTGATCTTACGAACCGTATAAGTTTCGCTGATACCAGTACCACGACGTTTGATAACAACGCCTTCAAACATCTGAACACGTTCACGTGTTCCTTCGACGATGCGGGCGTGAACACGAACAGTATCACCAGGGCGGAAGTCTGGAATATCAGTACGTAATTGTTCTTTTGTGATTTCTGCAATTAATGGGTTCATTAAAAACTCTCCTTTTCTACAAATATTCTTATCAAACCTTGACAGCGGAATATTGTGATCGTGACTTAATATCACAATTAATTATGTTATCATTTGTACGAATAATTGTAAAGTATAATTTTAGCATACTGCGCTAGTCAATGCCTTTTAACTCGTCCTGGATTTCCCACAACAAGTCCTGCTGCTCGCGCGTCAACTTCATTTTGTCTAACAAATCAGGCCGCCGCAAATAGGTCCGTTTAATGGCTTGTTTTAAGCGCCACTGATCAATCTTTTGATGGTTGCCACTAATCAGCACGTCAGGGACTTTGCGGCCTTCAAAATCCGCTGGCCGCGTATATTGTGGATACTCTAACAGGCCGGTGGCAAAGGAATCATTAGCAGCCGACTGATCATTGCCCAGTACTCCTGGTAACAAGCGCACCGTGGTATCAATGATCACCATGGCGCCTAATTCACCACCAGTCAGCACATAATCGCCTAATGAGATCTCATCCGTGACCAATTCGCGAATCCGTTCATCATAGCCTTCATAGTGCCCACAAATAAACACTAAATGATCACTTTTTGACAAGTCTTGCGCCACAGATTGAGTGAATGGCGTACCAGCTGGGTCTAATAAGATCACCCGTTTCGGGCCTGGCCGCTTTTGGTCTAAATCAGCCATTGCCGCAAACAAGGGTTGCGGCTTTAAAAGCATCCCTTCACCACCGCCATACGGATAATCGTCAACCGTATGGTGTTTCACGTCATCAGAGTAAGGCCGAAAATCTGTCACTTGAATATCCAATAAATCACGTTCTTGCGCTTTCCCAATGATCGATTCATTTAAAACACCATCAAACATCCCTGGAAATAAGCTTAATACATCAATCTTCATCATCGATCAGCCCCTCTGGTAAATCAATGATCACTTGCTGCGCATCAAGGTCAACTTGTAACACCACTGACGGAATATAGGGCAATAACCAGTCTTTTTGTTGTGGCCGTTGCACCACCCAAACATCATTTGCACCTGGACTTAAAATTTCTTTTACCGTTCCTAACGACTGTTGCGTTGCCTGATTGATCACCGTCAACCCAATAATATCGTGGTAATAGTACCCCTCACCTGGTGCCAAAGGTTGCTGATCAGCAGCCGCCACTTGCAGCGTCAAGCCTTTGATTGTTTCGGCCTCAGTTAACGTGGGGATTTCTTTAAATGTCATCAGTTCAAAAGTCTTTTGATGCCGATAACTGGACACGGTTAGCGTTTGGCGCTGTCCTTTTTGAACCACAGATAGCCGAGACTTTGGGGCGAACCGTTGCTCTGGAAAATCTGTCATTGACAAGACCTTCACTTCACCGCGAATCCCGTGTGTGTTGACGATTTTGCCAACATTGTAGTATGCTTCCGCCATATTCGATTCCTTTCTCATCAAAAAAAGCGCTTGGACTCAAAAGTTCAAACGCTCTGAAACTATTCAATAATATTGAGCCGTACGCGTTTATTGTCAGCTGACTTAACGCTATAAACAACTGTCCGAATCGCCTGCGCAACACGTCCCTGCTTACCAATAATACGACCGATATCTGCTTTGTTTACTTGTAGATCATATTCAAGAAAGTGTTGGCTTTCCCGAAACGTGACCAACACTTCATCGGGATACGTGACCAGTGGCCGAACAATCGTTAAAATCAGTTCTTTCACATTTGTCATCAATCGTTATCCTTATTTTTTTGCGTATTTAGCTTCATGCAATTTTTGCATAATGCCATGATCAGATAAGATGTTACGAACTGTATCAGAAGGTTGAGCACCTTTTTCTAACCAGTCTAAAATTGTATCTTCTTCCAACTTGATTTCAGCTGGGTTTACTAATGGGTTGTATGTGCCGACAGTTTCAATGAAACGGCCATCACGTGGTGAACGTGAATCAGCAACAACAATCCGGTAGAATGGGCGCTTTTTTGAGCCCATGCGCTTTAAGCGAATTTTAACAGCCATGTTTGGTTTGCACCTCCTTGTTTCTTTTCAACGCTAATAAATATACCAGTTATTGGGAACGTTGTAAAGCTTTTTTGCTTTACAGTCCTAATTAATTTTTGGCTGACGTTTTAAAGCGGATGTTCAAACGATACGGACTATGATAGACTTTTAGCAAACACCTTACAAGGAGGCTTTTTTATGTCAGAATTATTGGTAACTACCACCGAACAAATTCCTGGTCAAACCTATGAAGTGATCGGTGAAGTGTTCGGCTTAACCACCCAGTCTAAAAATATCGTCCGTAACATCGGTGCCGGCTTGAAAAATATTGTTGGCGGTGAGATCAAAGATTACACTAAAATGTTAGATGATGCCCGGCAAGAAGCTGTCACACGCTTGCGCGCCAATGCTGCGGCAATGGGCGCTGATGCGGTGGTCATGATGCGGTTTGACTCCAGTGCCATCAGCAGTGATATGCAATCGGTTGCGGCTTACGGCACTGCCGTTAAATTCGTTTAATGGCGGTGCCGTGATGCCACTAATTGCGATTATTTTAGATGTCCTTGCAGTTGGCTTATACCATTGGCAAAGCCAACTGCTCACACACAGCCGCTTCTTATTGGGGTTCAGCGGTCAAGTCCTTGTCGTCCTATTGTGTCTAGGCTTGACGATTGCCTACCGCGGCCCACGCAAACAACAACACGATTATACGTTTAAAGGTTATCGTTACTTAACCATTCGTTTTGCGCTTATTTTATTTTCATTGTTGATCAATGGCATTGTCCTCTTTTTATATTATTTAAACTTAACTGGCCGCAACACAATGATCTTTGCTGGTTAAAAAAACTGCCAAGGCGTTGAAAAATGCCTTGGCAGTTTTTTTACCACTATTTACGACGACGCAAAGCTTTCATGCGCTTGCGCTTATTTTTCTTTTGTTTCCGAACCATGTTGTTCATTGCCATTTTGCCTAAACGCCCTGACATGCCTTTGCCAAACATTTGATCCATCCCAGAAAAGTTCCCGTTAGACATTTTACTCATCATTTTACGCGATTCCATAAACTGTTTGATCATCCGATTAACTTCGTGAATGGGCCGCCCTGAACCAGCGGCAATACGCCGTTTACGAGACGGATTCAACAGATCAGGGTCCTGCCGTTCTGCTGGGGTCATGGAATAAACCACGGCCTTCATATGGCCCATTTCTTCAGGACCCATTTGAATTTGATCTAACCCTGGGACATTGTTCATCCCTGGCATCATTTTCAAAATATCTTGAATCCCACCCATTTTTTGCACTTGATCTAATTGATCAATAAAATCGTTAAAATCAAAGGTGTTTTCTTGCATTTTTTCAGCAAGCTCAGCGGCCTTTTTTTCATCATAATCTTCTTGTGCTTTTTCAATCAGCGTCAGCATATCACCCATGCCTAAGATCCGGTTCGCCATCCGATCCGGATGGAACACATCTAAGGCATCCAGCTTTTCACCTTGCCCGGTGAACTTGATCGGTTTCCCGGTTACAGCACGAATGGACAACGCTGCCCCGCCACGGGTATCCCCGTCTAACTTGGTTAACACAACCCCGGTGATTGCCAGCTGCTCATTAAAGCTTTCCGCAACATTCACTGCATTTTGCCCGGTCATGGCGTCGACCGTTAACAGAATTTCATTGGGCTGGGCAATCGCCTGAATATCCTTTAATTCCTGCATCAGCTTTTCATCAATTTGTAACCGACCGGCCGTATCAATGATCACATAATCATTTTTCTTTTCAGCTGCTTCTGCGAGCCCTTGTTTAACGATTTCGCGTGGATCCACATTAGTGCCTAGCTCAAAAACAGGTGTATCAACTTGTTGGGCAACTGTCTGCAACTGTTGAATGGCGGCTGGCCGATAAACATCGGCTGCAATAAATAATGGCCTTGCTTTTTCTTGGGCCTTTAAATATTTTGCTAACTTAGCAGCCGTGGTGGTTTTACCAGCCCCTTGTAACCCAACCATCATAATGATCGTTGGGATCTTGGGTGCTTTGTTTAAAGGGGTGGCTTCTTCACCCATTAATTTCGTTAATTCTTCATTAACAATTTTCACGATTTGTTGTGCAGGTGTTAAACTTTCCAGCACATCGCTGCCTAAAGCGCGTTCCCGTACGGTTTTGACAAAATCTTTAACAACTTTAAAATTGACATCGGCTTCTAATAACGCAAGCCGAATCTCGCGCATCACATCTTTTAAATCGCTCTCAGAGATTTTACCTTTGCGCCGCAATTTGCTCATTGCGTTTTGTAATCGTTCCGTTAACCCTTCAAATGCCATTTCACACCGACTCCGTTTCTAAATTTCTTCATCATGGGCCAACTCTTGTACCAGTTGGGCCAAGGTTTTATCTTGCGCATAATTGGTTTTCACGTAAGTTGTCAACCGATCCAACGCCGCATTGCGGGTCTTAAAGGTTGCCAACAACTTAAGCTTCTGTTCATAAGCTTCTAAACTTTTTTCAGTTCGCTTAATATTGTCATAAACAGCTTGCCGACTAACAGCAAATTCCTCGGCAATTTCACCTAAGGAGTAGTCATCCGCATAATAAAGCTGTAAATATTGATATTGTTTTTTGGTTAATAAAGAACCGTAAAATTCAAACAGTGAGTTTACGCGATCATTTTTAGAAATCTCCATGAGCGTCTCCCCATTCACTTTTTGTTAGTCACTGCTTTAGATTAACCTATTTTGACCTTATTCGTCAATTATTCCTGTAAAATAATCATACCGTTTTCAGGCTGCCAACAGAAAAATAAAAAGCTTTTATCCGCCAACATGGTGAATGCTGAACAAGCTACCCTTAAAAACCGCTACACCAGCAAGAAACACTGTCGTGACAAGCATTACATGATGCTTGCTACAACAGTAATGTAAGCAGATTCCTATTGCAAGTTAGACATATTCTGGTAAAATGTGTTTAGAAAGACAAAGGAGGTCTTAGCGAATGGTTCCAGTGATTATTTATTGGGGTGGCGTCATTGTCCTAGCCGTCTGGCTAATTTGGAACGTCGTGTTCTCACTAAAGTTCTTAGCAACTGGTGAACGCGGTAACCTTTGGGGCTTTATGCTTTTAAATATTTTTGCTCTTATTTTCGGTATTTTACTTCAGTGGGCCTATGGTGATAACGGCTTCATCAAGTGGGCATTAGCTTCATCCTCACAAGCTGTTACACAAACTCATTGGCTCTTCATTAACAACTGGATCAACGTGGTTTTGATCGTGTTACAATTAATTCTCGGTCGTGTTGGTTCACCTAAAAAAGCAAAAGCTTAATTAAAAAAACTGGTTCGCAATGAGCCAGTTTTTTTGTACCCTTTTTTACTTATCTGGTGTATCAGATGCCGCAACATCGATTTGATAATCAGCTTTGATCAAATCTTTAAACAGCCCGTAAACAAATTCATTGGGTTTAAAGTCTTGCAAGTCATCGATCTGTTCACCTAAGCCGACTAATTTCACTGGAATATGTAACTCATGACGAATGGCTAACACGATCCCGCCTTTTGCGGTACCATCCAACTTCGTCAGTACGATACCGGTGACTTGGGTGGTATCATTAAATTCTTTGGCTTGGATCAGTGCGTTTTGACCAGTGGTTGAATCCAGTACCAACAAGACCTCTTGTGGGGCATGCGGAATGCTACGTGTGATCACCCGCTTGATTTTATCCAATTCGTTCATTAAATTTACTTTATTTTGTAAACGACCAGCTGTATCAACTAATAAAATATCATAGTTTTCTGCCTTGGCGCGTTCAACGGCATCATAGACCACCGCTGCAGGGTCGCCTTGCGGTTTACCAGCAACAACTGGCGCATCCGCTCGTTCGCCCCACACTTGTAATTGTTCGGTTGCTGCCGCCCGGAAGGTATCAGCTGCTGCTAATAACACTTTATGCCCTGCTTGGCGGTACTGATGGGCTAGTTTGCCAATCGTAGTGGTTTTACCAGCACCATTAACCCCAACAAATAAAATCACAGTTGGTCCTTCTGATGCAAAGCGAATGGCGTTTTGTTCATTAGAGCCGTCTTGTTCATACCGATCGACTAACTTTTGGACAATTGTTTGCGCCACTTCAGTGGGTTCCTTTACATTTTGTAACTTGACTTCTTCCCGCAACTCATCTGTGATCTCAACTGCCATGTCAAAGCCAACATCGGCACCAATCAACGTTTCCTCCAAATCATCAAAAAAGTCCTCGTCAACGGAACGAAAATTGGCAAATAATGCATTAAGCCGTTCCCCAAACGTTTTCCGACTTTTCGCCAAGCCTTGATCATATTTTTGTTCGGATTGGGTCACTTCGGTTTCTTTTTCACTACCACCAAATGCCCGCTTAATGCGATCAAATAACCCCATTTGTCATCATCCCTTCTAATCTGTCAAATCAAAATAATGTTGCAAGAATTTCGCAACACCGGCTTCATCGTTGGTGACCGTTTCCGCATTGGCCATGGCCTTCACTTCTGGAATGGCATTCCCCATGGCAACACCGATCCCCGCAGATTCAATCATGCTTAAATCATTCGCCTGGTCACCGAAAGCCATTAATTCAGCTCGCGTCCAACCAAAGTGCGCCAATAATGTATCTAACGCAGCCGCTTTTGTCACCGCTTTGGGCACAAATTCCAGTAGGTCCGTTCGTGACGAAGCAATATTAAAGTTTGCCATCAACTCAGCTGTCAGGTGTTGCCGTCCCTGGGCAATTTTAGCCTGATCTGTGGCAATGACAACTTTGCTATAGGGTTGTGTCGCCAATGCTTGATAAGTGGTTTGATCAAAAATCAAGTTGGGATTCATTTGTTGATAACGTGACGGTCCAAGTTCTGTTAAATGATAAACCTGTTGAAAATCCAGCACATCCAACGGCCAAGCCACAGTTTGTGCAAAATTGACAATCGGTGCCATGGCTGTTTTTGTCAATTCAATTTGTTGCAACGTTTGTTGGCCATCGACTGATTGAACCAACGCGCCGTTAAACGTTGATGCAAAATCATCGGGTTGCGTTAATGCCAATTGGGTTAAATAAGGTTGAATGGCGGCAAGTGCCCGCCCAGTACACAGAATAATCTTAACGCCTTGCTGGTTCAATTGTTGTAAGACCCGAACCGTTAGCGCATCAATGGTTTTAGCGCTGGTTAGCAAGGTACCGTCTAAATCTAATGCGATCATTTTGATCATGAATTTGTCGCCTCCATAGCAGCTTCAACGGAGACAGAAACCACCGTTGAAACCCCTGATTCTTGCATTGTAACACCGTATAAGACGTCTAAGGCCATCATCGTACCTTTACGATGCGTGATCACAATAAATTGTGTCTGATGATGATAATGCTTTAAAAAGTTCCCAAAGCGCACCACATTGGCCTCATCTAAAGCAGCCTCAACTTCATCTAAAATACATAGTGGCACCGGCCGCACTTCGATTAACGCAAATAATAATGTGATTGCCGTTAAGGCCTGTTCCCCACCTGACAACAAGCTTAACTGTTGTAGTTTCTTACCTGGCGGCTGAACAATAATATCAATGCCTGTGGTTAAGGGCGCCTCTGGTGACGTCAATTTCAAGGTGGCTTGACCGCCGCCAAACATCTTTGGAAAAAGTGCCGCAAACGCTTTGGCAGTGGCCTCAAACGTGGTCATAAACCGTTGTGCCACTTCTTGGTCCATGGCATGCATGGTACGGTCCAATTGTGCTTGTGCTTCCAGCAGATCGGCCTGTTGCGCATTTAAAAAGTCATAACGCTTTTTCAACTGTTGATAGGTGTCAATTGCCCCTAAATTCACATTGCCTAGCTCTGCCAAGCCACGTTTTAAGAGCTTTGCTTGTTGGCGTAACGGTGCCGTTGCTGTGGTTAAGCTCTCCGCTTGTGCAGCTTCATAGCTTAACTGATAGTCCTGGCTTAACTGTGTCAGAGCCTGGTTAATGCCCGCATCAAATTGTTCAATCGCCGTCCGCAACCGCACCGCACTGCCCCGCTCTTGCTGACTGCTCGACTGCGCATGCGCCAGTTGTTGCTCTTGTTGCGTCACTTGCTGATCAAAAGTCGTCCGCTGGGCTTGTTTAGCCTGGACAGTTGCCGTTAATTGTGTCAATTTAGCCTGCAACGCTTTTAATTCTTGTTGGGTGGTTTGATGATGCCCATTATTTTGAGCCACTTGTTGCGTTAACGTTTTTTGTTTGGCCTGCTGTTGTTGCAATTGATTCGTCGCTTGTTGAATCGTTGTAGCCAATTGCGCTTGGCCGGTTTCAAGTTGTTGCACTTGTTCCTGCGCCACTGCTACTGCCGTTTGACGTTGCTGGTGTTGTTCCTGCGTGGTGACCTGCCGCTGTTGTACGGCGGTCAACGCCGTTTCAGCAGCTGTTAATGCGGCTTGGGTGGTTGCCATTGTTGCCGTCAGTTGTGTTTGCTGGTGCTGATTTTCAGCTTGTTGTTGTTCTAATTTAACCTGTTGATCCTTCGTTTGCTGTTGCTCAAAGGTCAACGCGCGTTGGCGCTGTTCAAAAGCCTGGACCTGTTCTTTTAAAGTTGCCAGCGCCGTTGTCTGTGTCATCACCTGTTGACCAAGTTGTTCCGCCTGTGTGGTAAGCGTTGTGACTTGTGCCTGGTCTGTTGCGATTTGCGCTTTAAGCTGGTTCAAGTCTTGCTCTTTTTCGGCTAAAGCTTGATTCATCGCTTGCAACTCATGTTCTAACTTAGCTTGTTGCTGCCGCTGTGCCAATAAACGATTCTGGGATTTATGACTGCCTCCGACCATGGTACCGCCTGGGTTTAAAACATCCCCTGTTAGTGTCACAATTTTCACCTGATGGCGTAACTGATCTGCCAAAGCAACACCATGCGGTAACGTATCCACCACAAGGACTCGCCCTAACAAATACTGTAATGCAGGTGCAACCTGAGCCTTAAAAGTGATCAAGTCAACGGCACACCCGCAAAAACCTGCTTGTTGTTGCGCCTGTGCGAGTTGTGCAGCCGTCAACTGCCGTTGCTGCAAGGCATCTAACGGTAGGAATGTCGCCCGACCGGCATGCTTTTGCTTCAATAATGCAATGGCTTGCTGCGCGACGGTTTGCGTATCCGTGACTAAGGCCTGTGCTTGACCCCCTAAGGCGATTTCAATCGCTGTTAAGTATTGACTTGGGACTTGGATCAGTTCTGTAACGGCACCGATTAAGCCCGGTAAGGTAGCACGTTGCTGTAATAATAACCGGACCCCATTGTAAAAGCCGGTGTAACTGGCCTGCATTTCTTTTAAGCTTGCTAATTGTGCATCTGCTTTTTGCTTGATTTTAAGTGCCTGAAGCCAATTTTGCTGGGCTTGTTCAAACTGTTGCTGCCGTTGTATCACCTGCTGTTTGATTGCCGCTAGCTGGGCCTGGCGTTGCTGCCGTTGTTGCTGTAGCGTGGTCACTTGCTGTTGCGCCTGCTGCTTCTTTTCGTGCCACTGGGCAGCTTGTTCCTCTAATGCCGTGACGCCAGTTTTAGTCAACTGTTGTGCCAGCTGCGCGAGCTGGCGCTTTAAATAGCCCGCCTCATTGTGCAACGTGGTTTGCTGTTGTAGTTGATCAATATACTGATCGCGCTGTTGCTTAATCGTGGCAGCTAACTGTTGCGTTTGTGTCTGTGTCTGTTGTGTCGTCGTCTTTAAAGCCTGCTGCTGGTGTTGCAGGTCACGGCGCTTTTGTTGTAAGGCCTTTGCCTGCTTGGCAAATTTTGTCTGCGCTGTTGTCAACGCTTGCTGGGCCTGTTGCACCTGAGTGGTTAACGTGGCTAATTGTTCCTTCGCCACTTGTCGTCGCTCACCGGCTAAGTCTTTCTCATTGCTTAACTGCGCCAACTGCTGGGTCAACTCAACTCGTTGTTGTTGTTGCTGATCAAGTACTTGTTGTAGTGCCTGCTGCTCTTTTTTAGTTTGTGTCAGCTGGGTTTGAAAGGTTTGCTCATTTGCCTGTGCTTGTTTCAAACGCGTGGCAACTTGTTGCAACGCCACTTGCTGATCCTTTTTAGCGGCTACTTTTTCGGTGATCTCCCGTACCAATAATGTTTTTGTCACCTGATCGAGCTGCTTTTTTTGTTGTAGGTAGTCGGTGGCAATGCTACTTTGTTCTTTAAGCGGCTCCATTTGTTGGGACAATTCTGTCACAATATCAGAAACCCGCTCTAAATTTGACGCAGTGGTTTTTAACTGAAGTTCCGCTTCGTGTTTACGTTGCTTATATAAGGCAACGCCAGCTGTTTCTTCAATAAACCCACGGCGGTCTTCCGGCTTACTATTAAAAATGGCAGCAATTTTTCCCTGTGAAATAATGGAAAAGGATTCACGACCGAGGCCGGAATCCATAAATAAATTGACAATATCCTTTAAGCGACAATTTTTTTGGTTAAGCTTAAAGGCTGATGAACCATCCCGATAAAGCACACGTTGAACTTCGACTTCATCATGCTGGTCTGATAAGGTGTGGTCTTGGTTGTCAAACGTTAACGTCACCGTCGCACGATTTAAGGGATGCCGGGTCGCAGATCCTGCAAAAATCACATCAGCCATTTTATCGCCACGTAGACTTTTCGCAGATTGTTCCCCTAACGCCCAGCGAATCGCTTCACTAATATTACTTTTGCCAGAGCCATTTGGGCCAACGATACCAGTTGTCCCATGATCAAAGTGTAAAACCGTACGATTCGCAAATGATTTAAAACCGACAATTTCAAGTGTCTTCAGTTGCACAAAGAGGACCTCGCTAACGTTTCTGTAGTTTCTTTAATGCTGTTTCAGCAGCAACTTGTTCCGCAGCCTTTTTATTATGGCCTTGACCGGTTCCTAAGATCTGATCCTGCGCCACAACTTCAACTGTAAACTGTTGATTGTTGCTCGTTGTTGGCTCACCAACTAAGCGGTACGTAATATCGACTTCACCTGATTTTTGTAGCCATTCTTGCAGGTTGGTTTTGTGATCCATGGCGTATGAAAAACGGCCGGCTTCCACCTTTGGGAAAACAACTTGTTGCACAAACCGCACCACCGTTTGGCGACCTTGATCTAAGTACAATGCCCCGACGAAACTTTCAAAAATATCACATAATAACGAATTACGATCACGGGCACCGTTCATTTCTTCGCCGCGACCTAATTGAATGTACTGATCAAAATGACATTCGCGGGCAAAAGCACTAAAACTATCCTCACAGACGATTGCTGCACGTAAGCGTGTCAATTTTCCTTCAGGATAATTCGGGTACTTTTTATAAAGATACTCTGAGACGATCAATTCCATCACAGCATCCCCTAAAAATTCAATGCGCTGATAATCCTGTAACTTCAGCTCAGGGTGTTCATTAACGTAAGAGGACTGCGTAAAGGCCTCTTCAAGTAAACTTAAATCCGAAAAAACAATTTGAAAACGTGTTTTTAATTCTTTTAAAAATTCTGGATTCAAATTCATTAACCTTCTTTCTTTTTTAACGAGCTTCATTGGCATAATATACCAGTATTATTATACCCTATTTACTGAAAATTCCCAATATCTTGCGCCATAACTTCAAAAAGGATTTCACACAAGTTATTAAAAAAAGCCCTGAACAAAAATCGTTCAGAAGCTTTAAACTGCCCGCTAATGTGGCCAAGATTGATGCTGTTGCTTATGTTGTTTAAACCATTGTTGCAACTGCGCTTGCTGTTCTGGTGTTGAACGGCCATAACGTTGTAAGATGCGTTGACGCCGTTTTGGGTCAATGCTTTGATCCAGCCACTTGGTCCAGTTTGGTGCCGTTGCCGTCGTGTCAGTCATGATCTGTTGTTGTGCTTTATGAAAATCCTTCAGCTCAGTATGGTTAAACGTTGCCACATCTTGCTGTTGTTCTTCTGGCAAATTGGCCACGTCGTACATGTCCTGCCGTGCCGATGAATTCAACAAGAACATTAAAATCGGATAAGCCAGGTAGAAGATCAAAGCAATCTCCGGCAAGAACCAAGCGACCACAAGATCCCAAATCGCTAAAATATCCAACCAGTGATTGGCATTCCCATAAATTTTAACATAGACCTTTTGCATAGCTGCCTTGTCTGTATATTCCAAATGAATAATGACTTTCGCCAAATAACGAAACAACAAGTTCACCACAAATTGCAAAACACCGTAAAGAATGACGGTCACACGCGTGGTATTTGAAGCCATCATGCTGGTAAATAATGGTATCAGCGACAAAAACGCCAAAAAAATCATATCAACGATTAAAATTCGGTACGTCATGGTTTCAATCTCACCAAATGCCGTGGCGTGCTGGTACCACATATTTGCCACAAAAATAAAACTGATCAAGAAAATACCAATATGCTTCCCTAATAGCAAGTAGTGCCCCCACGAATCCTGTAAAACTGGCGGCACATTTAAGACCATAATTGTAATAATAATGGCGATAATCGCATCTGAAAAAGCATCCAATCGGTTTTTGAGTTTTTCCATAAGCTTCCCTCACAACCTAACGCAAACGAATTAAGCTTGGTGCGCTTTGATATATGCCACAGCATCCCCGACGGTTGCCAATTTTTCAGCATCTTCGTCTGAGATCTCAGCACCAAACGTATCTTCTAATTCCAATACAAATTCAACGACGTCAATTGAATCTGCATTTAAATCTGTTTTGAAGTTAAGTTGTTCATTGATCTGTTCTGGTTTTAATTCAAACCGATCTTCAATCAGTTGTGCAATTTTGGTATAAATTTCTTTTTCGTCCATGGTTAATTCCCCTTATTATCTCAGAATAATGAATCGGTAACAGTTTACGCTATTCTGGTCGTTTTGCCAATTGATGTTCACTAAAATAAGTGACCACATCTTCAACCACATGTTGGGCTAACATATCACGAATTTGTTTGATCGTGTAATAAACTGCCTCTGGGCTAGCTGTGCCATGCGTTTTAACCACAGGCGCCTTTAAGCCGAGTAAGACGGCACCACCGTAACGCGAATAATCAAATTGATCCCGCATGACGCCAAGATCACTTTTCAGAAGTGCCCCGCCAATTTTACCTTTTAAGCCACTGTTCATAATCGTGCGCTTTAATAAACTTAAAATAGCCATGGCCGTGCCTTCAATTGACTTCAAAGCCGCATTACCGGTAAAGCCATCCGTGACGATCACATCTGCTACACCATTTAATAGCTCACGGGCCTCAATATTACCAATAAAGTTTAATTCCGGATCACCTGCAAGCAACTGATAGGCCGCTTTATGGACCAAATCCCCTTTTTCTGGTTCAGTCCCATTATTCAACAAGGCAATGCGTGGCTTTTCAATTTGACGCATGTTTTTAGCGTAATAGTTACCCAGCACTGCATACTGATACAAGTTTTCCGGTTTCGAGTCCGCATTCGCACCAATATCTAAAATATTAAATTGACCGCCGGTTTTAAAATCTGGCATCGTGGGCATTAAGCCTGGGCGTTGAATCCCTTTGATCCGGCCGATAATGAATAAACCAGAAGCCAATAACGCACCGGTACTCCCTGCAGAAAAAATGGCATCGGCTTGGCCTTCTTTAACTGCACGAGCAGCCACGACCATAGACGCATCTTTTTTTCGACGAACCGCACGAACGGGTTCTTCTGTATCCAAAATTTCTTCACTCGTCGGGACGACTGTTAACCGTGTGGCATCTTTAATTTCAGCTTGAATTTGTTGTTCATCACCATAAAGTAAAAATTCCAAATCTGAAAACGCATCTCGGGCACGTTCTACCCCAGCAATAATCGTTTGTGGGGCGTTGTCGCCACCCATTGCATCAACGGCAATTTTCATAAAAAACCTCCTAAGGTCTCTAGTGTTTATTTTGCTATCGCAAAATCTTATTTCCGGAGGATGACCAGTCTTGTGGCGTCAACCCACACCGCAGGACTCATGGCCCTCCTAAGGTCTCTAGTGTTTATTTTGCTATCGCAAAATCTTATTTCCGAAGGATGACCAGTCTTGTGGCGTCAACCCACGCCGCAGGACTCATGGCCCTCCTAAGGTCTCTAGTGTTTATTTTGCTGTCGCAAAATCTTATTTCACTTTTTAAATGGTTCGACCCTTATTTAATCTAATGTTTGGTCGCGTTGTTGATAATGTTGTAAATACTGATCCAGTACCTGGCGTTCCGCAGCAGTGCCTAAAGATTCAGACAGCAGTTGTTGGGCTTCGATCTGTGCCACTTCTAAAATGCGCACATCGTTGATCGGGTCACCGATTTTAAATTCTGGCAAGCCAGACTGGCGTTGACCGAGCACGTCGCCAGCGCCGCGTAGTTCCAGATCCTTTTGCGAAATTTTAAACCCATCATTGGTTTCTGTCATGATCTGCATACGCTCAATCGCCGTTTGATTTTTAGGATCAGCAATCAATAAACAGGTGGCAGCCGTTTGCCCTCGGCCAATCCGACCGCGTAACTGATGCAATTGTGATAATCCAAATCGATCAGCGTCAAAAATAATCATCATGTTGGCATTGGGCACATCCACCCCAACTTCAATCACAGTGGTCGCGACTAATACTTGGAAATCATCGGCTTTAAAACGTTGCATCACATCATCTTTTTCAGCGTTGCTCATTTGGCCGTGCAAAAGACCGACCCGATAATCTGGTTCAAACTGGGCTTGCATGCGTTCAAAAACCGCCTGCGCATTTTTCAGATCCATGACTTCAGAAGCCTCGATCAGTGGTGTGACCACATAAGCCTGCTGGTGCTGTTGCAGTGCTTGACGCACTAGGTCTACAGCAGACTGTTCTTGATTAGAACGCAGCCATTGCGTTTGGATCGGTTGCCGGCCTGCTGGTAATTCATCAATCGTCGACACATCCATTTCACCATAAGTGGTAATGGCCAAAGTCCGTGGAATTGGCGTTGCTGTCATTGCCAGCACGTCAGGTTGTTGGCCTTTTTCCCGTAAGATCCGCCGCTGATTCACACCAAAACGATGTTGTTCATCAGTAATCGCCAATCCCAATGCCGCAAACTGGACGTCCTTTTGAATCAGCGCATGAGTGCCAATGATCATTTGGACGGTTCCGTCCGCTAAACCCGCCAAAATTTCTCGGCGCGCTTTTGGTTTTGTTGCACTGGTCAATAACGCGATCTGAACCGGAAAATCATTGAACAGCCGGCTTAAGTTATGGTAGTGTTGCTCAGCTAAAATTTCAGTCGGTGCCATTAAGGCGGCCTGTTTGCCTGCCGTTACGGTGGCGTACATCACCGTGGCTGCCACAATGGTTTTCCCACTACCAACATCCCCCTGCAAAAGGCGATTCATATGATAAGGACTTTTGAGATCACGACAAATTTCATTGGTAACCCGTTTTTGGGCTCGCGTGAGTTCAAATGGTAAGGTGCTTAAAAAAGCCCGTAATTGCTGATTGTTATACGCCACAGTTTGCCCTTGCGCACCAAGTGTGGCCTGACGTTTTAAAGTTTGCAGGCGCAATTGAAACAGAAAAAACTCTTCAAAAATAGCACTACGCCGAGCTTGTTGTGCGGCCTGCACATCAGCAGGAAAATGCATCGCTTCGACAATGACCCGTTCTGGCAGTAACCGATACTTTTGCCGTAAATAGGCAGGCACCCAGTCCACAATTAAATCACGATACTGGTCAAACGCTTGTTTAATTAAATGAACCAGCGTTTGTTGGCGAATATGCTTATTCACTGAATAAATCGAGGCAAAGCCCGGATCTTCATCGGTTTTCACCGCTAATACTTTCATACCCGTTAAGCCTTTACGCTTCGCATCCCATTTCCCATAAACAGCTACCTCAGCCCCAGTGGTAAAGCGTTCCTTTAACCAAGGCTGATTGAAAAATGTAACGATCACCACCACCCGGTCAATCATCAAGCGAACATTTAACCGATTTTTACCGCGACCAAAACGACTGACGATTGGTTCACTAATAATCAGGCCTTTTAACGTTACTTTTTCTTGATCACCGATTTCATTGATGGCCTTGACTTTCAAGTCTTCATATCGAAAGGGATAGTAGTGCAATAAATCATCGACGGTGGCAATTCCCAATTCTTGCAATGCTTGGGCTTTTTTAGGCCCGACACCGGCTAATACAGTGATTGGATCTTGTAAACTCGGCATAACGGACCCCCCTTTCTTTAACCTTGACCCACTGTCATCAAAAAAGGCGAAACTGGTGTGACTAAGCACTCATTTCGCCTTTTGCGTCACTTATTCGACTGAAACTAAATAGGGATAAACCGGTTGACCGCCATCATGAATTTCGACTTCTAAGTCTTCATCATCATCCGTTAACGCAGTCGCAATCGCCTCGGCTTCTTTCCGAATACCACCTTCGCCAACTAAAATTGTAATGATCTCACTATCTTCGTCTAACATGGCTTTGATCATCGCTAAGGTTGCCGCCTGACGATCTGGCAAGGTGACTTTAATATCACCGTCAATAATACCTAAATAATCATCTTTCTTGATGGCTAACCCATCAATGGTGGTGTCCCGAATGGCCTGCGTCACTTGACCACTAACCACATCTGCCAAACTAGCCGTCATATTACTTTGATTGGCGTCCAATTCATCACCAGGATTAAAAGCTAACATAGACGTCATCCCTTGAGAAATCGTCTTACTTGGCACGATTGCCACTGGCGTATCAACGACTTTAGCTGCTTCTTTAGCCGCTAATAAAATATTCCCATTATTTGGCAAAATCAAGACGCGTTTTGCATTGGCTGCATTGATGGCATCAACAATATCAGCCGTACTAGGGTTCATCGTCTGACCCCCATTTAAGATATAAGTTGCCCCAAGGCTCTTAAAGAGATCCGCAACACCTTTACCAGACGCGATTACCACAATTCCATAATCATGCGGTTCACTGGTTGCTTCAGCCTGATCCTTTTCAAGAATTGTTTCATGCTGGATCCGCATGTTATCAATTTTAATTTTCAACATTGAACCAAACTGATGCCCGTAACTTAATACCTGGCCTGGATGCTCAGTGTGCACATGGACCTTGACGACTTCATCATCGTTAACCACCAACAATGAATCGCCTAACCCGTCTAAATGATTCCGAAATGCTTCGTATTCAAAGGTTTCCGTGGCGCCATCTTGTCCTAAACCGACCATCATTTCAGTACAATAGCCATATTGAATATCGTCAGTTGCAATTTGGCTTTGAACACTTTGATGGTGCATGGCATTAACCATTTCATCCATTTCGCCTTCATTTGGTTGATAATCATCAGCGCTCACTTCACCAGACAGACCTTCTAAAAAGCCTTCATAGATCATAACCAAGCCTTGCCCACCAGAATCGACCACCCCAACTTCTTTTAAAACAGGCAATAGATCTGGCGTGCTGGCCAAGGCCTTTTTAGCAGCCGCTAAAGTTTCTTGTAAAACCAACACAGCATCATCACTGGTTTTAGCCGTATCACGGGCAGCCCGCGCTGCTTCACGCGCAACAGTTAAAATCGTCCCTTCAACTGGCTTCATGACCGCTTTATAAGCTGTCTCAACCCCACCAACAAACGCTGCTGCAAAGTCAGCCGCTGATAACGTTTCTTTTGTGGCCACACTTTTAGCAAAGCCACGGAATAATTGTGACGTAATCACGCCAGAATTGCCCCGTGCGCCCATTAAGAGTCCTTTTGCGAGACTTTGGGCCAGGTCGCCAACACTGTCCGCAGTAGACTCGTTAACGGCCTTGGCGCCACTGCCAAATGAGAGACTCATGTTGGTCCCAGTATCACCATCTGGCACTGGGAAAACATTTAATGAATTGACAAATTCAGCATTTTTATTTAACCGATGTGCACCGGTTCGCACCATATCTTGAAAAATGGTTGCTGTAATTTCGGTTACTTCCAAAACTAATCCTCCTTCATACTTAACAATGAAGCGTCAAGCCTCATCAGAGGTGTGCTTTAATCTGGTAAAACGCGCACACCTTGAACAAAGACGTTCACGGAATTTGCCGAAACGCCAAGCATAGTTTCTAAATTGTATTTTACTTTACTTTGAACATTACGGCAGACTTCTGAGATCTTCGTACCATAGCCCACCATAATATAAACATCAATGGCCACACCATTTTCTTCTTGGCGTACCACCACACCGCGAGCATAATTTTCACGGCGTAAAATTTCATTTAAGTTATCGCGAATTTGATTTTTACTTGCCATACCGATAATACCGTAAACGTCTGTTGCGGCACCACCAACCACAGTGGCGATCACTGTGTTTGAAATATCAATCGTACCATATTGTGTTTTGATATGAACTGCCATATCGCAAAAACCTCCTAAAGTCGCTTGATTGCGCAAAAAATTCTTTTTTGGCAGACTGTCGTCATCTCAGACAGTCGTAACACAGTCAACTCGTATTGCCCTGCGCTTAAAACAAAAAAACATCTACACGATATTCTATCATAGCCCACTTTTAAAGAAAAGTAACCCTCACTTGAAGAGAACGGTAAATTTGTAAATGATGTTGTTTTGCAGCCTTGCCACAACGCGGTATACTAAAGGAAACAGCTCAGGCGCCAAATCATTTTTAATGGCAGCCAACTTGCAAGGAGGAACCATGTTGCCTACGAGGGTAGTTGCGCCCGTAGGAATGGCCATCCTCCAAAATCAGATTTTGCGGAAGCAAAATAGACCTTAGAGAACCTAGGAGGTGCCATGTTTCTGGCGTGACGGTTTGCGTCCGCCAGAATGGACAACCAGCGAAAATAAAACCTTTGCGCAGCAAAGATACACAAGCGCTTTTAGCTGGTGCCATGTTTCCATCGTGGCGCTTTTCGCCCGAGGGAATGGTCATCCTCCGGAAATCAGATTTTGCGATAGCAAAATAGACCTTAGAGAACCTAGGAGGTGCCATGTTTCCAT
>NZ_AZDA01000103.1 GCF_001434575.1 Loigolactobacillus bifermentans DSM 20003
TAATCGCGGATCAGCACGCCGCGGTGAATACGTTCCCGGGCCTTGTACACACCGCCCGTCACACCATGAGAGTTTGTAACACCCGAAGCCGGTGGGGTAACCTCTTTGAGGAGCTAGCCGTCTAAGGTGGGACAGATGATTGGGGTGAAGTCGTAACAAGGTAGCCGTAGGAGAACCTGCGGCTGGATCACCTCCTTTCTAAGGAATAAATACGGAAAACTACACATTAATCGAAACTTTGCTCAGTTTTGAGAGGTTTACTCTCA
>NZ_AZDA01000104.1 GCF_001434575.1 Loigolactobacillus bifermentans DSM 20003
CATAATGTTACCTTGATCATGCTGATCAATTTGAGTGGTATAGCCTGGTATTTTTTTGGTCTCTTTGACCACATATTTGATTTGTTTACCATTTTGTTTGGCAGCTAACTCCTTCCAAGTATACGTCCAATCCGTGGCTTCACTTAAAATGACTGGTGCCCCAGATTTCTTACCATTAGCGTATAGCTGTACCTTAATGTTCTTTGGACGTAACCCATCTTGATCAGCCTGATCATTCCAATGCTTCGTCACGGTCACACCTGTTTTCATCGGTGTGTAATGATTGGTTACATCATACCCCTTAACCTGAGTCGTGTAATCCTTTATCGTCGCTTCAGTAATAGTGTATACAATCTTTTTACCGCTCTGATACATCGGTAAATTTTTAAATCGATAACGCCAATGATCGGCAGCTGTCACTTGTTGCTGAGCAACTTGTTTACCATTGGCTAATAAGTTGATCGTTACTGCCTTTGGTCGCAACCCATCTTGATTCTGATTGTCATCCCATTTTTTAGTCCCACTAACTTTAGTTACGCTTGGCTGGTGGGTATTTGTAATCATAATGTTACCTTGATCATGCTGATCAATTTG
>NZ_AZDA01000105.1 GCF_001434575.1 Loigolactobacillus bifermentans DSM 20003
GGCGGTGTGTACAAGGCCCGGGAACGTATTCACCGCGGCGTGCTGATCCGCGATTACTAGCGATTCCGACTTCATGTAGGCGAGTTGCAGCCTACAATCCGAACTGAGACTAGCTTTAAGAGATTAGCTTACCCTCGCGGGTTCGCAACTCGTTGTACTAGCCATTGTAGCACGTGTGTAGCCCAGGTCATAAGGGGCATGCTGATTTGACGTCATCCCCACCTTCCTCCGGTTTGTCACCGGCAGTCTGATTAGAGTGCCCAACTAAATGCTGGCAACTAATCATAAGGGTTGCGCTCGTTGCGGGACTTAACCCAACATCTCACGACACGAGCTGACGACAACCATGCACCACCTGTCTTAGCGTCCCCGAAGGGAACGTCCTATCTCTAGGATTGGCGCTAGATGTCAAGACCTGGTAAGGTTCTTCGCGTAGCTTCGAATTAAACCACATGCTCCACCGCTTGTGCGGGCCCCCGTCAATTCCTTTGAGTTTCAACCTTGCGGTCGTACTCCCCAGGCGGAATGCTTAATGCGTTAGCTGCAGCACTGAAGGGCGGAAACCCTCCAACACTTAGCATTCATCGTTTACGGTATGGACTACCAGGGTATCTAATCCTGTTCGCTCCCCATACTTTCGAGCCTCAGCGTCAGTTACAGACCAGAAAGCCGCCTTCGCCACTGGTGTTCTTCCATATATCTACGCATTTCACCGCTACACATGGAGTTCCACTTTCCTCTTCTGCACTCAAGTTTCCCAGTATCTGATGCACTTCTTCGGTTAAGCCGAAGGCTTTCACATCAGACTTAAGAAACCGCCTGCGCTCGCTTTACGCCCAATAAATCCGGACAACGCTTGCCACCTACGTATTACCGCGGCTGCTGGCACGTAGTTAGCCGTGGCTTTCTGGTTGGATACCGTCAAAGGACTAACAGTTACTCTAGTCCCTGTTCTTCTCCAACAACAGAGTTTTACGATCCGAAAACCTTCTTCACTCACGCGGCGTTGCTCCATCAGACTTTCGTCCATTGTGGAAGATTCCCTACTGCTGCCTCCCGTAGGAGTTTGGGCCGTGTCTCAGTCCCAATGTGGCCGATTACCCTCTCAGGTCGGCTACGTATCATCGCCTTGGTGGGCTATTATCTCACCAACTAGCTAATACGCCGCGGGTCCATCCTTAAGTGACAGCCAAAGGCCGTCTTTCAAATTAAGACCATGTGATCTCAACTTTTATGCGGTATTAGCATCTGTTTCCAAATGTTATCCCCCGCTTAAGGGCAGGTTACCCACGTGTTACTCACCCGTCCGCCACTCACGTCAATCAACTTCCAGTGCAAGCACCTTCTGTCGACGTCAGTGCGTTCGACTTGCATGTATTAGGCACGCCGCCAGCGTTCGTCCTGAGCCAGGATCAAACTCTCATATATAATATGAAATATTGATTTGCTCAATTTTTCGATTTGTTGCTAGCGAGTATTATTCAAATAATTGAATTGACTTCGCAAATGTTTTGCTTAGAACCGAAGTTCTAAGACCCTACACATTTGATTCGTCGAAACTTTGTTCAGTTTTCAAAGGTCTAC
>NZ_AZDA01000017.1 GCF_001434575.1 Loigolactobacillus bifermentans DSM 20003
TTGGTCCAAAATTGTGCGGTATGCCGATATTAAACCTCGTATGAATAATTCGGGTGAAACCATGTAGTAAGGTGCCGCAGGTCAAGTGACCTGCGGTTTTTACTTGGGCGGCCGAATGTGATTAACTACTAAATGCGGATAAGAAAATCCAACTTAGGTCCTATGCTTTTTTGCGGCATTCAAGCGATAATGTAACCATAGCCAAACAGGATAGTTTGAAAGGGGCAATCGCCATGAATGAACGTGAACGGATTCTTGACTTAGTGAAACAGGGGATTATTTCCACGGAAGAGGCCCTGACGTTATTGGAAAACAGTGCAAAAACGCAAAGTAATGCAGAACAACAAAAAATGCAACAAGAACAGGCTGATCAAGCAACAACGAAGCAAACAGCTGATCAGACTGATACAGTGACCAGCCAATTAGAAGCTGTCCAGGCAACGTTAGCCAAACGCCAAACTGCGTTACAAACGGCTGAAGAACATTTACAAGTGTTAGACACGATGGCTGACTTAGATGGGTTAACACCTGAAAAACAAACGGATCGTGACGAAACAGCATTAAAAATAACAGAATTACAAACCCAGATTTCAGAATTAGCAGATGAAAAGGCGCGCCTGAAAAAATTAGCAGCGCAAACACAAGCGACACGGCAACAGCATCATGAACATTGGTCTGATAAGTGGAATTTAGACGATGAATGGAAAGAAAATGCAGCGGATACCTTTAGCCAAGTCGGCGAAAAGGTCGGCGAAGCCGGTAATCAGTTAGGGAAGTTTTTAAAGAGTACGGCCCAAACGATTATGGATAACGTTGATTGGAAAGAGATCAACGTGAAAGTACCAGGCTTAGTGACGTCTCATTTTGACCATGATTTTGTTTATGAAGCAGCCACTGCTTCCATTTTAGATGTGAAGTTGGCCAATGGGAATATCAACTTTGAAACCTGGGATCAACCAGATATTAAAGTCAGTGCACATGTGAAAATGTACGGGAAATTCACAGAAGCCAGCGACTTAGAGGCGTTTTTACAACGGAGCGAGATTGGGATCACAGCCGATACGTTAACGTTTAAAGTGCCTAATAAGCGGATCATGGCGGATCTGACCTTCTACTTGCCGAAACGGCGTTACGATCATACGGCGGTTAAAGTGTTAAACGGTAATGTTCAGTTTAAAGCTTTTCAAGGCGAGGACTTGTATGTCAAAAGCACCAGCGGTAATTTAAGCTTTGATGGCTTAGCAGCGACCATGTTAGAAGTTGAAGGCGTCAATGGGAGTATCCATGTAACAGGCGGGCAATTAGTGGATACCTTGTTGAATACGGTTAATGGTGAAGTTTACTTGGCCAGTCAAACAGAAACGGCTGAGCTCACCACGGTTAACGGCAGTGTCCGGGCAACGATTCGCGAAAATAATTTAAAACGATTAAAAGCAAGCTCGGTTAATGGGACTGTCAAACTAGCAGTGCCAACAGACCTTGCGTTAAATGGCGAGGCCAACACACGCTTTGGAGCCATCAAATCACGCTTGAGTGCCGTTGATGTGTTAAACGAACAGCAACAAACGGGGCACTCTTTCTACAATTTTGAGCGTGATCTGGCCACTGAACCTGCTGAACTGAAATTAACCACGGCTTCTGGTAATATTTTATTAAAAGACACGAAAGATTAAATAACGGGTAGCCTGATCATGTGTGATCATTTAAAGGGGGCTGCTTGCATTCAGTCTAGTGAAGCGAGGTGATTGTAATGGGATTTTTGATGCTGCTTTTATGTGCACCACTTTTGTTCTTGCTAATAAGCCCGATTTTAGTTTTTGTGGTACTTCTGTTATTATTAATTTGGTTCCCACTGAAACTATTGGCGCTACCTTTGTTATTAGTGGTGTTGTTCTACAGTATTCGCGGTGGACATCATGCTCAACACCGTGCTTGGCAACGCGCCGCTATGCGGCAACGGCGCCGTGAGCAGCGGGAACAGCGTTATGAAACGCGTCATCAACATACGCGTAAAGACGCTCAGGATGTAAAAGTTGAAGATGATGACTGGAGTGATTTTTAATGGGATTTTTCACACGGATAATCGTCAATGCCATTATTTTCTTGGCGATTGCCGGTTTTTTCCCAGGAATGTTGTTTGTTTCAAGTATTTGGATGGCGCTAGGGGCAAGTTTAGTGTTAGGCATTTTAAATGCCTTAGTGCGGCCAATTCTCAGCATTCTGTCGTTTCCCATTACGTTTCTCACCTTAGGGCTGTTTAGCATTGTGATCAATGCACTGATGCTTCAATTGACAGCAGGCGTGGTTGGTGCGGGCTTTGCCTTTAATAGCTTTGTCAGTGCCATGGCCGTTGCGGTGATCATGTCACTGGTGAATATTATTGTGACCAACTACTTAACGATTCATTAATAGAAACGGTCTTTGCATCTTCATCAGGGATGTGAAGGCCGTTTTTTAGCCTAAAAGCAGGTGCAGTTGGCGCAGTGCAATGTTAAAATATAAAGCGAGATACCTTTTTCACTGTTAAACGCATAAGAGACAGAGAAACTAGGATAGATTGGAGTATTGAACATGGCTGAAAGTGTGACAGTAGCAGAGCTAGTCCAGCAAACACGTTTAGACGTTTATGCCGGCGAAGCTTATTTAGAAAAACGTAAAATTACGGTAAGCGATATTTCTCGGCCGGGCTTGGAATTAACCGGCTATTTTAATTATTATCCACATGATCGGATCCAGTTGTTCGGTCGTACGGAAATTTCATTTACACAAAAAATGACTGCTGATGAACGCTTAATGATCTTTCGGAAAATGTGCGGCGACGATACACCTGCTTTTGTGGTGTCTCGTTCATTGCCAGTCCCAACTGAATTGCAACAAGCGGCAGCGGAAGCCAATATTCCAGTATTAGGCGCAAAGTTGGCCACAACCCGCTTGTCCAGTTTAATGACGGACTACTTAGACGGTCGTTTGGCTGAGCGTCGCTCCATGCACGGTGTTTTAGTGGATATTTATGGCATCGGCGTGCTGATCACTGGGGATTCGGGTGTTGGTAAAAGTGAAACAGCCCTTGAGTTGGTAAAACGGGGCCATCGCTTGATTGCTGACGATCGCGTAGAAGTTTACGAACAAGACGAACAGACCTTGATTGGGGAAGCACCGGCAATTTTACGGCATTTATTGGAGATTCGTGGCATTGGGATCATTGATGTGATGAATTTATTTGGCGCTGGCGCAGTGCGCAGTGATACACCGATCCAATTGGTTGTCCATTTGGAAACTTGGACGCCAGATAAAAACTTTGACCGTTTAGGCAATGGTGATGAGACGATTCAAATTTTTGACGTGACATTACCACGCGTCACGATTCCGGTTAAAATTGGGCGGAACTTAGCCATTATTATTGAAGTCGCCGCCATGAATTATCGGGCGAAGGCCATGGGGTATGATGCTACCAAGACCTTTGAGGACAACTTGAATAGTTTGATTCAAGAAAATTCAGCAATTGACGAAGGTCAGGATGCCATTCCGAATTCGCCAGCCACTGATTCTGTTGATGGGACGCATTCTAGCGCTCAAAAACCGACAGGAAAGGATGAGTAGGCATGCTGGTTGCAGCTTTAAATCCGATTGCATTACAATTGGGACCGCTGGAGATCCATTGGTACGGTGTGATCATTGCCACAGGGGTCGTGCTGGCTGTGATTTTAGCCATGCGCGAATCGGAGCGACGTGGTGTTTCAAGCGATGACCTGTTTGATATGATTTTATGGGCGCTACCATTTACCTTGATTGGGGCCCGTTTATATTACATCTTGTTTGAACTGCCTTATTATTTGGCCCATCCTGGCGAGATGATTGCCATTTGGCACGGCGGGATCGCCATTTATGGTGGGTTGATTGCAGCGGCAATCGTCTTTATTGTCTTTTGTCACCGCCGGCAATTGCCCACTTGGCTGGTGTTAGACATCGCCGCGCCTTGTGTGATCTTAGGCCAGGCCATTGGGCGTTGGGGCAATTTTATGAATCAGGAAGCATTTGGCGCGAAAACCACACTGGCCTTTTTGCAACAACTGCATTTGCCGCACTTTATTGTGTCACAAATGTTGATCAATGGTGCTTATCGTCAGCCGACGTTTCTTTATGAATCCACATGGGACTTATTAGGTTTTATTGTGATCATGGCATTACGTCACCGAAAACAGTTATTGCGACAAGGGGAAGTCTTTTTGCTCTATATTAGTTGGTATGCCTTTGGTCGCTTCTTTGTTGAAGGAATGCGCACGGATAGTTTATGGCTCTTTCATGTGATTCGTGTGTCACAAATGTTATCATTGATTTTGTTTGTGGGTGCCATTGGGTTATGGGTTTATCGTCGCCGTCAGCGACCACAACCACCACTGTACTTAGCAGCGCAACCACAACAAACCAAACAAGCGAAGGAGAGATAATTTATGGCTAAAAAAATCGCTGTTTTAGGCGCCGGTTCTTGGGGCACGGTCTTGGCGAACTTATTGACCGAAAATGGGCATCAAGTTACCCTTTGGGGCCGCAATGCAGAACACGTGGCGGAGATCAATCAGCACCATACAAACCGGCATTATTTGCCTAAATTCAAATTAGAACCGACTTTGATCGCGACCTTGAGTTTGGAACAGGCACTCGATCAAGTTGATGTGATTTTATTTGTGATTCCAACCAATGCGATTCGCAAGATGGCCCAACAAATTTTACCGATCATCAAGCGCCAAGGTATTCGTCCAATGCTGATCCACGCAAGTAAGGGGTTAGAATTAGGGACCCATAAGCGTTTGTCACAAGTCTTAACCGAAGAGATCCCAGCTGAATTTCGGCGTGAGATCGTTGTATTATCAGGACCCAGTCATGCTGAAAATGTATCAGAACATGATTTAACCTCTATTACAGCGGCTTGTTCTAATTTAACAGCCGCACAACAGGTCCAACAGCTGTTTATGAATGACTATTTCCGGGTTTACACCAATGCAGATGTCATCGGCGTTGAAATGGGCGCCGCCTTGAAAAACGTGATTGCCTTAGGGGCAGGTGCATTGCACGGTTTAGGTTATGGTGATAACGCTAAGGCCGCGCTTATGACCCGTGGTTTGGCAGAAATCAGCCGCTTAGGCGTGGCATTTGGTGCGAATCCGTTAACGTTTATTGGGTTATCCGGCGTTGGTGACTTGATCGTGACCTGTACCAGTGTTAATTCACGCAACTGGCGTGCTGGGAACCAATTAGGGCAAGGTAAACCGTTACAACAAGTTTTAGATGAAATGGGCATGGTGGTTGAAGGGGTTTCTACCACGCGGGCCGCTTATGAATTGGCCCAACAACAAGGCATTGAAATGCCGATTACCAATACGATCTATCATGTGTTGTACGATGAAAAAGAGATTCGGACAGCCATTACAGAAATTATGCAACGCGAAGGCAAACAAGAACTGGATTAAATCTAAAATCAGTGTAAGGGGCGTAGCAGGCTATGGGCGAGGTCATTAACTTTTTACCATCGTGTAATTATTATTTTCAACGCGGCATGAACTTTTTTTCAAAAGGGCAATATCAGCAGGCGGCGCATTGTTTGGAGCGGGCGCAAAGCTTGGCGAAGAATACTGAAGAATACGTATTGGCAAATTGTCAATTAGCAGTTTGCTGGCAATATGCGCGTCAGTATCAAGCGGCGATCCAACGCCTACAACAATTAGTGCCAACGCATGAACAACAACACCCTGAGTTACACTATTTTCTGGCAAATTGTTACGCTTATTCAGGTGATTTTCAGGCCAGCTTACAACAAGTCCAGCGTTATTTACAAAGTGGTCAGACCATGTTTCAGCAAGAGGCGGTGGCACTTCAAAACGAATTGCAAACCGTTCTTAGTGACTTTTAGTAAGTCAATTGGTGGACATTTAAGCGAATTCGCGTATGATAAAAACTAGATGTTTTAGTAAGGAGGCATTTCGGAATGGCAAAACAAGTTGATGTTGTTGTAATTGGGGCTGGGCCTGGTGGTTTAACGGCAGCCCTTTATGCATCCCGTTCAAATCTATCCGTGGTATTAGTTGATCGTGGGATTTATGGTGGTCAAATGAATAACACGGCAGCGATTGAAAATTATCCAGGTTATAAGTCAATCTTAGGACCTGATTTAGCACAAAAAATGTACGACAGTGCGACTCAGTTTGGGGCTGAATTTGCTTATGGGAACGTTAAATCAGTCACAGACCAGGGTAAGACCAAATTAGTTGAAACTGATGATGGGACTTACGAAGCCAAAGCGGTGATTATTGCCACAGGGGCCGATCATCGTAAATTGGGGATCCCAGGTGAAGAAGATTACAGCGGTCGTGGGGTTTCTTACTGTGCCGTTTGTGATGGTGCCTTTTTCAAAAATCGGGAAGTCGTTGTTGTAGGTGGCGGGGACTCTGCCGTTGAAGAAGGCCTTTACTTGGCCAACTTAGCTGCAAAGGTCACGATTGTCCATCGGCGTGATGAATTACGGGCACAAAAGATTTTACAAGATCGGGCGTTTGCGAATGACAAGGTTGAATTTGTTTGGAATGCCAATACGGAAGCAATTTTAGGGGACGATAAAAAAGTCACCGGCGTTCAGTATTCGGATAAGAAAACGGGCGAACGCAAGGTGATCCCGGCTAGTGGTGTCTTTATTTACGTCGGCATTGATGCGTTAACAGAAGGCGTACAATCATTGCCAATTTTAGATGATCATGGTTGGGTCGTAACAGATGAGAATATGGCGACCAAAGTGCCAGGTGTGTATGCCATTGGCGATGTTCGTCAAAAAGGGCTGCGTCAAATTGCCACCGCAGTTGGAGATGGCGGTATTGCTGGCCAACAAGCTTTTAACTATATTCAACGGTTAGGCTAATGATTGAAATGGTTGTTTCGTTGCGTGATGCAATGAGGCAGCTATTTTTTTAGGGGAGCACAACAAAGCGGAGGCCGTGAAAAAGAAGATCATAACCGCTTTTTTCACTAAAAAGCGATTAAATTTTGTAGTATACTAGGGAAAGATGTTTGAGAAGGCGCCATCATGTCTGGCAACAGGGTGTGCGCTACTCACTGGCTCTCAAGCACACTAATTTAACATGTTGGGTGTCCACCAACCGTTCCTACTACCGGTAACGGCGTAGGGGCACAACGAGGAGGAAACAAACGTTATGTCGTGGCAAGAGACTTATGAAATTTGGAAAAATGAACCAACTTTAGAACCCGCCTTAAAGCAAGCTTTAGTAGCTTTAGCCGATGATTCCAAAGCATTGGAAGACGCTTTTTATGCGCCAATGGAATTTGGAACTGCAGGGATGCGTGGCATTATGGGCCCTGGAATCAACCGTATGAATGACTACACCGTTCGCCAAGCCACTGAAGGCTTGGCACGGTTAATGGATACATTGGATCCAGCTACCAAACAACGGGGCGTTGCGATCAGTTTTGATTCCCGGTATCATTCTGAAGATTTTGCGCATGAAGCGGCGCGGGTATTAGGCGCACACAATATTCCAAGCTTTGTTTTTGATGATTTACGGCCAACACCAGAGCTTTCTTTTGCGGTCCGTCATTTAAAGGCTTATGCAGGTATCATGATCACTGCAAGTCATAACCCCAAGCAATACAACGGGTATAAAATTTACGGTGCTGATGGCGGTCAAATGCCACCAAAAGAAGCCGATCAGATTATCGGTTATGTGCGCCAAGTCACCGATTTATTCGGTATCAAAGTGGCAGCCGAAACTGATTTACGTCAAAGTCAATTATTACGAATCATCGGCGAAGATGTTGATGAAGTCTATTTAGAAGAAATCAAGTCAGTGACCATCAACCGTGAACTTGTTGAAAAGGTTGGTCGGCAAATGTCATTGGTTTATACGCCATTACATGGGACTGGGAAAATGATCGGCAGTCAGGCCTTGCGCCAAGCCGGGTTTAACCAATTTAAGTTGGTCCCTGAACAGGCCGTGATCGACCCAGAATTCCCAACGGTTGATTTCCCGAATCCTGAATTTCCACAAGCATTTGATTTGGCGATTGCTTTAGGGAAAAAGACGGGGGCAGATTTATTAGTGGCCACCGATCCCGATGCCGATCGGTTAGGGACGGCGGTGCGTTTGCCGAATGGCGACTACCAATTATTAAATGGGAATCAAATTGCATCCTTGATGTTGGATTATATTTTACGGGCCAACCAAGCTGCAGGAACGTTACCAGCCAATGCGGTGGCGATTAAATCAATTGTATCCACAGAGTTAGCCACGAAGATTGCTGAACACTACGGTGTGAAGATGTTAAATGTGTTAACAGGCTTTAAGTACATCGGTGAAAAAATTCATCAGTACGAACAAGATCATAGCCAGACTTATATGTTTGGTTTTGAAGAAAGCTATGGTTCGTTGGTCAAGCCGTTTGTACGGGATAAAGATGCGATTCAAGGTGTCTTGTTGCTGGCTGAAATTGCAGCTTACTATCGTGAACAGGGTAAAACGTTGTATGATGGCGTGCAAGACTTGTTTAAGACCTATGGCTACTATGCAGAACAAACGACTTCTGAAACCTTTACCGGTGTGGCTGGTGTTGAAGAAATGCAAACGTTGATGAAACGTTTCCGTGAAGAACAACCGGCTGACTTTGCTGGCAGCCAAGTTGTAGCGGTGGAAGACTTTTCAACGCAAACTGAAACCAAGGCGAACGGTGAAACAGTTGCCATCACCTTACCAAAGGCGAATGTACTGAAATATCATTTAGCAGATCACACCTGGATCGCCATTCGGCCTTCAGGTACGGAACCTAAAATTAAGTTTTATGTAGGTACCGTTGGTGACAACGAAGCCCACGCGCAGGAAAAATTAGCGGCTTATGCACAAGCCTTAAAAGACTTTGCGCAAGCCTAAATAGTTTCGAAAAAAGACAAACGATCATGGTTTGTCTTTTTTGTTGGCAAGCTTATTGATCGTTTTCAAACTTGATTTTCGGTACACTAAAGCTAGGTGTTGTGGCAATCAGTAGCGAGGTGACGTAAAATGGTAAAATATCAAGCAATTGTAGACGCTAAAGGGCGGGTCGTGATCCCGATTGAACTCAGACAAAAATTAGGCTTACATCCTGGCAAAATCGTTCGCATTAAGGATAAGAAGAAAAAATTAGTGGTTAAAAAGCACCAAGCTGAAACAGAAGCATAAATGAGCTTTGATCAAATGGCAAGCCCTAACAAAAATCCGCTTAGACGACTATTTTTAAAGGCGTCTAAGCGGATTTTGATGTTTTGGCAGGCAGGTTTCGCCTGCCAGCATACAAGTTGGTATTTTTAAGCCTGCGGGCCATCTGCCCAATAGCCTAAATGCTGGGCAGACAGGCTTTCAAAATAGGCTAAAAAAGCCACTGCTGTATCTTTGTTGAGCTGCGATAAAGCGGTAAAGCCAGTTCCGGTTGGCACCAAGTCGCTCATTTGCGTGATCTGATTGCCATTTTCAATCATGACCTGCGCGCAACTCGCCGTCCAACGATTGCCATAATTAGGTGCAAAAATCAGAAATAAATTAAAATCGTCCGATAAATAAATGGGTAAGGCCCAAGCGGTTTGGTCAATGGGTTCTAAAACAGCTTCCTCTTTAAAACTAAATTTTGCAGCGTTGTAACGGGTGACGGGTTGGTTTAATATGAAAATTGCATTTTCGAATTCTGGTGAGCCAGGTTGTGCTGTAAAGCTCATGGGCGGTCATCTCTCATTCACAAAAATTTGCTTCATAAAAAGTGTACTTACGTTGGATCTCAGCTAGTGGTTGGTCTAAAACGTGTTCGTGACCAGTGGCATCAAGTAAAAAGTATCGTTTGATGCGCTCAGTTAATTGGGTGCGCAAGGGCTCGTGTTGCACGGCTGCTGGGAGCACGGTGGATTGAATCAGTAATTCCGGTAAGCTTGCTGGGACGAGTAATTTTTCAAAGGCTTCAAAGGTCGCACCAAAAACGTCAGCGTAAATGTGATCCGCATAATTCAGTTCAATTTGTTTAAGCGCTTCATAGTAGTCACGGTCACTAATGCCTTTTTGGTTCTTAACCAAGTGTTCAGCGTCGTAGCGGTGAGTGAGATAAGCATCCCAATCACGAAAGGCGTAGGCCGCTAACCGTTGTGCCAGCTGTTGGCCAGCAGTTGTCAGGTTGTGTAGGGTTAGCGGTTGATCTGCTGCAATGACGTAAGGTTGTACAAGATATTGAATGACATAATCATAAAAAGTACCAGGTTGAATGTGACGTTGTTGCTCTGGGTCGTATTGAGGGCCAGAACCAGACACTTCTTTAAGGTTACGCAAGCCTAACCGGGTTTGATTTAAGGCGAAGACGAGATCTTCTAAGTCTGCATCAACAGTTTCAGTTTGACTGACAATTTGTAAAACACGTGTATAAAGGCGGCAGAGTTCGTGTAGTTCGGTTTTTTGGTTCTCAAAAACGTGACCTTGAGCCAAATATTTTCGTGTTTCTTGTTCCAGTTGGTTTTCTAGCGCAACTGCCAGGTGTTGCACTTCAACAGGGAGCACCGGCTGATCAAAATGTTCTTGGGCCACTGCTCGAACCGCATCACGGAGTTTTGGCCGCATTTCAACAAAATCTGGAAAATCAAAAATATTTTCAAATGGTTGTTCGGATTGTGCTGGATCAGTAGGGTGGTTTATTTTTGAAGCGGGTAATTCAAAGTGAAAACTTGCCATCAGGAAAACTCCTTTCGCTTAGCGTCGGCGGTGTCGTAAAAAGGTAAAGTAGTGTAACAGACTCGCCAATAGCACGTAGAATATCACCACAAAGCTGATGTAAGCTAACCAAAAAGTCGGCCCGGTAAATAATTTAAAAATCAACTGTTGTAGACCCATGGTGACCAGTGACATGGTAGCGACCATCCCTAAAAGTTGTAAATAACGTTTCAAAGTTGCATCATCCTTTACTTGTCGCTGAGCGATTTTATAACCTAAAACACGACAGCGTGCCAATTGTTTCGTTGTTGGCTGGTGCTGACCCCAAGTGCCAGTTCCAACCAACTCACTGATTTTAATCAACCCGGCACCTGTTAAGGCGCGGTCGATCACGCGAAATGTATCATCGGTGATCCCGACAAAAAAATTCTCCAGACTTGAGATAAAGCAAGTGGTGAGACTTAAGTAATGCTTGTTTTTAAACTGCCCTGGCAGGGTATCTGCCTTTTTGGTCATGCGCACCATGCGCGGGCGCATACAATCTAAAAAGTTTTTCATTAAACCCGAAATACTGCCCCAATAGGTTGGGGTGGCCATGATCCAAATATCGCTGGCCTGTAATTGCTGCTCTAATTTATCTAAAACAGGATTAGCCTGACCGGTGTCAGGCGTAATCTGATAATCGGCTAAAAAAATAGTCTCTCGTTGTACGTCGGCTGGTAGGGCCGCTAAAGTGGCTGCCAGCAGTTGTGCGGTTATGCCATGGCGCTGATGGGCGCCAAGAATTCCTAAAACTCGCACGTGAACGTCATCTCCTTCAATAAAAATCTTAAACAAGTTTTATTGTAAGGGCTCATACAGGCTTTGCCTAGTCGGCGATACCCTGATAATCGTTTTCATTTAGATAAAAGGTCACATGCCGGTGAAGCACTTAAATGATCGTTTAAGCTAACTGATAAGCAGCTGAGCGTCTGATTCAGTTTAATGGGAGCAGCGCTGCAACAACGATTATTAAAGGGCGGGTGCTTTTAGGGCTTGAAGTTGTGGTAATTTTGGGATTGTAGCATCACCTTTAACCTCGTATGCCCGATCATTTTGGATGCAATGGTCCGAACAGTTTTGAAATGGGAAAGCCTTTTTCGGTTTTCACCATGGTTTTGTGATTGAATGTCGGCGCGCTTTTAGTTGCCGATTTGACGCCTGATTGGCGACACGGCTCCCAGTGATTCCACAGCATGCACGGTTGGTAGCACAGTTATTCAGGTTAGGGGTGGTGTGGCTTATGGTAACGGTTTGGACTGTTTTACCAGCAGCAGTGTAGCTATTGCCGGTGATGAAGGGGAAATTAGTGCTTTTGATCAGCATATTATGGCACGGTGACGCCAAATAACAGCGCTTTTAGTCAAAAAAAGTCCGGCAATGAGGCGTTAATGGCCAGCATTGTCGGAGCTTTTTAAATTAAACATGTAGCCAAACGCCTAAACCGAAGAAAATCACTTGGGCTAACGTAATCAAAAATAGGTTTTTGATTGCCAAAGGAAAGGTTTCTTTTTTGACTTGTTTTGCCAAAAATTGGCGGGTATTTTGCCAAACTGGAATGATGGTAAATAGTGTTAGCAACATTAATCGCGGCAGGTAACCCAGTGCAACTGCACTGATCAACATAACAAAACCAATGATGTAAAGCGCAACGAATAGGACTAATGCCCGCTGATGACCGATGTAATATAAAAGCGTACGCCGTTTTAAGCTCAGGTCTTCTTGTTCATCACAAATGTTGTTTGCCAACATTAAATTGGCAATGGCACACACTGATAAGCCAGAGGCCACAAAAATCGGTCCGACAAAGGCAGCGTTAAATTGCACCACGTCGTAGGTATTTAAGTAAACGCTAAGTAGGAAAATCATAAAGCCCATGGTCATGCCAGAGAAAAATTCACCAAAAGGGGTCGTGGAAATCGGGCGTGGTCCACCAGCGTAGAAAAAACCCACGGCATAGCAGAATAGGCCAACCCATAAAACAGGCCAACCGGTTTGGCTGGCAATAAAGATTCCTAAACCCGCGGAGCCAATGATCATCCAAAAAATCATCCACCCAATATGACTGGGGGTTAAATGATGAACGCCAATAATATTGGTTTTTTCGCGGAAGTTTAACGCCTGATTGTGCGTTGCTCGGCGATAGTCTTGATAATTATCGTTGGCGTCAACCGCCATGTTAAACACCAACATTGCGATAAAGAATAACAGCAAGTAACCGAGGTGCAGTTGGTGGTAATGATAAAGGGCGTAAAAAGTGCCTAATAAGAATGGAAAAACGCTAGCCGTTTTGGCCTTGATCTCAACCAATTCTAAAAATACTGGGAGCGTCATGATGTTGCTTCCTTTCTGCAATAAAGTTTCTCGTTTAGTATACCAGATTTAAACGCTGGCAGTTTGATTGAGAACGCCTGTAATCAAAAAGAGAACCGCTGGGGTTCTCTTTTTGAGAGGCAAATCTAGGCTGGGTTTTCGCCGGCTAAAATCTGCTTTGCTTCAGTTTTAGTTAAATCATAGTTGTAGTACTTATTGTAAAAGGTTTGGGTTTTCTTAACCATATTCAAAGATTTGAATTGGTTAGGATGTGCTAATTTTGCGACCCACAGAACTTGTAATGCAGCTTCAGTACTGTAACGATCCCAAGCAAAGGTACCAGTTGGGTTCCCGTAAACTTTACCAGCTTTAACAGCTTTTAAGTTTTTGAAACGAGAATCTTTTTTCAAAGTTGCTAAGGCTTTTTTACTAGTGGTTCCACCGATAATGATCATATCAGGATTTGACTTCGTAATTTGTTCAACTGTAACCGTAATTTGATTGCCTTTTGCCGTTAATGCATTTTTAGCACCAGCTGCTTTCATCCATTCGTCAATAATCGTATTGCGTCCGTCCACATTGGTTAAATCACTGACATTACCAATATGTAAAATGGCAGGCTTGTTCTTGTCATTTTTAACTTTCTTTTCAACGTAGCTGATATTCCCGTTTAACTCTTTGGTATAAGTTTTGGCAATTGAAGGGGCGTCGCCGCCTAAAATTTTTGCAGTGATCTTAACAGACTTCTTTAAACCAGCAAAATTTTGGAACATCACGTTAGCTGTTGGCACACCAGCGTCACGTAACGTCTTCGCTTGAGTGGCATCAGAGGTTAAGGCAACTTGTGGCTTAGCCTTTAACAATTCTTCAGTTTGAATATCTTGACCAGAGAAGGGTGCGGTTACCTTTTTGATACCAGGATAGACTTGAGCGTACCAAGCTAATTTTTGAATGACAGGTGTTGTGGCAACCAATTTCTTTTGACCGCCTAATAAGAGAACAACCTGGTTGTTGGCGTGCCACATGTCAGCGACCCGCGTGATTTTTGAAGGCATGGTGACCTTGGTACCCGCCATATCAGTGACTGTCTTCTTGCTGGCAGCAGCAGTTGTTGTTGAAAGTGCACCGAAAGTTAATAAACCGACTAAGGCAACCTTAGTGAAACGGCGCCATGATTTTGTGAAGTGCATGAAAAAAAACCTCCTAAGTTATCTAGTGACTATTTTGCTAACGCAAAATCTCATTTCCGGAGGATGACCAGTCTTGTGGGGTAAGACCACCCCGCAGGACACATGGCCCTCCTAAGTGATTTGATGACTATTTTGCTGACGCAAAATCCTATTTTCGGAGGATAACCAGTCTTGTGCTGTCAAACATAAAACTGGTCATCCTCGCTATTGCGTAAAGCGATTGCTAAACGGGTGTTAACTGCACGTTATCCGTGGGTTGATTCCCGTAAGCAACGTTGATTCCTTTTTAAACTGAAAAATCTGAAGCGATAAAACAAATTTGTCGTTGCTGTTCGGCAACTGTTGTCACACAGATTGGTGTTTGATAAGCCTGTGAGAGTTTTTCAGACGTTAAGGTCGTTTGGACTGGCCCAGTTTCAAAGCCACCGACCGTGGTGAAAAGACTCACGGCTCCCCCTAGCATCAGCGCTAAGTTAGGGTCATGTGTGGTCAGTAAAATACCATAACCCTGTTGTTGCAACTGGTTGATCAGTTTAAGCACGCGCACTTGATTGCCTAGATCTAAGGCAGATGTTGGTTCATCTAAAATAATCAAATCAGGCTCTTGCAAAAGGGCACGGGCAATCATGACCAATTGTTGTTGACCACCGCTTAAGGCGGCGAATGACCGCTGACTAAAAGCTGTTAGCGACAACTGAGCGAGTAATTGCTCACACTGATGTCGGTCCTGCAAGGTTGGCGTTGCCAACAAGCCTTGATAAGGAGTGCGGCCCAACAGTACGTAATCAAAAACCGTTAACGAAACGTTGGTGGAACTGGCGTTAACCTGTGGGACGAAAGCCAACTTACGGGCACGTTGCCGTGGCGACAGCTGGTTCAGGTGCTGATCATCTAATGTGATCTGACCTTCATTAGGGGGCTGCACCCCAACGAGGCACTTGAGCAGCGTCGATTTACCGACGCCATTTGGCCCTAAGATCGTATGGATCTCACCGCTGGCTAACGTTAGGGTGAGGCCCTTAAAAATAGCTTGTTCCGGTTGATAGTGAAAGCCGAGTTTTTCTGCATGTAAAATGGTCATGTAATGTTCACCCGCTTTTTGAAAATCAACCAAACGAATAATGGCGTACCGATAAAGCCCGTTAAAATGCTAAGTGGAATTTCACCAGTTGAAAGGCTTCGTGCCAGTGTATCGATCAACAAAAGGAAAATTGCGCCTAAAACAGCAGCAAGCGGTAGCACTTTGGCTTCATTTTGGCCAATTAACAGACGTGCTGCATGGGGGATTACTAAGCCGATCCAGCCAATGGTCCCACTTAAACAAACCGAACAAGCCGTTAAAATGGTGGCTAACAAGATCACAAGGGCACGATCCAATTGATAGTGACTCCCCAAGGTGCGAATCTCAGTATCATCTAAAAGCAGCACGTTAAGCCGCCAGCGAAATGCAATGAGTAGGGCACCACTGATGATCAATGCTGGCAATACGGGGATAAGACTATCCCAAGTGACCTTTTCGAGACTGCCTAATTGCCAGTAGGTAATGGTTGGTAACTGTTCATCAGGATCGGCCATGTACTTGAAAAGCCCTAAAACGGCTTGCATAAAGCCGCTCATGATGATCCCAGCTAAAACCAATGTGAGATTCGCTTTCGTATGTAATAACCGTTGAATCAAAACGGCTCCTAAAACGGCTAATAAACCGCCTAATAATGCGAATCCTTGGATCTTAAGGCTAGTTGCCCCTAATAGAATCGCACCTGCGGCCCCAACCGCAGCCCCGTTGGAAACCCCTAAAAGATCTGGTGAAACTAATGGATTGTGGAACAAGGCTTGAAAAGCTGTCCCAGAAATCGCTAAACCGGCACCAATCAACATGGCAGCAATGATCCGTGGCAGCCGTAAGTTAAATAAAACATTGGTTGCCAGTGCAGATGGTGCGGCGGATAAGTGTAAGAGATGACCCAAGAATTGGAGGACGGTGTGTAATGGTAACACGATCCGGCCAGCACTAAGGGCCAATAAAAAGGTAATAATTAAAAGCAAACTGCTGAAAAACAGCTGCTTTCTTAAAGACTTCACATGATAGGCCCCCTTTATTGGTTGCTCTTAGTTTAAAGCAATTTTGTTGAAAAATAAAATTGCCACTTTATTTGAGTACTCAATGGCTCTCTCAACCGTTTTCAGTATAACAAACGGTCGCAGCCCATAAACATCCTAGCAATCCCCTAAAAGCACCTAAATTTTTTTTAGGTTTTCGTGTGAAAAATGACGATTTTGTTATGAAAACACGAATTCAATAGAGGAATACCCTAAAAAATAATAAGGGAATTAACTAATATCAAATGAACTTGATGTTTGGCATACTAAAGGTAGTTTAAGCGGATACAAGCCGTATTCAGAAAGTGAGGCAGTCACATGCATTATGTTGCAATTTCGGATAAACCCTTAGATGTTCATGCGCTTTATCAAAAACTCAAAGATCCAGCTTTTGGTGGAATCGTGGTTTTCTCTGGCACTGTACGCCAGTGGACCGATGAGATTGAGACAGAATCGTTGGAATATACAGCTTATGAGCCAATGGCGGTCAAAGAATTAACCAAATTAGCTGAAGAAGTTGAAGCGAAAGGGGCCCGAGTTGTGATGGTGCATCGTGTTGGTCATTTAAAGTTAGCAGACGAGGCTGTTTTTGTAGGGGTAGCGGCCCCACATCGTGGCGAGGCTTTTGAATGGTGTGAATACTTAATTGATACGCTTAAACAACGGGTGCCAGTATGGAAGAAAGAATACGATACCGATAAAGTTCGGTGGGGAGGACCAACGGAAAATGGAAATTAAATTATTTGCTTTTTTAGCAGATCAGCTTGGTGAACAAATTACGGTGGCTCTCGATGAACCAGTTACTGCCCAACAGATTTTAACAACCGTACGGGAACAGTATCCAAAGGTGAGTAGTGCCTTAAAGGATGCAACTGTGGCCATCAATCAAACCTTTGTGACCGATGACCAATCGTTTCAACTTGCAGCAATTCATGAAATTGCCTTGATCCCACCAGTGAGTGGCGGTTAAAGGCTTCAATATAGATAGGAGTGGCTTACAATGGCGAAATTATATGATCACTATGATCGTTTACATAACTATATTCGAATCTCAATTACAGATCGGTGTCCCTTACGGTGTGTTTACTGCATGCCAAAAGAAGGCTTACCATTTTTCCCAAGCGAACGGGTTTTATCGCAAGATGAGATCGTGCAAATGGTGCAAAATTTTGCTGATCTAGGGATTACGAAAGTGCGTTTAACAGGCGGTGAACCTTTATTACGGAGTGATGTTGTCGATATTGTGCGGCGTATTCGTGCAATTCCTGAAATTGATGATATTTCAGCGACGACAAACGGTTTGTATTTAGCACGTAAAGGGGCAGATTTAAAAGCAGCCGGGCTTGATCGTTTGAATATTAGTTTGGATACATTCAAACCAGACCGCTATAAAAAAATCACCCGTGGTGGTAATATTAAACAAGTATTAGACGGGATTCAAACGGCAAGCGATCTTGGTTTCTTGATTAAATTAAACGTTGTCTTGATCAAAGGTCAAAACGATGGTGAGATTTTAGACTTCTTAAATTATACCCGCGATCACAATGTTAATGTGCGCTTTATTGAATTTATGCCAATCGGTAATTCTCAGGCCACTTGGCAGAAAGAATATGTCGGGTTAAAAAGTGTCTTTGATGTTTGTGCTGAAAATCAGATTGATTATGCACCGATTCAGTTCCGGGGCAATGGGCCTTCGGAAAATTATCAGATCAAAGGGGCCAAAGGCAGTTTTGGTTTGATCCATCCAATCAGTAATCGTTTTTGTGAAACTTGCAATCGTTTACGAATCACAGCCGATGGTTATGTGAAAGCTTGTTTATATTGGGATGAAGAAATCAATATTCGTGAAGCTATTCCTGATCCTGTTGAATTTCAACGCTTGATCCAGAAGGCACTGGATAATAAACCGTTAAATCATGAAATGGCTCTTGCCGATGCCGATAAAGTGATTGAAAAAGCACCGACTTGGCGGCATATGAGTCAAATAGGAGGGTAATCAGTATGGCAGTATCAAGTGATTCGCACAGTCGTTTTAACGCAACGATGGCGCTGATCATGGGGACACTTGCAATGATGGGCTGTTTTATGGCTTGGTCAAGTTTTGCACCATTAGCAGCTTCAATTGCAAAAACATTCTCATTGTCAGTTTCACAGCGGACCTTATTGTTAGCAACACCGGTTTTATTAGGGTCGATCTTACGAATTCCAGTTGGGATCCTTAGCGATCGTTACGGTGGTAAAAAGGTTTATATTATTTTAATGCTATTTGTTTTAATTCCGTTATTCTTAGTACCGCGGGTGCATTCATTTGGCATGTTATTGTTTGTTTCACTATTGCTTGGCATGAGTGGGACATCCTTTGCCGTTGGGATCTCTTACGTTTCAGTGTGGTTTCCACCAGAACGTCAAGGTTTGGTTTTAGGGATCGCCAGCTTAGGGAACTTAGGGAATGCCATTTCAGCCTTGACATTACCACGGATCGCACAACATTGGGATTTTACAGCTGTTTATAATTTCTTGATCGGCGTGCTACTGGTTTTGATCGTGATCTTTGCAATTTTTTGTAAAGAAATGCCCGTCAATAAGGATAAGTCCTTTAAGGATTCTTTATCCGTTGCGAAAGATGTTAACACTTGGTACTTGTCATTATTTTATGCCTTAACGTTTGGTTTATTTATGTCTTTCAGTAACTTAGCGCCAACGATGTTGGGAACGCTGTTCAAAATGACGCCAGTCGATGCTGGGTTATGGGCAGCCGCTTTCGGTGCGATGTGTACCATTGTTCGTCCTGTTGGGGGTGTGTTATCTGATAAGCTACGGCCAATGGCACTGTTACAATGGGTTTTGATTGCAATCGGTATCTTTGCCCTTGAATTAAGTGGTACATTAAGTATGCAATTGCTATTTGAAATTGGCTTAGTCTTAATTGGTATTTTTGCTGGTTTAGGGAATGGTATTATTTTTAAAATGGTACCTTATGTTTCTAAAGGCAATACAGGGGCGGTTACAGGCTTTGTTGGCGCAATTGGTGGTTTAGGCGGGTACTTCCCACCGATTTTGCTAGGCGTATTGAAACAAGCAACAGGAAGCTATGCAGTCGGTTTGATTTTATTGGCAATTTTCGCGGTTATTTGCTGGATCGTGTTATGGCGTAATTTTATTCGCGGCGGTTCACATATCGTGCAATAATGCTATGTTTTTAAAAATCCGTTTTAGACTGATCGAATCAGTTTAAAACGGATTTTTGTGCCATCACATCAAATTTTTTAGCAGTTGACCAAAAAAATATTTTTTAGTATACTTGGTTTAAGGTATTTTTGAGTTGGATGAATATCCAAGGCGGCTTAGCTGGTGACTGGGCCGTTTTTTTTTGACCAAAAAAGGGCGCTTCCCTCTGCAAGGGAAGCGTCCTTTTCACTATAATGGTTGTTGTTGAAATTGAGGTTCTGCTAAACGATGTCGTTGAATTTTACCACTGGCAGTTCTTGGGAAATGAGGGACTTGGTAAAAGTGCACCGGTACTTTGTAGTGGGCTAAATGTTGACGTCCGTAGGCTTGTAATGTAGCGTGATCAGGCAACCCATCGCCTTGCAAAAAGGCAATGGGGACCGCACCCCAATGGGCATCAGCCTGGTGACTGACGACAAGATTAATTTGTGGCCACTGTTGTTGATAAACGGCTTCAATTTCAGCAGGAAAAATATTTTCGCCACCGGAGATGAACATGTCACCTTGACGGCCTTTAATGAATAAAAAGCCATCTGCATCAAGCCAACCAATATCACCGGTTTTAAACCAGCCGTCGGTGCGGCTAGCAGCCGTTTTAAGCGGCTGTTGCCAGTAACCTGGGGAAAGATTAGGGGCTTTGATCAAAACTTCCTGTGTGGCCGAATCAAGACGGAGTTGCACAGGAAAAAGGGGTTTGCCAACTGAACCAATTTTATGTGGGGCATCCGCAAAGTTTAACGCCACGACTTGGGAAGCTGTTTCTGTCATACCATAAGACTGAATCACCGGTAAGTGGCGCTGCTGACAAACGGTTAGTGTTGGGCAATCAATCGGGCCACCACCTAGGAGAAAACAGCGAAAAGCAGGGTGGTAATCCTGCCACGGCGTGCTAGCCAGTAACGCCTTTAGCATGGTTGGGACCACCGACATGATCGTAATGGGCTGGGTTCGCAGCCAATGGGTGATCACAGGAGCCTCAAAATGGTCCACCAACGTGACGGTCATCCCATAAATCAAGCCCCGCATCATGATTGAAAAACCACTAATATGAAATAAAGGCACGGCACACAGCCAATTGTCTTGCGCTGCAAGTCCTAAATTCAATGCGGAGCCCATGGCTGAATAAAAGTGGTTTTGAAAGGTTTGTAACACGCCTTTAGGACGACCAGTGGTGCCAGAAGTATACATGATCGTGGTGACTTTTTCAGGCGTGAATTCAGCAACTAGAGACGCAGGGCGACAAGGTTGCTGCGCTAATTGCGTAAAGGTCAGCTGTTGGACGGTGGGGTCAAGTTGTGACAAGTGCAATTCAGGCGCGACCAAACAAAGCGCCACTTGCGCGTCTGCTAATTGCAAAACGAGCTCAGTGGCGGCTAAGCGGCGATTTAACAAGACTAAGGTGCAGTCTAATTGTTGTAATGCTAAAATGATTTCATAACCTGCAATGGTGTTAGGGGTTAAAACGGCGATGCGTTGACCAGCGTTGACGAGTGTTGTTAAATGGTCACACCAACCTTGGACGTCAGCACCTAATTCGGCAAACGTTAATTGACGGTTAGCCGTTTGTAAGGCCAAGTGGTGCGGGGCCAATTGAATTTGTTTTTGTAACCAGTTTTCCATGTGACCGTGTCCTAAGGGAAAGTGGGGAACTGACCAAAATCAGGTTTGCGCTTTTCGTTAAAGGCGTCACGACCTTCTTTGCCTTCATCTGTCGTGTAAAACAGCATTGTCGCATCACCACCGAATTGTTGTAAGCCAGCCAGGCCATCTGTATCAGCATTCATAGCCGCCTTAATAAAGCGTAAAGCAGTTGGCGATTTTTGTAAGATCTCGTCGCACCATTCTAAGGTGACAGTTTCAACATCGGCTAACGGAACGACTTTGTTGATCCAGTTCATTTGATAAGCTTCTTCAGCGGAGTAGAAGTGGTTTAAGAACCAAACTTCTTTGGCCCGCTTATGGCCAATGACGCGGGCCAGGTAGCCGGAACCATAACCAGCATCAAAACTCCCTACTTTAGGGCCAGTTTGACCAAATTTAGCGTTATCGGCTGCAATTGTTAAATCGCAAACCAGTTGTAAAATGTTACCGCCCCCAACAGACCAACCTTTCACCATGGCGATCACTGGCTTAGGGATAATGCGAATTAAATGTTGGAGATCCAAGACGTTTAAACGTGCAATGTGATCTGGTCCAACGTAACCACCGTTACCACGCACACCTTGGTCACCGCCGGAAGAAAAGGCCTTGTCACCGGCACCAGTCAAAATAATCACGCCAATTGAATTGTCATCCCGACAAATGGTAAAGGCTTCGATCATTTCTGAAACGGTGACGGGGGTGAACGCATTGTGCCGTTCAGGGCGGTTCATCGTAATTTTAGCAATTTTGCCGGTTCGTTCAAAAATAATTTCCTGAAAAGGTTTAACGGTTTTCCAAGTGGGTTCTGACATTTTTAGACACTCCTTTAAAAATAAATTGAAAGTAGGGATTTTTATGGATCTTTTAACGTATTTAGGCATCACGACTGAAGCTGTTTCTCCAGAACAGGTGCAGTTAAAGCTAGCCGTACAGCCTCAGGTACAGCAGCCGTATGGCTTATTACATGGGGGCATTAACGCTGTATTAGCTGAAACGGCCGCTAGTTTAGGCGCCAATGCTAGTTTAAAAAAACCGCAAGTTGCGGTTGGTGTTGCAGTTGAAACGCATCATTTAAGTGCCGTCACGGCAGGAACGTTGTGGACAGTGGCCACCCCAATTCGGTTAGGGCATCAGTTACAAGTATGGCAAGCAAAAACTTATCAAACCCCTGGCCAGTGGACCAGTGTCAGCACAGTGACACTTAAGGTACAAACACTTAGCTAAACCGTTTTAACAACTTTTTCGTTAAGTGTTGGATCAACTTTTTGGCAGGTTGATCGGGTAACAGGTCGATGTCTAGTAATGCTTGCTGGGTCAACTCGTGGGCCATGGTTTGCGCACGTGTGACGCCATCGTTAGCTAGGACCAAGTCATGAATCCGTTGTTGGTCGGCATCGGTGAGGTCCAGGCGTTTTTCAAGCAATTGGACCAATTCACCTTGATCGGTTTCCAGCGCAAAAATCAACGGTAAGGCGTAGACGCCGGTCCGAATGTCTTCCATGACTGGTTTGCGAATTTGTGACATATCGCCGACGTAGTCTAAAACATCATCTTGAATTTGATAAGCTAAGCCTAACGACCGGCCAATTTGTTCGGCCGTTTCCACGATGATCTCAGGTGCATGGGCGAGTTTTGCTCCTTCAGAACAAGCAAGGGCAAATAAACGCGCTGTTTTGCCTTCGATCTCACGCAGGTATTCATCGACCTGTTCATTGGTATTGAAGTTTAAATCATACTGTGCCAGTTCGCCTTCAAGAATCGCCCGCATTGCCTTGGTATTTGTCGCAATATCGTCAAAACTTTCAGCGGCTTTTAAAACTTCATCGAAATAAAGTGTAAATAACAAGTCACCTGCATAAATCGCGCCACGATTACCCACAGCGGTTTGAACCGTTGCCGTATTACGTCGCACAGGCGCATCATCGATCACGTCATCGTGGATCAACGTTGCTAAATGCAAAAATTCAATGGAAGCCGCACCAGCTTGCAACCGCTGCGGGTCTTGCGCCGAACCAAATTGGCTAAATAAATAAAAAAGGCCAGCACGAACGTATTTACCACCATGGGTGATTAATTGTTGGACCCGTTGATGAACACTGGTTTGTTTAATATCGGCCTGTTGGAGTAGGTAGGGCTGAAGACTATTCAGTTGTTTTTGAATGGTGGGAAAGGCTGCCCAAAATGACTGACTCATGGAAATCCTCACTTTATTTCAGAATTGGTAAATTTATGAATAAGTACCGTTAACTTTTCAGCCAGCGGGGTAAAAACATCAGCGAAGTATCGGTTGAGATCCAGCTGTTTGGTTGCCACTGGATCATTGGTAATCGCTTGCGCTTTTTCCCAAGCGAGTTGCCGCGTCGTTTCCAGCAATTGGGACCGCTGATGTTGGAGGTACTTGGTTAATTTTACTTGCTTTGTACCGTATTTAACAGTGTAATAGTAAAAAATCTCGTAGAAGGTATTATCCAAGTTCCAAAAGAAAATGTTTCGTCGCACGGGATCGTTTAACGCTTGACCAAAAAGATCGTTGCCAATAATTTCGTTCATGGCTAACGCAGCAGCCGATGACATAATGGCTTGGCTTTGATGCTGGTCCGTTAAATGTCGGGTTAATGTGTCAAGCTTGTCAGGTTCAATGGCAAAGCCTAACGTTTTTTGCCGTTCTTCAGTCGAAAGGGTCTGCAAATGAGTCAGCATTTTCTGTTGCTCTGTTTGACCGTTTTTGATCAACGTTTGCGTCAGGTCCAGCAATAGCGTTTCATTAAGCGCTATATCAGCCTTTACTTGTTGCCAGATCAATTCAAAAGTGGCATTAAAATCTGCAAATAAAGCCTGAACCGAGGCAACGCGGTCTTTTTGTAATTGCCCTGCTTGTGTATGGGGCTCAAATTGAATCATCAGTGGCAGTGCCGCTGTTTCTGGCAACCCTGCCCGGCGCTGTTCTGCTAAATAGGTTTCGAGCTCATCCAGTTCCAGCAAGCCTAAAGGGGCAATGGTGATCTCAGAATTCGTCGCCATGATCTGTAAGGCAAACGGGGTGTCAGGTTGCTGATTTTTAACAAATGACTTTAAGGCAGTTTGTAACTTTTGGCGATTGTCTAAGTCGCTTTCAGGGTCAGCAAAAAAGCCCGATGTATAAATCGGCTTATTTGCATACTGGTGCTTTAATTTTGCTTGTGCGTCCATGTTAGTTTGTTCCTTTATCCTGATTTTCTTGTAAAAAGGCAGTACCTTGCGCCGTTAGTTGCGCATGTTGTAAATCAACGCTGGCCACCAGTTTATCAGTGCCATCTTCAATATCGGCCTGAGCAATCAAATCATTTTCCGCAGCATATTGAATTGTTTGGTACAACATGGAACCAGGGTTAATTGAACGCGCACCCGTGAAATTATGGTGTTGCACATCGGTTAAAATGCCAATGAGCTCCTCAGTTTGTGAAACGTTATGTGCCATGGGATACCCTTCCTTCTAAAAATCGATTAAACCGTGATGCAAGGCATAGTGGACCAGATCAACGCGATTTTTAAACCCGAGTTTGCGGTTGATACTGGCTTTGTGTGCTTCAACAGTCTTGGTAGAAATATATAGTTTTGCCGCAATTTCTTTGTTAGCATAGCCTAAAGCAATGAGCGGTAGAATTTCTTTTTCGCGATTGGATAAGTCCGTGTAACCTTTTAAATCGACATCCAAATCAGGGGTATTGATTTTTTCAATATCCGTTTTGGTTAAAATAATGTTTTGATCAATATATGATTTATGCCGTGCAACTGTTTTTAAGGCGGTTAACAGTTCAGCATCGGACGAACTTTTAAGAATATACGCAGCAGCGCCATTTTTAATCGCTTGATCAATATAGGCCTGTTCTTCGTGCATCGATAAAATAATAATGCCAACATCTGGATAACGCTCATGAATGCGTTGGGTCGTAATCAAGCCACTTTCGCCAGGAGGCATATTTAAGTCGAGAATAATTAAATCGATGTCATATTGTTCAATTTTTAAAAAGGCTTCATTGCCATTAGCTGCTTCAGCAACCACTTCAAAATTAGCTTGTTGATTGATCAAAAAGGATAAGCCACTTCGAACAATTGCATGATCATCGGCAACCAATACTTTAAGCAAACTCACCTGCCCCCTTTATATTAGAAAATTAAACCACCGGGAATTCAGCCCGGACGGTGGTACCATTGCCCACACTTGAATCAATGTGGAAGGTCCCTTGAAGCGCTTTAACCCGTTCATTCATATTCATAAGCCCCAATGAATGACCGTTAAAAGACCCCATTTGTTGTGTATCAAAACCCGACCCATCATCGATGATCTCCAGTGAGATCAGATGCGGGTGTTGAATTAAAATCAAATTGATTTCAGCGCACTTAGCGTGTTTGATCGCATTTGTCATTGATTCTTGGGCAATCCGATAAAAAACCGTTTGGACGTCTTCGCTAAGATGTTCTGTTTCAGCCCGGGCAATCACGTTGATCGTGATACCTGTATTTTCTTCTAAACGTTGTGCCAACGCTTTTAACGCAGGCACCAGTCCGAAGCTATCTAAAACAGAAGGGCGAATATCCAGCGCCATGCCTTTGACCTCACTGAGTGTCTCGTAAAGCTGATTTTCAATGAGCTTTGCTTGACTGCGAAAAGCAGCTTGATCGGTGGCAGCAGTGGCAGGCTCCAAGTGGCGAATTCCCATAATCGCAGAGTAAACCCCTTGGGCAATACTGTCGTGTAAATCTTGTGACAGGCGCTTGCGTTCTTCTTCATGGGCCCGATTAACATATTGAACTAATTTGCGTTGTTGTGCAACCTGATCCATCCGTTGCAGCATGGCATTACTCTTTAAAGTTAGGGAATAAGTATGCTGCGCGTCATCCAATGGGGTGACCACTAAAAAGTAAGCCAACTTTTGATTATCGGCTGTTTTCAATGTCACAGGAATGGCCCGGTTAGGCATGACTTCTTTGATCGCACAATGGAAACAATCGTCGGTATCATTGCGCTGTTGGGCTAACACAGACTGCATGAGGGAACAAAGATACGTTAGACTGAAGTGATAATTTTCAAGCAGTGTTTTCGCTGCTTGATTACTAATTAATAAGGCATCATTCTGAAAAATAAAAATAGCATCTGGCGATTCACTGAAGTTTTTTTCGATCCAACTGGTTGATTCAAGCATTTGCTAACCCCCTTATAAAGTATCTGGTGCAAAAACCACGTGTGTGGTGAATCATTAAATTAAAACACCGGCCGACTGACGGTAATGTTCCAGGTGTGCAATCGTCTGCTGGGTTACTTGCTGTTGGGCATGACGATAACCTACCAATAAAACACCACCGACGCCTTGGGTCTCATGATCAAATAATGGAATGGCTGCAGCACTGGTTAATTGTTCAATTTGTGTGATTGGGCAAGAGACATAATCAGAATACTGATTATGCTGTAGATCATTTTCCAAGAATGGTTTACCAGTTCGAACCACTAATCCGGCAATGCCGATTCCACTGCGCAACACAATTTTTCGGAATCGTTCGCTGGTATAACCAGCCGCGTAACGCCACCGAATTTTACGTAGACCACTATTTTCTTGCAGGGCGATGCCGACAAAATCAAAATCTTCATCCATATAAATTTGACGTACAAGTTGACTGGCCAAGTTGGTACTGTCATTTAGAATATCACCCATCATAATCACTTCCTTTGAGTATAGCACAATTTTCGAAAACTAATGAGAAGAGTTATCAATTAAATGTAAGCGGATTATTTTTCAGCCTTTAAGAAAGTGCGGTAATGGTCGTAGTCCGCTTGAACTGGCAAAATTTGTTGTTCTAACCGTTCAATGGCTTCATCTTGTTCCAAGGTGCGTAGATCGTTACGTTGATCAGTAATTTCATTTTCTAATAGGGTCCGGCGAATGCGCAGATCCATTAAGGCGATTTTAAGTAGTTTTTGAAAGTCGCCTTCAGACATATCAGCTTTAGTTGGCATCATAGGTGCTCCTTTATTATAAAATCAAGCCGCCATTAGCGGCGATAGTTTAAGTTTTGTAAATGGTCCGTTGGTGCGATCAGCTGAGGCTGGCACTGACAAGCTTGTTTTAAAAAAGTTTGTAGGCGGTAGTGCTGATCAGCAAGGGCCGTTGTTAATTGATCGACAGGTAATTGAAAGTGCGCAATGGTAAAGTGTGACCGTTGGGGTGTGGCCAAAAAGCTTGGCCAGTTGGTCCATACAGTTTTCAATTCAGCTGACGTGAGATAGGGGTAATCAGTCGGCACCATTAATAATTCTGGTGTGGCTTGTGCTAACCAGTGACTGGCAGCAAATAGGGCACTTAAAGGACCACAGCCTTGGTAAGGTGGTTGGTCGGTTAAAACGTGAACGTGTGGTTCAGCTTGAAAGTAGACCTGGAGGCGGTGCTGATTTTGCGCATTGGCACCGATCAGAATCGTTGAACAAAATGGTTGTAATAACGTGGCCATTTTCGCACATAAAGGTTGCTGTTCACCTGGTAAACAATAAAGGGCCTTATCCTGGCCAAAGCGGCGTGATTGGCCGCCAGCTAAGATAAGGCCGATTGGGCTACTCTGTAGGGGCATCGAATTTGAAGTGACCACTTTTACCACCTGCTTTTTCAACCAAGTGCACGTTTTCAATGATCATGCCACGATCAATGGCCTTACACATATCATAAATTGTTAAGGCCGCAATTTGACAGGCATTTAAGGCTTCAATTTCTACGCCTGTGACGTGTTTTGTTTTGACTGTTGTGGTAATGGTAATGCAATCATGATCATTGTCGGTGAAATGAATATCGACACCGGTTAGTGGAATCAAATGACACATGGGGATCAGATTGCTGGTTTGTTTCGCAGCCATAATACCAGCCACTTGTGCAACAGCCAGAACGTCACCTTTTTTCATGGTGCCTGCGTGAATGCGCGCTAACGTTTCTGGGTGCATTTTGATGCGACCAGTAGCGGTGGCGGTACGCGCCGTGACGGCCTTTGCAGTGACATCCACCATTTTGGCACGATGCTGGTCGTTAAAGTGTGTGAGTTCTGCCATAACTTATAAAACCTACTTTCTGAAATAATTAGTGAGTGGCCAGGTGTTGCCAGTAATGTTGAAACCAGTGTTGGCGGGCAGCAGATGTTTGCCAGTCTAAAACAGTTGTCTGATTTAAGGGCCACAAGCTGGCCCAGGCCAGTACGTGTGTTAAAGCGCCAAAGTCAGCCGGCTGATCTTGTGGCCGCAACAGCACGATTTTGGGATAGTCGGCTGTTTTAAAGCCTTCCATCAAGCACAAATCATTGTTTGGCCGCACCAACTGACGTAACTGGTGCGGTGTTGGCGGCGTGGCGACTTGTTCGTGCTGAAACACGCCAGTTGCAGTTGCTAAAATGACTTGTTGAGCGCCATGATCACTAAAACGCGCGGTATCTGTATTGGCTTGGTCCATTTGGCTTTCGTGTTCATCATGTTTTAAAACACTGGTGGTGAGCTGCAACTGCTGGCAACAGGTTAAAAAGTCGTTAACGGTGGTTGTTTTACCACTTTTTTTAAAGCCGATTATTTGAAGGGTAGGAGCCATGTGTCGACCTCAGCGTTTAAGGCAATGGGTTCAGGACTGTGTGGAATCATGAACAAGCAGCTAGTGGCTTGTAAATTACCAAGATCACCTGAGCGATCACTACCGTGTAACTGCACCTGATAGCCAGTAGCCGTTAAGGTGTAAGTACCGCGCAATAATTTATCATACCCATTCGTTTTATCGTAAGGCTTTACTAAGGTTGCAGTGACTTTTTTCAGGCGTGATGGTTGGTTGACAAAGCGCCGTAAAACAGGCTCCATAAACATATAAAAGCCGGTGTAACAAGCACCAGGATTGCCAGATAAGGCCATAATAAAGGTGTCATTGTGAACAAAAGCCGTGGTGACACTGCCAGGTCGTAAGCTAAGTTTATTAAAAATCAACTGGTCTGCTTCACGGGCAGCAGTGGCTAAATAGTCAAAATCGCCAACCGAAACGCCGCCATCGGTAATAATCAGGTCGTTTGCCGCTTCTAAACGGGTCAAATTTGCTTGTAATAATTGGTAATCATCTGGAATTTGAACCACTTCTGTGACGATACCACCATTTTCTTGCACCAAGCCTGCAATTAAGGGACCGTTGCTGTTGTAGATTTTACCTGGTTGTGGGGCATCCGTGGGTTGCAGCAATTCAGTGCCTGTGGTGATGATTGCCACTTTAGGCTGACGGTAAACCGCTACTTCGGTGTAGCCGAAAGCCGCTAGGATGCTCAGACCACCTGGATTCAGTTCGGTACCAGCCGTTAATAAGGTTTGGCCTTTGGCAAATTCTGAACCTGCGTCCGTGATGTTGATCCGGTCGCTGCCTGTCATAATTTTGATTTGGTCATCATGTTCAGGAACCGCTCGCGTTTGTTCTAACATAATGACTTTATCGCCAGTATCTGGTACGTGAGCACCGGTCATGATCCGAACGGTTTCATTTTCACCTAGCACACCATCAAAATTGGCGCCGGCTTGGACTTCACCTAAGACTTTGAAGACCTTTGGATAACCTTGATCGTCTGCATGGCGAATGGCGTAACCATCATAGCCAGAGCGCCGAAAATTTGGAAATGGATAAGGTGCCGTAATATCCTTGGCAAGGGTGCGATGATTTGCTTCTGTAACCGGAATCGTTTCAATCGCGGTGGGTAATTTAACAGTCGTAAGCCGTGCTTGTGCTTCGGCTAAATTAATAGGATGACGACGATCTAACATGATTTAAAAACCTACTTTCTGCGTTCAAAGAGTAAATGTTCATATTCTGGTGCAATCAGCTGTTCGAAAGCTGTTTTGCAGGCGCCAGTTGAGCCTGGCAACACGTAGCAAAGTTGTTCCCGGACGTTAAATCCGGCCATTGCACGTGAGGCCAAAGCGTGGGTGCCGATCTCGCGATAACTTAACTCGCGGAAAGTCTCACCAAAACCCGGAATCGGAGTTGGTAAAAGCGGCTGTAAGGCTGGAAAAGTGACATCGCGTTGTGCAATGCCAGTGCCACCGTTTGTAATGATCAAATCAAGCGGTGTTCGTTCAAAGTCGAGAAAGGCGGCTTGAATGTCAACGAGATCATCTGGTACAACTTTGCGGTCAACCACTTGCACATTGGCAGCCGTCAAAGCCTGTTCAAGCCACTGACCACTTTTGTCGGTGGCTAATTGGCGGGTGTCACTTACAGTTAAAATAGCGGCAGTTGTCATTCTGTTATCGCCTCTTCGATCTGGATTGGTTTAATGAAATGATAAAAATCTAAAAAGCATAGCTCTGCTTGTTCTGTATCCGGCCAGTCATATAAGTGACATTGGCCCGTTTTAAAGTAACTAAAGGGCCGTTCACGCCATTTAAATCGTAGCAAAGCCTGATTTTGGTCAAATGGGATTTGTGCTTCAGTGAGTGCCGCAGCAACTTGGTCCAAGGTTGGCGCATTGTCCAATTCGACCTGATAGGTGTTGGTGCCACAAAGGCTACGCAACTGCATGGTTCTAGGTAACGGTAAAGCAGCTGGCAAATTCTCGCAAGTAGGGCAATGCCTATTTTTTTGAACTTTAAAGTGCTGCAGACTCAGTTGCCAATTGTCAAAAATCGCCATCATATCAGTGGCACAATCAGCAGGAGCAATCAAATATTTTAAAGCCAGTGAGATCTGTAAAGCGGAGACCAGTGGCACTAAGGCCGTATTGACGCCTAACGTATCACAATCTCGCGCTTGTAACGCCTTTAACTGCGGGTAAGCACAGTTTAAACAAGGCCCATTTTTAGGATCAAAGAGCATGACGCTACCGGCTGTACCGGCACAGCTGGCCATAATAAATGCAAAACCTTGGTTACACGCTAAGCGGTTCAGCAAATCCCGAGTGGTGAAGTTATCGGTACAATCTAATACCAAATCAAAGGCGGGCACCTGGGCTAATAATTCAGGTGTAAAGCGCTTTGGAAATATATTTAAAGTAACGTTGTGGTTGATTTTACCAAGCTTTTCAGCGGCGGCCTCAACTTTAAAGGCTTCATGCGCGACATCAACTTCATCAAACAAGGTTTGTCGCTGTAAATTTGTTAAGCTAACCGTATCACTATCGATCAGCGTTAAAGCACCGATCCCAGCGCGTGTCAGCTGTTCGGCAGCGTAACTACCAGTGGCACCTAGCCCAATAATGACCACGTGACTCTGTTCAATGCGTTTTTGGCCAGATGGCCCAATTTGATGCACACGAATTTGACGATCATAGCGCTCCATAATCCATTTCCTTCCTATGCTGAAAAAGCTTTCAATCCTGTGAAATTGGGGTGTTTCCCTAATCGCAGTATAGCATCTTGGCTGATATGATGAGTATTAGGGAAAAGTCTTACTTTTAGGTGTTTGATAAGGCTTGACGTGACTCATTCCCTGGTTATTCGTTATTTTTGGGTGAGTCATAAAATGTTGAAAGGATGTGCAATCGTGAAGTCACGCTTTTTCGAAAAAGTTGAAAAATTCAACGGTAGCTTCACCCAACTGGAAGATAATAGTCGCCGTTGGGAAAAGCTTTATAAGCAGCGTTGGGCACATGATAAAGTAATCCGCACCACACACGGTGTGAACTGCACAGGCTCTTGTAGTTGGAACGTTTATGTGAAACAGGGAATCATTACTTGGGAACACCAAGCCACTGATTACCCTTCTTGTGGTCCTAATATGCCAGAATATGAACCACGTGGTTGTCCTCGCGGGGCCAGCTTCTCGTGGTATGAATATAGTCCCGTTCGTATTAAGTACCCTTATATTCGAGGGCGTTTGTGGCAATTGTGGCAAACGGCTAAAAAGGAACAAACTGATCCAATTGCAGCTTGGGCCAGTATTGTTGAAGACCCGGCCAAAACCCATGCGTATAAAAGTGTGCGGGGGCATGGTGGTTTAGTACGGGTGCATTGGGATGAAGCACTGGAATTGATCTCAGCAATGTTGATTTATACCATTAAAAAGTACGGCCCTGATCGTTTGGCCGGCTTTACCCCGATTCCAGCCATGTCCATGATCAGCTATGCTTCTGGAGCGCGTTTTATGTCCTTACTTGGTGGGGAAATGCTCAGTTTCTACGACTGGTATGCAGATCTGCCGCCAGCATCACCACAAGTTTGGGGCGAGCAAACCGACGTGCCAGAGTCAGGTGATTGGTATAACAGCCAGTATATTATTACTTGGGGTTCTAATGTGCCGTTAACGCGGACACCAGACGCCCATTTCATGACGGAAGCACGCTATCATGGCACTAAAATCGTAGCGGTCAGCCCAGATTACGCGGAAAGTGTTAAATTCGCTGATAATTGGTTAGCGCCACACCCAGGAACGGATGCTGCGTTAGCCCAAGGGATGACCCATGTTATTTTAAATGAATACTACCAAAAGCAGTCTGTGCCACAGTTCCAGCAGTATGCCAAGCAATTCACAGACCTGCCATTCTTGGTTTACCTTGACCCAAGTGATGTCCAATCAGGAGATTATGTTTCAGGTCGTTTTGTGCGAATCAGTGATTTATCAGATGCTGACGTGGTGAACGGGGACTGGAAGACAGTTGTTTGGGATGAAAACACCCAAACGATTAAGGTCCCTAACGGTACCATTGGTCAGCGTTGGGAAGATAATCGGCAATGGAACTTGACCTTGAAAGATAGTCAAGGGAATGCCATTGATCCAGCTTTAACGGTTGGGTTGGAACAGCCTAGCGTTACGGTTGATTTTCCGATTTTTAATGAACAAGGCAACGCCGTGTTGCAACGTCATATTCCAGTTCGGACGATCCAATTAAAAGACGGGCAACAACGGTTGGTGACCACTGTATATGACTTAATGATGAGTCAATATGGGATTCAGCGGACAGCTGACGATGATTTGGCTGCGCAAGACTATACTGATGCCAACAGCCCATACACCCCAGCTTGGCAAGAGCAAGTCACAGGTGTTAAGGCAAGTCTAGTAGTTCAAATTGCCAAAGAATTTGCCCAAAATGCCATTGATACTGGCGGGAAATCCATGGTGATCATGGGTGCTGGGATCAACCACTGGTTTAACAGCGATATGAACTACCGGACCATCATTAACATGCTCATGCTCTGTGGGTGTGAAGGGGTATCTGGTGGTGGCTGGGCCCATTATGTCGGCCAAGAAAAATTACGGCCACAGGAAGGTTGGGCCACGATTGCCTTTGCCAATGATTGGCAAAAAGGCGGTGCGCGTCAACAAAATGGGACCTCCTTCTTCTACTTTGCCAGTGATCAGTGGAAGTATGATGAATTAGATAATAAAGCGTTAAAATCACCTGTGAAACAGATTGCGCATAGTTACGATCATCCAGCAGATTATAACCAAATGGCGATTCGGTTAGGTTGGTTACCATCTTATCCACAGTTTAACCGGAACTCATTGGATTTCGTTAAAGATTATGGCACCAATGATTTAGCAGCAGTCAGCAAGAAAGTCGTAGACGAGCTGAAACAAGGCAGCCTTGAATTTGCGGCAGAAGATCCGGATGCCAATGAAAATCAGCCGAAAGGGTTGTTTGTTTGGCGGTCAAACTTACTTGCTTCTTCTGGTAAAGGTCAAGAATACTTTATGAAGCATTTATTAGGTGCTGAAAATGGTTTGCTGGCAAAAACCAATGACAAGTTTAAGCCAACAGAAATGCAATGGCATGATGAAAGTGTGGAAGGTAAATTAGATCTGGTGATCTCAATGGACTTCCGCATGGTCACCACACCGTTGTATGCCGACGTGGTGTTACCAGCAGCAACTTGGTATGAAAAAGAAGACTTGTCTTCAACGGATATGCATCCCTTTATTCATCTATTTAATGCTGCCACAAGTCCACTTTGGGAATCAAAGAGTGATTGGCAGACCTTTGCGGCTTTGGCCAAACGCTTTACAGAAATGGCACAGACTCACTTGTCAGAAGTGCAGTATGATTTGAAGACCCAACCATTAGGCCATGATTCCAAAGCTGAAATTTCCCAGCCATTTGGGGTGATCAAGGATTGGAAGAAAGGTGAAATTGAGCCAATTCCAGGTCAAACCATGCCAAGTTTGGCGTTGATCCCACGGGATTACACCAAGGTTTATCAGAAGTATGTGGCTTTAGGTCCAAATGCGGCTGGTAAAGTTGGCGGTATGGGTTATAGCTATAGTGTGAAAGACCAATATGAAGAATTGCGTGATCGGAATGGTGTTTGGGAAAATGAAGATCAGATCAATGTGGATTGTCCACGTTTAGATCAAGATAAGAAAGTTGCCGAAGCTGTTTTGATCTTATCCAGTACGTCAAATGGTCAAGTGGCACAAAAGGCTTGGGCCAGTGCTGAAAAAGTAACCGGCCGTCATTTAGTGGACATTGCAGCTGGGCGAGCGGAAGAAAAGCTGGACTTTAAGGCGATTACCACGCAACCACGAGAGGCCATTCCAACACCAATTTTCACCAGTTCGAAGCATAATGGCGAACGGTATTCACCATTTACGGTGAATATTGAACGTTTGGTGCCATTCCGAACGTTAACCGGGCGGCAGCAGTTCTACTTGGATCATGAAATTTTCCAAGAGTATGGTGAAGAATTAGCAACTTATAAACCAACGTTGCCACCAAATGTCATGGGACCAAAAGATACAAAAATTGAACCAACTGATCAAGAAGTCACATTGCGCTATATGACACCACATGGTAAGTGGAACATTCATACCATGTATTACGATAATTTAGAAATGCTGACCTTGTTCCGTGGCGGACCAAACGTTTGGATGAGTCCAATTGATGCGGATAAGATCGGGATCAAGGATAATGATTGGCTAGAATTATACAACCGAAATGGGGTTGTCACAGCCCGGGCCGTTGTATCCCACCGGATGCCAGCCGGAACGATGTACATGTATCATGCGCAAGATATGGAAATTCAAGAACCGTTGTCAACCATTACCGGTAATCGTGGTGGGAGTCATAATGCACCGACTCAGATCCACATTAAACCAACGCAAATGGTAGGGGGCTACGCCCAACTCAGTTATGGCTTTAACTACTATGGCCCAATTGGGAATCAGCGGGACCTTTATGTTAAGGTTCGGAAATTAAAGAAGGTGAACTGGAATGAGGATTAAAGCACAGATTGGCATGGTGTTAAACCTGGATAAATGTATCGGGTGTCACACTTGCTCCGTGACTTGTAAAAATACTTGGACCAACCGACCGGGTGCCGAATATATGTGGTTTAATAACGTTGAAACCAAACCAGGAATCGGTTATCCCAAACGTTGGGAAGATGAAGAACATTATCATGGTGGTTGGACGTTAAATGCCAAAGGTAAATTACAATTAAAAGCCGGTGACAAACTCAATAAAGTCGCTTTAGGGAAGATCTTCTATAACCCAGATATGCCGGAATTAGATGATTATTATGAACCTTGGACTTACGACTACGATACGTTATTTGGGCCAGAAAAAAAGCATCAGCCAGTGGCACGGGCCAAATCTCAAATTACGGGAGACCGGATGGATTTGACAGGGGGCCCAAACTGGGATGATGATTTAGCAGGCTCACCAGAATATTTCCATCAAGATCCAAATATGGCTAAAATTGAAACGGATATTAAGGCAAACTTTGAACAAGCCTTTATGATGTATTTACCGCGCTTGTGTGAACACTGTTTAAACGCCGCTTGTGTGGCGTCGTGTCCGAGTGGTGCCATGTATAAACGTGATGAAGATGGCATCGTATTAGTCGATCAAGAACGTTGTCGTGGCTGGCGTTTCTGTATGTCAGGCTGTCCTTATAAGAAGGTCTACTTTAACTGGCGGACGAACAAGGCCGAAAAATGTACGTTCTGTTACCCACGGGTTGAAGAAGGGATGCCGACTGTTTGTGCAGAAACTTGTGTCGGTCGGATTCGTTACATTGGCGCCATGTTATACGACGCTGATCGTGTTGCAGAAGCGGCGTCAGAACCTGATGATACCAAGTTGTATCAGGCACAATTAGATTTATTCTTGGACCCTAACGATCCTGAAGTGATTGCACAAGCACGTGAAGATGGCATTAGTGAAGAAATGCTGACAGCAGCACAAAATTCACCAATTTATCGGATGGCTGTTAAGGAGCACATTGCCTTTCCGTTACATCCAGAATATCGGACCATGCCAATGGTTTGGTACGTGCCACCTTTGTCACCGATCATGAGCTACTTTGAAGGCCGTGATTCCATCAAAGATCCTGATATGATTTTCCCAGGAATCGATGAAATGCGGATTCCAGTGGACTATTTAGCCAGTCTGTTAACAGGTGGCAACAAAGAAGTCATTAAGGAAGCTTTATACAAACTTGCAATGATGCGGATCTATATGCGGGCCCAAACCAGTGGCAAAGCCTTTGATGACAGTAAGCTCACCAAGGTTGGCTTAACACCACGGCGGGCAACCTCACTGTATTGCTTACTGGCCATTGCCAAGTATGAAGATCGGTTTGTTATTCCTAAGAACCATAAAGAACAGGTTGAAAATGGTTATGCTGAACAAGGTACCTTAGGTTATGATGAATGTCGCGGTTGTAGTTTAGCACCACAGCACAGCAGCATGTTCCGTAAGGCAGATCAAGGGAAGACAACGGCAGAAATCTATTCTGAAACCTTCTACGGGGGGATTTGGCGTGATTGATTTTGAACAATTAGCACGGCAAAAAGTGGGCTTTGTTTATTTGGCCCGACTGATCGATTATCCAGATGAGGCGTTGCAAAGTGCTGACTTTTTAGCTGAGTTTGAAGCAAAGTATCCTGATACGCCTCAAAAACCTGATTTGTTAGCTTTTTTGAAACAGCAACGGGTTAAACCTTTAACGGCGCTGCAACAAGAATATGCCAGCCTGTTTGATTTAAACAAACGTTTCACGCTTTATTTAAGTTATTATCGCTATGAAGATTCCCGTGAACGTGGCAGCTTGTTAGCCAAACTAAAAATGTTGTTTGAAATGTTTGGGGTATCATTGGCGAGCAATGAATTAAGTGATTACTTACCCTTGTTATTGGAATTTTTGGCGTTTAGTGAGTGGGAAAATGATGACCGGCGGCAAGACTTAGAACTGGTTTTTCAGGTGATTGAAGATGGCACGTATCACATTCTGCAAAATATTCGAGAATATGAAAACGAACCTTATCTCAATTTGATTCGCTTAATTCGAAATGAAGTTCAAAATTGTCTTGTAAAAAAGGAGGAGATCTAAGCATGAGCCATCCATTTCAGGCCTTTTTGTGGGTCGTTTACCCTTACTTCATGCTAGGGTCATTCATTTTTGGTACGATTATCCGCTTTGCCTTTTTTCACCCGTCCATTACGGCAAAGTCCAGTGAATTTTTAGAAAAGAAACATTTGATTATTGGTAGTATCTTATTCCACGTTGGGATTATCGGGGTCTTCTTTGGTCATATTGCCGGGATCTTCATTCCCAAAGCATGGACAGATGCGTTAGGGATCACAAATGAAATGTATCACATTTTTGCCTTGTCAGCTGGTGGTGTCTTTGGTTTAATGGCCACCGTTGGGGTTTACATGTTATGTATTCGCCGGTTCCATGACCATCGGGTTTTTCATGCCAGTTCAACCGGAGATTTATTGGTTATTTTAGGGTTGACGGCTGAAATTACGCTGGGAATGTTGTCATCATTCCTGATCAGTCCACAAGTTCCTGATTTTAATTATCGGACGACCATTGCGCCTTGGGCCCGGGGATTATTTATGTTCCATCCGGATTACCATCTTATGATGGGCATTCCATTCCTGTACAAGTGCCACGTCTTCTTTGGCCTATTAATTTTTGGGGCCTTTCCATATACACGTTTGGTACATGCTATGACAGTCCCATTGCATTATATTAAACGGCGGTTTATTGTTTATCGTCGGCGTCCAAATCTTTAGGCAACACAAAAAAGTGCCACATCGGAGCAATGAAGTGCCCTACAATTGTTAGACAAGAAGTCTAATGATTGTGGGGCTTTTCTT
>NZ_AZDA01000106.1 GCF_001434575.1 Loigolactobacillus bifermentans DSM 20003
GCATAGGACAAAAAAGTCTCTATTTAAATTGTCTATTTTATTGACAGGGGACCAACTATTCATAGCTTTTCAACAGGAACTGGCGCAACAGCCATTAACGATCCATACCTTAGTCAGCCTTTTCTTTGACTTTTATCAACGTGAAGCCCCACTTTTTAATACATTGTTAGACAATCAATTAACTGGTTTATTAACCACCAGCGCGAAAGCGTGTCTAACCCAATTAACCGCACCTGCACAGACTAATCGATTGCGTTATACAAACAGCTTCATTGCCGCAGGTTTAACTGAAGTTTTACTGGAGTGGCACACAACTCAAGTAGGTTCGCTGCAGTCAGTCGCAGCTGCGGTCGAACAACTACTACAACCGGAATCAAAATAAAAAAGTGCTGTCAAACGTATTGAAGCGTTTGACAGCACTTTTTTATTTTATGACTGATATTATGATTCCAATTCGAAATACGCTACTATTTTTTGAACTGCTGATAATTCGCTGATTCATAACAGCTTGTAACAAAAAACACGTCAGCCATCCGGCATTTTGGCTCTAGAAGCACTTTAGCTTGATTCAGGTGCCAGCTAGCAACCAGTTTACCGATTTGTATCAGACGACCATTGGAATATTTGTATAGTAAACCGATATTATCTTTTTATTCCTGAATCCAGATCGATTTTGCGTTATCAAATAGTCGTCATGCAGAAATTGGTGTAACTTGCTACCTTATCGTACCCATTTCATCTATAAATATCTGAAAATATCAATGAATGATGACTGACGTATCTAAATCAAAAGTTGGTTTTGGACTGATCTAAAGCTTCGTGCAAAATTTGGCGTAACTGGGCCTGCTGAGGCGTAAGAAGGTGGTTGGTGCGATACACAATGCTAGTAATAAATTCTGGCGGTTCCGGATCAAGTAAGTCTAGCCGCACCACATTTTCAGCGGGCTGATCAATAATTTTGGTTAAAAAAGCCACACCAATGTTCTCGGCCACCAGCTTCATTAACACGTGCATATCGTTGGAACGAAAGACGATTTTCGGCTGAAAATGATTGCGCCGAGTTAACTGCGTAAAGGCCGTGTTATGAATAAAATTACTATTAAAAAACACAAAATCCTCACCCCGCAACTCGTTAAAGTAAATCCGTTTGCGCTGGGCCAATCGATGTTCAGCTGAGACATAAATACAAAACGGTTGGCGGTCAAATTCTTCGGCTACCAGATCCTGATAGGCTAGTGGTTCAACTGAACCTAATAAAGTCATATCGACCTGACCGTTGCGCACCGCCTGTCGTAACCAAATCGAGCCCCCTTCGACGGTTTCTAAACTGTCCAACAACCCGGCGGCTGCTAAGCGGGCACTGACTTTCGGAAAATAATAATTTTCAATAATCGGCGGCAATCCCAGGACCAAACGATTTTGCGTTAAATTGATAATTTCTTGATGGGCCAAATCCAATTCCCGCAAAATTACTTTGGCATGGACTGCCAACTGTTCCCCACTAGGCGTCACATGAATCGCATTGTGCACGCGATCTCGAATGACCAGCGGTGCCCCAAAATCGGCTTCAAGCCGCTTGATGGCCATGGTGATTGTCGGCTGACTGACACCAAAGTTTTGCGCGACCTTTGAAAAACTTTTTTGAGAAATTAAATCGTTAAAATAAGCCAAGTCTTTTGTGTTCATTTTTAACCCCTGTTATAACAGCATTTTATCGGATATTATTAATATTATTGATAGTATAACATATATTTGACTATAAGATTCTCCATGATTTAAAGTAGGTCTTGTTGAAACAAAGCAATCCAAAAATCAATCAAATGAATCGAGGTCATTTTAATGACAAAAGCAACTGAAATTTTAAATAATCCGTTTTTAAATAAAGGCACAGCCTTCACCCAAGCAGAACGCCAAGCATTAGGCCTAACTGGCATGTTACCAACACAAGTCCAAACCATTGATGAACAGGCAACTCAAGCCTACGCCCAATTCCAAAGTAAAGCCAACCGCTTAGAACAACGCTTGTTTTTAATGAACATTTTCAATGAAAATCGGACGTTGTTCTTCTACCTAATGGACCAACACCTTGTTGAGTTCATGCCCATCGTTTATGATCCCGTAGTGGCTGACGCTATTGAACAATACAATGAACTGTTTACTAACCCACAAAACGCCGCTTTTATTTCCGTGGATGCACCGGATGATGTCCAAGCAACATTGAAAAATGCCGCTGCAGGTCGAGATATTCGCTTAGTCGTTGTCACCGACGCTGAAGGGATTTTAGGCATGGGCGACTGGGGCGTTAATGGGGTGGACATTGCGGTTGGTAAGCTCATGGTGTACACCGCCGCCGCTGGCATTGACCCAGCCCAAGTATTAGCGGTTAGTATTGACGCCGGCACCAATAACGAAACGTTGTTAGCTGATCCGTTATACCTGGGTAATCGCCACCAACGGATCACCGGCACTGCTTATGATGTGGTGATCGATCATTTCGTTAACAGCGTGAAACAGCTATTTCCAGAAGCACTGCTCCATTTTGAAGACTTCGGTCGCGCTAACGCCCAAGCCATTTTAGACAAATACAAAAACCAATTGGCCACTTTTAACGATGACATTCAAGGCACTGGCATGGTGGTCCTAGCGGGTATTTTAGGTGCTTTAAACATTTCTCACGAAAGTATTAAGGATCAAACCTTCTTATCCTTTGGCGCCGGGACTGCTGGTATGGGGATTGCCAACCAAATCAAAAATGAACTGATGCAAGCTGGTTTAACAGAAGCAGAAGCCAAACAACATTTCTATGCTGTGGATCGGCAAGGGTTATTATTCGATGACACAGAAGGCTTAACCCCTGCCCAAAAAGACTTTACCCGGCAACGGACTGAATTTGAACATCCCGAAACCTTAACCAACTTGGCAGCAGTGGTTAAAGCGGTGCACCCAACCGTTTTAATTGGTACCTCCACCCAACCGGGTACCTTTACAGAAGCCATCGTCAAAGACATGGCCGCCCATACTGACCGTCCGATTATTTTTCCATTGTCAAATCCAACGAAACTAGCTGAAGCAAAAGCTGAAGATTTGATCAAATGGACTGACGGCCGCGCTTTAGTGGCCACCGGGATTCCCGCTGATACCGTGACCTATAAAGGTGTGACTTACGATATCGGCCAAGGCAACAACGCCTTAATGTACCCTGGTTTAGGCTTTGGTTTAATGGCCGCAACGGCAACCCGTTTAACTGATGAAACTTTATCGGCCGCGGCTCACGCCTTAGGTGGTATTGTGGACACCACTCAACCAGGGGCGGCTGTTTTACCACCTGTGGCAAAGCTCGCCGAATTCTCACAAATTTTAGCTGAAAAAGTAGCCCAAAGTGTCTTAGACCAAGGTTTAAACAAAGAACCTATTAGCGACGCCAAACAAGCGGTGGCTGATTTGAAATGGGTTCCGAAATATGGAAAAGTAACGTTCGCTTAAATATATAGGTAGGAAGTGAAACTAATGCTCGTCCTCTGGAATTCAATTCAAAGCGTCTTAGTGGTTGTTTTAATCATGGTATTAGGCTTTATCCTGCGCCGTACTGGTTGGTTTGATGACCGTTTTGGCGGCACGATCTCTAAATTTATTAAAAATATTGCACTGCCCGCTTCGATCTTTGTTTCCGTTTTAAGTCGTTTGACCCGCGGCCAGCTAGCTGCTTTTGCCGGCTACTTAGCTTATGCCTTTTTGGCAGTGATTATTGGCTATTTATTGGCCTTTGCATTGGTAAAATTACTAAAGGTCCGACCCGGCCGTAAAGGAATCTTTATTAACGCCATGGTCAACGCCAACACGATTTTCATTGGGTTACCGTTAAATATTGCCTTATTCGGTGATAAGAGTTTGACTTATTTCTTGGTGTATTACATTGTAAACACCGTTTCAACTTGGGCCTTTGGGGTATTCTTGATTTCAAATGATGATCCCACTCAATCAAAAGCAAAAACGAAACACCAAGTCGACTGGAAAAAGGTCATTCCCATGCCATTAGTAGGATTCTTAGTCGCCTTGATCTTCTTACTGCTAAACATTCCGATTATGCAGATTTCCTTTATTAGCTCAACGTTGACTTACGTGGGAAATTTAGTCACACCACTTTCCCTGATTTACATCGGGATCGTGTTAGCCGATGCTGGCCTGAAAAGTATTCGCTTTGATCGGGATACAGTGATGGCCCTACTCGGTCGCTTCATCTTATCGCCAATTATTATGATTTTAGTCTTGTTGATTGCCGGCCACTTCGGTGCCAGCTTCCCAACTTTAGCGTCACAAACTTTAATTGTCCAGTCAGCCACACCTATGTTAGCTGTTCTGCCAATTTTAGCCAATGAAGCCCACGGCGATGTAAAATACGCCACCAATGTGGTGACCACCAGTACCGTTTTGTTCATTGTGGTGGTGCCTGTTTTAATGACGTTAATGCAATACTTGTAAAATCTGTCTTTATGTATCAACAAAATTCCCTAAGACGACTCAAAAACGGCGTCTTGGGGAATTTTTTATTAATGGCACCAGCCCAGCAAGGCCTCACGACACGTTTCCTTCTAACTGAATCTTTTGATTTTAAGTACAAAATAAAGTACAATATTAAGTACAGAGAGGGTGGTCATATGACATTGGCATTAACACAAAGTGATTTCCGCGCTAACTTAAAAAAATATTTAGATCAAGTTAACGATGAAGATGAAACCATTTATATTGCACGCTCAAATCGTCGCGCAGTGGCCATCATTTCACAGGAAAAATTGGACTGGCTAGAAAGAGCATTAAAAGCAAAAGAAGACTCATTAGAATATGCCATTGCACGTGATCAATTAATTAAGCGACATGTTTTGCCTGATGATGAAATTGTGGCATCAAATGATGATTATTGGAATCAATTTAAAGCATGAAAAAACTAAGATTTAAACCACGTGCCACTTTTAATGCCGACCTCAAGCGGTTAGCCAGTTTAGACAAAACGATTATTGATGAAGTTCGAGCAGCCATCGACCTGTTGCTTGAACTTCATCAATTGCCACCAGAATTTGAAGATCATGTGCTTAATCGACGACTGAACGGTTATCATGAATTTCATTTACGAGATACACCGAAAAACAGAACACCAAACGAAACGAACGATGTTCTGGTTGTTTATACGATTGATCAAGATGACCTCATCTTAATCGGAATTCGCGTGGGGTCACATGAGCGTTTATTTCCTGGGCAAAATCGATCTAAACGTTATCGAAAAAATGATAAATAAGAGCGGTCATGTATCGTCTGGCCGAGTCATCATTTTAGTCTCAAAATAAAAAGTCCAGAAATTCAGAACATGCTGAATTTTCGGACTTTTTCATTTAGGAGCAGAAACGATTTTCTGCCAACCTTGACTTCGACGAAAAAGATAAAAGTATGTCGTTTTCAAAACGCCAGTCACTTCAATGATGCGCTACTCACGGTTTTATTTTGAGGTTATAAATACGCTTTTGTTTAATCCTTTTGTGCCGCATCATGTTGCCGTTCTAAGGCTTTCAATTCTGCCTCAGTAGTCATCATATGATCTTCATAATGGTCCAATTTATAGTGCAAATGGTCGATGGCAGCTTGAATATCATCCCGCCGTTCTTCCATTTCAGCTAGTTGTTCCTGCAACAAATTAATTTGTTCTTTGGTATTATCTTCTTGCGCATCAAATAGTTGAATGTACTTGCGTAAGTTTTCAATGGTCATCCCAGCACTGCGCATTTGTTTGGCGAAATTAATGCGGCGAATAATTCGAGCATCGATTTCCCGATTTCCCACTTCGCTGCGATCAATTGGTGGAATCAACCCTTCTTTTTCATAATAACGAATGGCCGCCGATGAAACGCCGGTTTGCCGGCTGGCTTCTTTAATGTTCATTTGTTTCAGCCCCTTTATGAGTAAATTGAATATTGATGACTGCGAATAATGCAATGACCATGAACCAGGCCATGATCCAGACAGCTTTATTATACGATACAACAGGACTCACCAGGTTTGCGGTTAACAAGGTAATCACGGAAAGCCCAAATGAACTGCCCACTTGATGAACGGTATTCACCACCCCAGAAGCCGACCCAGCGATTTCAGGATCCGTATGGGCCACCCCAGAAACGGTCAACGGACTCAGCGTAAAGCCTTGCCCAATCCCAATGATCACCATTGGTACCGCAATGGCCCAGAAGTATCCTGTTTGGACTTGCACTACCGCTGCCAACACCAAGCCCAACGTGGTGATCAACGTGCCGGCCAACATAATTTGGCCGTTGCTAAAGCGATAGTTTAAGCGCGAAACTAACGTGGCAAAAATGAACTGTGGCACTGTTTCTGGTAAAAAGCCTAACGCTGCCATTAGCGGGGTAAAGTGATAGACGTGCTGCATGGCCTGTGGCGTTAAGAAAAAGTAAGAAATCATCGCGCCTAGGAAAAAGAAGCGGGCCAGATAAGCACTGCTGCGTTCACGATCTGCAAATAATCGTAAGGGCATCATTGGTTGGGCTGTGCGTCGTTCTTGCCAAATGAATAACGCTAAGAAAACAACTGCGATAATGGCCGTTAAAACAGGCCGCTGAGCACCATTAATGCTATAAACCAAGGCAATGATCCCAATCACTGAAAATAGTGCGCCTAGCCAATCGATCTTGCCAGTAATTGGTTGGCTAGCTGGCACAAATTTCAACGTCAATAAAGCCATCACAATGCCAATCGGCACATTTAATAAAAAGCCAACCCGCCAAGACAAGTAGCTGGCAATCAAACCGCCAATCACCAAACCGAAGCTGGCGCCTAAGCCCCCTGTGGCGCCGTAGTAAATAATCGCTCGGGTGCGCATCAGGCCACGATAACGGTCCATTAATAAGGCCAGTGTCGTTGGCGCTAAAATCGCTGATCCTACACCTTGTAAAGCACGCATGGCAATCAATAGCGTCCCATTTGTGGCTAATCCCACCAACAAGGAACCAACGGTGAAAATCAATAAACCAAGTAAAAACACCCGCCGGCGCCCAAAAATATCCCCTGCTCGGCCGCCTAACATTAGCAAACCGCCAAAGGTCAAGGCGTAAGCGTTGGTGACCCAAGATAAGGTTTGCGCATTTAAGTTTAAATCAGCCGCCATTTTAACAGTGCTGGTAAAGACAATGGAATTATCCAGTAAGATCATAAAATAGCTGATCAAAATAACGGGCAACACCATGCCGAATTTTGTTTGTTTCATCAAAGTACCTCTTTTCGTTTTAATTTCTCAACAAAAAGAATGTTAGCCCCTTGCAGTAACTGCAAGGCAAGCACTTTTCTGAAAAAAGCTTAAATCAATAAAAAGATTGGAAAACTGCACTTCATTCCAAAACATAAAAAGGCGTCAATTATGAACTTTAAAACGTCCGTAATTGACACCTTTTCTTTAATATTTATGACACAGTTTGATTAAGGTCCTGCCATGAGTTAATTATAACTGTTACTGTATCTTACGACTTAATCGTTTTTTGATTCCGAACGCAGCTAATACAAGTAATAGCAGTACGCCTACTATCGTTAGCCAGCCTGTTGTCTGTTCACCAGTTTGCGGTAAAATATGATTTTTAATCAACCAATTGATGATTTCACCTGGCTTAGGCGTTTCGGGATTAAATGGCGTATTTGGTGTTGTTGGTGTATGCGTATTGGTAAGAATCAGATCCCCGTGATCATTATTTTCAGCGGTTACTGTATAACCTTTCACTTGACCAACTTCCTGAACGGTATAATGGATCAACTGCCCTTTTGCTTTTGCATCCAGGTCGGACCAAGTATACGTCCATTGTTGATCTGACAACACGGTAACTGGTTGTCCCTGTTTTTTACCATTCGCATATAACTGTACTTTGATCCGTTCCGGACGTAACTTATCTCGATCAGCACCATCGTTCCAAGACTTCGTAACCGTGACACTCGTTTTAGCTGGCGTATAACGATTGATTAAATTAAAGCCTTGAATTTGAGTTGAATACTGCTTAACTGTATTTTCCGTCACCGTATAAGTTACTTGCTTACCAGCCTGATATTTAGGTAACTGCTTGAACTGATAGCGCCAATGATCGTTGGCCGTTACTTGTTTTTGGGCAATTCGTTTGCCATCAGCTAACAAGTTCACCGTAATCGTCTTTGGACGTAAACTATCTTGGTCAGCATGATCTACCCACTTTTTAGTCCCAGCAACCTTAGTTACACTTGGTTGATGCGTATTAGTGATGATAATATTGCCTTGATTTTGACGATTAATATGTGTGGTATAGCCTGGTATCTTTTTAGTTTCTTTAACCACATACTTAACTTGTTTACCATGCTGTTTCACCGCTAAATCAGTCCATGTATAGGTCCAATTTCGATCTGAACTTAACGTTATCGGTGTTCCAGACTTTTTACCGTTGGCATATAATTGAACATCGATCTGTTTTGGACGTAGACCATCCTGATTTTGCTGATCATTCCAAGCTTTCGTAACGGTTACACCGGTTTTTGCTGGTGTATAGTGGTTAATCACAGTGGTTCCTTTAACTTCAGTGGTATAGTCTTTAACGGTGTTTTCTGTGATCGTATAATGGATTTTTTGGCCTGATTGGTACGCTGGCAAATTATCAAAATGATAGCGCCAATGATCGGTGGCAGTCACTTGTTTTTGAGCAACTTGCTGGCCGTTAGCTAACAAGTTGATGGTCACCGCCTTTGGTCGCAACCCATCTTGATTCTGATTATCATCCCATTTTTTAGTCCCACTAACTTTAGTCACACTTGGCTGGTGGGTATTTGTAATCATAATGTTACCTTGATCATGCTGATCAATTTG
>NZ_AZDA01000107.1 GCF_001434575.1 Loigolactobacillus bifermentans DSM 20003
TGTGAAATTGCTAAGGCATCAATGATGTAGAACTTGATGTTATGTTCGCCAATGTAACGTTTCAAGTTTGAAGGTAATAATTGCTTGGTCTTTTCAACATCCCAATAAGTGTTCAGTAAGAAAGTCCCACCATCACGTAAACCATCAATTAAGTTATAACGATGGATATAAGCTGGGTTGTGGCAACCAACGAAGTTTGGACGTTCAAC
>NZ_AZDA01000108.1 GCF_001434575.1 Loigolactobacillus bifermentans DSM 20003
CATTCTCAAAAAAGATGGCTACTGATTTAGTCTTAAAGACCCTGGAAAGCGCGGTTAAAAATCGAACCATTACTGGGGACCTGATTATCCACACAGACTTAGGATCACAGTACACCAGCGATGATTACAACCAACGGTTAACAGAACTACATATCCGCCACTCTTACAGCCGTAAGGGGCGTCCATACGATAATGCACCAATGGAATCTTTTCATGCTTCCCTCAAAAAGGAATGTGTTTATCCAGTGTCGGTCTTTGAGAATTATGAAACTGCCGCTGCTGTCCTTTTTGAATATGTGCAT
>NZ_AZDA01000018.1 GCF_001434575.1 Loigolactobacillus bifermentans DSM 20003
ATTACGTAAAACTGATAATTTGGCCAATCAATTTGATGCATATGCATAATTCAGGATAAGTGTTTGGCTATTTAGATTGTTGTTAGGACGCGTTTTGTTGATTGCATTAGCAGATTTTTGATAACGTTTAGCAATGACGGCCATACTTTTTTCATTATAGTTTTTTGGTTTTGTCATAACTTCGGAATCAACATTATTGATAAATGATAATAGTGGACCATTAGTAACAGCGCCAGACAAAGGATTCCAAAAGTCTCTTGAATCTTTGATTTTTGTAGCAAATCTATTTGAAATACTGTTAGCGTGATTTAATGTGAAAATACCACCGATCGTTAAACAACAAGGAACTAAGATTAAAATACGAAAATACCAAGGTAATCCTTTATCGCGCTTGAAGCGATGCTGTAGCCAAAAAGTTAGCCCAATGCCGATTATTAATACCGCAAGCAACATTAAAACGGATTTAATGCTAATCATACCAATGAGTGAATCGGCTTCCTTGTACATTGCCAAGTCGCTTGGTAAAAGTGGCTCATCACGAAGCATTGACTTTTGAGAGTTTGCAAAACCAAAAATAAGCAGAATGAAATATATAAGTCCGGTTGCATACCAAAAACGATTGAAAATACCAATCAATGCTAGGTAGAATACAAAAATAATACCTGCTGTTGTTAAACCAAAGATTGAGTGATATTTAAAAAACCAAGTAATTCCGGCCTTTACGTCACGAAATTGAAAAATTTGAAGTATAACAGTTAACAGTAAACTAGAACCTATAACAATCAAACTTCGGAGAATGAATTGTAGACGAGATGCTTTAATTACCAAAAAGATCATTCCTTTAATATTTGAATTAGAATGCTATTATTTTAACGCTTTCAGGCGAAAACAATGAAGTATTTTGTGTGCTTTTAGTTAATAATTAAATATTTGATAGGAAAATAGTTCGAATTTCATCAAAAGCAAAATCATGAATCCAATGAACATCAAAATCGTATACTTCATAAGGTGACAAATAAGAAGAACGTAATTTATAAATGAGAACAGGCTTATGTAGCTGAACAGCAGTTGTGATTTGCCAGCCCAACCAATAAGAATTGTCCATTGTTTGACTGCCAATTAAAACTAACAACGCATCGGAACCTTTTAAAGATTGATATGCAGTTTTAGGAATAGCTTGCTGGACTTCATCATCTGCTAAATGTTGGGATTGAAATGAAACTTGTGGGAAATTTGGATTTTTACTCCACTTTTTAAGAAGATATTGGTAGCCTTTCACTTCATCTTGATCGTCGTATAAACTCACTAATAATCTTTTTTGCATGGCTCGCTCCTGAAATTTAGATTCAGTCTTAATCGTATCATTAATTGATTACGAGTAGGACCAAATTGTTCGTTTTTCCAGAATTAATTCGGTGAATTTCTTACAATTTAATTAAATAGGTGCGGAAAACCAGGAAATTAATTGCTTCTGATTTAAAAATACCGTATTCTATGAATATTTAAATCACATGTTATAACACTTGAATTTTGGTTCTATGAGTGGTCAGCACATTGCGTCAACTTGTGTTTCATGGATTTTTTGGTTATAATTGTGCCTGTTGTAAGGATGGGTCGCTAGTGGCCCATAAATGTGACGGAATTTTTCCACTTTGCGTCACCGAGAGTATGGTTTTAACACCACTCTCTTGAGGAGGAAAGCAACAAATGGAAAAGAAAGAAATTGCTCCTTGGCGGACAACTCACGTTAGTCATACCACAGTGAGTCCACTTTTTGGAGAAAAACAAATGAATAAATCAATGTCCTATTTGATGACGAAACGCTTGATTGATATTGTTGTGTCACTATTGGCAATTGTGTGTCTAATTCCTGTTTTTGTTGTGATGTTTATTTTTTACCGCTTTGGTGAAAATAAAGGGCCAATGATTTATAAACAGGAGCGAATTGGTAAACATGGTCAGCCTTTTAAAATTTGGAAGTTTCGTTCGATGATTGTTAATGCAGATGAGAAATTAAAAGCTAACCCGGTACTTTACAAAAAATATGTTGAAAATAGCTATAAGCTGCCTGCGGAGGAAGATCCAAGAATCACTAAGTTTGGTCGCTTCATCAGAAAGACATCGATTGATGAATTACCACAATTTATCAATATTTTAAAAGGCGATATGGCTTTAGTTGGCCCACGCCCCGTTGTAAAAGATGAATTAAAAGAGTATGGCAATCAAGTGGATAAATTGTTATCCATGACACCAGGGGCGATGGGCTGGTGGCAAGCCAGTGGTCGAAGCAATATCGAATATCCAGAACGCTGTGATGTGGAGCTTTACTATATTGATCACGCCAGCTTAGGATTTGATATTAAAATCGTATTTTTGAATATTGTAAGTATTTTTAAACACACAGGTGCTTACTAAATAACATGAATGTATTGATAGTTAGAGCTGTCAGTACATTTTTCTTGTAATTAGGCATGAATGGGAGACATGATTGTGAATATCAAAATATTAGTGGCAGCACATAAGAATTACGTGATGCCCGCTGATCAAACATTGTATTTACCGGTTTTTGTCGGTAAAGCACTTCACCCTGACGTTAATCAGACGTTTCAAGGGGATAATACAGGGGATAATATTTCCGAAAAGAACAGCCATTACAATGAATTAACGGCTGTTTATTGGGCGTGGAAAAATTTAGATGCTGATGCAGTCGGATTGGTCCATTATCGCCGGTATTTAAGCAAAAGCGGCAAGAAGGATTTGAAACAGATCTTAAATCGTCAGCAAGCAGAAGCTTTATTAGCCGATCATGATATTATTTTGCCAACGAAGCGGCATTATTATATTGAAACAAACTATTCGCATTATGTTCATGCACATCATCATGCACCGCTCGATTTAGCTGAGAAAATCATTACACAGGATTATCCAGCTTACTCGGCTGCCTTTAAAACGGTAATGCAGCGTCGAAGCGCGCACATGTTTAATATGTTTGTGATGAAACGTCGACCGTTTAACGAGTATTGTCAGTGGCTGTTTGATATTTTAGGGAAAGTAGAACAGCAACTGGATATGACCGATTACAACACATATGAAGCACGGGTCTACGGCTTTATTAGCGAACGCTTATTGGATGTATGGTTACTACAAAATACACAGTATAAAACCTGTGAAGTACCATTTGTATTTATGGAGAAACAAAATTGGTTTAAAAAGGGTGGCACCTTTTTAAAACGTAAGCTGTTACCACAATATAAATAAGTGATGAAATAGGGGAAAGAGACATGGAAAAACAACTGACTTTTGGCGAGTTAATACATATTTTCTGGAAGAAACTGTACTTAATCATTATTTTGACTGTTATTGGCGGAGCTGCTGGTTTTGCGTGGTCGCGAATTAGTTATCATCCGGTTTATACAGCATCGACTTCTTTTATTGTTTTTCATAAAAATTCTAAGAAAATCGAGTCCGATCTGAAAGCAATCCCAACATACGAAAGTATTCTGACAAATCGCTCAACATTACGCTCCGTTCAGAAAAAGATGAATAAAGTTTCAGGGTATAAGGGCTCTGTTAGCACTTTGAGCAGTGGTATCACAACTGTAACAGCACCTAATTCCTTGATTATCAAGGTATCGGCTGATGCGCCATCAGCTAAAATAGCAGTTGCTATGGCAAATAATAGTGTGACTGTTTTTAAAACACGCATTAATCATGTTATAAATGCTGGAACAGTTCGTCAATTGGCAAAAGCTGATACTAGTAATGTTACCAAAACACCGACAAACAGTAAAAAGCAGTTGTTAATGGGTGCCATGATTGGTTTTGCTGTTAGTATTTTACTGGTATTGTTTCTTGAACGTAAACTTCTATTTGCGTAAGGCAATCTAAATAAAGCGATGGAAGGGGAGAGAGACCGGTGCCAGCGTTACTTTTACCTATTAGTCTTTTTGCGAAAACATTAAGCTATACTTTACCTGCAATAATGCAGTCATTACCCTTTTATATTTTTGTGCTTCTTTTTTGTATAAAATTTATGGAAAATAGGCGATCACTTTTAAATATTCCTATTAATTATAAAGTATCCTTGTGGATGAGTTTAATTCTACTAGCACAATTAATTGTAATTATTTTCAGCTACGCGACTGCTACTGATAAAAAACTTACAAGTGGTTTAACAACTGGTCCACTGAGTATTTTTATATTTTTTGGAAATATTATTTTAATATACTTTTTAGTTTACTTAGTGATAGATTCTGATAGTTCAGAAAAATTATTTTTTAAGTCACTAATGGTTACGTTTGTTATTTTCTTTGTGGTAGTTTTATTACCGCAAATTATTGCAACTTCATCAACAATATTAGATCCGCTAGTTAATTTCACTGGTCATCTTTTTGAATCCCATCACAAAGGGAGACAAACCTTTTATTTTAATGGTAGTTATACGACTTCATTAAGACGTGTAAATGGATTTGAACCAGAGGCTTCGTATTTAGCTGCACTTTTAGGAATTGTATTTATACCGCCTGTATTAGCTGCATTAAAAAATAAATTCAATTTATTTAAAGGAAAAGCCACGCAGCATATGACGTTTATGTGGTTGATCTTAGGAGTAATTCTCATTACTTTATTTTTTGCAAAAACTTCCACAGGATTTTTAGTTATCGGTTTAGTCGGATTGTGCTTATTTATTGTAGTACCTAGAAAATCAAGGGGATTATTATTTGGTAGTTATTTAGTGATTGTTTTTGGAATTTTATTTTTGTATATTGCTATTCCTGGTATTCATACGATGCTTAATCAGTATGTATTTGCTAAAAAGGGTACTGATAATCGTTTGGGTGGGACTATCGCTGCTATTAAGACGTTCTTACATTATCCGATTTTTGGAGTTGGGCTAGGATATACCAATCATTTCTTTATTGAATTTGTTCCTCAAGCAACGATCCATAATTGGGAATATCAACATGTATATTCTAAAATAGGATATCCATGGCTAACTGTTTTAGGTGGATCATTAGCAAGTTTTGGATTGTTTGGTATTTTACCATTAAGTGTTTTTTTAAGAAATAAAGTAAGAGATACAATAAGGCTAAAACGAAAACTGATTATGAAAACTAATGAGAGAGCTGTATTTTTGAGAACGGTTATAGATAGTTTTTATTTTTATTTATTATTTTTTGGAATTTTATCAATCTTTATCTTTTCTTGGCAGGATGAAATATATTTGTTGATGTTAATGGTCTATTTACAAGTTATCCGTCGGGCAAAAACAATAGATGGATAGCTTGGGATAATATTTCTATTTTTAATTAAGGATATTAGATTTATGATGAATTAAAAATATGTACTTAGAAATATAATTTGATTGCACAGTAAGAATTGGTGCTACTGTCAAATACGTTGCCACCTTATTGTATGAAAGTGGTAACGTATTTTTCTATAATATGGCAACTAAGTTATAAATTAACTTTAAGTAAATGTATAAGATGTCAAAATGAATGCTTTTGTTTTTTCAAGAACCTTATAAATAAATTAGCAGAGGTGTGTATCTCTGCTAATAGAATGTAGCTTTAATGAGGTGGAGTACATGAAAATATTAGTAGTTGTTAGAAGCTTAAAACAAGGTGTCGGAATTTCTGAATGGGTATCAAATTATTATTCAAGAATGGCTCAAAAAGATGATTTATCTATTGAACTTTTAACAGAAGAGGGAGATAGAAGTGTTAAAAGTGTTAAATTATCTTCAAAAATAAAAATAATAACAGTTCATGATATGAGGAAAGACCCAATAAAATACATGATTGACTGGTGGAAAATTTCGAGGAATGCTGAATCCGAGTATGACTATGTGCATATACATCTTGATAATTTTGTTCGCTTTTTCTATCTTATCTTATTACGGAAGAAGAAAAATATAATTTTACATTCACATAATTCATTCAACGATAAGATAAAAAACAGTCGTGTGAAATGGAGAATGCATAAATTTGGAATGTTTATTGTTAAAAACGGTAATTTTATACATTTTGCTTGCTCTGATTTGGCTGCCAATTGGCTTTTTGGGAGAAAAAAATATATACAAGTCAATAATGGAGTTGATCTAGCTAATTTTGAATTTAACAAAGTGGAACGAAAAAGGTACCGAGATGAATTGGATTTAAATAAATGTGAAGTTTATGGTCATATTGGGAGATTTGAGTTTCAAAAGAATCATGAAAGACTAATTAGAATATTTTCTAAGATACATGCACATAATTTCAAGACAAAATTACTTTTGATTGGAACTGGCCCTAATATGGGAGAGATTAAGCGCTTAGTTTCTGATTTGAACTTAGATGAGGCTGTTTTATTTTTGGGTCATCGTGATGATGTTGGAAAAATTTTAAACGCTATTGATTACATTATATTTCCTTCGAGATATGAAGGCCTTCCAATTTCGTTAGTTGAAGCTCAGGCTAATGGAATTCCAGTCTTTTATTCAGATACTATTACTAAAGAAATTGAATTGTTACCATCTTCCCAATCGTTTTCTTTGCAGGAAAATGATGATAAAATTGCTTACAAAATTTGTAAAGGGGAACCGTTAATTGATAGGGGGAGTGCCGTTGATGTTTTAAAGCGTAAAGGATACGATAGAGAGGATGTTATTGAAGGACTATATAAATTCTATCAAAATGGTTATTGGCCCGTGCAATAATTAAAAGTATATCAGTATTGTATGGTTCATGGTTAAGTACCTTTTAGTATCCTTATTATTTGATTTAGTTTTTATGAATGTGTGTATTTATAGTAATATGAAGAATGTATTTCCAAAAATTGAGGTAGGTTAATTTTGTGCAAAAAATTAAAAGTAAAATAAAACATAGCCCTTTATTAGGAAAATTATATCTAATGACAATGGGATTGGTTTTAAAAATTATGCAGTTGTTCATTCCGATTGATAACAAAAAAATAATTTTTTCGAGTTTTTCTGGTCGACAATTAAGCGATAGTCCTTACGTAATATATCAGCAGTTTTTACAGGATCCTGATTTTAAGGATTATGATATGGTTTGGGCATTTGTAGAGCCTCAGAATTTCCCTAAAATTCCTCCCGAATGTAAAGTTAAAATAGACACTTTTTCTTTTTGGAAACAGCTGTTAGAGTCGAAATTTTGGGTTTCTAATTCAAGCATAGAACGGCTTATACCAACTATTCACGGTAAACATATTTATATAAATACATGGCATGGTATTCCTTTAAAGCATTTAGGACCAGATGAAGGAAATTTGGAATTTCTCGTTAAGAATTGGTTTAAAACTGTTAACTTTGATCTTTTATATTGTAGTGGTAAGTATGATCAAAAAATTTTTAAACATATTTTTCCTAACACTCAGAATATACAGGTTTTAGGACTACCCAGGAATTTGGAACTGACTCATCAATTCTCAGAAACAAAACGAGAAAAAATGTTTCATAATTTGAATTTGAGTTTGGAAAAGGAAACAATTTTATATGCGCCGACTTTTAGAGAATATAGTGATGTAAATGGATTGAATGAATTTGCTTTACCATTCAGTAATCGATTTATTAATGAAATTACAAAGGATTTTAATGTATTGGTTCGAGGACACTATTTTGTTGAAAGTTTGGATGTTGAGAATGCATCGCAAAGAAAAATTATTAATGTGTCGGATTACAGTAATTTAAATGATTTATTTCAAATTTCAGATATTGTTATTAGCGACTATTCAAGCCTAATATTTGATTATTCACTTTTGAATAAAAGAATAGTTCTGTATTTAAACGATATAGAGGAGTACGAAAAATATAGAGGCTTTTATTTGAATCCAAAGCATTTAGATTTGCCTAAGGCCTATAATGAAGATGAATTAATTGAAAAAATATATAGCAGTAATGATGAAAAAGCGGTGAAGACATTAAATATTAAATTTAATGAATATTTCGATTCCAATTCTCAGTATCTTAAAAAATTCATAATAAACAAAAGCTAGTTTTTATTAGCTATTTTATTTAATAAACTTGTATTGAGGCTGAATAGTTATTCTTAATCAATTAAACGGAGGAAATTATGTCAAACTATGATTATCTAGTGGTTGGTGCTGGTCTTTTTGGTGCCACATTTGCTTATGAAGCTGCAAAACGTGGTAAGCGCGTTAAAGTGATTGAAAAAGAAGACCATATTGCAGGGCACATTTATACAAAAAATGTAGCAGGTATCAACGTTCATGAGTATGGTGCGCATATTTTTCATACTAGTAATAAAAATATTTGGGATTACGTTAATCAATTTGCTGAATTTAATCGGTACACTAATAGCCCAATTGCCAACTATAAAGGCGAAATCTACAACCTGCCGTTTAATATGAACACCTTCAATAAAATGTGGGGTGTGATCACACCGGCTGAAGCCTTGGCGAAAATCAATGAGCAACGGCAAGAAATGGCAGGCAAGGAACCGGCTAATTTAGAAGAGCAAGCGATTTCTCTCATTGGCCGGGATGTTTATGAAAAGTTAGTTAAAGGTTACACTGAAAAACAATGGGGGCAAAAAGCAACTGAATTACCTGCGTTCATTATTCGCCGCTTACCAGTGCGTTTAACCTATGATAATAACTACTTTAATGATACTTACCAAGGTATTCCAATTGGTGGCTACACGCAGATTGTGGATAAGATGCTGGCTTCTGATTTGATTGATGTTGAAACAGGTGTGGATTTCTTTGCGAACCGCGATCAATATTTGCAAGATTATCCAAAAGTGATCTTCACAGGGATGATTGATCAATTCTTCAACTATCAATTGGGGACGTTAGAATACCGCAGTTTACGGTTTGAAACTGAAATGTTGGATCAAGACAATTATCAAGGCAATGCCGTTGTAAACTACACAGATGCTGAAACACCATATACCCGAGTCATTGAACATAAGCATTTTGAATTTGGCAAAGGCAATGATTATCAGACGATTATTACCCGTGAGTATTCTAAGACTTGGGAAAAGGGCGATGAACCTTACTATCCAGTGAATAATGAGCGGAATAATGGCTTATTTGCACAATATAAAGACTTAGCCAAGCAACAATCTAACGTAATCTTTGGTGGACGTTTAGGCCAATATAAATACTATGACATGCATCAAGTCTTGCAAGCAGCTTTGAAAATTGTTAAACAAGAATTCAGTGATTAGTCTATGAAAGTTGTTAAAAACTATCTCTATAATGCGGGCTATCAGATTTTCTTACTGTTAGTACCCTTGATCACAACGCCCTACATTGCGCGTGTTTTAGGACCGCATGGGGTAGGAGTAAACGCCTATACGAATTCAATCATTCAGTACTTCGTTTTGATCGGTAGTATTGGGATTAATTTGTATGGGAATCGTGAAGTGGCGTATCATCGGGATGATAAACGTAAGCTAAGTCAAATCTTTTGGGAAATTGAGTTATTACGAATCGTTGCGATTATTGGCGCTTGTGCGGCGTTTCTGATTTTTATGATGTTGGCGCACAAGTATCACGTTTATATGTTAATGCAGTCGTTGCTCATTGTGGCGGCTGGGTTAGACATTTCTTGGTTCTTTATGGGAACTGAAGATTTTAGAACCACTGTTATGCGTAATACCATGGTGAAAGTACTATCTGTGATTTTGATTTTTATGTTTGTTAAATCAATTCATGACTTAGCGCTTTATATTTTGATTCTAAGCGGTTCTCAGCTGTTTGGGAATGTGACGTTGTGGCCATACTTGCGCAGTCGTGTGAATAAAGTCCCATTACGTGAGTTACATATTTGGCGTCATTTTCGACCAGCATTATTGTTATTTGTACCACAGGTTGCCACCCAAATTTATTTAGTTTTGAACAAGACAATGTTAGGGAGTATTTCAGGTGTCAACTCATCTGGTTTTTTTGATAATTCAGATAAGTTGATCAAAATGGTGCTGGCTATTGTCACAGCAACTGGGACGGTCATGTTACCCCGGGTGGCTAATACCTTTGCGAAAGGGAATATTAAGAAGGTCAATGCTTACTTGTACAGTACCTTCGATTTTGTAACCTGCATTTCAATTCCAATGTTTTTAGGATTGGCTGCGATTGCGCCTAAGTTTTCAACTTGGTTCTTTAGCGCCAAGTTCGCTGGCATTGACCAGCTAATTATGTGCGAGGCACCTGCAATCTTAATGATTGCCTGGAGCAATGCATTAGGAACCCAGTATTTATTGCCGACCAATCAGACCCGCTCGTATACCATTTCAGTAACCATTGGTGCGATTGTCAATTTAGTGTTGAATATTCCATTGATTATGATGTGGGGTGCCGTTGGTGCGGCCATTTCAACGGTTTTGTCAGAAGCCAGTGTGACGCTTTACCAGATTTATGTTGTGCGCAAGCAGGTTTCCATTAAAAATCTATTTAGTGACATTTGGAAGTATATTATTTCAGGATTGGCAATGTTTATGGCAGTCTATGCATTAAATCTAAAGCTCGAATTTAACATTAAAACTTTAATTTTAGAAGTGGCGTTAGGTGTTATTATTTATGTAATTGGTGTTTGCGTATTGCAGGCCAGAATTTTAAAACAATTTCGTCATTTTATTGGCAAATAAGGAGAGAATTCTTTTGAAAACAGTCATTACCTATGGTACTTTTGATTTATTACACTGGGGCCATGTGCGCCTTTTAGAACGTGCAAGTAAATTAGGTGATAAGCTGATTGTTGGCTTATCGACAGATGAATTTAATGCCATTAAACACAAAGAAGCTTATCATAGCTTTGAACACCGTAAGTATATTTTGGAAGCCATTCGTTACGTCGATCTGGTCATTCCTGAAGAAAATTGGGAACAGAAGATTAATGATGTTAAAAAATACGATGTCGATACATTTGTGATGGGTGATGATTGGCGCGGTCAATTTGATTTTTTGAAGGAGTACTGTGAGGTTATTTATTTACCACGAACTGAAGGTATCTCAACTACAAAAATTAGAACGGATTTAAGATTATGATTCTAATCAGTAGTATGTAAAATGGCTTTATTCCAATTTGGTGTGAAGCCATTTTGTGTGTAATCTTAATAAAAATTTTGGAGGTTTCCCTTTTGAACAAGTATGTCATTAATATTCTACAACCAAATAGTTATAATGCGATGTCTAAGGCAAAAGATGATGTGAATCATTTTTTGAATGAATTAAATTTTCAGTCTATAAATGTTAGAAAATTCAAAAATAAATTTGAAAAATTTGCTAAAACAAGGCTTGTTATTGATAAAAAATTTGGATTTTTACAGCAGGGGGATATTCTGTTAATGCAATTTCCAACATATCTTGGTAGACGTTTTGAACGTAAATTAATAACTCGTTTGAAACAACGTCATGTAAAACTACTTGTTTTAGTACATGATTTGGACATATTGCGTTTTTCTAATAAAGATGGGTCGCATATACCAACGCTAAAAATGGATGTGGAAGATTTAAATGAATATGATGTCGTTATTTCTTCAAATTCAAAAATGACAGAACTTCTCCAAAAAAATGGATTAAAACGGCCAGTTGTTGATTTAGAAATTTTCGATTATTATTATTCGAAACCTGTATCGAAATTACCAAAATTTGAAACAACACTAAACTTTGCAGGAAACTTAAAAAAATCTGAATTTCTGTATGATTTTTCGGATACACTCCAAACCAAACTGCGTTTATTTGGTTTATATGATAAGTCTCTTAAACTGCCCAAACAGAGTGAATATTGTGGAATCTTTACCCCAGAAGATCTCATAATACATTTAGACCGGGGATTTGGATTGGTTTGGGATGGGTTAAGTTCAAAAGCAATCGAAGGAAAGCTGGGTAATTATTTAAAATATAATAATCCGCATAAAACATCTTTATATTTGGCTTCTGGATTGCCGATTGTTATGTGGTCTGGAGCGGCCTTGAGTAGCTTTATTAGTGAAAATCATATAGGTATATTGATTGAGTCACTAGATGATATTGATCAAGTTTTAGAAAAGATTAGTGAACCTGATTATATAATGATGGCCCGAAATGCTCAAAAATTGAGTGAGAAAATTACGAGTGGTTATTTTGTGAAAAATGCTGTTAATGCTGCGCTAAGTAAGATTTGAAATAACGACTGTTAAATTAGTATTTTTCTCTGTTAATACGAAAAACAGCTTTCAATCAAACTGTTTTAATATCATATGTAGTAGGCTACATAGAAATAGGCGCTAGTTAGATATTATTGTACAAAAATAGCCTGAATCGGCTATATTTTAGCTACCCCTAACTATGGAAGTGAGGTCGATGCTAGATTATGTTAAGTGTCATCAAAATGCTATTAAATTTCAATCACCATTAAACCGATGGATCACTTCTCTAAAGCAGTTATAACAATGTTTCATCCCAAGTTCAATTCGTTTTAGACTAAATATTAAACAGGCTAGATTATCAGACATCACTATACTGGCAAGTTGAATTGGGAATGGCTAATCAACGATGATTTTATTGCTTTCTGATTAGCTTTGGCTTTCAGAATATTCTCGTTTTAGCCGTGTTTGTGCACGTATGAATCAACTTTTCCAATTGATTCGGGTTGGCCTAATTCAAACAATGATGCTAAAGTCAAGTTATACCATCATTGATAGTTTTCCAATGTCGCTTTGCCAAGACATCCGCAATCGTCGTGCTAAGTTGTTCAAATCTAATGCTGATATTGGTTATAATGCGACCAAAAAAATATAGTATTACGGTTTTAAAGGCAGCTTTGATACAATAAATCAGGGTGTTGCAGTCGCGTATACAATTACGGCCTCATCAAAGCACGATATCAAGATAGTCTCTACATTAATTAACCAATATTCATGTACTCATGGTTTGGGTGATGTTGTCTATTTATGCAAAGACTTGCATCGGCGATTGGCTAAAAGTGGAATTGATTTTTGGACACCAAAACAAAAAAATATGAAATAACCCAAAGTGGATCAACGCTTGTAAAGTGTCAATACCGCTATATAGAGACAGTTTTTTAATGGATCGGTTGTTTTGATCTTGAGCATAATCGCGCCAGATCATTGGTCGGTTTCCAAACGAGAATTGAACAATATTTGTTTGTCGATACCTATTTTAGAATTAACTAGCGACACGCGTAGTATGTATATAATTCATATTAATAAAGGATATTAAGGTGTAGGGAGTGTTTCATAGATGATGAAAGGCCATAAAAGGGAGTATTTAATAATTGGTTTAATAACATTTCTAATGCCGGTTGTTATTTTGTGCGTTATATTTGCATATTCTGAAATAGTACCTTTTGGAAATAACAGTTTGATTGTTAATGATTTTAATAATCAATATCTTAGCTACTTTATTTATTTAAAACATAACTTTTTTAGTATTCATAATTTATTCTATTCATATTCATTGAGTTTAGGTGGCAATTTCTTTGGTATTACAACATATTATTTATTAAGTCCTTTTAATTTATTATTTATTATTTTTCCAGTAAATGAGTTTCCGATTGTCATAACAATTATGACAATTATAAAAATTAGTTGTTTAGCAGTTACGATGTACCTTTATCTAGGGTACCTTTTAGTGAAATATCGACGAAATATGCAGTTATCATTGCAAAAATACGATATTAGAATGACTGGTTTACTTGCGGTTAGTTTTTCGTTGATGTCTTTTGTGATTAACTATAAATCTAATATAATGTGGCTTGATTCAATAATACTATTACCACTGATCATGTTAGGATTAGAGCAAATTTTAGATAGTAAAAGACCGTATTTGTATATTGTCACATTATCTTTTTCAATTATTTTAAATTATTATATTGGCTTTATTTTGTGTCTATTTACGGGACTGTTTTTTATCTACAGACTATCTCTTTTCGAGTTTAAAAAAGATAATTTGAAAAAATTATCTGAAAAGATATTTAATTTTGTTGTCGCAAGCAGTATAAGTGGCGCTCTATCTGCTTTTATTTTACTACCGAGTTTTGAATCAGTTCGTTTAAACGGCGCGGTTCCTTACTCATTCAGTGATCAACTGCGTTTTTCGCCATTAGATATATTACCAATGGTTTTCAGTAACGTTACAGTTGATACTGCAAAAGGCGGCTTACCAAGTATTAGCTGTGGATTGTTAGTTGTTATACTATTAGGACTTTATTTTCTCAAAAGCAAAATAACAATCCGTGAGAGAATGACTTCATTTATTTTTTTAATATTACTTGTATTTTCACAATCTGTTTTGGGTACTTATTTAATTTGGCACGGTCTGACTGCACCAAACGGATTTCCAGATCGTAATGCATTTATTTTTTCATTTATTTTTGTTTACTTAGCTTTTCGTGCTTGGTGTTACCATGAAACATGGTCATCTAGAACTTTGAGCCAGTTACTTGTAGCATACATTTTGGGAATGCTGGTATTATTTAAAACATATAGTAATTTGATAACATTCCATGCATTGGTATTTGATTTAGTTTTAGGTGGTTTGATAATTGGAAGTCTTTATTTGTTGCAAAATAGGTCATACAGATCCATTTTTTTGTGTTTGATGATTGCTTGCACATTTGACATTACACTTAATGCGTATCATTGGCAAAAAATGACGCATAGAAGCTTGGCAGTTAGTCAATTTAATCGGTATTATTCATCTACTCAAGGTATTATAAATAAATTAAAATCGAAAGATACTACATTTTATCGATTGGGTACGACATTTATGCGGGCTGATACTGATCCATTAATGTTTGGTTATGTAGGACTTAGTAATTATAATTCAGCAGATAATACCAATAACGTTCAGTTTTTAAATAAGGTTGGATATTTCCAAAAATATTCTTATTGGCGATGGATGAATTATAATAATGGTGCAACACTTGGTATGGATAGTTTACTGGGTATTAAATATTTAGTAACAAGCAATAATAAATGTTTTAATCAAAATTTCGATCAGGGTATGTCTGATATGGGGGCACGTAATGAAATAAATGCTACTTCAGTATGGCAGCAAAATAAATTGGGAGATAATACGCAATATCAAGTTTATAAAAATCCACTGGCTTTAGGTCTGGTAAGTTTAGTGAGTTCGAAAGTAACGAATGCAAATATTGTAGGGAATGATAATGTTTTTCAAATCCAAAATAGCATCTTTGATGCTTTGAATCATAAAAATAATCGTATCTATCAGTCGAATCAAGTTATTCGTAAGGGGAAAAATAATTATCAAATAGTTATTCATCATCCGGGTGATGCCTATGCTTATCTACCTGCTGAAAACTGGGCAATTATAGGCTCTACGAGTACACAAGCTATTTTATCAGTGGATGGTAAAACGATTAGTTATGGAAATCAGGCTGAAAATGGCATTGTTCGTTTAGGTAACTTTAAAAAAGGACAAAAGGTGAACTTAAGAATACGGCCACAAGATAATAAAAACCAGAAACAATTTAATTTGATTTATCAAAAGCAACCTATTGTTCAAAGCGAGAATAAAAATCGATTAACTCGAGTACTTACACAGATGAAAAATACAGCACCCGTTACATCAATTTCAGGAACAAAGATTAGTTTTAAAGTGGATGGTTCAAAGCAAAAAGCTGCTTTATTGACAATTCCATATGATGCTAGTTGGCATGCGGTAAGTAATGGACAAAATGTTAAGTTGAAAAAGAGTTTTAATAACTTATTAACAGTACCGTTAAAATCGGGAAGACAAAAAATAACATTATCATTTTCACCGTTAGGCTTAAAGAAAGGATTGGTAATTTCATTTGGAGGCTGTTTAGGTTTAATCATATTTGGTATCTATGATGAAAAAAAACGTCATTATTTTAAAGAGGGATAAGCGCATGACTAAAACAATTTCATTAATTGTACCTTGTTACAATGAAGAACAAACCATACCATTATTTTATGATGCACTTGAGAAAACCAAATCGGCATTACGTGGTTACAGGTTAGAGTATCTTTTTATAAACGATGGATCTAAGGACGATACTTTGAGCGAATTACGTAATTTGCAGCAATCTCATCCGAACGATGTACATTATCTATCATTTTCAAGAAATTTCGGTAAAGAAGCAGCGTTATATGCAGGACTTCAAAATGCTTCAGGTAACTATATTGCAGTTATGGACGTTGATTTACAAGATCCGCCAGAACAATTACCGAATATGTTGGCAGGAATTGAAGATGAAGGTTATGACATTGTGGGGACGCGACGCGTTGATAGAAAAGGTGAGCCACCTGTTCGGTCATTCTTTTCTAATTTATTTTATAAGCTCATCAATCGTATTTCAAGTACACAAATGATTAGTGGTGTTCGTGATTATCGCTTAATGACGCGTCAGGTTGTTGACGCTATTTTAGAAATGAGTGAATATAACCGTTTTTCTAAGGGTATTTTTAGTTGGGTAGGATTTAAAACAAAATATTTGACCTATCAAAATCGTGATCGTGTTGCCGGAAATACATCATGGTCGTTTTGGAAATTATTCAAATACTCTTTAGATGGTATAGTGGCATTTTCTGAAGCGCCGTTAGCTATTGCATCATTTGTAGGTTTAACTTCTTTCTTAGTTTCAATAGCGGCAATGTTTTACATTATTTTACGAAAATTATTAATTGGTGGCAGTGTTAATGGTTGGGCCTCAATGGTTTCCATTTTACTAATGATTGGTGGTTTACAATTACTATGTTTAGGGATTGTAGGACGTTATATCGGCAATATTTATTTAGAAGTTAAACAACGACCAATTTACATTATTAAAGAGAAAAAATAGTAAATGGGGAGTAACTAGGGGCGGATCCCTAAACTATTTTAATAAAATTATGATCGTACAAATGTGTACGGTCGCTAAAAAGCTGGTAAGCCAGATTTTTAGCGTGTTGCGAACCAGCTAAAGTTCTTTATTTGATTTTGGTGGAAATAGGTTCCTTGGGCTAAATTGTTTCAAGTAAATCAGGCGCTATGATACTGTCATGTGTTTGACCACCAGAAAGTGAGAACTTGAGCGGATTTCCTAATTCATCCACTAGTGTATGCACTTTTGTCGTAAGCCCGTCACGACTTCTCCCTATGAATTGATTGTTTTCTGTGTTAACGTATTTTTTTACGCCAGTCGCTTTTTGATGGACATGGATACTGGTTGAATCCAAACTGATATTTTTCATATCTGGATTTTTAGCAAGTTCTTCAAGTATTTTAAGAAAAAGGTCAGTATCCGACCAACGCCGAAAACGACCGTCGATTGCTTTCCAGTGTCTGTAACGCTTAGGAATGTGTGTCAAGCCGCACCACTTAGAATACCGTTAAAGACAGTTCACTTGTCGATAGTGGTAGGTTGGATAATACGGTAAGCTGGAAATATTGGTTTAATATGCTTTTACCGTTTATCGGCCAATTCATAGCGCTTTGGTATAGTCATGATAAACTTCGATCCGTTTTTGATGAGGTATATTAAAAATTAATGTTTAGGAATAGACTCTAATTGGATATAATTTAATAGCAGATAAACCGTATTCAGCATAACATTGAGCTGAACAAAAGGCCGTGTATAAAGCGGATACCGAAATATTTAATAAAAGTCTTGAATTCATACCGATTTTTAGGGGGAAAGAGTTGAAAAAACAATATTTTTCAAAAAATAAGTCTATTTATCTTATATTTTTATGTATGGCTATTGTATATATATCGGGACCGTTACATTCTGGCGTTATTTTAGTAGGAAGTGACCGTATTTTTCATTTATATAGAATGGAAGAAGTCTATTTAAGTCTTAAAGCAGGTCACTGGGTACCTTGGATATCAACACATATGATAACTAGTGTTGGACAAGCTACGAATATGTATTATCCATGGGGCAATATCGTACCATATGCTTTAATCAGAATTGTAATTAAGAAACCAATTCTTGCATTTTATCTTTACATGCTGTTGATGCAATTTTTGGGATTATCATTTGCTTATTATTCAGCACGTAAAATCGGTAGTCAGCAACGACATGCATTTATATTCGCTATTCTGTTACGTTTTTCAGCTTATATAATGCATAATGATTTTGCTAGGGTAGATATCGGTGAAGCGTGGGCATTGATTTTTGTTCCGTTAGTTTTTGCTGGGTTAGTATTAATCACATTGAAGTCACAATATTTAGAGGGAATGTTTCTTTTATCATTTGGACTTGCTGGTATATTATATAGCCATTTATTGACGACACTGTTGACTGTTTTTGTATTATGCCTAGTTTATTTATTAACATGGAATGCACAGCAGCATAAAAAAGTAATACTGGGTTATATTTCATTAAGTGCAATTGTTTTTCTCGTACTAACAGCTGCATTTTTAGTGCCGTTTATAATATCAACCTTACAAAATAAGACAATTTTACCGCCAGCTGGTGATCTTTCGAACTATAAGTTAAGCTTTGATCAGCTTGTATCTTGGTCATTAGGTAATTCGTTGCAGATGAATCAGCCTAATATTGGTATATGGTTAATTCTGACTGCTTTTTTTGGAATAATTGGATTTAAACGTAATTCAATTTTTATGAAAGGCACTTATTTATGTGGCATATTACTATTGGTAATGTCATCGAACCTCTTTCCGTGGCGGTTATTCCGTAATACACCAGTAAAAATGATTCAGTTTCCATGGCGATTATTATCAATGTCAATTATTTTTTTAGCATATTTTTCGGCTAAAAAAATTGTTGAATTGGATAGAATTGAAGTGGTATTCGTAACTTTATTGGTATTAATTATTTCGATTGGGGCTTTTCAACAGTATCGAAGCACTCAAGATGATCGTTGGGCTGCCAGTACTAGTCAAATGACTATTCATCCATGGGGATACTTGTTTAATGACAAAAACTATAAATTAGGCGTGTCTCGTTCACAGTATACTGACTATCTTCCAGCATCGGCCAAATCAAGTGAAAAAGATACATTTAAAAAATACGCTTTTATTGATGATAAGAAAGTAAAATTACGAACTGATCAGATAAAGTCTAGTTATCAGTCACAGACTTTTCATTTACAGTTGCAAGCGGATCAGCAAAAGATTGTTTTACCATTTTATATTTATCACGTACCAGATTATCAGTTATCGGTGAATGGTAAAAAAGAAAAAGTGATGGTCAACGCAAATGCATTACCGGTAGTTCATGCTCATCATCGACGGAACTTAAAGATAACGATAAAGTTTGTAACACCTAAATCGTACGTGTTAGCCCAATTTGTATCAATTATCGGAGGTATTACAGTGCTTTGTTACTATAGTTTGCAGCGTTATGGTCTTCGAAAAAAAATGTAATAAAAAATGGTAGAAATAAACTCAAAAAAAGTTTATCCTACCATTTTTTAACGTTTCCGAAAAATAAACACCTTACTAAACACATAATTCGCTACGATCACAACAACATTGTCTACAACCTTCACAACGATTGCGTTTTGTTTGAGCAGTGAGACGCCGATCCACATGATGACGAGTTCCATGACCAGGGAAAGCAAGCGGAAAAAGAAAAAGGAACTCATTTCAGTGAAGAAGGCTTTAAGGCCAGTGGTATGTGAGCTGAACACCCACAGCTTATTGGTAATGTAGGCGAATAAAACGGAGAGGAACCAGGCGATGACGGTTTCGACTTGGTAGTTCCAAGCTGTGAGCAGTTGTAAAGCCGCGAAAACGCCAATGTTGATTACGGTGGTTAAGACGCCGAAAAAGAGGTAACTGATCACGCGGTAATACTGTTTGAAAAGTTTAATCATAAGTGCCATCCTTGTATTGAGTTAGTTTGATTATAGCACGGCCAAATTTTGAATGAAAATGCGTTTTGAAAGGAACCACATATGTCAATTTTATTAGGTTTAAAAGGGAGTACGGATCCCGTCCAATTAGCGGACCGCTTACGGTATCGTCCTGATGTTTATGAATTTTTTCTAAATGAGCAAGATTTTACGGCAACGGGGTTACAGCGTTTGAGAGCTGCCATTGCACAGGTGCAGCAGGTGACGCCACGAATCGTGCTGCATCAACCCATGCGCTATCAAGGGCAGTTTACGGAGCTGATCACTCGAGAGCAGGCTTATCCTGACCTGTATCGGTTTATTTGGCGCAGTACCTATCATTTATTGAATATTGCAGCGACAATGGGGGTCCAGGTCTTGATCCACGGGGCCTATGCCCGTCAAACAGCGCAGCAGATTGCGACTTATCCTGATTTTGCCACGGCGCAAGCAACGCTATTTCAGCGCTTGGATACTTTAAAGCGAATCGGGGGCAAGCGGGTGATGTTTGAAAACTCAATGCATCCGTTGTTCTCATACAGTGTGCCGGCGTTTAACCAGCAGTTGCTGCAGCACCATTACCGCTTGGCGTTTGACACCAGTCACTGTTTTATTGGGGCAAACGGCGATCAGCAAACCTTGCAACAGGCTTTAATGCAATTGGCGCCACAGGTGGTACATTATCATTTAGTAGATTCCTTTGGAAAAACCCATGATAGTTTGCCCTTGGGACATGGCAAAATAAATTGGTCTAGTGTCTTGCCACGTCTGAATCCCCGTGCTAGCTACATTTACGAGATCAATTTGGTAGACCAAAACAGGTGTCGTGAACAAATTGCCAGCTACCGTTACTTGCAATCCGTGGCATTACAAATGGGGATTCACTAAGAAATTTCTAAGAGTTAACTTAGAGTGGCACATAGAGGTTGCAGCCTAACATGGATGTGTTATCTTAGTCTCAATGATTATTAGTGTTCACATCAAGAAAGGAAGTTTTTATCATGTTAGCCCCCGAAGAAACTGTTTCTGATTACGCCTTATTTCAACAGTTTAAACAATTCATCCGTAACCATCGGGCTGAAGTTGTTGCTGCAGCAAGCTTGGAAAATTATGTTCATTCCCATCGCCCAAAGCTCCACATTTTAGCGCATTCCGAATGTATTCCTGCACGTTATAAGCGTGTTCTTCGCCAATTAACGCCAGATGATTTTAAAGCTTTAGAACAACAACTACATGATTAAGTATTTCTAGACGAACAAGGTGTGGCTTGTTCGTTGCAATGAAAACACATCGTGCATGGCATGGTGTGTTTTTTGTCGGGTTAAAAAGCGACTTTTTGATGGTAGCTTATGATAAGATTCGTTTTAGTGTTAAATGCTGTTAAACCAGCATTTAGATTGTGTTTTAAATAAAAATTAAAATACCCTGTAAATGTCAGCTAATTGCTTGACCCAAAATAGGGAACGCGTTAGATTAAACGTGACAAAACAAATTGAAATGAGGTGTTCAGATGTTTACACAGGAAACAGTATCTGATTATGAATTATTACAACAATTTAAGGATTTTTTGAAAAACCATTTAACCGAGGTGCGGCAGTACCCAGACTTGGCCACCTATGTTGAAAATGCGCGCAGTGGGTTCTTCTTCACGCCAATTGAAACGACTAAGATCCCAGCCCATTACAATCGGGTGATTCGGCAATTAACACCGGATGATTATCAAGCCATCAGTCGGATGATTCATTTATAAGCGACAGCTTTACTAGGCGCAATGTACAGACCGTGCTAAAATAAAAACGACAGGTCAATCGAGTCTAGCAAAGGTGGTCTATAATGGAGAATATTTTAGTGATCGGCGGTTCAGGGTTCGTAGGCAGTAATTTCATTCATTACTTGTTGGCGGATCAGGCGAATGTGCAGGTCACCAATTACGATGCCATGACGTATATGGGCAATTGGCATAATTTAGCGGACGTTGCGGCAGATAGTCGGTATCAGTATCTTGAAGGCGACCTCAGTGAAATTGAGAAATTAGAGGATTTGATTTTAGCACAACATTTTGATGCCATCGTCAACTTTGCCACTGAATTACATGTGGCACCGAATCCGGCGCATCCCGGCGCGTTTTTAGATACCAATGTGAAAGGCGTGCTGAATGTGCTGGATATTTTGCGGTCAGCGCCTGACACGCGGTTTGTCCAATTATCCACGGATAAAGTTTACGGCTCACGAGAACGGGATTATTTTACCGAAGAAGATCGGCTGCGGCCAAATGCGCCGTATGCGGCGAGTAAAGGTGCTGCGGATCTCTTGATTCGGTCCTACGTCCACGCGTATGGGCTGAATGCGGTGGTCGTGCGCAGCGCTAACCAATACGGGCCATATCAGTTCCCAGATCATTTCATCCCTAAAATGATCACCAATAATTTATTGCAGATCAAGTTGCCAGTTTATGGGGATGGCTTAAACGTACGGGACTGGCTGTATGTGGGTGATGCTGTCAAGGCGATTGCGATAATTATGGAACAAGGCGTGGCAGGGGAAACCTACAATATTGGTGGGCATAACGAAATTACCGATTTAGAAGTGGTGCGCTTGATTACCAAGCAAATGAAGGCCCCGGATCGGTTGATCGAGCACGTGCCTAAGCCAGAGCTTTCTGATCAACGTTATGCGCTATCCACTAGCAAAGTGGAGCGGGAACTGGATTGGCGGCCGGAAACCAGCTTTAAAGTGGGGGTCCAACAAACCATCAAGTGGTATGAGCAAAATGATGATTGGTGGTTGCCTTTAAAAGAAGATTAGTAAACTTTACTTATTAAAGATACTATCAAGCGTTGGTAGTATCTTTTTTGGAGTTGTGGTAAAATACTGAACTGTTCACAAAAAGCGGTTTCAATTCTAAGATGATTCTCAGGTTGGACCAGCGGAAGTAGTGTATAATGAAACATAATTTTGAAAACTGGAGGGACAAGGAATGAACGTACATAAAGCCATTATTCCAGCGGCCGGCTTAGGCACGCGGTTTTTGCCTGCAACAAAGGCAATGGCAAAAGAAATGTTACCGATCGTTGATAAACCAACCATTCAGTTTATCGTCGAAGAAGCACAGGCTTCGGGTATTGATGACATTTTAATTATTACAGGGAAGGGCAAGCGCCCAATTGAGGATCACTTCGATTCCGTTCCTGAACTTGAACAAAACTTGATCAAAAAACATAAAGATGCCATGTTAAAAGTCGTTCAAGAAACCACCAACATGAAGGTCAACTTATTCTTCATTCGGCAATCACATCCTAATGGTTTAGGTGATGCAGTTCGGTTGGCGAAGTCGTTTGTCGCCAATGAACCCTTTGTGGTCATGCTTGGCGATGATCTCATGGAAGATAAGGTGCCGTTAACCAAGCAATTGATGAACGACTACGAACGGACCCATGCGTCGACGTTAGCGGTCAAGCGGGTGCCACATGAAGAAGTTTCAGCATATGGCGTGATTGATCCAGAAGCAGAAGAATTTCCAGGGTTGTTCAACGTGCGCCAGTTTGTGGAGAAACCAGCCGTTGAAGATGCCCCAAGTGATTTGGCCATTATCGGTCGTTACTTATTGACGCCTGAGATCTTTGATATTTTAGACCATCAAAAACCAGGTGCTGGTGGGGAAATTCAATTAACAGATGCCATCGATACACTGAACAAAACCCAGCGTGTTTTCGCCCATGAATTTAAAGGCGATCGCTTTGATGTCGGGAATAAGTTTGGTTACGTGAAAACGAATATTGAATTTGGTTTGCGCCATCCCGAAGTAAAAGACGATTTGAAAAAGTATTTAATCGACTTATCACATCGTTTGGAAGCTGAAAAGAAGGCTAAAAAATAAGTGTCAAAAAAGCGTTGTGACCAAAATCTCATTGAGAGACTGGTCACAACGCTTTTTGATTAGGAATTGGCGTTTTGCATGAAGGTTTGCAGCGCAGCAGCTTGTAAACCAGCGGAAACAGCCACTTGGAGTTTGACCCGTGCTTTTTGGCCGTTTAAGCCTTGGCAGAAGATCACCCCTAGTTCGGCGAGTTGACGCCCACCGCCAATATCTCCATAAATCGGGGCAGCCACCCCATTTATGCAACGGGATACTAAAACAACTGGGATGTGCTGGGCTAATAAAGCCTGAATGGCCGGTACGGTTTCAGGTGGTAAATTGCCCGCGCCTGGGGCTTCGATTACAAGGCCATGGGTGGTTGGCAAGTTGATGGCGTTAAATAAAGTGGCGTCCATCCCTGCGTAGGCTTTCAACAAGTAAACGTTTGGCACCAGTTTTGAAATCGGGCAGGCCGTGGTGGTTAGCAACTGTTGGAAGAACTGTGGCTGTCCCGCAACGAGGATCCCTAATGGCCCCGTTAAAGGCGTTTGGAAAGTGGCAACGTTGGTGGTATGGGTTTTAGTCACATAGCGGGCGGCGTGGATCTCATCATTTAGAGCCACTAAGACGCCTTGGCCAATGGCAGCATCCGCAGCGGCAGTGGCAATGGCGGCTTGTAAATTATGTAAGCCATCACTGCCAACTTCATTAGACGAGCGCATGGCCCCGGTGAGCACAACGGGTACCGGGGTGTCGAGCACAAGGTCTAAGAAATAGGCAGTTTCTTCCAAGGTATCCGTGCCGTGGGTGATCACAATCCCAGCTACATCCGTGGTGAGGGCCTGTTGAATTGTTTGGCTCAACGTCAGCATATGGTCAGGGGTGATGTGAGAGGAAGGTAAGTTGAAAACAGACTGCGCCGTCACGGTATAATCAGCTGTGCTCAGTTGGTCAAAGGCCATCAGGGGATTTTGATCCGTAGGCGTCACAGCGCCTTGGTCATTTTTAGACATGGCAATCGTGCCACCAGTATGTAAGACGAGAATTTTTTTCATATCAAAACTCCTAACATAAATTATCTCTATCATAGAGAGCCAATTGGTTAAATGCAAGATTGGCAAAAAAAAGAACACCTTGGGTGAAAGGTGTTCAGGGAGAGGCGCTTTCCGGGTGAGAAAAGCGCTGAAAAATGAAAAAGGTTTGGTTTGTTTTGGTTACAGTCTATACTATAAAGGCAGGACATGAAAAAATACCCAGAATTCCATCATAATTCAACGAGTTTTTTCTCATTTTAAACTCATTTAATGAGGGCAGATGTCTTGTCAGCTCTGTCTTTTTGAACTATACTAGCAGGGTAACTAAATAACGGAGTAGGCGGCGAAGCGTTAAGTGCTGATGGAACGGAATGTGAACATCAGACGAAAATAAGGCAACTTATTGCGGTTTCGCTGTCGCATTCGCCGCAAGTTTTTTGGGAAGCGCGCGGAGTGAAAAAAGTGGGCTTTTTTTATTTGCGCGGGACACAAGGGTTTGTGACAGCTCCACTGGGAGATGTTTTGAATGAAGGTTTCAGTTCAGTATTGGCGGTTAAGTGTGCGTAAAGTGGCCGTGCTGGCGTTATTGTTAGCCGCACAGTTGGTACTCGGTAAGTTTCCGGTGATTGGAATTTGGTCCGTGCGGATCGATTTTGTATTTCTCGCGACCTTTTTAATGGGCTGGTGGTTTGGACCAGGGTGGGCTGCCATTGCGGCTGGCTTAGGGGATATTGTCAATGCGCTGATTTTTGGCGCCGGGGCGCCTTATTTTCCTGGTTTTACCGTATCAGCTATTTTAGGTGGTTTGATCTACGGGGCATTTTTCTATCGGCAGCCGATGACTTGGTGGCGGGCAATTGGCGCTAGCCTGTTGATCATGGTGGTGATCAATGTGGTGTTAAATACCTACTGGTTGACCTTGCTGTACCACACGCCATTTTGGGGGATGCTTCCCATTCGGCTGTTAAAGGATTTGGTGCTGACACCGATTCAGATTGTTTTATTATATTCACTTGGTCACAACACCAGCTTGCAACGGTTGCAGGCGCGGTTGTTATAAAATCTTTAAGCGCAGTCAGGCATTTTGTCGCGACTGTGTTTTTTTTGCTATAATGGTAATGAATTGATTCAGTTTAGCTGAAAAAAACGGTGAGCTATGCTAGGATAGCAACATAATCTTATAGGATGAAGGAAGTTAGCAATGTTAGTTTTAGCAATGGATACCTCAAATCAGGCGTTAAGTGTGGCGTTAGTGCGGGATGAGGCGCTACTGGCGGAAACCACGATCAATATTCGTAAAACCCACAGTGAAAGTTTGCTGCCGGCAATTGAAAATTTAATGACGGCGGCCAATATTGAACCTGCTGATGTGGATCGTTTTGTGGTGGCACAAGGGCCAGGCTCTTATACTGGGATTCGCATTGCCGTGACCACTGCCAAAACCTTTGCTTGGACGTTGCAAAAGGAACTGGTGGGGATCTCAAGTTTAGCAGTCGTGGCTAGCAATACACAGGCAACTGGGCTGATCGTGCCAGTATTTAATGCCCGGCGCAATGCGGTGTTCACCGGTGCCTATTGCTGGCAGCAGGGCCAGTTAGTGAATGTCTTGCCAGACCGGCACCAAGACTTAGCACCTTTATTAGCAGAGCTTGCTAGTCAAACAGCACCGGTTACCTTTATTGGCACTGATGTCCCACTTTTTCAAGATCAGATCCAAGCAGCACTCGGCGACCAAGCACAGTTTGTCAGTGGTTGGGCGGCATTGCCACAAGCGCGTCAGTTGGCCTGGTTAGGCGAACAAGGCCAGCCAGTTGCAAACCAGCATCGATTTGCACCGCAGTACCTCCGACAAACAGAAGCGGAGGTTAATTGGTTGAAACAACATCCCACAGCAAGTAAGGGGCATGAGCCATATGTGGAAGAAATTTAAATCTTGGTACAACGGGTTACAACATTTAAAACCAGTGGTTGATTTTCCAGATCAAACCGTGACCTTAAATGGCCAGAACTTTGTTTATCGTCGCGCCGTTGAAGCAGATGTAGAAGGGTTATTAGCCGTGGAGCGGGCTTGTTATGCTGGGACGACCCCTTGGGACCGCTTTGCTTTTTTGGCAGAATTACGGAAATTCGATAAGTCACTGTATGTGGTTTTGGAATTAGATCATCAGATCCAAGCGTTTATTGGGTGCTGGTTCACCCAAGATGAATCGCACATTACCAACTTGGCTGTTTTGCCTAAGTGGCAAAATTTAGGCATGGGCCACTTTTTAATGGCTAGCATGATCCAAATTGCGCAAGATTTACCATCTTGGTGTGTCACGCTGGAAGTGCGGGTCAGCAATGAACCTGCCAAGCACTTATACCACCGATTAGGTTTTTCAGATCAAGGCATCAAACGGGCGTATTATAGTGCGAACCATGAAGATGCGTTGGATATGTGCTTGCCGTTGCGGCAGCACCAACCAGTGCCTAAAACGGTGTCATCGCTGTCATGAAAATTTGGCAACCGGAAAAAACACTGTTGATCGCACAGGCTGAAACACTGGCCGCTACCTGCTATCACTTGGCGATGGCAGGTTATCGAGATGGTTCACCTTGGTCAGTGGCAACTTTTACGTCGAATTTACAAGCAGCCCAGCAACATTACTTGTTTTTAAAACAAGGTGACACGCTGTGCGGCTTTTTAAGTTATAGCCAGGTGTTGGATGAAATTGAAATCACGAATATTGTGGTGGCACCTGCTTGGCAACAACAAGGCTGGGCTTGGTTTCTGTGGCAAGAATGGCTGGCGAGTTTGCCCAGTGCACAGCTTTTTTTAGAAGTGCGGGCAAGCAATACACCAGCTTATCAGCTTTATCAAAAATTGGGGTTTACGGTGATTGGGCGCCGTAAGGCCTATTATCAGGTGCCAGTGGAAGATGCAATTTTAATGAAAAAAGAATGGAAGGTTCAATGATTTGGCAAAACGAGAATTGATTTTAGCGTTTGAATCTAGTTGCGATGAAACCAGTGTGGCGGTAATCGAAGATGGGGCTAAAATTTTAAGTAACATCATTGCGTCACAAATTAATAGTCAAAAACGCTTTGGGGGTGTGGTGCCAGAAGTCGCCAGTCGCCATCATGTGGAACAGGTGACATTGTGTGCCGAAGAGGCCATGACAGAAGCTGGCGTGACTTATGCTGACCTGAGTGCCGTGGCTGTGACTTACGGGCCAGGCTTAGTGGGGGCGTTGTTGATCGGCGTGGCCGCTGCCAAAACTGTGGCTTTTGCCCATCATTTGCCGCTGATCCCAGTGAATCACATGGCGGGGCATATTTATGCCGCACGTTTTGTGAAACCGTTGGTGTACCCTTTGCTGGCACTGTTGGTGTCTGGCGGTCATACTGAGATCGTTTATTTAAAAGCCGCTGGTGAGTTTGAGATCATTGGTGATACCCGGGATGACGCTGCCGGCGAAGCCTTTGATAAGGTGGGGCGGGTGTTAAATCTCACTTACCCAGCTGGTAAAAAAATTGATGATCTCAGCAAGCAAGGCCAGGATACGTTTAATTTTCCACGGGCCATGTTACATGAACCAAATTATGACTTTAGTTTTAGCGGGTTGAAAAGTGCTTTTATCAACACGGTGCACAACGCCGAACAGCGTGGGGAAACCTTGTCGAAGGTTGATTTAGCGGCTAGTTTTCAGGCCAGTGTCATTGATGTGATCGTTCAAAAAACCATGCGGGCGGCGAAAGCCTACCCTGTACAGCAATTAGTCGTCGCTGGTGGGGTAGCCGCTAATTCAGGGTTACGCGCTGCGTTTCAACAGGCGGTGGCTGCTGAGACCCCAGACATGGATGTGATCTTCCCACCATTACGCTTATGTAGCGACAATGGCGCTATGATCGGTGCGGCGGCTCATGTGTTATGGGCCAAAGGGGCACACGCAGACGGGCGCTTAAATGCTGATCCAGGGTTGAGTTTCGACTATGCCAGTGATTTTCAAGCCTAATAAAACGCCTGACCAATTTTCAGTTGGTCAGGCGTTTTTGCTTGGGATTAGCTTTCCAGTTCTTCTAAGGCTAAGCTTTGGGCTTCCCATTGGGCTTCAACAGCGGCTTGTTCCGCGTCTACGGCATCCACTTGCTTTTGTAAGTCGGTTAAGGCAGCTGGGTCTTGTAAGGTATCCGGTTGGGTCATTTGAACTTGCAGGTCATGACTTTGTTGTTCCAATGCGCTAAGCTGATCTTCTAGAGCGGCAATGTCACGTTGCAATTTACGTTGTTGCTTTTGGGTGGCTTTGCTGTCTTGATAAGATTGAGCAGAAGTCGAAGGTTGGGCCACTTCAATGGGCTGTTCGGCTGCTTTTGCGGCGGCAATTGCCGTTTCCTCAGCTTTTTTATCCACATAATAATCGTAGCCACCAAGGTACAGTTTGGTGCCTTGATCCGATAATTCAATCACTTTTGTGGCGATCCGATTCATAAAGTAACGGTCATGAGACACAAATAGAATTGTGCCGTCAAAATCGATCAATGCGGATTCCAATACTTCTTTACTATCAATATCCAAATGGTTGGTGGGTTCGTCAAGAATCAAAAAGTTGTTGTGATTCATGGCCAACTTCACCAGCATTAATTGGGCTTTTTCCCCGCCGGATAAGGCAGCAACTGATTTTTCAACGTCATTACCAGTAAATAAAAAGCTGCCTAGAATTTGACGAATGTCGCCTTCAGGTAGGAGAGGATGCTCATCCCAAATTTCTGCCAGCACCGTTTTTTTACGATTTAAGGTGGCTTGTTCCTGATCATAATAACCAATGTCCACGCCAGTTCCTAATTGCGCACTGCCTTTTAAGAAAGGAATCATGCCTAAAATACTTTTCAGTAAGGTTGATTTGCCTACACCGTTGGGCCCAGTAATGGCAACAGCTTCTTGGCGCTTAACGTGTAAGTTGATGGGCTCGGATAAGACTTGATCGGCACTGTATCCAACAGCGGCATCGTTGACGTCTAGGACTTGATTACCAGACTGCTTGTCTTCGCTAAAGTGGAAGCGCACGGTTTTATTATCATTGATGGGTTTTTCCAAGCGGTCCATTTTTTCAAGTTGTTTCCGCCGACTTTGAGCCCGCTTAGTGGTTGACGCGCGGACTAAGTTTTTATTCACAAAGTCCTCTAATTTGTTGATCTCTGCTTGTTGCTTTTCATAAGCTTTCCAGGCGGACGCTAAATTAGCGGCTTTTTGTTCGCGATAGGCAGTATAATTGCCTCGGTAGTGTGTGGTCGTGTGCTGACTCATGTCGTAAACTTCAGTGGTGACCTTATCCAAAAAGTACTGATCATGGGAAACAATTAGCAAGGCACCGCTGTAGTTTTGTAAATAATCTTCTAACCAAGTCATGGTATCAATGTCTAAATGGTTTGTCGGTTCGTCTAAAATCAATAAATCGTGCTTTTCCAGTAACAGCCGTGCAATGGCCAAACGGGAACGTTGCCCACCAGAAAGGGCGTTGATCGGACGTTCAAAGTAGTCTTCACCAAAGCCAAAACCATGTAAGACGGTACGGATCTCGGCCTGATAGCCATAACCGTTTTGATCACTAAAATCATGTTGCAATTGATCATAATGTTTCAAAGTGGCTTGGTAGGCCTCGTCATTGGCAATCAAGTCAGGGTCACCGAGCTTGGCTTCCAATTCGTGCATTTTTTGTTCCATGTCTTGTAAGCTTTTGAAGACGGTGAGCATTTCGTCAAAGACGGTTTTTTGTGAATCTAAACCGCTGTTCTGCGGCAAATAACCGATGCTGGCGTTTTTACCATAGATCACTTGCCCTACATCAGGTGGGTTTTCATCGACTAAGATCTTCAGCAAGGTTGATTTACCAATCCCATTGCGTCCGACCAATGCGACCCGCGCTTTACTCTGAACTTCTAAATGAACATGTTCAAAAAGCACTTCACCTCCAAAACGGCGTGTGATATTTTGAGCTTGTAGTAAAATCACGTTATTTCTTCCTTTCTAAGCATTATTAGGGGTTGAAAAATTCTTGATTGTGAATTATTGTAATAAGTAAGGAATCCTTATTAAAGTGATGATGGCATCAGATTTGAAATTTTTTAAGACGTCATCATAAATAGCTTCCTTAGTTTAACATAAAAAGGCGGTTCCCTTACAAGCTTCCGTCTAAAAAATCACGAATTCTGATTGCTTTTAGTAAGTAACTACGGTACCATAGCAATTGTCAAAGTTGACAAATTTCACAAGCAGTTTGCAAAAAATTATATGAAGTCTGGAGGACCAAGCGAATGGTTGCAGCAAAAATACCAAAGGTAACTGCCAAGCGCTTACCAATATATTATCGCTATTTAAATATGCTTTTTGAAGCCGGCACGAAACGGGTGTCATCAACGGAATTGTCTGAAGCTGTCCAAGTGGATAGTGCGACGATCCGACGTGATTTCTCTTATTTCGGTGCCCTTGGGAAGCGTGGTTATGGGTACGACGTTGAAGATTTGTTGAATTTCTTCAAAAAGACCTTGAACCAAGATCGATTGACCAACGTTGCCTTAGTGGGGGTAGGTAATTTAGGTCACGCCTTATTAAACTATAACTTCCGGCAAACCAACAGCGTACGAATCAGTGCTGCGTTTGATATTGATCAAACGATTGTGAACACAATTCAAAGCGGTGTGCCAGTTTACCCAATGGATGAACTGAAAAAGCAATTAGAAGAACAACAAATTAATGTTGCCATTTTAACAGTACCAATCGATCATGCCCAAAAAGTCACGGATGAAATGATCGCAGCAGGTGTTAAAGGGGTGATGAACTTTACACCATTGCGCATTTCTGTCCCAGCGAATGTTCGGGTGCAAAATGTTGATTTAGCCAATGAATTACAAACATTGATCTATTTTTTGGATCATTACAGTGAATAAAAAAATAAAGTTTGAGGCAAGCTGCGCTCAAGCTTTTTTTTACGCAAAAATTTGATTTAAAAACGAACCTTAGTGTAAGGCCACCAAAATGACAACAGCATTCATTAACATATGACTGCCCATGGAAACGGCAATTTGACCGGTGCGGTGATAAATATAACAAAAAACCAGGCTAATGGCGGTGTAAGTCAGTAAATGCCCATCTGCATGGGCGGCTGCAAACAAAACACTGGCAATGAGAGCGGCGCCAACAACCCCTGTAAAACGTTGTAAATAACCAAAGAGGATCCGCCGAAAAACGAGTTCTTCCATAATAGGCGCGGCAATAATGCTGGCAATCAGGAAGTAAGGCTGACTTTTGATCACCGTTAGGATCAAGTTGGTGTTGGCCGAGCTGGTCACGGAATGAAAAATCACGATTTCGATCATCCGGGCGACCATTTGGCCCACAAAGGCCGCTAACGCCCCTAGCACGATCCAGCCAAAGGCCTGCGTCCAACCAAAGGCTTTTTTTTCAAACGTTAAAGGTGCGTCTCGGCGATAAATCGCGTATAATAAGCCAGCACCGATAATGTAGTCGATGGTGGTGACCAGGTAGGTTTGCGCCCCAAGCTGCCACCAATGATTTAGCGTGGCTGGCAACAAGTAAATAAACAAATAAAGTATTAAGGTTAAAATCGGTGTTTGACGCGCTGACATTGAAAAACCTCTATTCTTTTAAATAAAATCAGGTGTTAATAAAGTCTTAATGTCTTTCAGTGTACCTTGCGAGGCCTATAAAATAAAGACTTGGTCAGCTGCTTTCAACAAAATTTGATTTTTTCTGACCTTTATTCTTGCATTCCATTTAGAACATGGTATTATGAATATTGTGATTAGCACTTAACTGCTAGGAGTGCTAAAACTCATTAATGTTAATGGAGGGATCAAACGTGTTAAAACCATTAGGCGATCGCGTCATTGTTACAGTAGAAGAACCAGAAGAAAAAACAGTGGGTGGCATTGTGTTAGCTTCCAATGCAAAAGAAAAACCAACAACTGGTAAAGTTGTTGCAGCCGGCCCTGGCTTAACAGCCCATAACGGCAAATTAATTGAATTGACCGTCAAGGAAGGCGACACGGTAATGTTTGATAAATATGCCGGCACAACTGTTTCCTATGATGGCGCTGACTATTTAGTTTTACATGAAAAGGATTTACTCGCAATCGTTGATTAATTTAATCGCGATGAACTGATTGAAAATTCATTTATGAGGTGAAAGTAAAAGATGGCAAAAGAATTAAAATTTTCTGAAGACGCTCGCGCAGCAATGCTCCGTGGCGTGGATAAATTAGCTGATACCGTTAAAACAACCATTGGCCCTAAAGGCCGGAACGTAGTCCTTGAAAAATCATATGGTTCACCTACAATCACCAACGATGGTGTGACCATTGCCAAAGACATCGAATTAGAAGACCATTTCGAAAACATGGGTGCTAAGTTAGTTGCCGAAGTTGCTTCAAAAACCAACGATAACGCTGGTGACGGGACAACCACTGCTACTGTTTTGACCCAAGCAATCGTCCGTGAAGGCATGAAGAACGTTACCGCTGGCGCGAACCCTGTTGGTATTCGTGACGGGATCGAAAAGGCAACCCAAGCTGCTGTTGATGAATTGCACAAGATTTCCCATAAAGTGAATGGCAAATCAGATATTGCCCAAATTGCAGCCGTTTCTTCTGCTTCTGAAAATGTTGGTAAATTAATCGCTGATGCCATGGAAAAAGTGGGCAACGACGGTGTCATTACCATTGAAGAAAGTAAAGGGATCGATACTTCCTTAGACGTTGTTGAAGGGATGCAATTCGATCGTGGCTACTTGTCACAATACATGGTGACTGATAACGATAAGATGGAAGCTGACTTAGACAACCCTTATATCTTAGTAACGGATAAAAAGGTTTCTAACATCCAAGAAATCTTACCATTATTACAATCTATCGTTGAACAAGGCAAGGCATTATTGATCATTGCCGACGATGTTGACGGTGAAGCATTGCCAACACTTGTTTTGAACAAGATTCGTGGGACTTTCAACGTGGTTGCGGTTAAGGCACCGGGCTTTGGTGATCGTCGTAAGGCGCAATTAGAAGATATTGCTACTTTGACTGGCGCTACTTTGATCACAGCCGACTTAGGCCTTGAATTAAAGGACACAACCATTGATCAATTAGGTCAAGCTGGTAAAGTCACTGTTACAAAAGACAACACAACGTTGGTTGAAGGCGCAGGCGACAAAGAAGCCTTAGCACAACGTGTTGCTGAAATTAAAGCTCAAATCGCTGAAACAACATCTGACTTCGATCGTGAAAAATTGCAAGAACGTTTGGCTAAATTAGCTGGCGGCGTTGCAGTTGTTCGGGTCGGTGCTGCAACTGAAACTGAATTAAAAGAACAAAAGTATCGGATCGAAGATGCTTTGAACGCTACACGCGCAGCCGTTGAAGAAGGCTACGTTGCTGGTGGTGGTACTGCGTTGGTTAACGTGATCAGTGCCGTTGCTAAGTTGGAAGAAGAAGGCGACGTTCAAACTGGGATCAACATCGTGCTACGTGCTCTTGAAGAACCAGTTCGTCAAATCGCTGAAAACGCTGGGGTCGAAGGCTCTGTCGTGGTTGAACACTTGAAGGCACAAGATCCAGAAGTCGGCTACAACGCTGCTACTGGCAAGTGGGAAAACATGATCGACGCTGGGATCATTGATCCTACGAAGGTAACTCGTTCTGCTTTGCAAAACGCTGCTTCTGTTTCATCATTGTTGTTGACAACTGAAGCTGTTGTTGCTGACAAACCAGAACCAAACGCACCAGCTGCACCTGCTGCACCAGCAGGCGGCATGGGTGGTATGGGCGGCATGATGTAAGCCAACCATCTTGACAAGGAAGCTGTGACTGAAAAGTCATGGCTTTTTTGTTTTGTAAGTTTTGTGAATATTTTGATTCACGCAACCAGGTTGGCTACCAGGTAGCCGTTACGTTAAGTGAGCCACCAATTAAGGCCCAGCAGGCGAATTGACGCAGCTTTAATAACGTGGGTTGGCAGCCCATTCATGTCAATTGAGTGTCACTTAACCAATCCTTTTTTATTCCACCTGAAAAATGCTATAATTTACGCTAGTATGGACATCAATCAGGATCAGAAGGCTGATCAAAAAGGGGATAAATTTAGATTATGATGCGGATTTTATTTGTAGGCGATGTTATGGGTTCACACGGACGGCAAGTGCTGAGCACTTATTTACCACAGTTAAAGGCCAAATATCGTCCACAAGTGACCATTGTGAATGGCGAAAATGCTGCTGGTGGTCGTGGGATCACTGGGAAAATCTATAAGCAATTGCTACAAACCGGTGCAGATGTGATCACCATGGGCAATCACGTTTGGGATAACCGCGATATTTTTGAGTTTATCCAAGATGCTAAGAAGATCGTGCGCCCGGCTAACTTTCCCGAAGGCACAACGCCAGGGCAAGGTGTGGTTTACGTTCAAGTGAATCAAGTGAAATTGGCGGTGATCAATTTACAAGGCAACGCGTTGATGATGCAAAACCTGGACAATCCCTTTTTAAAGGTTGATGCCATGTTGACAGAAATTGAAAAAGTAACGCCTTTTGTCTTTATCGATTTTCATGCGGAAACCACCGCTGAAAAAGAGGCACTGGGCTGGTATTTAGATGGTCGGGTGTCCGCAGTGGTGGGGACGCATACCCACGTCCAAACCAGTGATGGGCGTATCTTGCCTAAAGGCACCGCTTATTTAACAGATGCTGGGATGACAGGGGCCTACGATGCGATGTTAGGGGTAAAACCTGAAAAAAGTATTGAGCGTTTTCTGACCCAGTTACCAACCCGGTATGAAGTCCGTGAAGATGGCCGTGATTTGTTAGGTGGCTGTTTGATCGACCTTGATGACCAAGGGTTGGCCAAACACATTGAACCAGTATTGATCAACGATGATCATCCCTTTGGCCTTGACTAGGCAAGGGATAAGCTAGAAGGTGATAAAATGGTCGAAAAGAGTTTAATGGATCAAGCAACGCGCGCTGCGTTAGACCATTTGGTGACCTTGATCCAACAAGATGAAAATATTCAAAATTATCAAAATATTGCTGCACAAGTCCAAGGTAACCAGGCCTTAGATCAGTTACAGGCTGATTTAAAGACCACGCAAAAGTTGATCGTCAATGATCAACATTACGGCAAGCCTAAACTGGCAGCACAGGCCACAAAGCAAGCCGATGCGCTGAAGTCACAATTGGAGCATCATCCTTTGACCCAGGCCTATCGCAATGCGCTAAGTGACGCCAACGAATTAATCACGCAAATTACGGAACGGTTGGAAACAACCGTCAACGATGACATTCAGAAAGAAGGCTAGTTTGTGCCCCAGAAAACCAAAGAAACGCCAATGATGGCACAATATCAGGCCATTAAAGATGATTATCCGGATGCCTTTTTATTTTATCGCATCGGTGATTTTTATGAATTATTTTACGATGATGCCATTAAAGGGGCTCAGTTATTGGAACTCACATTAACGGCCCGAAATAAAAGTGCCACAGATCCCATTCCAATGTGTGGGGTACCCCACCACGCTGCTCAAAATTACGTGGATATTTTAGTGGATAAAGGGTATAAAGTGGCGATTTGTGAACAAGTGGAAGACCCCAAAACAGCCGTGGGCATGGTGAAACGTGAAGTGATCCAGCTGATCACGCCAGGGACCATTATGGACCAAAAGGCCGCTACTGCGAAAAGTAATAACTACTTAACCGCTTTGGTGGAAGCAAAAGGCGCTTATGGGTTTGCGTATACGGACTTATCCACCGGTGAATTAAAGGTCAGTCGCTTAGCGGATGAAGAGGCGGTGATCAACGAGGCCGTCAGCTTACGCACCAAAGAAATGGTGGCCAATCATCAAGTTTCCCAGTCCATTTTGGATGATTTGGCAAAACTGAATATTTTAGTGTCCTACCAAGATCAGGTGACGCCTCACGCTGAATTGGCCTTTGTCTCCCAAGGTTTAACCGATGCTTTGGAACAACAAGTGGTGGCCCAACTGTTGATGTATTTGACGATTACGCAAAAACGCAGTTTGGCACACTTACAGGTGGCTGTGCCTTATGAACCGTCTCATTTCTTGAAAATGGACCATTCTGCCAAGCGCAACTTGGAATTGGTAACCTCACTGCGCAATGGCACCCGCAATGGCACCTTGTTGTGGCTACTGGATATGACCAAAACAGCGATGGGCGGCCGGTTATTAAAGCAATGGTTAGATCGGCCGTTGATCAATCGACCGGCAATTTTAAAACGTCAAGCCAAAGTGGCCAGCTTATTGGACCACTTTTTTGAGCGCTCCAGTTTACAAGATGAATTAACCAAAGTGTATGATCTAGAGCGCCTAGCAGGTCGGGTGGCGTTTGGCAACGTGAATGGCCGCGATTTGATTCAATTGAAAACATCGTTGTTACAAGTACCGAAAGTGAAATCCATTTTAGTGGGGATCAACGATGATGGCACGTTTGATGATGTGGTAGACCATTTAGACCCAGTCAGTGACGTATCAGATCTCATTGAGCGCGCGATCAACGATGATCCGCCGATCTCCATTAAAGACGGTAATGTGATCAAGACCGGGTACAACCAACAGTTAGATGACTATCGGGATGCCATGGCCAACGGGAAAAAGTGGATCGCCGAGTTGCAGGCCCAAGAACGGGAAGCCACTGGCATTCATAATTTAAAAATCGGCTTTAATAAGGTTTTTGGCTACTACATTGAAGTTACCAAAGCGAATTTAGAGCGGTTACCGGAAGACCGTTATGAACGGAAACAAACCTTAACCAATGCTGAACGTTTTAGTACGCCAGAATTAAAAGCAAAAGAAACGTTGATTTTAGAAGCCCAAGAAAAATCAACGGCTTTAGAATACGAATTATTTACAGCAGTCCGCGAACAAGTGAAGGCCCAGATTCACCGGTTGCAACGTTTAGCCCGCGGTATTGCCAGCTTAGATGTGTTACAAAGCTTTGCGGTGGTCAGTGAGACCTACCATTATGTGCGGCCAACCCTAACCAGCCATCAGCATGACTTGCAGATCGAAGCCGGGCGGCATCCGGTGGTGGAAAAAGTGTTAGGCGAGCAAAAGTATATTCCTAACGATGTGAAAATGGCACCAGACCAAGCCATTTTATTGATCACTGGGCCAAATATGTCTGGGAAAAGCACGTATATGCGGCAGTTAGCGCTAATGGTGATCATGGCGCAAATGGGCTGCTTTGTGCCGGCTAAGTCCGCGACGATGCCGATTTTTGACCAGATTTTTACCCGAATCGGGGCCGCAGATGACTTGATCTCGGGCCAAAGTACCTTTATGGTCGAAATGATGGAATCCAATGCTGCGTTGGCCCATGCCACGGCGGATAGTTTGATTTTATTTGATGAAATTGGACGTGGTACGGCCACTTATGATGGGATGGCTTTAGCACAGGCTATCATTGAATACTTGCATGATCACGTCCATGCCAAAACACTATTTTCCACGCATTATCATGAATTAATAGCGTTAGAGGCCAAATTGCCCGCTTTACGTAACGTGCATGTTGGCGCTGTGGAAGAAAACGGCAATTTAGTATTCTTGCATCAAATGTTGCCTGGGGCGGCGGATAAGTCCTACGGGATCCATGTGGCGAAATTAGCTGGGATGCCCACCAATTTACTGCAACGGGCCACTGAGATCTTGACTAAATTAGAAGCGGCACCGGTGACGGCTGTGACTGAAGCACCGACTGCAACCGAGTCAGCTGCAACTAAACAGGAAGTCACCCCGGCACCAGCGCCAAAGTCGGCGCCAGAAGCGACGCCGGTTGCAGCACCTGTAACGGCTCAGACAGACACTGTAGATGAACAATTAGCCTTGTTCAATTACCAAGCCGGCGATTTAACCACTACGGAAGCCAATGTGTTGCAAGATTTAAAGTCAGTTGATTTAATGGATCTGACGCCAATGGCCGCCATGAATCAGTTGTACGCTTGGCAGAAGCAATTAAAGAAAAAGTCCTAAGAAAGGTGAGTGCGTATGGCCCAAATTCATGAATTAGCAGAAGTATTAGCCAATCAAATCGCAGCTGGTGAAGTGATCGAACGGCCAGCTTCAGTGGTGAAAGAGTTGGTTGAAAATGCGTTGGATGCCGGTAGTACGCAAGTGGATGTTTTAGTGACCGGGGCTGGCTTAACCAGTATCCAAGTGATCGATAATGGCGGTGGTATTGCGCCAGAGGACGTTGAAATTGCCTTTCGGCGTCATGCCACCAGTAAGATCTCATCACGGCAAGACCTGTTTAAAGTCCACTCCTTAGGGTTTCGTGGTGAAGCGTTGCCTAGTATTGCGTCTGTAGCAGATGTGGTGCTGGAAACGGCCACGGATTCAGCAGCTGGTGTGCGGGTGCATTATCGCGGTGGCAAGCTATTGGAACACGCCACTACGGCTTTGCGTCCTGGCACAACGGTCACCGTCACCGACTTGTTTTACAATACACCGGCGCGACTGAAGTATGTGAAATCACCCCATACGGAATTAGGCCAAATCGGGGACATTATCAATCGGTTGGCGTTAAGCCATCCTGATGTGGCGTTTTCACTGGCCAGCGAAGGCAATATTTTAGTGCGCACCACCGGCAATGGTGGGTTGCAACAGACCATTGCGGGGATCTATGGGGTGAAACTCGCCCGTAAAATGCTGGCGATTCAAGCCGAAGACTTGGACTTTAAGCTGCAAGGGTTTGTATCACTACCAGAATTGACCCGCTCGGCACGGCGGTATTTAACGGTGCTGATCAATGGCCGGTATATTAAAAATTTCCAGCTGAACAAGGCCATTATTGCCGGTTACGGGTCAAAGCTAATGGTGGGGCGGTATCCGATTGCGGTGATTGCCATTGAAATGGATCCCATCTTGGTAGATGTCAACGTGCATCCCACTAAGCAAGAAGTTCGGTTAAGTAAAGAAGAGGAACTGGGGAAACTGTTAGAAACCACTATTTTTAAGCGGATCGCCCAGGAAAATCTCATTCCAGATGCGCAAGAAAATTTAAATCACGCCACGCGGTCTAAAACCACAGCGAAACCCAACCAATTAACCATGGCCTTAAACAATGCCAGCCAGAAGTGGACGGAGCAAGTGGTTCCTGTTACCCGGCAAGCCCCTGCTAAAATTGCGGAACCAGAACCGGCCCCATTTGTACCGCAAAATGGGGTGACAACCGACACTGACCCCACCAAGGATCTGATTTTTGATGACCCACAACGGTTAGCCCAGTGGGACCAGCGCTATCAAGCCGAACAGCCAGGTCCAATCTTTGATGAACCGGCGCCTGTTGCGCACCCAACGGCGGCACCTCAACCGACTGGTCCACGTTTTCCAACGCTAGACTATATTGGTCAGTTACATGGGACGTACTTATTAGCAGGTGGTGCGGATGGATTTTACATCATCGATCAACATGCTGCCCAAGAACGGGTGAACTATGAGCATTATCGTCAAGCCATTGGGGAAGTGAGTCATGACCAGCAAAACTTATTAGTGCCGTTGGTATTGGATTATCCCGCTAGTGATGCCGTGCGGATTCGCGCACAGCAGGATCTGTTTGCTCAGATTGGCTTGGTATTAGCGTCATTTGGGCAAAACAGTTTTATTTTACGGGCGCATCCCACTTGGTTCAAAGCAGGGCAGGAAGAAGACACCGCCAAAGAAATGATCGACTATGTATTAGATGATCAGAAACTGGACATTGCCAAGTTCCGTGAGAAAACGGCGATTATGATGAGCTGTAAACGGGCGATCAAGGCCAATCATCATTTAGATGAGCAGCAGGCGAAGGCCTTATTACAACGGTTACCGCAATGCGAGAACCCATTTAATTGTCCACACGGTCGCCCAGTTGTCGTGCATTTTACCCAAACGGATCTGGAAAAGATGTTTAAGCGGATCCAAGACCAACATGAAAGTTTACGAGGTGCAGAATGACGTTTATTTTAGCTTCTGGTTCCCCGCGGCGCCAAGCGCTGCTGCAGCGCATTTTACCCACATTTCAGGTTCAGCTTGCGCAAGTGAGCGAACAGGTACCAGATGGGTTAGCCCCGGCTGTGCACGTGCAAACCTTAGCCACTCGTAAGGGGGAAGCTGTGGCGACACAATTTCCCACAGCGACCGTTTTAAGTGCGGATACGATCGTCAGCTTTCAAGGCGCCGTTTTTGGGAAGCCCCATAGTCGTCAGCAAGCCGGCGCACGATTGGCCAAGCTTTCAGGCCAAACCCATCAAGTCTACTCTGGCGTTTGGTATCATCAACCAGGGCAACCAGCACAAACGGCGGTGGTGTGTACCGATGTCACGTTTTATCCTTTGACCCCGGCACAGATCGATCATTATCTCGCAACAGGTGAAGCCGATGATAAAGCAGGGGCTTATGGCATCCAAGGCTATGGCGGCCTGTTTGTCAAAGCAATCCAAGGCGACTACTACAATGTGATGGGCCTACCATTGGCCACTGTTAGCCGCATGATTTTGCCGGAACAACTTTTCAAAACAGCAGAAACCCAGTGAAAAATCTGGTACAATAGATAGGCAAACGTATGTACGGAAAAGTGAGGCAAAAGCATGTATGAGTATTTAGTAGGTGCGATCACCTTTGTGAGTCCTTTTTATGTGGTGATCGAGGTAGCCGGAGTTGGCTATCGCGTGCAATTGGCCAATCCCTTTCAGTTTGAAGTGGGAACTGCCAAAGCGAAGATTTACGTCTATCAGTCGATCCATGAAACCGAAAGCACGCTTTATGGGTTTGCTAAGGCCAATGAAAAGCAATTGTTTGAGCGCCTGTTAAAAGTGTCTGGTATCGGACCGAAGTCTGCTTTGGCCATTTTAGCCAACCAAGACCATGTGGGCTTGGTGCAGGCAATTCAATCAGATGATATTGGTTATTTAACCAAGTTTCCAGGGGTGGGCAAAAAAACCGCCCAACAAATCGTGTTGGACTTAAAAGGCAAAGTGGATGATTTAGCACCGGCTGCTGAAGTACCTTTGCCGGTGACACCAGCTGAACCAGAAGACGCTGAAACGCCACTGGCAGAAGCACTGGCTGCTTTAAAGGCCCTAGGCTATAAACCACGTGAAGTCGACCGGATTGCCAAGCAATTACGGTCCTTTAAAGCCACTACCACGGATGCTTATTTAAGTGAAGCATTACGGTTATTAATGAAAGGCTAATCAGAAAAGGGGGTTCAAGATGACAGAGGATGCGCGTTTTGTCACGCCGGATACATTAGATGATGGCGAAGCCAGTTTAGAAAAGTCGTTACGGCCCCAACGGTTGGCGCAATATATTGGTCAAGACCAAGTTAAAACGGAGTTGCAGGTGTACATTGCAGCCGCTAAACAACGACAGGAAAGCTTGGACCATGTTTTATTGTACGGCCCGCCAGGTTTAGGGAAAACCACCTTAGCCATGGTGATCGCCAATGAGATGCAAGTGTCCATTCGCACCACAAGTGGCCCAGCTATTGAGCGTCCCGGCGATTTGGTGGCGATTTTAAATGAGCTGGAACCAGGAGATGTGTTGTTCATTGATGAGATCCACCGGTTGCCGAAAGTGGTTGAGGAGATGTTGTACTCTGCCATGGAGGACTTTTTTGTGGATATTATTATTGGACAAGGCCCCACTGCTCACCCGGTGCATTTTCCGTTACCACCTTTTACGTTGATCGGCGCAACTACCCGAGCCGGACTTTTATCGGCCCCCTTACGTGATCGATTTGGCATTGTGGCGCATATGGCTTATTATGATGAAAGTGCCTTGACGGAAATCGTGCAACGGTCTGCTGATATTTTTGATACGCAGATCGCCGGTACCGGTGCCCATGAAATTGCCCGGCGGTCACGGGGAACACCGCGGATCGCCAACCGCCTGTTAAAGCGGATCCGTGACTTTGCACAGGTCGCCCAACAGGACACCATTGATCAAAGCATTGTCCAACGTGCGTTACAGTTACTCCAAGTGGATACCCGCGGGCTGGATGTGGTGGATCAAAAGCTATTACACACTATGATCGAATTTTATAACGGTGGTCCAGTGGGGTTAAGCACGTTAGCCGCTAATATCGGTGAAGAAACGGATACCATCGAGGAAATGTACGAGCCTTATTTGCTCCAAATTGGTTTTATTAAACGTACCCCGCGGGGACGCATTGCAACAGAATTGGCGTACCAGCATTTAGGGCTGACGCCACCAACGAAATAATTTAAGAGGAAGTATCAACAATGGGACTGTCAACAGAAGATTTTGATTACGATTTACCACAAGAATTAATCGCACAAACGCCTTTAAAAGAACGGGACGCATCACGGATGCTGGTACTGGATCACAAAACGGGTGCTTATTCTGATCAACACTTTTATGATGTGTTAGAGCAATTAAACCCCGGCGACGCTGTTGTGATGAACGATACGCGGGTGATGCCAGCACGCTTGTATGGCATCAAGGCAGAAACGGGTGCGCACTTAGAAGTCTTGTTATTAAACAACACCGAAGGCGACCATTGGGAAACGCTGATGAAGCCAGCCAAGCGGGCGAAAGTCGGCACTGAGATCACCTTTGGGGATGGCCAATTAAAAGCCGTTGTTACCGAGGAATTGGAACATGGTGGCCGGATGATCGAATTCCATTATGATGGGATCTTTATGGAAATTTTGGAACAATTAGGGGAAACACCATTGCCCCCTTATATTAAGGCGAAGTTGGATGACCCTGAAATGTACCAAACCGTTTACGCCAAAGAAAATGGCTCTGCCGCTGCCCCTACGGCCGGTTTGCATTGGACGAAGGAATTATTACAAAAGGTGCAAGATAAAGGCGTGAAGCTGGTTTATTTAACCTTACACGTTGGTTTAGGGACTTTCCGGCCAGTGGATGTGGACGATATTGATAATCACAAGATGCACAGTGAATTTTATCGGCTCACACCTGAAGCCGCGGCCCAATTAAACGAAGTGCGGGCCAACGGTGGCCGGATCATTGCCACTGGGACCACTTCCATTCGGACGTTAGAAACCATTGGCACAAAATTTGACGGCGAGATCAAGCCAGATTCTGGTTGGACGGATATTTTTATTAAGCCAGGTTACCAGTGGCAGGTGGTGGATGCCTTTATTACCAATTTCCATTTACCAAAGTCCACATTAGTCATGCTCGTCGCTGCCTTTACCGGCCGGGACAACATTTTGAATGCTTATCAGCATGCCATTGACGAACGCTATCGTTTCTTTAGCTTCGGGGATGCCATGTTTATTAAATAACACGCTAAAGGGCCGTGACGTTAAGTCACGACCCTTTTTTGAAGTCTTGTCCGGCCCAAGATTTTGTATCGCACAAGCTGTTAAAACTAGTGTGGGGTGTTACAAATTTCACTAAACGCCGTTTCCAAAATTGTACGCTCATGGAGAATTGAAAAAAGTCTTTATTTTGAAAAACTTAGGTTGTTCATCGAAGCGAGTAAAATCAAAACTTGGGTATCAGAACGGCTTCTAATTGTATTTTAGCACATTAATAAAGCGCTTACAAATATACTTCGTGGCTTTCTGAAAGTTAAGGACTTGTTGACGGCCACACAAACCAGTGACTTTTTAAAAAGGTTCATGGTTGAGGAGCATGCGTTAAAAGAACGTTCGTTTTGTGAAAAACGCCGAACATGTTAGAATAGCAAGGTTAAGGACAAAATGAGAAAGTAGGATAAAAATGGAACCAGCAATTAAATATCGTTTAATTAAAAAAGAAAAACATACTGGTGCGCGGTTAGGTGAATTGATCACCCCGCATGGCACTTTCCCCACCCCGATGTTCATGCCAGTGGGGACCAATGCTTCTGTTAAGACGATGGCGCCAGAGGAACTGGATGAGATGGGGGCAGGTGTGATCCTAGCCAATACCTATCATTTATGGTTACGTCCAGGCGAAGAAATCGTTAAAGAAGCTGGCGGCTTGCATAAATTTATGAATTGGGACAAAGGCATTTTAACGGATTCGGGTGGTTTCCAAGTGTTCTCGTTAGCCAATATGCGTGATATTACAGAAGAGGGCGTTCACTTTAAAAACCACTTAAATGGCGCGAAAATGTTTTTAAGCCCTGAAAAAGCGATGCAGATCGAAAATGACCTTGGCCCAGACATCATGATGAGCTTAGATGAGTGCCCACCCTTTTTCGAAACTTATGATTACGTTAAAAAATCTGTGGCGCGTACCAGCCGTTGGGCCGAACGTGGCTTAAAGGCGCATCGTAATCCGGCTACACAAGGGTTATTTGGCATTGTGCAAGGGGCTGGTTTCCAAGATCTACGGGAACAAAGTGCCAAAGACTTAGTTAGTTTAGATTTTCCAGGCTATTCCATTGGTGGGTTGTCCGTTGGGGAATCCAAGGCCGAAATGAATCATGTGTTGGACTTTACCACCCCGTTACTGCCAGAACATAAACCCCGTTATCTAATGGGGGTTGGTTCAGCGGATGCCTTGATTGATGGTGCGATTCGGGGCATTGATATGTTTGATTGCGTGTTGCCAACGCGGATCGCCCGTAACGGGACTGTGATGACCAGTCACGGCCGCTTAGTGGTGAAAAACGCGAAGTATGCCCATGATTTTGGGCCATTAGACGATAATTGTCACTGCTACGCTTGTCGTAATTATAGCCGGGCTTATATTCGCCATTTGATCAAAGCCAATGAGATCTTCGGGATCCATTTAACCAGTTATCATAATTTGTATTTCTTGTTGCACTTAATGCGGCAAGTGCGCCAAGCCATTCGGGATGATAATTTATTAGAATTCCGGGAACAGTTCTTCGAAATGTACGGCTTTAATCAGGAAAATGCGCGTAATTTCTAATTTCACTGGAAGTTAAAGGGTAAATTTGTTACGCTGGTCTTATGACTTAAAAATTAAATGAGGTGTTCAATTTATGAGTAGTGGTTTGAGTACAACCCTTATGATGGTAATTTTGTTGGCGTTGATGTATTTTATGATGATCCGGCCACAACGTAAACAACAAGATCAAAAGAAACAAATGATGTCTGCCATGAAACCAGGGGACTCAGTGGTGACCATCGGTGGTTTACACGGTGTGATCAACCGCATCGATGAAGCAAAACAAACAATTGAATTAGATATTGAAGGGGTTTATTTAACCTTCGATCTCCGTGCAATCGGTCGTGTGGATAAGCAAGAACCAGTTGCGCCCGAAGCACCTAAAGCAGCTGAAACAACGTCAGAAGCACCTGCAACTGACGAAAAGGCTGACGCAGACGCCACAGAAGCACCTGCAGCAGAAGCCCCAACAGAAGATAAAAAAGAAGACTAATGGCTGCTCAAGAAGTTGACGCATGACGTTGGCTTCTTTTTTTTATACCTAAAATGCTTGTGAATCAGTATTGTAAGCGGATTCATTTTTAATGGGCTAGTCCTTTTGTACCAGTGGTTACAAGGATATTAGCGTTGGGCTGATTTTGTGAACAATGTTATGTCGGGTTGCCGGCGAAAAAATAAAATAATTTTTTTCGGTGCTGCGCTTAAAGTTGATGAACTGATTTTTGATTTCACATTGATGAAGAATAAAGACTGTTAAATCAGCATTTTAAGCTGAATTTGATGGTCTAACCAACTGGCTTCGCTTCCATATATCAGGCTGAAAATCGGAGAAATAGGGACTTAGAATTGAAATTAATTCAAAAAAATTCAAATCTAGGCTTTACAAACATTGTGTAACGTTGTACTATCTACTTGTGAAATAAATAACATAACTTAATCCAGATGGGAGATTTGACCTATGAGTAAAGAGCAAATCACTAAGCCTAAAGAAGAAGTAGACGTTAATGGTATGATTGACGAGTTAGTCAAAAAATCACATGTATCCTTAAAAGAGATGGCGACTTTTACACAAGAACAAGTCGATAAGGTCTGTGAGGCTGTTGCATTAGCTGCTTTGGATAACCATATGAAGATTGCCAAAATGGCCGTTGCAGAAACAAAGCGTGGGGTCGTTGAAGATAAGGCAATCAAGAATATGTACGCCAGTGAATATATCTGGAACAGTATTCGTGATGATAAAACTGTCGGCATTATTGATGACGACGACGAAAAGCAAATGATGAAAATTGCTGAACCAGTCGGTGTTGTTGCCGGGGTTACCCCAGTAACCAACCCAACGTCAACAGTTGTATTCAAAACTTTAATTTCATTAAAGACACGGAATACCATTATCTTCGGGTTCCATCCACAAGCACAAAATTGCTGTGTTGAAACTGCTAAAATCATTCGGGCAGCCGCTATTGAAGCTGGCGCACCTGAAGATGCGATTCAATGGATCTCAAAACCTAGTATTGAAGCAACTGGGGCTTTGATGAACCATGACGGTGTTGCAACTGTCTTGGCAACTGGTGGTCCTGGCATGGTCAAAGCCGCTTACTCAACTGGTAAACCAGCTTTAGGCGTAGGCCCTGGTAATGGTCCTTCATATATTGAAGCAACTGCTGATATCAAACAAGCCGTTAATGACATCGTCCTTTCAAAGACATTTGATAATGGGATGGTCTGCGCGTCTGAAAACTCAGCTGTCGTTGATGCTTCGATCTACGATAAAGTTAAACAAGAATTTGAATACTGGAATTGCTACTTCTTAAAGAAGAGCGAAGTACCAGCTTTAGAAGAAGCAATGTTTGATGCAAAACGTGGCGGCGTTAAAGGCCCAATCGCCGGGAAGTCTGCTTACGATATTGCTAAATTAGCCGGCATCAACGTTGCACCAGATACCAAAGTTTTAATTGCTGAAACAGATGGCGTTGGTCCTAAATACCCAATTTCTCGTGAAAAATTATCACCTGTTTTGTCAATGTACAAAGCAAATGGTCATGAAGCAGCCTTCAAACGTTGCCTTGAATTACTTGAATTTGGTGGCTTAGGTCATACTGCCAGCTTGCATACACGTGACGAAGACTTGATCACTGAATTTGGTCTTAAAATGCCTGCCTGCCGTGTCTTGATCAACCAACCTTCAGCCGTTGGTGGTATTGGGAACATCTACAATAACATGGTACCTTCATTAACCTTAGGGACTGGTTCTTATGGTAAGAACTCAATTTCTCATAACGTTACTGATTGGGATCTGTTAAACATCAAGACAGTTGCAAAACGTCGTAACAACATGCAATGGGTAAAATTGCCCCCAAAAGTATACTTCGAGAGAAACTCAGTGCGTTACTTGGAGACGATGGAAGGGATTAACCGCGCATTCTTAGTATGTGATCCAGGAATGGTTCAATTTGGTTACTCTGACCGTGTACTTGCCGAATTACGCAAACGTAAAAACAACGTTGAAATCGAGATTTTCTCTCAAGTTGAACCGAACCCATCGATTGAAACAGTTGAAAAAGGTGTTGCCCAAATGGATGCCTTCAAACCTGATACGATCATTGCCCTTGGTGGTGGGTCCGCAATGGATGCCGGCAAGTTCATGTGGTTAATGTACGAACATCCAGACGTATCCTTCTTCGGCGCTAAGCAGAAGTTCTTGGATATTCGGAAACGTACCTACAAAGTACCTACGTCTAACAAGGCGAAATACATTGGGATTCCAACTACTTCTGGGACTGGGTCTGAAGTTACACCATATGCCGTTATCACAGATAACAAGACACATATCAAGTACCCAATCACTGACTATGCAATGCAACCAGATATTGCCATTATCGATTCACAATTCGTTGAAACGGTACCACCTCGTACCACTGCTTGGACTGGGTTAGATGCTATCACCCATGCAACCGAAGCTTATGTTTCAACGATGTCAACTGAATATACGCGTGGCTGGGCATTACAAGCCTTGAAGTTAGCGTTTGACAACTTGAAAGCTTCTTACGAAGGTGACAAGGAAGCACGCTACAACATGGCCAATGCCTCAACAATGGCTGGTATGTCATTTGCTAGTGCCTTCTTAGGGATCAACCATTCAATTGCCCATAAATTAGGTGGGGAATTCAACTTACCTCATGGTTTGGCAATTGCAATCACTTATCCACATGTTGTTCGTTATAATGCGACAACACCAACTAAGTTGGCAATGTGGCCTCGTTACAACCACTTCCGCGCTTTGAAAGATTACGCAGACATTGCCCGTTACTTAGGCTTTGAAGGTAATACTGACGAAGAATTGAAGGAAAGCTTGGTTAAACACTTTGTTGACTTAGCACACTCTGTTGATGTGACCTTAAGCTTGAAAGCAAACCGTGTTGAAAAAGCACACTTCGACGCAACTGTCGATGAATTAGCTTCCTTGTCTTATGAAGATCAATGTACAACAGCCAACCCTAAAGAACCATTAATCAGCGAATTGAAACAAATCCTGATCGATGAATATGATGGGAAAGGCGTCGAAACAAAATAAGGCGATTGAACACCCCCTTCTAGAAAAGGAACTGGCTTAACGGTCAGTTCCTTTTTTTTGAGGGCTTGATCTGGAAATGTCAAAAAAATAAACATTATTTTTTTGATGGTATAGACCGCCAAATAAGAGCCTTTTAAGGTCTTTTTCAGGCTTTTTTGCAAAGATAGCGTTTTTTCGATTGCTGTTCCTTGTTGAAATAGGTACAATATCAATAGACTTGAAAACGGAAGTGATAGCATTTATGCAGGATGAAAAGGTTGCTTTGTTTATTATTTTTGGTGGGTCGGGAGACCTTGCACGTCGTAAACTCTACCCATCGTTATTTCGCTTATATCAAAAAGGCTATCTTCAAAAACACTTTGCCGTTATTGGCACGGCGCGGCGGCCTTGGTCCAATGATTACTATCAACAAATTGTCTTTGATTCATTAGCGTCATTGAACCCTGATGCTGAGCAGGCAAAAGAATTTGCCAGTCATTTTTATTACCAATCCCATGATGTAACGAATACGGAACATTATGTGGTGTTGCGTGAATTAGCTCAAAAATTAGATACGCAATATCAGCTTGCTGGTAATCGTATTTTTTACATGGCGATGTCGCCACGTTTCTTTGGGACCATTGCGGGCCATTTAAAGTCCGAAGATGTGTTAGATGATCGGGGCTTTAACCGCTTAGTCATTGAAAAACCATTCGGCCATGATTTTGCTTCAGCTCAAGTCTTAAATGAAGATATTCGGGCTTCTTTTGCCGAAAATCAAATTTACCGAATTGATCATTATTTGGGTAAAGAAATGGTGCAAAACATTTCTGCCATTCGCTTTGGAAATAACATTATTGAATCTTTGTGGAACAACCGCTACATTGACAACATTCAGATCACGTTAAGTGAAGCGTTAGGGGTGGAAGAACGCGGCGGGTACTATGAAAACTCTGGGGCCTTGCGGGATATGGTACAAAACCATATTTCTCAAATCGCCACATTGTTAGCCATGGAACCACCTGTTTCATTTGATGCGGCCGATATTCGTAGCGAAAAAATCAAAGTGTTGCGGAGTTTGCACATTGGGACACCTGAAGAAGCACGGCAGGATTTTGTTCGCGGTCAATATGGCGCTGCCACAGTGGCCGGTGAAGCATTGGACAATTATCGTGACGCCGCCCAAGTGGCCCCTGAATCGAAAACGGAAACTTTTGTTGCGGGTAAAATGACCTTCGAAAATTATCGGTGGGCTGGCGTTCCGTTTTACATTCGGACTGGGAAACGTTTGGCGAAAAAAGCCACGCGCGTGGATGTGGTCTTTAAGCAATTGCCAATGAACATTTTCCAATCGGTTAACAAGCAAGATAATTTAGCTGAAAACGTGTTGACGATTTATATCGAACCGACGGAAGGCTTTACCTTACAGTTAAACGCTAAACGGGTGGGGCAAGGGTTTGCCACACGGCCAGCAGCGTTAACGTTCCGGCATAGTTCTGAAGCAGCAACCAACACACCAGAAGCTTATGAACGGTTATTGCTGGATATTCTCAATGGTGATTCAACGAACTTCACGCATTGGGATGAACTGGCGCAAACTTGGCGCTTTGCAGATGTGATCGAAAAAGTTTGGGCAAGTGAACCAGCGCCTGATTTTCCAAATTACTTAAGTGGCTCCATGGGGCCGGCTTGTGCGGATGAATTGTTAGCACGGGATGGCCGTCATTGGGTTTATGATCCAACACAAACAGATTGCGAATAGTTGTTTTTTGAAAGTCGTGAAATTTCACGGCTTTTTCTTTGCGGTCAAACGTGTGTTCTTTTATAATGAGAACAACGAAACTGTCGAGGTGAGCCAGCATGCGTGAGACGTTGTTAACCATTCCGTTAAATCAGGATACCAGTCGTAAGATCATCCATATTGATATGGATGCTTTTTATGCGTCCATTGAGGAGCGTGAGCAGCCGGCTTATGTTGGCAAACCATTGGTGATCGCCCATGATCCACGTAAAACCGGTGGGAAAGGGGTGGTGACCACGGCTAACTATACGGCGCGGCAGTATGGCATTCATTCGGCAATGGCAGCTGCGAAAGCCTTGGAGCTGTGTCCGCAGGCCCAGTTCAAAACGCCTGATTTTGTGTTGTATCGGCAAGTCTCTGAGCAAATTCATGAGATTTTTCACCAGTATACCGATAAGATCGAAGCGGTTGCGCTAGATGAAGCTTATTTAGACGTTACCGAAAATAAATTGGATCAAGCAAGTGCGGTGGCAATTGCGCGCCAACTACAAATGGCGGTGCTTAAGGCCACGTCTTTAACGTGTTCAACGGGGATTTCTTATAACAAATTTTTAGCGAAAATGGCCTCAGATTATCGCAAACCGTTTGGGTTAACGGTGATTCGGCCAGAACAAGCGCGGTTATTTTTAGCGGAATTACCCATTGAAAAATTTCATGGCGTAGGGCGTAAAACGGTTCCTAAATTGCAGGCTTTGGGCATCAATAAAGGGCGCGACTTACAAGCGAGTTCAGAACTGGAACTGATGCAGCATTTTGGTAAAATGGGTTTTCAGTTGTACCGCCATGCCCAAGGGGTCGATGGGCGGCCGGTGGATTATCAACGTCAACGCAAGTCGATTGGTCGGGAAACCACATTTCGCCGTCCGTTACGAAGTGATGAAGAAGTGGTGCCGGTTTTACGCGAGCTAGCAGCAGGTGTCGCTGCTCATTTGGCGAAAGCCCAAAAACACGGTAAAACGGTGGTACTGAAAATGCGCGATCAAGATTTCAACACCACCACCAAACGGCTAACTGTGGCAGAGTATGTGGGTTCTGAGACACAGGTTTATGAACTGGCACAGGAATTGTGGCAAACATACGGACAACTTCAAAATGGGATTCGCTTGTTGGGCATTACCGTAACCAATTTGGCGCCGCTTAGTTTTGAAGAGATCCAGTTGCCGTTGTTTCGGGATGATACGCCGCGGGAAAGCTGAAGTTCCTTTGTGTTTTCGCCGAAATATCGGTTATAATGAAGAAGATTGTAGTCGGTGATGCAAATGTGAGGGAAAACCATGCCAAAAAAACGGGAACAAGTCATTCAATACATTCAAAAGCGGCCTATCGGTGAACGTGTTTCGGTGCGGCGGTTAGCACGGTCTTTACATGTCAGTGAAGGTACCGCTTATCAGGCCATTAAAGTGGCTGAGGAGCGCGGAATCGTTTCGACAATTCCCCGTGTTGGAACAGTGCGAGTGGATATGGCGCAAGATCGGCAGCAGGCCACGCTGACTTACCAAATGTTGTTACAGGTCATCAATGGTCAGGTTTTCGGTGGGCATGCTGGCTTGGAAAAAGTGTTGCATCGCTTTTTGATTGGTGCCATGACCGCTGATCGCATGCTCCCTTATTTAACCCCAGATGCGGTGGTCATCGTTGGCAATCGTGAGGATATTCAACGCACGGCTTTATCCCATGGGGCAGCCGTGCTGGTGACCGGTGGGCTATCCGTGTCAGATAGTATTATGGCATTGGCGGATCAGAAACAGTTACCCGTATTAAGCACAAAGTTTGATACGTATACGGTGGCGACCATGATTGATCGGGTGTTGACCAATCAGCAAATTCGCCATAAGATCACCACCGTTGCCGATGTCTTTATTCCGGTGACGGAAGTCCGGACCTTGTACAGTCGCCAAACCGTTGCGGACTATAAACGGCTTAACCGCAGTACGACCCATGCACGTTTTCCAGTGATCAGCGAAACAAAGCAACTCGTGGGCATCGTCACCGGCAAGGATATTTTAGATTACTCCGGACAAGTGCGCATCGATCAGGTGATGACCAAGTCGCCAGCTAGTGTGAACTTAACCACGAGCATTGCCTCTGTTAGTCACATGATGGTGTATGAGGGCTACGACCTATTACCCGTGGTGGATCAGCATTTGGTATTGCTAGGGGTCATTAGCCGCCAAGACGTGATGGCCGCAATGGAAAATAACCGTGATGTGTCACGGATCGCAGGGACTTATTATGGTCAGGTGATCAGTCGCTTACAAGAATGGGAAGGCGGCAAGGCGTACCATGTGACTGTTACGCCGCAAATGACCAATCAAATCGGGACCATTGCGTTTGGAATTCTTACCGAACTGGTTACCCATGCGTGTCAGCGCCATTTACAAAGTCAACTTCATTTAGCAGCCACCATTGAACAGGTGGACTTGCATTATTTAAAACTCGTTCAGATCGAATCACAGCTTACGATTGTGCCAACTGTGCTGGATTTTGGCCGCCAAACTGCTATTTTAGATGTGGCAGTGCAGTTCAATCATCAGTTAGTGGCGAAAGCCATCGTAAACTGTCAACTTTTAGAAAAGCACAGGTGAAACCATGTCGATTGAAAAAGATATTTATGAAACCGTCGAACAGTATGATACAATTATCATTCATCGCCATCAGCGCCCTGATCCAGATGCCTTAGGCTCACAGGTCGGTTTGGCAACGATTTTAAAGGCCGCTTTTCCAGCAAAACAGATTTATTGTGTTGGGGAAGAAGTGCCGGGCTTGAAATGGGTGGCCCAAATGGACCAAGTCCCAGATACCGCTTATACAGGCGCCTTGGTCATCGTCACGGATACGGCAAATGCGCCACGCATCAGTGATGACCGGTATGCCAAAGGGGTCAAAGTCATCAAAATCGATCATCATCCCAATGATGAACCATACGGTGATTTGCAGTTGGTACGGCCAACAGCCTCTAGCAGTTCGGAACTGGTTTACGACTGGGCGACAGCTAATGGGTTAACCGTTTCAACGGCAGCAGCACGGCTGTTATACATTGGCATTGTTGGGGATACAGGGCGGTTTATGTACGATGCCACCACTTCCCACACATTTGCAGTGACCGCGGCCTTAACGGCAACGGATTTTAAACCAGCGTTGATCAATCAAAAATTAGATAGTATGTCCGCCGCGCAGGCGAAGCTTTATGCTTATGTGTTAGGCAACTTGACGGTTTTGCCAAGTGGTGCCGCACACGTTTTGATCTCAGCGGCGACGTTAAAAGCGCTAGGCTTAACGGTACCGGAAGCTTCCAGCATTGTGAGCTTGCCAGGTAAATTAGCTGAAGTGGTGGCTTGGGTGATTTTTGTGGAACAAGCCCCAGCCGATTACCGCGTGCATTTCCGTTCTAAAGGGCCCGTGATCAACGGCTTAGCCCAGCAACATGATGGTGGCGGCCATCCATTGGCCAGTGGTGCCCATGCAGTTGGGACTGCTGAAACTGAAACCATCGTACATGAATTAGATGCTTTGGTACAAACTGCCGAAGCAGATTAAACTTGAAGGAGCTTTTATGGAAACTAAATTTACAGATTATCAATTAAAGCCGTACTTGAAAAAAGCGTTAGCGGCTTTAAATTTTTACAAACCCACGCCAATCCAAGCGCGACTCATTCCGGTGATCCAATCTGGTAAAAGCGTTGTGGGGCAATCACAAACTGGGAGCGGGAAAACCCATGCTTTTTTGGTCCCGATTTTTAACCAATTAAATGAACTAGATCAATCCGTTCAAGCGGTGATCACCACCCCGAGTCGGGAATTGGCAGATCAAATTTACGCTGCGGCTCGGCAGCTTGCCAAGTTCAGCCCGAAACCAATTGTGATCCACAATTATGTTGGGGGAACGGATAAGCAACGCCAAATCCAACATTTACAACATCGCCAACCACAAATTGTGATCGGCACGCCAGGACGGATTGCTGATTTAGTTCGGAATCAGGCCTTAAAGACTTACACTGTCACTAAGTTCGTGGTCGATGAAGCCGATATGACCTTAGACCTTGGTTTCTTAAAAGATGTGGATTTCATTGCGGCAACGTTCCCAGAAGAATTGCAAATGTTGGTGTTCTCTGCCACGATTCCACAAAAGCTGGAACCTTTCTTGCGTAAGTATATGAACGCACCTGTGATTGAAACCATTCCAACCACCACGATTATTAGTCCAACCATTGATAACTGGTTGATTGCTACCCAAGGGAAGGACAAAAAGGCGCTGTTAGCCCAAGTGTTACACGCCATTAATCCGTACATGGCCTTGATTTTTGCCAACACCAAAAAACGCGTTGACGAAGTGAGCCAGTACTTAATTGAACAAGGGTTTAAAGTGGCTAAAATTTCTGGGGAATTAACCCCACGAGACCGGAAAAAGACCATGCGTCAAATTCAAAACTTGGAATTTCAGTACGTGGTAGCCACTGATCTAGCGGCGCGAGGCATTGACATTCCAGGAATTTCACACGTGATCAACTACGAAATTCCAGCTGATTTGGAATTCTTTATTCACCGGGTAGGGCGGACTGGTCGGAACGGCATGAGCGGCATCGCCATGACCTTCTACGTGCCAGGACAGGAACAGATCGTCACTGAAATCGAAAAGTTAGGGGTTACCTTCCAGCCAAAACGGGTGAAGCAAGGCGAGATCGTCGATACGTATGATCGTAATCGCCGGGCACAACGGACTAAGCAGCAAAAAACACTGGAACCGAAGATGATCGGTTTGGTGAAAAAAGAAAAGAAAAAGCATAAACCAGGTTATAAAAAGCGGATCCGTAAAGCGATTCAAAAAGACGAATGGTTTAAGCGCCGCGTTGAAAAGCGGGAATCAGCGCGAGCAGAACGTCGCAAAAATCGTCGGGATCATCAAGATTAACGGTTGATTGAGAAAGGCGGCAACGGCATGCAAACAACACAATTAATGGCCCCAACATGGTGGCAACTAACAGCAGCGAAGCAAGAACAAGTTTTTCGGCAGTTACTCCGTTATTTTGTGAGTCCGTTGCTGACGATTCAAAATGTGACCCCGTATCAGTTTCAATTTTTCGGTCATGTCCGACAGACCATGGCGGTTCAGATCCAAGGGATGACTTATGTTCTGGTGCCTGGCGCCCAACAAGTGACGTTAGGCTGGCAACAAGGTCTTGGTGCCTTGGACCTTGCTGAAGTGATCCAGAATCAGCAAGGAACAGCCGTGTTAACAACCGCTCAGGCCAGGGATTTGATCAACGCCAATACTTCGCCACAACGGGTGGTGGACATGCCCCCTTTACTGGTCGGGCAGCAAGCTTGGCCACTGGCTTGGCAGCCGCAAGGGTTGTACGAGGTCGTCACAGGCAAGTTTAGCGGGAATGTTTTCTTTGGGCAGCAGGTGTTGCCACAGATTCAGGCCTTGTTGCAACAACCGCAACCTAGCTTAGATCCTTTTGAACAAGCACCGCCTTTACAAACCGAAAATTTACAGTTGGTGCAAATGACCGACGGTGAACATTATTTGGTGTTTGCCCGCAATCCTGAAAACACCACTGCAACGGCCATTGAAGCAGACCGCCAACAGTTAGGCTTTCAGTTACCTACCGTGGATCAGTGGGAATATTTAGCGGGTGCTGGAACGCGGAACCTGTTTAACTGGGGCAATCAAGTCCAACCAACCGGGGTTTGGGCCCAAGAGGCTAATCCGTTTGGCTTACAGTTTGCCCAAGACCAGCGAACGTTGGAATTAACCCATAACCCAGCGCAGGTGAAGCTGGGCACACTACCGGTTAGCAAAGGCTCTTTGTTAAGCGAAAATTTGCCGTTGTCACCTTACTTTCAGCCGACCGTGGCACACATGGCACAACTGCCATTAGTGGCCACATATCGTGATGTGGCCCCAATCCACCTTGAAACCGAACCATAAACCGCAATCACAGCCGACGACGCTCACCAAGTCTACGGCGTTCAATGCACCCCGAATCCATCATGACCGACCCAGCAGCCGGCCGCCAAATCATCACAAACTTCCTGGTGGTAACGGCGGCAAAAGTGGGGTAGTTGTAAAGACCCATTTCGCTCCGGGTGGCGGGGCCGTGGAACGTAGTGGGCACGACTTGAAGCCAAGAAAATCACTTGTCTCCAAGCTCGGCCTTGTCGTAAGCGATAAATCACCAACGACAATTTCACCACTGACGGCCCCACCACCCTCCGCTGCATTAGGTTGGCGCTTCGATTCGTCATTAAGGCGCAGCACATTGATTATGTTTTGGCGGCGCTGGTTGGTCAGTGCCGGCGTTTTGAGCGTGATTTGTAAGTGAACTTGTATGAATTGTGCTGACGTGCGGCACAATATTTTGCGAAAGTAATGCACTTGCTAACGTCGTTTTACGTGACTTAGTGAAAAATTATTAATAGTGATAGGAGCAATTGTCTGTGAAGCAGATCTTGCTTGTTCGGTGTGGTTAGTTAGCACAATTTTCGTTGGCTAATTCAGCAACTTGTAATTCAACTTTCGGTCGCTTTATGACAAAAAAATACCAGTCAGAATGGAGCAGAACACGGCGTGGTCGTCAGCCGTGACAGTGATACTTAGCGATTTATCGCTTAGTAGTCACGCGAGACGGAGGAAATTCACTTTTGGTGATTTTCCAAAAGTTAGTTCCGTAGCGAGCCACAGCGTTCCACGACCTAAGCCGTGTGGCGCGGAATGCACTCGACGTGCTAACCTTGCGTTCCACGGCCCCCGCCACCCGGAGCGAAATGGGTCTTACCATCTAAAACATTCAAAAAATAAATCATGAAAAACTGTGTCGGCTGAGCATGCGGCCAAGGTTGACACAATGCCGTTAAAACAGTATAATTCATGCAGAAAATAGTTAATGACAGGATAACGACTAAGTCAACACCGTTCAGGAAGATTGGGCGACTGTGAACCAATCCGGTATGTGACTTTAGCCTGCTCCCTGGCCCAGTAATGGGAATTGCGGACTCAGCGTTAACGAGTTTAAGAGGGAACGATGAACATCGTTGCAATCAAGGTGGTACCGCGCGTAGGCGTCCTTGAAAGCAACGGTGTTTTTTATATTCTGTCATGAAAGGGAGAAAAAATGAAAAAACTAAGCAGTGGTCAAATTCGCCAAATGTACCTTGATTTCTTCAAAAGTAAGGGCCATGATATTGAACCTTCCGCTTCATTAGTCCCAGTCGACGATCCATCTTTATTGTGGATCAACTCTGGGGTTGCCACCATGAAGAAGTATTTTGAAGGGCGCGTGGTGCCTAAAAACCCGCGGTTAACCTCATCCCAAAAAAGTATCCGGACCAATGATATTGAAAACGTTGGGAAAACCGCACGGCACCAAACTTTATTTGAAATGCTCGGGAACTTTTCAGTTGGCGATTATTTCAAAAAAGAAGCCATTCCTTGGGCCTGGGAATTTTTAACTAGCCCTGATTGGATGGCATTTGACCCTGAAAAATTATACATTACGGTTTATCCAGACGATAAATTGGCCAAAGAACTCTGGCTTAAAACCGGCGTTCAAGCAGATCATATTTATGAAGATGACGACAACTTCTGGGATATTGGTGAAGGGCCTTCAGGTCCCGATTCAGAGATTTTCTACGATCGTGGTCAAGCCATGAATAACGTCCCAGAAGATGATCCTGAAAATTATCCTGGTGGCGAGAATGAACGTTATTTGGAAGTTTGGAATATTGTCTTTTCCGAATTTAACCATAAACCAGACGGGACTTACGAACCACTACCCCATCAAAACATTGATACGGGCATGGGGTTGGAACGACTGGTTTCCGTGGTCCAAGGGGCTAAAACCAACTTTGAAACAGACTTATTCTTACCGATCATCAAAAAAACAGAGGCCTTTAGCGCAGGGAAAAAATACAATGCCAACGCCCAAGATGACGTTTCCTTTAAAGTCATTGCCGATCACGCCCGGGCTGTTACCTTTGCCATTGGTGATGGGGCGTTGCCTTCAAATGAAGGTCGTGGCTATGTGATTCGGCGGTTGATCCGGCGGGCCATTGTGCACGGTAAAAAGTTAGGCATTAACGAAGCCTTCTTATATAAGTTGGTTCCGGTTGTTGGTGAGATCATGCAATCTTATTATCCAGAAGTTTTGGAACAAAAAGATTACATTGCCAACATTATCAAATCTGAAGAAGATCGCTTTAACAATACGTTAAATGATGGTTTGAAGTTATTGGACAAAACCATTGCGGCTGCTAAGCAAACCCCTGATAAGACCATTGCAGGGGCCCAAGCCTTTAAGCTGTTTGATACTTACGGTTTCCCATTTGAATTAACTAAAGAACAAGCGACAGATGCTGGTTTGACGGTTGACGAAGCTGGCTTTAATGCTGAAATGCAGGCCCAAAAAGACCGCGCACGGGCTGCTCGGAACCAAGATAACGGGATGGGCGTGCAAAGTGGCTTGTTGTTGGATGTCAAAGACCCAAGTACCTTTACAGGTTGGGATCATTTAAACAGCGACGATGCTGAACTAGAAGTTTTAGTCCAAGACCAAAGCTTAGTGGCTGCTGTGCAAACTGGTACCGCACAGTTGATCTTCTCTGAAACACCTTTCTACGCTGAAATGGGTGGTCAAGTTGGTGATCACGGGGTGATCTTAGATGCTAACGGGACCAAAGTAGCCGACGTCACAGACGTACAACATGCACCAAACGGTCAAAACTTGCACACGGTAACTGTATTAGCACCGTTAAGCAAAGGCAGTCATTATCAATTGCAAGTGGACCCAACTTTCCGGCGTTTAGTGTCCCAAAACCATACGGCAACTCATTTGTTGGATCAGGCTCTACGCGACGTTTTAGGCGAACATGTGCGTCAAGCCGGCTCATTGGTTGAACCCGATTACTTGCGGTTTGACTTTACCCATGCTGGCCAAACCAGTCCAGACGAATTAAAGCAAATCGAACGGATCGTCAACGAAAAGATCTGGGCAGCATTGCCAATTAGCTGGGTTGTAACCGACATTGAATCTGCTAAGAAGATGGGCGCCATTGCCATTTTCACTGAAAAGTATGGCGATGAAGTGCGGGTGGTTTCTATTGGGGACTACTCGCGTGAGTTTGATGGTGGGACCCATGCCAACAATACCGCTGAATTAGGCCTGTTTAAGATCACCAGTGAAACTGGGACTGGGGCTGGTGTTCGGCGGATCGAAGCCGTGACGGCTAAGGCAGCGTTTGACTTCCTAGGCCAACGGGAAGCTTGGTTACAGGACACCGCTGATTTGTTGAAAGAACCACAAATCAAGGCTGTTCCACACAAAGTGGAACAGTTACAAGCGCAATTAAAAGCAGCTAATCGCGAAATTGAAAGCTTACAGGCTAAAGCAGCCCAAGCTCAAGCTGGCGATGTGTTTAAACAAGTCCAAACGATCGGGGCTACGACTTTAGTCGCCGCTGAAGTCAACGTAGCGGATATGAATCAATTACGCCAAATGGCAGATGACTGGAAGCAAAAATCAGCTTCTGATGTGTTAGTTTTAGGCACTGAAGTCAAAGGCAAAGCTAACTTGATCGTTGCAGTGAGTCCAGCTGGTGTAAAGCGTGGTTTAAAGGCCGGCGATTTGATCAAAGCCATTGCACCTAAAGTCGGTGGTGGTGGCGGTGGCCGTCCGGATATGGCCCAAGCTGGTGGGAAGAACCCAGCTGGGATTCAGGACGCCTTAAAGGCTGCCGCTGATTTCTTAGCACAGGCTTAAGTACGACTGCTTTTAGAGGAAATAGCGTCTTCACGGCGTTAGATTGCCTTTCGTGTGAATTGTCACATAAATTTAATATTTAGCAAAAGGCATCAGTTCTGGTGGTTAAAATCAGGCTGATGCCTTTTGTGACGCGACTTTAACCGGTATTGACCGATTAAAACGCTGGGGCAGCTTCGTTGAGAGTTCGCCGGTTTTCGAGTAGAATATAGAGTGGAATGATTAGGTAAAGGCGAGGTGTTAGGGATGAGTTCATTAGATGAAACTGTCAGCTTTGATTTTGGCCGTGAACAACCCAAGGATGTCAAAGAAACGTTAGAAACGGTTTATCAAGCATTAGCAGATAAAGGCTATAATCCAATCAACCAAATCGTAGGCTATCTACTGTCTGGCGATCCGGCCTATATTCCGCGTTACAATGACGCGCGTAATTTGATTCGGCGGTTCGAACGGGACGAGATCATAGAAGAGTTAGTACGACATTATTTGAAGAAGGACGGTCTTTAATGCGTTATTTAGGGTTGGATGTTGGCTCACGAACAGTTGGTGTGGCGGTTAGCGATTTACTGGGCTGGACGGCACAAGGTGTGGAGATCATTCGCATCAATGAAGACGAAGCAGAATTTGGCTTAGACCGTGTTGCGGAATTGGTCAAAGCTTACGATGTGACCAACTTTGTGGTCGGGTTGCCAAAGAACATGAACAATAGTATTGGGCCACGGGCAGAAGCGTCGCAGGCTTATGGTAAAATGCTAACGGAGCGCTTTGGTTTACCAGTGGACTTTATTGACGAGCGACTGACCACCGTTGAAGCGGAACGGATGTTGATCAGTCAAGCCAACACTTCGCGCCAAAAACGCAAAAAAGTCATTGATAAATTAGCAGCAGTGATGATCTTACAAAATTATTTAGATCGCGCAGCAAACCAAAAATCATAAAAGAGGTGGCATAATGGCCAATAACCAACAAGTACCAGACAATGATGACGAACGTCAAATCACCTTAGTGGATGAACAAGGTAACGAAGAACTTTACGAAATCTTATTTACTTTTGATTCAGAAGATTTTGGCAAGTCTTACGTGTTACTTTATCCAGCTGGTGCTGCTGAAGATGAAGACGTTGATATTCAGGCGTTTTCTTTCAAGAGTTCTGATAAAGGGGATCCCGCTGAAGGCGATTTATTCCCGATTGAATCCGATGAAGAATGGGACATGGTTGAGGAAGTGTTAAACACATTCTTAGCCGATGATGATCATCGCGATTAGGTAAACAAGTGCGATCAGAGAGTGGTTTAAAGGTGTTTTGTGGCAACCAACAGGGGTTGCTGGCCTTTAAGCCATTTTCTTTTTCAATTGGCGTGACTGTTTATTTTTGGGAAAGCATGCTAAAATATAACACGTTTATTTTTGTGACAAATCACAGAATGGGGGGCCTAGCATGGCCGAAGAAAAAAGACGCTTTAAAATTCAAATTGGAAACAAAACCTATACGATCGTTGGTGCAGCTAGTGCGGCCCACATGCAGGCGGTTAGCCGAGTGGTCAACGACCAGTTGACACAAATTAAGGCAGCGGGGAATTTATCCACTGAAACGGCGGCAACGTTGTTGGCCATTAACACGGCCTCGAAGCAGTTAAAACTGCAAGCGCAAGTCGATGCGCTGACGGCACAGTTAAAAGAACTGAAAAGTGAGGTTCAATAGGTTTATGTGGACAATTTTGATTTTATTATTGCTGGTATACGCTTATTATGCCGGTCGGCGTCGCGGTCTGATGCTACAGCTCGTGTATTCTGGCGGCTATTTATTAACGTTTTTGATTGCACGACTGAGTTATTTAAGTTTAGCGCCACATTTAACGTTATGGGTGCCTTATCAGTCGGCAGATCTTTCTAGCAAGTTTGCTTTTTTCAGTCAAAAAACTGGGTTTAAGTTGGACAAGGCCTTTTATGCGGCGTGTGCGTTTATGCTGATTATGGTAATCGGCTGGGCGCTGGTGCGGTTTGTGGGTATTTTATCCAGTCAATTGACCTTTTACCCCTTAAAACAACAACAAAGTTTGATCGGTGGTGCAGTGCTAAATGTGGTGACGGTGTACGTCGGCATCTACTTGGTTTTAACCGTGCTCACGTTATTCCCGTTACCACTGTTCCAAAATGCGTTTATGCATTCTTGGTTCTTAAAAGGGATGATCAAATTAACGCCGATCCCAGCCCTGTCATGGTGGCTGGCGGCGATTTAGAATCGGATTTAAAGTGCGGCAGGTCAGGCGGCCTGCCGTCTTTTGTGATAAAAGGAAAGGATGTTTGGTGTGAATCAAAAAATTCTGCAAACGTTGGAATTCGCTAAGATTCGGGCGGCCGTTGCGGCATATACCGTATCAGCTGTTGGGCAACAACTGAGCCGCCAATTAGAGCCGAATCACGATCGTAAAACCATTCAGCAGATGTTAATGGAAACGCAAGATGCCGCTACGATTTTACGGTTGAAAGGGCCGATTCCAATGCCGAAGCTAGTCGATGTGCAACCTCATTTAAAACGGTTGGCCATTGGCGGGACGCTTAACGGCGTGGAATTGGCACAGATCAGTCGGGTGCTGCGGGCAACCGCTGACGTGGACCGCTTTTTAACGGCTGTTACAGAAGAAGAGGCGGTTACTTTTCAAGAGCTTGATCAGTGGTGGCAACGGTTGACAACCTTACCCACGTTAACCAAACGGCTGCGGCTGTCATTGGAGGATGATGGTCATTTAACGGATGATGCGTCACCAAAGTTGCGCCAGATCCGTAATGGCATTCAACAATTAGAAGGCCAGATTCGGAGTCAAATGAACCAGTACACCCATGGCAAACAAGCGCAATATTTAAGTGACCCGATCGTCACCATTCGGAATGAGCGCTATGTGATTCCTGTGAAGCAAGAGTACCGCCATCATTTTGGTGGTGTGGTGCATGATGAAAGTGCCAGTGGGTTGACGCTGTTTATTGAACCGCAGGCGGTGATGGACTTGAACAACCGCCTGCGCCAGCGACAAATCGAAGCGCAACAGGAAGAATTGCGGATCCTAGCGGAACTTTCAAATGAATTGGCCCCTTATCGTCAAGAAATTTTAGATAACGGCCAGATTTTAGGCCATTTTGACTTTGTAAACGCCAAAGCCCGATATGCAAAAGACTTAAAGGCAACTGAGCCGCATTTAGCCGCTGACAACCACGTTCAATTACGGCAAGCGCGGCACCCTTTGCTGGCGGCTGAAAAAGTGGTGGCCAATGATATTGAACTTGGTGGCGATTTTAAAGCGATGGTGATCACTGGGCCGAACACCGGTGGGAAAACCATTACCCTGAAAACCTTAGGCTTGTTACAATTAATGGCGCAATCTGGTTTGTTTATTCCAGCCAATGAAGGCAGTCAAGTGGCGGTTTACAACGATATTTTCGCAGATATTGGGGATGAACAGTCCATTGAGCAAAACTTAAGTACGTTCTCGGGCCACATGTCCAATGTGGTGACGATTTTAAATGCCATTGAATCGGACAGTTTGGTGCTGGTGGATGAATTAGGGGCTGGGACGGATCCACAAGAAGGGGCGGCGTTAGCCATTGCCATTTTGGACCAGATCGGCGCCGTGGGCAGTGCAGTGGTTGCCACCACGCATTATCCTGAATTAAAGGCTTACGGTTACAACCGGCCTGCGACAATTAATGCCAGTATGGAATTTGACAGTGAAACCTTGCAGCCGACTTACCGCTTGTTAATTGGGATTCCAGGCCGATCAAATGCGTTTGATATTTCTCGGCGCTTAGGGCTGGCTGCAAATGTGGTAGCTGCGGCTGAAAGCTTGATCTCAGCGGATAGCCAAGATTTGAACAACATGATCAGTGACTTGGAACAACAACGGCATAACGCTGAAGTGGCTAACCAGGCAGCCCAAGCAACCTTGGCGCAAGCGCAACAAGTTCATGATGATTTGGAAAAGGGCGCTAACGAATTTTTCCATGAAAAACAGCATCAATTGGATTTAGCGGCCAGCAAGGCCAATGAAATCGTTGGCAAAGCCAAACGCAAAAGTGATCAGATCATTGCCGAATTACACCGCCTGCAAAAAGCAGGGGCTGGCGAAGTGAAGGAACATCAACTGATTGCGGCTAAAACCGCTTTAAACGGGTTACATCAGGATGAACCACAGTTATCGAAGAATAAGGTGCTCCGCCGCGAACGGGCTAAGCAGGCCTTAAAACCAGGGGATGACGTTTTGGTCACCACCTACGGTCAACAAGGCACCTTGATCCGACAAATGGACCCTAAACATTGGGAAGTTCAAGTGGGCATTATTAAGCTGAAAGTGGCCACCGGCGATTTAGCGAAAACCAAGGCAGCGCCGGAGAAAGAACCCAAGGCGCCACGGGCTACGATGCACGTTAGCAATCATGTGAACACCAGTCTTGACCTGCGTGGGGAACGGTATGAACAGGCGCTGCAAGATGTGGATCAGTACATTGATGCGGCGCTGTTAGCCGGTTATCCCCAAGTCACCATTATTCACGGTAAAGGCACAGGGGCGCTACGCCAAGGCATTACGGAATACCTGGCCCGCAATCGCCAGGTCAAATCCTTTGGCTTTGCGCCGGCCAACGCCGGCGGCAACGGGGCCACAGTCGTCACCTTTAAGTAGTGCCTGAGGTGAAACGAACTTTGTCGTCGAGCAGGCCAGATGACAATGATCTTTTCAAGTTTCAGATTGATTGAAATGACAGGATAAACTGTCGTGATGAATATTCAGTTCAGTGGTAAGCGTGATGTTTTTTATCAGGTAACGTTAACCTGGTAGCGTTGCACGGATCTAAGTTCGGAGGCAAAATCGAGCTCAGCCGTGAAATTATCGTTAATGGTTTACCATTTACGATAAGGTTGAGCTTGAAGACCGGTGATTTTCCGGGCTTCAAGTCAGCCCACAGCGTTCCAGCCCGATTTTGCCGGAGAACGACATCTAACACCAGCTTAACGGCATTTTAACGGTCACTTACAAAAAATCAGCAAAATACTTGTTGTTTTGAAAAGGCTTTGCTAGAATATAGCATATTGAGGGCCGTTGTGATTTAACGACGAGCATAAAGGAGCGTGGCAAAATGGTTGAAGCAATTACAGATCAAAATTTCCAAGATGTAACAGGTAAAGGCGTCGTTTTAACTGACTTTTGGGCAACTTGGTGTGGTCCTTGTCGGATGCAATCACCTGTTGTTGAGCAATTAGCAGATGAATATGATGGTGAAGTCAAGTTCACGAAGATGGATGTTGATGAAAATCCTGAAACAGCGCAAGGCTTCGGCATTATGAGTATTCCAACGTTGATGATCAAAAAAGACGGCGAAGTGGTTGAAACTTTAGTCGGCTACCATTCAAAGGAACAATTGGATAAGATCTTACAACAATATACAGCCTAACTAAAAAAACTCAGTTCGCAATGTGCGAGCTGAGTTTTTTTAGTGACCAAACCAACGTTTTTTACGATGATCTTTTTGACGTGATAAGGCGGTGCCAGTGGCCTCAGATGTTGGTTGCTGGTCCACTTGTTGACCGCTGGTGGTGCCCATTAATTGAATGGCTTCTGGGTTTTGGTGTGATTCGGTGCTGTGATCGATCTGCACAGTGATCACCACGCCTTGACGGTTAATGCTGGCTTCGCCTTCTGCGATCGCCCCGGTGATCTGCTGAATCTGTTGGGCTAAAAAGCCAGTTTCAAGCTGAAACTCAGGGGTTTCAAAGGCTGCTTGGCGTTGTGTGACAGCCGTACCAGCCAGTAAAAAGCGGTATTGATGCTTGCCTTCTCCTTGGAGTGACAGGTCACCGAAATTAAATTGTTGAAAAAAGTCTGGGAGGGCTTCTAAGTTGGCCAGCGGTAGTTGGCGGGCTAAGTCTTTGCCGGCCCAATATAAAATACTGGCATTTTCTGCCCCTAATAACTGTGGCAACAGGAGGTCACGTAATAAGGTATAATTGAGATTGTTACTGGCAGTTGCCGTTTTTAAAAGTGCTTGATAAGTTTTTTCCCCAGCCATGATAGACTCCTTATTCCGAAATGAATTGATTTTATTATACCAGAAACTGTAGGGGATAAGCAGAATGTTTCTGAAAGCTTGCAGAATCTTAAAATTCGCGTTACAGTTTAGTTTCAGAGTTTTATGGACGGATCGAAAAAAGAATAAGAGGAAGATCAAGATGAGTAAGCAACAAGCAATTGGTTTTATGGATTCCGGCGTCGGTGGCCTTACCGTGGTAAAAGAGGCGCTGCAACAGCTGCCAAACGAATCAGTGGTGTATATTGGTGATACCGCGCGCAATCCTTATGGGCCACGGCCAGTGAGCCAGATCAAGGCGTACACTTGGCAAATGACCAATTTCTTATTAGATCAAGGCGTTAAAATGATCGTGATTGCCTGTAACACAGCGACTTCAGCGGCGTTGGCAGAGATCAAAGCAGCGTTGCCGATTCCTGTGATCGGTGTGATTTTACCAGGTGCGCGGGCGGCCATCAAAGCCACGCGTAACCAACGAATCGGTGTCATTGGAACCCAAGCCACCATTAAAAGTGGTGCCTATGAGCAGGCGATTCATCGTAAGGCACAACAAATGACGGTTTTTAGTCAGGCTTGTCCTAAGTTTGTGTCTGTGGTGGAAAGTAATGAATTCCGTTCGCCAGTGGCTAAAAAAGTCGTGGCAGAAGGGTTACAACCGTTTGCGAAAACTGGAATCGATACGTTGGTGATGGGGTGCACGCACTATCCCATTTTACGGCCGGTGTTCCAACAATGGTTAGGACCGGATGTGACGTTGATCGATTCTGGCGCTGAAACCGTATCACAAATTTCCATGTTATTAGATTATTTTGAAATTGCCAATGACCAACCTGACACACCGCCAATGGAGGCTTTTTATACGACCGGCAGCCCAACCATGTTTGCGGAGATCGCCAGCAGTTGGTTACAATTAAAAGACTTAACCGCGCAACGGGTGGATTTGACCCAGTTGCCACAAGAAAAGAGGTAGCTTCATGCAACGGCGCAATGATCGTGGTTACAATGAATTAAGAACGTTAAAAATGACCCCGCATTATTTAAAAAATCCGGAAGGGTCAGTCTTGATGGCACTGGGGGATACCAAGGTGATTTGTAATGCCAGTGTTGAGGAAAACTTACCCCCATTTTTACGTGGCGGTGACAAGGGTTGGATCAATGCAGAATATAGTATGCTCCCGCGAGCTACCAGCGAGCGGACACGGCGGGAGGCGACGAAAGGTCGCCAAACAGGCCGTACAGTTGAAATTCAACGGCTGATCGGGCGCGCGTTGCGGGCAGTTGTGGATTTGGAAAAATTAGGGCCGCGCTCGATCGTGGTGGATTGTGATGTGATCCAGGCAGACGGTGGCACGCGGACCGCTAGCATTACCGGCGGTTTCTTTGCGTTAAAGCTGGCGTTACAAAAGCTAGTGGATGACCAGCAATTACCAGCATTACCATTAAAGGCTGACTTGGCTGCGATTAGTGTTGGTATTTTGCCCAGTGGTGAAGCGGTATTGGATCTCGATTATCAAGAAGATGCAGCTGCGGCGGTGGATATGAATATTGTCATGACCAGTCAAGGTGAATTTGTGGAACTACAAGGCACTGGGGAAGAAGCTACTTTTTCAGGTAGTGATCTCAATGATCTACTGGCTTTAGGGACGCAAGGGGTGGAAAAGCTGATTCAAGCCCAACAATATCAGTTTCAACAGTTATTACACCCGTATGACACCTCACAGTTGTCAGCTAAAACCATTGTGATCGCAACCCGTAATGCAGGGAAGGCCAGCGAGTTTAAAGCTTTATTTGAACCGGCTGGTTTAACGGTCAAAACGTTAAAGGATTTTCCTGACTTGCCAGACGTTGAGGAAACAGGGAAAACATTTGAAGAGAATGCCCGGTTAAAGGCCGATACCATTGCGCGCAAACTTGACCTGCCAGTGTTGGCGGATGATTCTGGGTTAATGGTCGATGCCCTGCACGGCCGACCAGGGGTGTATTCTGCACGCTTTGCTGGCGACCACAATGATGCGGCGAATAATGCGAAGTTGATGTTTGAGCTGACGGATGTGCCACCGGAAAAGCGTACCGCGACCTTCCATACCACGCTGGTATTTGCCAAACCAGGGCAACCTGACAAGGACTTGGTCGTTGATGGTGAAGTCGCCGGCCAGATTTTGGCGATTCCCCGCGGGGACAACGGTTTTGGCTATGATCCGTTATTTTATGTGCCAGCACTAAAAAAGTCCATGGCACAATTGACCCAAGCTGAAAAGAATCAAGTGAGCCATCGCGGCAATGCGATTCGCAATTTGGAAAAAGTTTGGCAGGACTGGTTACATGCCGAGCATTAATTAAAAATTTTATGAATTTCCCCACAAAGGCCCTGTTTCAAACACACTTTTCCTGTACAATGAAGGTGTTTTATTTGAAAGAGGGCTTTTATGGTACGGCCTTGATAGGATGAAGGGAGACATTTATCTGTGATTAGTCAATCGATGCTTGACCTATTAAATCAAAACCGGGATCATTTTTTAATTCCGGCCGAGAAAGTTGCGACGGTTTATGCGGAGAATAAATTAAACCACGCCTTTCTGGTTTTAACCAAAGTACGTTACGCGAAAATCCCAGTGCTAACAGCGGATTCCCACTTTGTGGGGCTATTGTCGATGCCAATGATCACCGACACCATGTTAGGCCTGTCTGAACTGGATACCAGTCAATTAATGCGGCATACAGTGGGGGATGTTTGCGAACGAAACGTAACAACAGTTGAAAACCCCTATGACATTGAGTTAATATTACATTTATTAGTAGACAACCCTTTCTTGCCGGTGGTGGCACAAGACGGTGAATTTACCGGCATTGTCACACGGCGAGAAATGATGAAAAGTTTCAACAATGTGGTGCATCATTGTGAGGGTTTGCCGCTAACACGAGAGGAAAAATAGAAAGGTGCGTGACGTTTTGGACGCCAACGAAATTATTCGCTTTATCAGTGAAGCAAAGAAGAAAACACCCGTTAAGGTTTATGTGAAAGGGGATTTGGCCAGGCTTGATGTGCCTGCCAGCTTACAAACATTCTTTGAAACAAAAACGGGAACGTTATTTGGCGATTGGGCCGATGTTGAACCTTTTTTAAAGGCCAATGCGACTTTGATCGAAGATTACCATCTTGAAAATAATGCTCGGAATTCAGCCGTGCCAATGGTTGATCTGAAGCAATTTGATGCGCGAATCGAACCAGGTTCATTTATTCGGGACCAAGTTGAAATCCATAAAAACGCTGTGATCATGATGGGCGCTGTCATCAATATCGGTGCGGTCATTGGCGAAGGCTCAATGATCGATATGGGGGCTGTTTTAGGCGGCCGTGCTACAGTGGGTAAGCGGGCACATATTGGGGCTGGCGCCGTGTTAGCCGGTGTTGTAGAGCCACCTTCAGCGCAACCAGTTGTCGTTGAAGATGATGTATTGATCGGTGCCAATGCCGTTGTTTTAGAAGGCGTGCGCGTTGGTAAAGGCGCCGTTGTTGCGGCGGGTGCAATCGTCACAGAAGACGTTGCACCAAATACCGTGGTTGCAGGTGTACCAGCACGGAAAATCAAAGATATTGATGAAAAAACCAAGTCTAAGACGGAAATTTTAGACGCATTGCGTAAACTTTAAGCGGAAGGTAGATGACAGTTGTGGCGCTCAACCACGAACAGTTGATCCAGATCTATCAAGATTTGCATCAGATTCCAGAAATTGGTTTGGAAGAACATGAGACCCAGGCTTATTTATTAAACGTGATCAAACAATTTCCCCAAGACTTTTTAACCATTAAAACCGTTGAAACAGCCATTTTGGTGCATGTCACCGGGACAGTTGGGGCGAAAACCATTGGTTGGCGCACCGATATTGATGCGTTGCCAGTTGCAGAACAAACGGGGTTACCATTTGCCTCAAAGCATCCAGGGCGGATGCACGCTTGTGGACATGACATTCACATGAGTGTGGCTTTAGGCGTGTTAAGCCATGTTGCTGATGTGCAACCGGCCAACAATTTTCTATTCCTATTTCAGCCAGCTGAAGAAAATGCCAGCGGTGGCAAACGGCTTTATGAAATGGGCGCTTTAGATGAATGGCGGCCAGATGAAATTTATGGGTTGCACGTTAATCCGCAATTACCAGCAGGGGCCATTGGGTGTCGCCAAGGCACGCTATTTGCCGGAACTTGCGAAATTCACGCTAAGTTTTACGGTAAAAGCGGGCATGCGGCTTATCCTCATTTGGCCAATGACATGGTCGTTGCTGGGGCAAGCTTTGTTAACCAGCTGCAAACCATTGTTAGCCGGAATGTGAACCCCATTGAAAGTGGCGTGGTGACATTAGGTCAATTCCATGCCGGTACCATTGGGAATGTGATCAGCGGCACTGCGCAGATCGATGGCACCATTCGCGCCTTGACCCAAAAAATGAACGCGCACATTCAACGCCGGGTGCAGACGATTGCTCAGGGCACCGCGTTGGCCTTTGGGTGTGAAGTTGACTTAGACTTACACCAAGGCGGCTATTACCCCGTGGAAAATGATCCAGAAACCACCGCTGCCTTCATTGACTACATGCAAGACCGTTCTGATGTGACTTACATCGAAACAGAACCCGCCATGACTGGCGAAGATTTTGGTTTTTTGATTTCTAAATTAAAAGGCACCATGTTCTGGTTAGGCATTGACCAACCGTATCAGCTTCATTCAGAACATTTAGCACCTAAAACCGAGGCCATTGACAAGGGAATTGCCGCGATTTACGGTTATCTCTCAACCCGGGATCAAACTTTGGCTTAAATCAAGGGCACCAAACCTCATGGGGTTTGGTGCTTTTTTAATGTGGCGCGCAAGTCACTGTGATGCTTTTAAAAAGTCCGCAGGCGGGTGGCCATTTTCAAGGTGACCGGTTAAGCGACATTGGTGATGCAAGGCGCCCTTTTTTCAGTTGACCGTTCGCATGAAAATGCGGTAGGATTAATGCAATCTCAAAAATGATTTTGCCAGCCTATTGGGCAAATTTTAAAGTAGAATTTTGATCTGGAAAGGGATGAGTCGGATGGAATTAACACCTGTTTCGCCGAATACGTTATTTGCACAAGAAGTCGGGGATTTAGCCAGTTTATTGAAGCCTAGTATTGTGATTTTACAAGTGAAGCCGGTTCAGGAATGGCCGGCCGTCTTGGCAGATTTTAACCGCAAGCACCATATTCGCCAGTTACAAGTGGCGGGGCAATTGTTTTTATTAGTGGATACTTTTTGGTTGTGGGATCAGTTACCTACCATCACGTCGACACCAGCGTTAGCAGGGTATTTAACCGCGTTACAACAAGTGGCAACAAGTTTAAAGGCGCCCCATCAATTTCAGGCCCGGCAGTTCAGTTTGGATCTCACGGCGAAAACCCAGGTGTACGGGGTGTTAAATATTACCGATGATTCCTTTTATGATGGCGGGCGTTATTTAAAACCAGAAAAGGCCATTGCCCGCGCCCAAGCCATGGTGGCGCATGGTGCCGATGTGATCGAGCTTGGTGGTCAATCCACCCGTAAAGGTTATCAGGAAATCACGCCAGAAGCAGAAATTCAACGGGTAGTACCTGTTTTGAAGGCCATTCGCGCCCAAACGCCAGTGCCAATTGCTGTGGATACTTATAAATTGCCAGTGGTAGAAGCTGTGTTAGCTGCTGGTGCAGATATGATCAATGTGGTGAAACCATTAACGGATGAACCTGGTATTTTAACAGCTGTGGCCCAGGCCAAAGCCGGTTTGGTGATCATGCATACCCAAGATGGGGATCAATATACGGATTTATTAGGTGATATTCGCCAACAGTTTGCCACGGATATTGAGCAGTGTTTAAACGCTGGTTTAAGTAAAAATCAACTGGTGATCGACGTTGGTTTGGGCAGTGTTTATGGTAAAAACTATGAACAAGAATATACGTTATTACATGAATTAGATTATTTTAATCAGTTAGGGGTGGCGACGTTAATTGCGCCTTCCCATAAGGGCTTTATTGGCAAGCTATTAGACGGGCTACCAACTGAACAACGGCTGGTACCGACGATGGCGATTTTTGCCAATTCGGCGGCTTTAAATGTGAATTTTATGCGGGCCCATGATATTGAAGCCGCACAACAAACGGTTCGGATCATTGATAAAATCAAGCGCAGTTTTGCGTATTAAAATGGGGGCAGGCCACGTTGGGGCAAATTCAAATCAAACGGATGCAATTTTATACCTTTAATGGGGTATTGCCAGAAGAAAATAAATTAGGTCAGCGCTTAGAACTAGACGCCCAGTTTGAAGTGCCGTTTGAACAAACTGGCATCCAAGATGACTTAGCACAAACGGTGAGTTATGCGGCTGTCTACGATGCGGTGACGACCATTGTGCAACAACATCAATTTAAATTGATCGAAAGTTTGGTGAATTTAATTGGCCAAAGCTTATTGGCTCAGTTTCCGTTGATCCAGCAAGTTAAGTTGACGTTGCGAAAATATGGGGCACCGATCGCTGGGATTATGGACTATGTTGGGGTTAGCACAACGCTAGTCCGCCATCACGTATATCTTAGTATTGGCGCGAATCTTGGGGCGCCTCAAGCTGCGTTACGACAAGCGGTAAAATTGTTGGCCGAAACAGCCACCATTCAAGTGACCCAGGTGTCCCATTTTTATCGGACAGCGCCAGTGGGTGGGGTGGAACAGCCTGACTTTTACAACCAGGCGGTGGCATTGACCACCACTTTAAGCCCCGCTGACTTATTGGCCCGGCTGCAAGCCATTGAACAGGCCGGCCAGCGCAAGCGCAACGTTCATTGGGGACCGCGAACCATTGATCTCGATATTTTAATGTACGATGATCAACAGCTGCAGACCACCACCTTGACCATTCCCCATCCGGAAATGCAACGGCGGGCCTTTGTGCTGGCGCCAATGGTGGAGATTACAACTGGCCCGCTGCAACAACGGTGTCAAACCTGGCTCCAGGCATTAGGAACCAGTCAACGAATTGAGAAAATTGAAGGTGACCAAGCGTGACAGATGAAGCAACGGCGCAAATTGAAGCAGCCGTGCGGACAATTTTAACGGCAATCGGGGAAGATCCTGATCGGCCAGGACTTCAGGAAACCCCGGCACGTGTTGCCCGGATGTATGCTGAAGTGTTTAGTAGTGTCCAGCAGCCGCAGTTTACAAATTACAAATTATTCCCGACTGAAAGTCAAGACGACTTAGTGTTGGTCAAGGATATTCCATTTTATTCGATGTGCGAGCATCATTTACTGCCATTTTTTGGCCATGTCCATGTGGCCTATGTGCCACAGCACAAACAAATCATTGGGTTAAGTAAAATTGCGCGGCTAGTGGATTACTGTGCTAAGCGGCCAAATGTGCAAGAACGGTTAACCTCTGCCATTGCGGATGAATTGCAAACGATTTTGGACCCGGCTGGGATTGCTGTGGAAGTGCAGGCCCGACATATGTGTATGGAAATGCGCGGGATCCAGAAAACAGGGAGTCAAACCGTAACGGCTAGCTTTCGAGGAACGTTGAACAATGCTGAAGCCAAAGCAGAATTTCAACGGCGGGTGCAATTGTGATCGCAACAGATCTCGCACAGGAACAAGCCTTTTGGCAACGGATCGATGGGCGCATGCTGTATGGCGGTGCAGAACGCGTTCAGTTATTGCGTGCTATTTTGGCACAGTTAGGGCATCCAGAAGATCACCTGAAAATCGTGCATTTGGCAGGTACGAATGGCAAAGGGTCTACAGGTTGTTTGATTGCCAGCGCCTTACGTGCCCAAGGGTACCGGGTAGGGTGGTTTACCAGCCCAGCCTTGCAAACACCACGGGAACAAATTGTATTAGATGAACGATTGGTGACGCCAACCGAGATTTTAACCGCTGTGGCGCAGGTCAAGGTGGCATTGGCTCAACTTGCGTTAGATGAATGCGCCGTTTCAGCCTTTGAGTGGTCCTTTTTGTTAGCCATGGTCTGCTTTATTAATGCTGGCATCACTTGGGCGGTGGTCGAAACAGGGTTAGGCGGTGCATTAGATGCCACCAATGCCATTGAACACCCGAGTCTAGTGGTGTTTACGCCAATCAGCTATGATCACATGGCGATTTTAGGCGATACGTTAACGGCTATTGCCACCACGAAAAGTGCGATTATGCGGCCAGGTGTGTCAGTGATCAGTGCCCCTGAACAAGCTGCTGAGGTACAGGCGGTTTTAACACAGGCCGCCCAAGCCAATGCAACAGAAGTGTTAACCGTCACAGACGCGCAATTAACTTGGCAGGCGCAAACGTTAACGGGGAGTATTTTAAATGTCCAAACGGCTGACTTTCAGTGGCGCGCGTTACAAATTGGCCTAGCCGGTCGCTATCAAGGCCAAAATGTGTTAACGGCATTATTGGCCTTAAACCAACTTCCGGTAACGCGAACGGCGATTCGGGAAGGTTTTGCCCAAGCGCATTTAGGGGGCCGGTTGGCCTTGGTACAGACTCAACCAGTGACCATTGCGGATGGCGCACATAATGTGGCTGGGGCCCAGGCATTGCAAGCCAGCTTAGACCAGCTGTTACCCGCAACACAACCACGGATCTATGTTGTGGGGATTTTAGCAGATAAAGCTTATGCTAAAATGCTGCCTTGGCTGACGCAACATGCGAGTCAGGTGATCGTCACCACACCCGCTCACCCAGAGCGGGCGTTGGCGGCCGCTGATCTAGCCGCAACGTTACACCAGGAACAACCTGATTTGGCAGTTCAGGTGCAACCTGATCCGCAAGCTGCCTTGCACCAGGCCCAGCAGTTGGCCGGTGTCAATGGCGCCGTGATCGTAACAGGTTCTTTTTATTTATTAAAGGCGGTGGGAATATGGCAACATTCTGGTTCGCCAGCCACAATGCCAATAAGTTAGCCCAGTTACAAAACTGGGCCACACCATTGGGTTGGACGATCAAAGCAGTGCCGGCAGCATGGTATACACAACAGCCGGTGGAAAATGGGCAAACGTATTTAGCAAATGCACAAGCCAAACTAGCGGTGATCCAGCCGCCAGCACCAGTGGCGGTGCTAACTGATGATAGTGGTTTGGAATTGGCAGTCTGGCCTAGCCGGTTAGGTATCCACACTCGACGCGAGTTAGACCGTTATGCGCCGCCGCTAAGTTGGAATGCTTATTTATTGAAGCAATTGCAAGGTGAGGTGCGCCGGGAAGCCACGATGGTGACAACGTTGGCGTTGCGGTTACCCGACGGTCGTGAACGCTCTGCTGTTGGGCGCGTCACAGGTACGTTGGCCACTGAAGAATTAGGTGATCAAAGTCGCGGGTTTGATCGGATTTTCTGGCTACCTGAGCAACAGGCGACCCTGGCCCAATTACCATTGGCGCAGCAACGGCCACTTAACCAACGCAGTCGTGCGTTACAACAATTGGCAAAGCAATTATAAAGTGAGGGAAAAATGTGAAACGTCTGGCAGTTTATTGTGGTTCAAATAATGGCACTGACCCGGCTTACCGGGAGGCAGCACTGGCCTTAGCACAGGCCATGACACAGCATCATTTAGATTTAGTGTATGGCGGCAGCGATATTGGCCTCATGGGGGCCATTAGTCAGGCTATTTTGCAGCAACAAGGCCACGTGATCGGCGTCATGCCTCAGATCTTCTTTGACCGTGGCATTGAAGCACCGAATCTAACGGAACTGATCAAAGTACGTGATATGAGTGAACGTAAAGCAAAAATGATCAATTTAGCGGATGGCTTTGTGGTGTTACCAGGTGGCTTTGGTACATTTGAAGAGTTTTACCAAACGATTTCGTGGAGTCAATTAGGGTTACATCAAAAGCCGATCGCCGTTTTGAATATCAATGGTTTCTTTGATTCGATGTTTGGGATGATCGACCAAATGATCAAAGGCGGTTTTGTGCCAGCTGAAAATCGGTCTTTGGTGATCAATGCCAAATCAGTCGATGCGGCTTTTCAAGGTTTTGCAAATTTTAAGTATATCCAAGCCAACAAATACCAGAATTAAACGCTTGGTTTTCTCAAGGGTTGCGTTACAATAGAAGTGATTAAAATCATGGAGGGATCGTCTACATGGCAAAAGTTGAAAGTTTTGAATTAGATCATACAAAGGTTAAAGCACCATACGTGCGTTTGATCACAGTGGAAACTGGTGCAAAAGGCGACGAGATCTCAAACTTCGATCTTCGTTTGGTTCAGCCTAATGAAAATGCGATTCCAACCGCTGGGTTACATACCATTGAACATATGCTGGCTGGTTTATTGCGGGATCGGTTAACCGGTGTCATTGATTGTTCACCATTTGGTTGCCGCACTGGCTTCCATTTGATCACTTGGGGCCAACACACCACTGAAGAAGTGGCCGCTGCTTTGAAAGGCTCATTGGAATTTATCGCTGGTCCAGCGACTTGGGATGACGTGCAAGGCACTGAAATTCAAAGTTGTGGGAACTACCGTGACCATTCATTGTTCTCTGCCAAAGAATGGTGCAAGAAAATCTTGGACGAAGGCATTAGTTCAGATCCATTTGTCCGCAAGGTCGTTACCAAATCATTATAAGCAACCATCATCAGCACATCTGGCATTTTGCTAGATGTGCTTTTTTTAAATGCTGAATCGTTACGGCAAAACAATCATCATCAAAATGAAGACAAAAAAAGACCACCGCACAAGTAAGTGGGTGGTCACTGTTTAATCACGCTTTAAGCGGCGTGCTTTTTTATCGATTTTAAGCGGGTCACCATTTTCATCCGTAACGAAAATGTTGTGGGAAGCCTTGAAACTAATGTTCATTTGGCGTCCTGTATCCAGTTCTTCAACGGCAATTGGACCGTCGAAAGGCTCGTGTTTCAACACTTTAACTTGGCGTTCGATCTTCAATTGGATATCTTGGAGATAAATCAAAAGTTCATGGTCGTCAATGACACGTTCGATTGTCACCACTTGACCATCGGGAATTTGATTCAACACCGTGTAGCTTTCTTCCTGGAAGTGACCTGTTTGATCAGGAATCACACCGCCATGTGGGCAGTGGGTGGGAAAGCCGAGAAAAGCATCTAACTTTGCCAATAATTCGGGGCTCGTGGCATGTTCTAATACCTCTGCCTCGGAATGAATATCGGCGAGTTTAAATTCCAATTTTTGCGCTAAGAAGGTTTCCCAAAGGCGATGTTTGCGGATCAGTAAAATGGCTTGATCTAAGCCTTTTTTAGTGAGGGCAATATCATTATAGGGCTGATGCGTCACCAGCTTTTCCTTTTTTAGCTTTGAGACCATTTCGGTGACTGAACCAGCAGCCACACCTAACGCTAAAGCGATTTGTTTATTTGAAACTTCCTGTTTGGCACCACCAAGTTCAAAAATGATTTTTAAGTAATCTTCTTTTATTGGCGTCATTGACGTTATCACGCTCCTGTAGCATTTGCTGAAGACATAGTAGCATTTATTATAGCATAGTTCTTATAAAAGCGTTGTGGATTCAACCTGAAAATGATAGTTCTGTATTTCAAATATTACAAAACGATAACAAAATCGTGGCGATATTAAGTTAATTTTAAGGAAAATGCTGGTATAGTCCCCGTCACAATTGCATTTTTAAAATGTTACAAGAATGTTGACTCAGACCTAAGACTGATTTTGTGGCTGTAAAAGTCTCAAAAAATAAGTTATACTGAAGGGCGTAAGTTTTAGGGAACGGATAAAGATTCCCGTTTGGACCCCAGCAGAGTTGGGTTCAGGCACATTGAAGGAGGCTCTCAAATGACTGAGACAAAGTCAAAATCAAAGCGTCATTTATCTAAATATGTTGCGGCTGGGGTCGTTGGTCTTGCTGGAGCAGCATTCGTTGGCACACAACAAGCAAACGCTGCAGCTACCACAGCTAAGGTAACCTACCAAAATGGCGCTACCACTGTCTGGGCCGATCCAAGTAACGGTTTACAAGCACAACGTTACTTAGAGAAGGGACAAACGGTTCAGGTTCAAGGCAACAAACAAATCAACGGTGAGACTTGGTATCACATTGGCAACGGCGAATGGATTCCAGCACAATACCTTGATCTTGGGGACACAACTACTAAAGAAACGATTACCGTTAAATATAACGGTGGGGTTACAACCGTCTGGAATTCACCAGATGACTTGCAACCGACTGGTCAATATTTGACATTTAAAGAAACCAAAACCGTGCAAGCTGAAAAGCAAGTCCACGGTATTACTTGGTACCAAATTGGTACAAACCAATGGGTACCTGGTGTTTATGTTGCAAAGAATGACACAGACCTTTCTAACACCAAGATTGTCACTGAAAGTGTTCAATTAACGGCTAGCAAGGCTGCCACAAGTACTGCTGCAACACCAACCGCAACGGTTAGTCAATCAAGTGCTGCACCACAAAGCACCGTTAGCACAACCCAAGCGGCTGCAACTGTTGCCGCCAATGCACAAGCACAGCAACAAGCAGCAGCTTCTAGTGCTGCCGCGCAACAAGCTGCTGCCACATCTGCTGCGAATGCCCAATTAGCTGCACAACAGCAAGCTGCGGCTCAGCAACAGGCTGCCGCTCAAACAGCTGCAGCTTCCAGTGCTGCTGCCCAATCAACTGCGGCTGCGCAACAAGCTGCAACTTCTGTTGCGAATGCTAGCCAAGCAGCTGCTCAGTCAGCCGCAACGTCGACAGCCAATGCACAACAGGCTGCTGCCACATCCGCTGCAAATGCTAGCCAAGCAGCTGCTCAATCAACCGCTGCTGCTTCTAGTGCCGCTGCGCAACAAGCTGCTGCTACATCTGCTGCGAATGCCAGCTTAGCTGCTGCTAGTTCAGCTGCAACTTCAACGGCCAATGCCAGCTTAGCAGCTTCCAGTGCCGCTGCTCAATCAACCGCTGCTGCAACGGCTTCCAGTGCTGCCACACAATCCACTGCAAGTCAATCAACAGCTTCCAGTTCCAGCACGCAACAACAGGGCCAAGTCGCAGATCCAATTGCAAAGCGGACTCGCGTTGATGCCACTTATCAAACGGCTAGTTCAGCAACAGCTTCTAGTGCTGCTACTTCTGCTACGACACAGTCAACTGCTGCTAGTCAGGCTGCCCAATCAGCTGCAACATCAACAGCCAATGCTAGTGTAGCCGCTAGCCAAGCTGCCGCTAAATCAGCTGCAACGTCTGCTGCAAATGCTAGTCTTGCTGCCAGTCAAGCTGCTGCAAAATCAGCTGCTACATCTGCTGCGAATGCCAGCTTAGCAGCTTCTAGCGCTGCCGCTCGTTCGGCTGCAGCACGTTCAGCTGCAGCCTCAAGTGCTGCTGCTAGTTCCGCAGCTGCCGCAAAAGCTGCAAGTACTCAAAGTTCAACAACACAGGCGGCGACAACTACGAAAACAACAACCACAACAACTTCATCTAGTAATTCATCAGCGGTTTCAAAAGCAATCGCAGCTGCTGAATCACAAATTGGTGTGCCTTATGTTTGGGGTGGCGAAACAGCGGGCCAAGGCTTCGACTGTTCTGGTTTGACCCAATGGGCTTATGCACAAGCTGGGGTTTCAATTCCACGTGTCACCACTTCTCAAGAAAATGCTGGGACTAAAGTCTCGATCAGCCAATTACAAGCTGGGGACTTAGTCTTCTGGGGTTCTGCAGGTGCAACTTACCACGTTGCCTTGTATATTGGGAACAACCAATATATTGCAGCACCACAACCTGGTGAAAATGTCAAAGTAGCAACCATTTCAAGTTACTTCGAACCTTCATTTGGGGTTCGTGTAGTTTAAAGCAAGCTCAACCAAGATCTCGACGCTAGTCGAGGTCTTTTTTTGTACAATGAAGATTTGCCGAAAAACTTGCATCTCATTAGATATGTGAATATAATTACAATAAAGTCGTCCAGAAAACGCTTACTGGAAATCGTGAAAAATGGTTATTTCTCGTTTCCAAATTTGAAATTTGTTCTGCTAGTGTTGCTGTGAAACATTTTAAAGCAGTGCCGATCGACGTTTTAACCGGATAAATAAATAGGGGGGCCTACCATGCAAAATATTGATAAGTTACGTGCTTACATGACAGAACACCATTTAGACAGTTACTTGATCCAAAAAGAACCCAATGTGCGCTATATTAGCACCTTTCGTGGCGCAGATTCGGCGTTGTTGATCTTACCCGAAACGCAATATATTTTAACGGACGCCCGGTATACAGAACAAGCTGCGATTGAAGCACCTGATTTCACGATTGTGAATTGGCGGATCATTGGGCATGAAGTCGGGCTGCAAAATATTGTCACGGCGGAAGGTATTCAGACCATTGGGTTCGAAGCAGATGATTTGGTGTTTGCAGAATATCAGTTATTAAATGAGCATGTGACCGCTGAATTTGTGCCAGCCAGTGGTGTGATCGAAGGGTTCCGACAAATTAAAAACGAAACGGAGCTTAGCGACTTACGGAACGCTTGTGAAATTGCCTGTCGGGCGTTTCGTCGACTGCTACCTGAGATTCGTGTTGGGGTCACAGAAAAGGACCTGGCTGCCCAATTATCCAGTTATATGGTAGCTGAAGGCGCCGATACGCAACCGTATGGTAATATTTTAATTTCTGGGGCCAATTCATCATTATTGCACGGTATTCCGTCTAGCAAGGCCATTGAATATGGCGATTTGGTATTAATGGACTTTGGTTGCCAATTTAACGGTTATTTGTCTGATATGACCCGTACGGTGGTTGTTGGCAAGGCAACGGCCAAGCAAAAAGAAGTTTACAAATTAGAACAACAAATGCTTGAGGTTTGCCTAGACCGAATGAAACCTGGGGTACCTGCAGCGGATATTTATCGGGCTGCGCGGGAGGTATTAGCAGGTACTGGCTATGAAGATTATGATTATAATAATATCGGCCATGGCATTGGGATGTTTGTGCATGAATTTCCACAGCTGACTCTAGCTTGCGATGATGATTTAGCAGCTGGTAATGTGATCACCGTTGAACCTGGCATTTATTTACCGGGTTGGGGTGGGATTCGGATTGAAGACCAAGTACTAGTAACTGAAAATGGCATTGAAAATATGATTTCCGTACCGCATGATCTCATTGAACTTTAGTGCGGTGCGGGTAAAAAGGTGTGTGGCTAGTGCGCAATTTTGATTTAAAGCGTTATGGGCCGGTGATCAGTATCATCGTGCTGCTGTTGATTATTTTGTTAACGGCTTTCGGTGCGCCTCAGCGGATCGGGATGGTGATCATGCTACTGGCCGTGTTGGCGCTGCTAGGGACAACCACTTGGTATTATTGGGTCAACACCACGCCAGGTGGGCGCCAGCCCTTGTTGTTGCCTAAGTTGTTTGGCATTGGTTGGACGGTGAATCCGCGCAATCCAATTGGTGCAACAATCATTGGGATTTTATTTGTATTGATTGCTGGACTACTGGTGCAAACGCTGATTTGGGGCTAACAAAAAGACGATGCAAGTTGCATCGTCTCAGCATGGCGGCAAACCAACATTTCTTAATCTAGAAATGTTGGTTTGCCTTTTTTAGTAGGACGTCGATTGGGTGGTCAGCGGAACCACTGTGAATTTGGTGACGGTACTGCCATCAAATTCAGGGTTTTGCGCATTTTCATAAGTTTCGGCGTTGTTTAACGTTTTGGTTTGTAAGTTCAGTTCTTTACGAATTTTATCGGATAAGCGTTGCAGTTCGGTGGTAGCAGCGATTTGATAAGATGCGCCGTTTAATGTGGCGTTTTGGCCTTGTAAGTGATCAGACTCGATGGTGGTGGCGGCCTTCCGGTAATGGAGCACCAAGCTCTTGAAATCAGCGTTTGTTAAGTTGGTCTTCACATTTTGTTCCACATCTTGCATGATTTTATCATACTGGGAAACCATTGCGGGCTGCATCATTTTTTTGATCACGGCGGTAATCACTTGGCGCTGCCGTTTTTGACGGCCATAGTCACCATTCGGATCATCATAACGCATGCGGGAGTAATTTAAAGCTTGTTTACCATTCAGGTGCATGGTGCCTTTTTTATACTTCGTCCCTTCATAATTAAAACTAAAAGGTACTTTGACCGTGACACCGTTAACGTCGTTGACTAGCTTTTTAACGGCGCCCATGTTGACGGTCACATAATAGTCAACGGGTACACCTAATAGCTTTTTAGTGCTGTTAACGGCCATTTTTACGCCATCAATGGCATAGGCCGCATTCAATTTATTCATTTGTCGGTTTTTCGTCCCAACCATTTCGGATAAAGTATCGCGCGGAATGGAGTTTAACGTGATTTTTTTGGTTTGCGGATTGACAGTGGCTAGGATCATACTGTCCGTTCGGCCTTGGTATTTACGACCTAAGGCGCCAGTGTCTGCACCTAAAATTAAAATACTAGTCGGCTTTTGTTGGCGAATACTCGCCGCCGCTGGGGTGCCTGATTTGTGATACATTTTCGACACCGTTTGGTTCGCCGTTTGATAAACGCGAATCCCGAAAATAGCTGCCGCAAAACAGGCAACTGAAACAAGTAGTAAAAATAGTTTGCGGCCGACATGAAGCGGCGGAAGCGGTTGATTACGCATAAATAAGCACCTCGTTAATAAGCTTGTCTTCATTATAACGGAGTTTGTCGTAAAAACAATTTCATGAGGCAGGATTTAATGATTTTGAAAAAATTTAAGGGTTCGTAAAGGCCAGCACGCAAATGCGGTTTAAATCTTTTTTCGGAAGTTGCTTGACATTAGAAAATAATGTGATAATCTTAGAGACAAGTTAAAAGATATTAAGCGTTGAAGAGAAGAGTAGCAACTTGTATCGGTCCAGCGAGTTCCGTTTGGTGAAAGGGAACCCTTTATAAGTTGTGAAGATGATCTTGGAGCTTGTTGGTCGGGTGCCTCATTTGTGCTGACCAACCGTGGGCAAACGATATATTGCAGCGTATAGTCAAGTTGGATGTACGTCATAAGATATTAATTGTGAGATTAGTATAAAAATTAGGTGGTACCGCGAGTAACCTTCGTCCTAAGTGTTTTGATAACACGGGACGAAGGTTTTTTTTACCACAAATTTTAGAACGGAACCAAATACGGAGGCGGTCATATGAATTCATTAAAACAAGCAGTTAACAAGCGTTTTGTCTTAAACCAACCAAAAGGACAGGCACATCGGACTTTAGATCTATTGGTTTTGAATTTAATGCCGAATAAATTAGAAACCGAAAGTCAGTTACTGAATTTATGCTCAGGACTAACGGAAAATCTAACCTTCACGTTTATGTACCCGGCAACCCATCATTTTAAATCAAACACCTTGCCTTATTTGCAAGAAACATATGCCACCTTTGATGAGATCAAAGGCCAACAGTTTGACGGCTTGATTGTCACAGGGGCGCCGGTTGAAACGCTGCCATTTAAGCAAGTTGATTACTGGGAAGAATTTGAACAATTATTAGATTGGTCACAAACCCACGTCAAGCAAAGCTTGTTCATTTGCTGGGCAGCGCAAGCAGCTTTGCATCACGATTTTGGCATTGAAAAATATCCCGTTCGGCCAAAGATCTTTGGAATCTTTGAACATCATATTCGCCGTAACGCTGATTTATTAGAAGGTTTGCCTGAGCAATTCTATTTGCCACATTCACGGCACACCACGTTATCAGAAGACGATATTTTAGCAACCCCAGGGTTGAACTTGTTGGTGAGCAACGACAATGTTGGCCCAGCCATTATGCAAAGTCAGGATCAGCGTCGGACCTACATTACCGGCCATCCTGAATACAGCATCAATACCTTGGCCAATGAATATCAACGCGATCTACGAGCTGGCAAGCCAATTACCATTCCTGAAAATTACTTCTACGCCAACGATCCAAGTCAACAGATCATTAACCGTTGGCATGAAACAAGCAAAACGATTTTACAAAACTGGTTAAACAACGTCGATTAATGAATACGGAGGAATCAATCATGAGCAAAAAATTAAAATTTGACACATTACAAGTTACTGCTGGTCAAACTGTTGATGAAACAGGCGCGCGCGCTGTGCCGATTTACCAAACCACTTCCTACGTTTTTAAAGACGCTGCCCAAGCGGCGGGTCGGTTTGCTTTAACGGATGCTGGGAACATTTACACCCGGTTAACCAACCCCACTTCAGATGTACTTGAAAAACGGGTGGCTGCCTTGGAAAATGGGACGGCTGGTGTTGCGTTAGCGACTGGCTCCGCTGCGATTACTGCTGCGATTTTAAACGTTGCGGAAGCTGGGGATGAAATTGTGTCTGCAAGCACGCTTTACGGTGGGACTTATGATTTGTTCAGTGTAACGTTGAAGAAATTGGGGATCACCACGCATTTTGTAAATCCAGACCAACCTGAAAACTTCGAAACTGAAATCAACGAACATACCAAAGCCTTATACATCGAAAGTATTGGGAACCCTGGCATCAACTTGATCGACTTTGAAAAGGTCGCTGAAATTGCCCATAAACATGGCTTGATTTTGATCGTCGATAATACGTTTGGCACACCTTACTTGGTTCGTCCTTTGGATCACGGCGCGGACGTTGTTGTTCATTCGGCTACGAAATTTATCGGTGGCCACGGTACCAGCATGGGTGGGGTGATCGTTGAAAATGGTAAATTTGATTACACCGCAACGGATCGTTATCCTGGCTTTACCACACCCGACGACACCTACAATGGTTTGATTTGGAAGGATGTTGCCCCAGCTGCTTTTACCACTAAAGTTCGGGCGCAAACATTACGCGATTTAGGCGCGACTATCAGTCCATTTAACTCATTCTTGCTGATCCAAGGCCTTGAAAGCTTGTCCTTGCGGGTTGAACGGCACGTTTCTAATACTCGGAAAATCGTTGATTATCTCAATAACCATCCCAAGGTGGCTTGGGTCAACTATCCAGAATTAGCCGACAGTCCTTACAAGCCATTAGCTGACAAATATTTCCCAAATGGGGCAGGTTCGATTTTCACCATTGGCTTAAAAGGTGGGGAAGCTGCAGGAAAACAATTAATTGAAAACTTAGATTTGTTCTCCTTGTTGGCCAACGTGGGGGATGCCCATTCCCTGATCATTCACCCAGCATCAACCACCCACGCACAGTTAAATGAAGCCCAATTGAAAGAAACCGGCATCACACCAGACTTGATTCGCTTGTCTATTGGAGTGGAAAATGTTGATGATCTAATTGCCGATTTAGACCAAGCCTTAGCTCAAATTTAAAACGACTACTTGAAACAGTCCTGCGGGGCTGTTTTTTGTTATGCTTAAACGTGAAGGGGTGTTTTAATGAAAGTTTTGATCTCAGTTAAGCCGGCGGTTGCCCAAGCCATAACGGCTGGTAAAAAGCGATTCGAATACCGAAAAAGTCTGTTTAAGCGCCCAAATATAACAGCTATTGTGATATACGCAACACAACCTTGGGGCAAAGTAGTCGGCGAGTTTACCATTCGCCAAATCATTCAAGGAAAGCCAACGACACTTTGGCAACAGACAGGAGTTGGCTCAGGGACAACAGTGGCTGCGTTTCAGGCCTATTTTGCCGGGTGTCAAAAAGGGTATGCCATTGAGGTCGATCAGTTGACGGTTTATGAAACACCGCTAACGTTAACGCAGTTAGATCGGCGGCTTCAAACGGCGCCACGGTCGTATCGGTATCTGGATGGTTAGTGTTAATGGTCTTTTTAGAGCGACAAAAATAACCGCCAATCGTTGGCGGTTATCAAATACCTTATTTAGTAGTGGTGCTGGTTGTGGTCCGGCTACCAGCTGAATTGCTGGTGCCACTATTACCTGAAGTGGTGCCTTGACTACTGGTGCCACCGCTACTTGTCGAGCCGGTTGAATTAGAATGCGTGCTGCTAGAAGCGCCGTTGTTAGTTTGATTGGTGCTTTGTTGGTTATTGTTTGTGTCAGTTGTCGCCTGTTTTTGTGATTGCTGCGAGGAAGCTTGCTGACTGGATTGCGCGTTACCGTTGTTGGTTTGTGTGTTACCATTATTGGTTTGCGTATTGCCTTGGGTAGTTGTAGTCTGCGTGTTAGCGCCGTTATTCGTGGTGGCTCCCTGTTGATAAGCGTTGCTATAACCCTGATTTGTTTGATCGTTCTCACTACTGGAAGCGCTGGAACTACTACTGCTACTACTCTTTTTCTTTTTATGCTTCGACTTTTTTTTCGTCGTTTTCTTTTTTGCTTTTTTCGCCTTGTGCGTCTTTTTGGACGACTGGCTGGTAGACACGGCGGCTTGTTCTGACGTGGTGGGGCGATTCTGATTTTGCATGGTAAGATAGGCGCCAATTGGTAAGGCGGCTAAGATCAGTAAGGCCACAGAAAGAAAGACCACGAAGAACTTGTTACTTTTATCTTTTTTGCGTGTTGTTTCGCGGGTCGCGACAGTTCGCCGTGACTGATTGCGCTTGTCATTCATAAGTTTAAGACGCCCCCCAAGACGTTAAGGTGTAACTGTTGACGTTGTTGCTGACGTTGCAGTGTTCGTGGTAGCTTGGCTAGCAGATGTAGACGTCGTTGATTGGCTGGTGCTTGGCGCTGTGGTGCTAGTCTGGGTATTACTTGGGCTACTCGATTGTTGACTGGTCTGTGACGACGTGGACGTTGTGTCACCAGTTTGTGTGTTGCTGGTACTAGTCGCTGGTGTCGTCGTGGCTGGGTCAGCAGCGGAACTTTGTTGCGTTGTTGCCGTAGCGGCTTGATTTGTTGTTTGCGTTGTAGCGTGCTGTTGGGTCGCTGTGGCAGGCTGTGTCGCAGCTGGTTGGGTCGTTTGCGCAGGCTGTTGTGCCACCGCTTGTTGCGTGCTGCTGTGCTCGGTGTTGGTGCTTTGCGCTGCCTGAGTCGTTGTCGGCTGACTGGCAACATTTGGATCTGTATTTGCACCCGTTGTGGTGGCCACTGTCGACTGACTTGTTTTTGTCGTTTGATCAGTGGTCTTTTGAGTTGCTTTCTTTTTGGTCGCATGTTTTTTAGCTGTGGTGATTTTTGACACGCTGGAGCGTTTCACCGCGTGGGAGCTGGTCACTGTTTTGGCAGCCGACGTAACCGGTTGATTGCTGTGGTTCATGGCCAAACTAAAGCCTAAGGGCACCAAAATGACCAATCCCACCGCTAAGGTTAAAATGGTTGTTAAAAAACGGTCGATTCTAACTTTGTGCCGCGTATGCGCCACACGTGTGGGTTGCAGGCCTAAGCGATCTTTACGTTGCATGATTTTCTTACCTCCTAGAACCTTCATCAGCCTCGCGGTTTCTGTCGCCGCGATTCAATCGGGCCAATAAATCCTAACAATAGTCTAACATAATCAGGCCGTTGCTGCAGATGTTATCCCTGGAAAAATTCCCATTAAAAAAATCATCCGCCAGTGGGGATGATCGCTAGGTTAATAAACCTTGCCTGTGTAAGGCAAGTGAGGTAAGTGGGTAAAATCCAAGGTGGTCAAAGTCTTTAGATCCTGGGTGAAGGTGGTCAAGCCTTGGCTGATCATTAAGTTGATCGGTTGCGAGCCTTCGCAAAAGACGACTACTGGAATCTGCTTAGCTACAGCATAGCCAATTTCAAACATGGTACCAGGGTCGGCGTTGGCGTGATCATAGTCATAAACGGCAAGTAAAACATCCGCTTCATTTAAGCCTTGGGTATCCTCATTGTAAACCAGTTGTTGCCATTCTGGTGTGCCAAAGGTTAAACCAGCGGCGTTGGTGTCGTTCATGGGGCTAAAGACATGACTGACAGTGGGGTTTTGTTGTAATGCAGCGGCGCCTTGGTTTAAGCGAGTCGTTTGCGCGTCGTTAAAAAAGGGGGCCGCCAAGTAAAGTTTGGTCAAGTGAGTCATCGCCTTTCGTTATGCGTGCAGATCTTCTGTCAGCGGGGCGTCATCGATCAGCCGTTTGATTTTGGTGATCTCAGCTTGCGGCGCTGTTTGCGGTAAATCAAAATGAGCCTGCATTTGGTGGGGATCTAAGTCAGTTGGCACTTGGATCGTCACTAAAAAGTCCTGGTTGGTTAAATGTGGCGTTGGCGCTGGGTGTTCCTGACTGGCGGTTAAGGCTTCAGGGGTGAGTTGACGCAAATAGCTGCCCAGCACTCGATAGGCGTAATATTGCGCCTCTAAATAAATCTCACCTTCAGCGGTTAAACCAGGAAAGTCGAGAAATTGAATTTCAAAACGTGTTTCCGTTTTTGTAATGAGCGTTTGGAAGTGAAAAGGAAGCGTAGCATGGTTCATAACAATGAACTCCTTCAAATAATAGTAAGTTTTGTGACGATACGATTGGTGATCATCAATTAATTTTTCAGAAATGGCCATTAAAACGGTCACATTTTATTTTCATTTTCTTTTAATAATATAAGCTGTTTTTGACGATAATTCAACTAAAACAACTTAAAAATCCGAACTAAAATTTAGATCGGACGTTAAAAAACTTTTAAATGAGAATTTGATGAGCTTTATTTGGCTGCATTAAGCGTTAGGGGTCGGGTACGCATTGGCGGGCATGTCGATACCTGCTGCAGTTAATTTCTGAATATACGCGGCTAAAAAGTCACTTTGAATCCGGCCTTGGGCCCCATTTTCAGTGTATAAGATCACGCGAATCGCTAAGTTGCCATTGCCTAGATCCACCACACCAAAAATATCCGGCCCAGTTTTGATTTCAGGGTAGTTAGGCGCCAATTCCTGATCCACCTGATTGAGTAACTCAGTAACCGTGTCAGAATCTGTCTGAGCTGCGATTCGGACATCGATTTGAACCCGCATGTTACTGCGAGAAAGGTTGCTGACCATGGTAATGGTGCTGTTCGGAATATAATTTAAGGTGCCATCAAAACTTTTGATTTGCGTGGTTTTCAAACCTAGCGCCACAACCGTGCCTTCAACGGTACCGATTTTAACATGGTCACCAACATCCAGCTGTTGTTCCAACAAAATAAAAAAGCCTGACAAAATATCGCGCACTAAACTCTGGGCCCCTAAGCCTAACGCTACAGAGAAGATTCCAGCACTGGCGATCAAGGTGCCCACTGGAACGCCTAACAGACTGAGAATACCATATAAGTAGAAGAAATATAAAATATAGCGCGCAGAATTCCGAATCAATGAATAAATCGTTTTAGCACGACCTTCACTGATCATGCTGGTGCTTTGGTAGGTTTTGAAACTACGTTCGATCACCACCATGACGATTTTATTGATGATCACGAATAAAATTGAGATCAAGACCAGCTCAAAAACAGTGCCAGCGATTTTTGCTAGGATCTGATCCCAGTCAATACCCATCCAAAAACGCTTGACGATGTTTGTTTGTTGCTTGATTGATTTTGTTGCCATTGCGGCTGCTACTTGCATGTTTGTCACCTAAATCCTCTAAGATAAGTTAAGTGTACAAAAGCCACTGTTAAATAGCAACTGTGGATTGTGTTGGATAGGCGACACAAAATGACCTAAAGGAATCGCTTATTTTTAGCGAGCGCATTTAAATGTGAGCGACGGCAATCAGATGTACCACAGCTAAAACCAGTAAAGTAGTGCCTGCTACGTTGATTTCAGCGTTAAATGCGTAGTGACCAATTTCACAGGTCATGAGTTGAAGTAAGCGCTCAATCATGCTATTCTTAAAACAATGTCAAGCTAGGCGTCGTGTCGATTTTGACCACGTGATTAGCTAATTTTCCCATTGAAGGAGGTTTTGTTTAATGACAGGTGGAGAAATCGCGGCTTTGATCGCAGCGATTGCCTTTTTGATTTTAGTATTCTTTATCGTCCGAGTTTTGGTTCAGGTGACACGGATCATGCGCGAAGTTCAATCAACGGTGGCGGAAGCCAGCCGTACTGTCACCACGGTAACCGGCGACGTGGATGCACTTTCCCAAGAAGTTGAAGGCCTTTTAAGCAAGGCAAACGTTTTATTAGATGATGTAAATGGTAAGGTAGCTGATTTAGATCCTGTATTTACAGCGGCAGGCGACTTAGGCACCAGCTTATCAGATGTAAACACAGCAGCACGCGACCTGACATCGCGGCTAAGCAGTTTAGGCGACTTAACCACACGGACGACAAGTGCTGGTAAAGTCGGCGCCAGCGCATTTAAACTTTATCGTAATTACCGGCAAAAGCACCGTAAGGCAGCACCGGAAACACCCACAGAAGAATAGACATTAGAGTTACTAAGGAGGCCGTTAACATGGCAAAAGGACATTTCTTATTAGGATTACTTGTAGGCGGCGCCGCTGCAGCGGTTGCTACGCGTTTATTGGCACCTGAATCTGGGGATGAGATCCGTCAGAACGTTAATGAAAAGCTGGACCATTTGCGCGATCGCATGTCTGATTATGCAGACTTTGAAGATGATGATTTAGCTGCATTTGATGACGTTGACGGCAGTGTGCCTAGTGATTTAAATGCTGATACGGCAACGGATGATGCTGTTCAAGTGGAAGATGCCACAACGGCTGAAACCGGCACAGATGACTATCCAGACATTAATGTGGATGGTCAAAGCGCTTTTGCGGAAGCAAAGGATGAAGCGGAAACCACGCCAACGGATACCACTGAAGCAACGGATGATGCCTCTGAAACAGAAGCTACTCCTGAGACTGAAGCTGATCCGGCAGCAACAACAACAGATGATCAAAAAGACGATCAACCGGAAGCGTAAGGTTGATCCGGGCCTAACACAATGTGTTGGGTCTTTTTTGTTTAGGTCAGTTTTATCGCAATTTTACGTTCAGGTCGGTAGAATGACATTCATAAACATAAAACGGTGAAGTCGGCAGTTATTAGCGTATCTTAAAGATAAGAAAGGTGGTTACAGTGATGAGTACTGCAAAAAATCAAAGTCAGGTCATTGGTGAGATCATAACGAAAGAAACAACAGAAGGGGTTATCTTAACGGTTCCAACAAGTACCAATGTAGTGGCGGGTCAAAAATATTGGTTGGTGAAACAGGCTGATGGCACGTTGAGCTACCATCCGGTTAACGACAATCCATGGTGGAATGGTGACTATGACGATATTGATTTCAGAGCAGAGTTGGATAAAGTTGGTAATTTTGGATTAGAAACACCAGTTGGAAAGGAGCTACGACCTGTAAATAATCATTTCCGCTAAGCAGCTTGATTGGTGGCACGTCATAAAAGTGGATCACCAGATCATTCGTCTTCATTTAACCAATCCTCAATTTCGGCGTCGGTCTTCAAAATGCCAGCCTTTTGATGGCGTGCAAATTGCTAGATGTTTGAAGTTGCTTGATCAACAAGTTGAGCTTTAATTGCGGCTAACTGTTTATATTCATCCTTTGAAAGTAGCACAAAGCTTTCATTTGAATCGCTTGTTTTAACGGCGTTTACTGTGATTTCAACCGGCCTTTTTTCTTTCAAAATACTTTTAAAGATGGCTGCTTGGTGTTTTTTGAAATGTGTTGCGGTGTAAGTATCCATATTATCGCCTTCTTATTTTAAAAATAATATTAAGTTCAACGTTATTCAGTCGACGCGATTGTTGTGTGATTGTTTCTAAGGCCGGATTTCACTATTGAGAATGACAGCCTTGCAGGAAAAAGTCTTTGCGTAAGATATGAGGGACTACTGTCTTTATGATGAGTTAAATCATCACCAGTATCAAGCAATTTGTTGTTCTACCTAAAAAATCCCTGCACACAACGTATGCAGGGGTTACACAACCTAAAACTAGTCGTTAAACGTTAATAAGTTTTTAGGCGTATGGGTAAATGGTTCACAGCCGTTTTCGGTAACGTGGATACAGTCTTCGATCCGGACGCCGGCAACGCCTGGGATGTAGATACCAGGTTCAATGGAGAAGCACATGCCAGGTTCTAACAACATGTCATTGCCTTCCATAATGGATGGGAATTCATGCGTTGATGTCCCGATACCATGACCTAAACGATGGATGAAGTATTCACCGTAGCCGGCTTTGGTAATGATGTCCCGGGCAATCTTATCTAATTCAGAAGCCTTGATGCCAGGCTTAACAGCCGCTTGGGCCGTTAAATTGGCTTCTAAACAAACTTTATGGATCTCCAAAGACTTCGCATCTGGTTTGCCAAAGGCAACGGTCCGTGTTGCGTCACTCATGTACGCATTGTGGACGGTACCAAGGTCAAACAAGACGAGTTCATTTGGTTGCACTTTCGCTGTGGTTGGGCCGCCATGAGGATCAGCGGCATTGACGCCGGCTTGAACAATGGTGTCGAAGCTCATGTGCATTACGCCTTTTTTCATTAAAGCGTATTCGATTTCAGCGACGACTTCTTGTTCAGTACGGCCAGTCTTCAAAGCGTTAAACCCAACTTCAAAGGCAAAGTCAGCTTCTTTACCAGCTTCGATCATAATGGCAATTTCGTCAGGTGTTTTAACCAGTTTTGCTTTTTCAATGAAGCGGCTGGCATCGCCAGGGAAGGTTGCGTCTGGGAATTGGTTTAAAATGAACTCATACCGCCCGTAAGGTAAGTCGTCCTTTTCAATGGCCCAGCGTTTTGGATCCGCACAACGTGCTTTGATCTGTGTGGCAATTTTGGCAAAAGGTTCTTCGTGATCTAAATAACCGTAGTCACCATAAGTCCAGCCGGTTTTTTTAACGGCTTCAACGGACAATTGGGGCCCGAAGTAGAAAGGTTCAGTGTCTGGGAAAACTAACAACGCTTGGACACGTTCCTCAGGATCTGAGAAGTAACCTGAGAAGTAAGCAACGTTGGTGGGGTTGCTAATGTAAGCTACGTCCAAGTTTTGGTCAGCGAGCCATTGCTGAAGTTGTGCTAAATGATTCATCGTATCACCGTTCCAATCCATCACTTTGTCAGGATTGGCCTTTCACTAGATTTAGAATCGTTTCATGCTCACATTATAACATATCCCAAGTAAATCTCAGTGAAAACGCTTTGTTTATTTCAAAGAAAATTTATGAAAACTTCTATGCAAATTTACTGAAAAAAGCTTTTAAAACGCTTGCATTTGTTTTCAAAGTTTGTTAAATTTAAACAGGTAAATGAAAATTAATGAAAACGAAGAGGTAATATAGATGGAGAAACAAACCATTACAATTTATGACGTTGCGCGGGAAGCCGGCGTCTCCATGGCAACCGTGTCACGTGTTGTCAATGGGAATCCAAACGTGAAACCTGCAACGCGTAAAAAAGTATTAGAAGTCATTGACCGCTTAGACTACCGGCCAAACGCTGTGGCCCGGGGCTTGGCCAGCAAAAAGACCACAACCGTTGGGGTCATTATTCCCGATGTCACGAACATCTACTTCTCATCCTTAGCCCGCGGAATCGATGACGTGGCGACGATGTATAAGTACAACATTATTTTGGCCAACTCTGATGAAAACGGCCAAAAAGAAATTCAAGTGTTAAACACCTTGTTAGCCAAACAAGTGGACGGCATTATTTTCATGGGGAACCAAGTAACGGATAGCTTACGCCATGAATTCCAACGCTCAAAAACACCAATCGTCTTGGCGGGTTCAGTCGACCCTAAAGAAGAAGTCGGCAGTGTGAACATTGACTACGTGGCGGCCATTGAAGAAGCCGTTAGCACCTTGATCAAACACGGCAACAAGAAGATTGCGTTTGTGACTGGTAACTTGGACGACCCGATCAACGGCATGTACCGCTTAAAGGGTTACAAGCAGGCCTTAAACAAAGCTAACATCGATTTTGATGCCAACTTGATTTTCGAAACCGAATACAGCCATAAAGCTGGCGAAGCCATTTGGCAAAAAGTCAAAGCTGCTGGTGCTACTGCTGCCGTTGTCGGCGATGACGAATTAGCGATTGGCTTGGTAAACGGCGCCACGGATGATGGGGCGAAGTTGCCAAATGACTTTGAAGTCATTACCAGTAACGATTCCAAGCTAACGGAAATCGCACGGCCAAAACTGAGCTCTGTTACCCAACCGTTGTATGATATCGGTGCGGTTGCCATGCGCTTGTTAACTAAGATGATGAACAAAGAAGAAATCGACAACGAAACCGTGTTATTGCCATACGGGATCGTTGAACGTGGGACGACGAAATAAAGCGTGACTTTGAGGGACTGGCGAGAGCTGGTCTTTTTTTGAAAGGCGGAATTCATAATGGCTAATCAGGATAACGCTAAAGATATAGTAGAAGTACCAAATCCAGAATTGGAAGCATCCATTCAAGAAGCAGTTGATTTTTTATCAGGGAAAGTGACCCTTGATGGCTATTGCGATCGTGCATCGCTGGAACAAGGGCTGTTGTTGTGAGTTATGAACACGTATAGCATATCTTGGATGATTTAAATATGTAAATCATAAAAAGCAGAAAGTTCGCCTGCAGCATCCTTTGAGGCAGCGTGGCGAGTTAGAGATACTAGATTTCTTAGTTGGGAACAATGGTGTTGAGACTAGCGTAAGCACTCAATAATCCTTGAACGTGGGATAACGAAATAAAGTCATGATTTTAATGAGGAGACTGGCGAAAGCTGGTCTTTTTTCTATGCAGGAGAATCGCTAAAAAGAATTATCATGGTAACTGATTGTCATGAAGCAGACTGGTCGTGTGTAAAAGGGTGCTTTTTTTGCAATCAAAAAGGGCCTCCAGCTATAATGTGGAAACCCTAGGTGATCCAATTAGTCATCAAAGTAATCATAAAAATCAGCTTTCGGCTGGGAGAGTTTTGGGGCATAGCCAGCTGCTGTTTTGACTAATTTGTGACTGAAATCCATCCGTTCAAACCGACCGTCAGGTAGTTGCGTGTAGATCCAAACAAAGCCGTTGCTAAACAACGTTTTAATGATGACTTTGCCGTCGGCCAAATCACGTTTCATTGAAGAAACAATCGCAGCACCGGCAGCATCTAAGGTGAAATTATCAATATTCATAGACTCATCTCCGTTAATTTAGGTCAAGCATAACAAAGTTGGTGAGATTCGTAAAAAGATTAGCTGATGGGATTACTGGAAGATCATATGTCACTAAAAATCAAACTGTTAATTAATGGTAATGGGAAATTAGTGAAGATTAGCATGTCATTTGAAGCTGTTAAGTGGCAGCCGCTAAAGGGGATGTGAGCTTAAACGATGAGGCTCATAAATTGTAGATAGAATGTGTCAGGCGAAGTGGTAAGCGGTGTTAATGACTAAACCCGAATATTAAATGAAGAAACAGTTGCAAGCAGCACTAAAAAATGCAAAGGTTAAAGCTAAATGAGAAATAGAACTCTGAAATACGAAGAATGTAATATTACATTTATGTAACATTTGTTAAAAACCTTATTTTCAAAATTGGTCTAGAAGACGAGTATATCGCGGTTTTTGTTGCTTTAAGCCTTACAGTTAGAATGAAATATTAGCAAATCATAAAAGTAATCGTTTTCAAGCAGTTGCCGTTCTGATTTGAAGGCTATATACTATTAACCTGAATTATTCACCATAAGTTCTCCAAGTACAGTGTCACCCCGGTATCATGG
>NZ_AZDA01000109.1 GCF_001434575.1 Loigolactobacillus bifermentans DSM 20003
CAACAGACTGCCATTGAAAGATTCCGGGCTTGTTCGGATTAAACTTGTAATTTGCCAAACCTGTCTCAAATATTGACTTCAATCCACCAGTGGTTTCCGAACTTTAAGTTACAGGCCACCACGGACGATCAATACAAAATTACTTGGTAATATCAAAATGCACGTTGACCGCAATTGCGATCAACGTGCATTTTTAGTCTAATTTACTGATCAACGGTAATTATTCCCAATCGTAGTCGGCTGGATCTTGAAGACCTCGGCCAGTCGCTTTGTCCAACATGATCCGTTGTTCAAAGTGCGCGACGTTGCGCTTGGTTTCCTTGACCATGTCGGGGTTGACCGAAACGTAGTCGATCCCGCTTTGAATCAGGAAATTCGTGAAGTCTGGATATTCAGACGGCGCCTGCCCACAAATTGATACCGTCTTACCATCCTTGTGCGCGGTCTTGATCAGGTGGCGAATGGCGCGTTTAACAGCGAGGTTCCGTTCGTCAAAAAGGTGTGCGACCGTATCGTTATTCCGGTCACAGCCCAAGATCAACATTGCCAGGTCGTTTGAACCGATCGAGTAACCGTCGACGAACTGGTTAAACTGGTCCGCCAAAATGATGTTGGTTGGAATTTCAGCCATCATGTAAACCTTGAAGTCGGCGCTCCGGATCAAGCCTTCACCTTTAATGATGTCAGTGACCTTTTGTGCTTCTTCAACGGTCCGTACGAACGGAATCATGATGTTTAAGTTCTTCAGGCCAAATTCATTACGAACCTTCTTAACCGCGGCTAATTCCAACTTAAAAGCATCGATGTATTTCGGATCATAATACCGTGACGCGCCCCGCCAGCCTAATAGATCGGCGGATTCATGTGGCTCGTACTTGTCGCCACCTTTAAGTTTACGGTACTCGCTGGACTTGAAGTCCGATAGCCGTAAGACAACCGGCCGTGGCGCCATTGCCCGAACGACCTTGGCAATCCCGTTAGCGAGCATGTTGACCACCGTTTCAGGATGGCTCTGTTCGATCAAGTAGAGTGGGTGTTCGTGAATGTACGTTGTCCAGAGGAATTCTTCACGCATCAGCCCGATCCCGTCAGCGGGTAACGTTGAATACTTTTCGGCTAACTCGGGATCACCCAAGTTCATCATGACGCCGGTAGCCGTTGGTGCGAAGGTTTCGGCGGCCACGACTTGGCCCGTTTGAGCAGCGGGCGTCGATTTCTTCAACAGACTGGCAACTTTACCCATGTAAACAATCCCGTTTTTAGCGTCGACCGTCACCACGTCGCCGGTCTTCAGTGCGTCGGTTGCCGCCACGTGCTGACTCTTCGTCCCAACAATACATGGGATCTGCATTTCACGTGAAACGATGGCCGCGTGACAGGTCATCCCACCGAAGTTAGTTACAATGGCCGCGGCCTTCTTCATAGCGGGGACCCAGTCTGGTGACGTCATTAACGTGACCAGCACTTCACCGGCCTTAAACTGGTCAATATCTTTAGGACTATCGATCACGTGGACGACACCACTAGCTAAGCCGGGACTTGCTGGTAACCCGCGAACGGCAACCTGCGCGTCACTTTCAGAAACAACGTTGGCGTCTTCTTCGGCGTCGGCCTTCTTTTGCTTGTTCCGTTGAGACCAAACGGTTTCGGGACGTGCTTGGACGATCCACAACCGGTTCGTGTTGGTGTCCAACGCGTATTCCATATCCATGTAGCAGCCATAATGTTGTTCAATTTTCTTAACATAACCGGCTAATTCAATCACCTGGTCGTCCGTCAAAACGGGCTGGTCTTGTAAGTCCGCGGGAACTTCTTTTTCGACCGTCCCGCCATCGGGTTGCCGCATCAATTCGATTGGTTGCTTAATGATGTTCTTTTCAACAATCTTCATTGAGTCTTTATCCACAACAAAGTGGTCGGGGGTGACCTTCCCTAACACGATGTATTCACCTAAGCCGTAAATGCCATCGATCACGATTTTCGTATCATCACCGTTGGCCACGTTCACGGAGAACATGACTCCGGAAGCCTTGGAGAAGACCATCATTTGAATGGCAGCCGACAAGGCGACTTTTTCATACGGGAAGTTTTGTTTATGCCGGTAATACGTTGCCCGGTCGGTAAACAATGATGAATAACATTCTTGAACCCGGTCAGTAACGTCGTCGGCCCCTTTAATGTTTAAGTATGATTCCTGTTGCCCCGCAAATGATGCGTCGGGCAGATCTTCCGCCGTTGCTGAGGAACGAATAGCCACGAACGGATCCTTTTGGCCCATCTTATCGGCCAAATCAGCGTAGGCCGTCTTAATATCTTGCGCTAAATCATCTGGCATGGTCGCGTTCACAATTAGATTCCGAATTTGTTCACATGCATGGTGCAACTCATCTGAGTTTTCGTAGTCCTTGATGCCCTCGAGCAAGGCGTTAACCTTGTCGTTTAACCCCGTCTCTGCCATAAAGTAACGGTATGCACGGGCGGTCGTTGCAAAGCCGTAAGGTACCGGTACATCCATGGAAGACGTCATTTCCCCCAGTGAGGATGATTTACCACCCACCAAGTTCACGTCTTCGCGATGTAACTCGTTAAACCATAAAACATTTGCTGTCTCTCGACTACTCATAATATTGCCTCCTTGTGATTTTTAGCTTAAAAACCATTTTCAGCAGAATCAAAGTCGTTATTGAAAACGGTTTTATTCTCAGTCTCCATTATAGTTCATCCGTGTACAAATTTTAAGCGCATTTCCAATTTCCGTCGGAGCTCTCATTAATTTCTGATGATTCATTCATAAATTAATCGCAAAATTTTCAGTATCCGCTTTCTTTAACACCAAAAAACACGGCCACAATGCTGCAACCGTGTTTTTAACCCTATTAACTAGGACGATCTATTTACATGGTTTCGTCCGGGCCACCTTCAGTGCCTGGTTGATCACCTGCGCGTATAAGACATCACCCGCGTGGACGCCACCAAAGTGCACGCCGTCCGTGCCGGCAAAAACGGCCGGATGTTGCCCCGCGACCTTCTCCCAATCGGCGATCGTGACGTATTTGTACTTGGCAGGAAGCGTCCACTCGAAGACTGCTAACTTGCTCGAATTCCAATCTGACTGGGTCTGCGCGTTATACGGCGTCATGAAGATCAGCCGGTGACCGGGCACTAAGGCGTCGATCAGCTTCATAATCTGGACCCGGTAACCGTCGAGGGCGTTGGTCCCGATGCAGATCACCACGTCCTGACGTAAACGATGATTCCGTTGCTGCGCTATCAAGACTTGGTCAGCCAAGTTCATCGTTCGGTCCCCTTCCGCGTCGATCGTACTGTTAGCGACGTGTTGTCCTAAATAATCACGAGTACCGAGTGTCACGCTGTCCCCGATAATTGATACTCCCGTGGGCACGTGCACCTTCGTCTTTTCCCCCGCCGTTGTCACCGGTCCCGTGTTCGCTAAAATGGCGGTATGGGTCGACTGAATCAGATTAACGTCTTGACGAATTCCGCTGATCCACAAATTTTGCTCCAGTGTTGAGACTGGGGGCGCGGCTTTGACGACGCTCTCCCCGTTAACACCTAGGAGCACAATGGCCACCATCGTTGGCAACCAGAGTTTTTTCCAGTTCACGTTACATTGAAAAATGTGAACCGGTTTACCGGCGATCACCGGCTCTAAGACGTAGTATGACAAAGCGGACAAGCCGATTGTGGATTGAAGTCAATATTTGAGACAGGTTTTAAGAGACATTCAGAACCGCGTTTAC
>NZ_AZDA01000110.1 GCF_001434575.1 Loigolactobacillus bifermentans DSM 20003
TACGAAACAGACACTGAAATCGGTGGCCGTGGGACTTCTGACCAAGAAGGCGGGATTGCTTCAGCCGTTTATGGCGCTAAAATCATGAAAGACTTAGGCTTACTCAACGATGATTATACTGTCTTAGTTGCCGCAACCGTCCAAGAAGAAGACTGCGATGGCTTGAACTGGCATTATATCTTAAGCGAAGAAGACGTTAAGCCTGAATTCGTTGTTTCAACTGAACCAACTGATGGTGGGATCTATCGTGGCCAACGTGGCCGGATGGAAATCCGCGTTGACGTTAAAGGCCAATCTTGCCACGGTTCTGCACCAGAACGTGGTGACAACGCCATTTACAAGATGATGGACATTTTACAAGACGTGCGTCAATTAAACAACAACGGTGACACTGAAAGTACCGTTATCAGTGGCCTGGTTAAGATGTTAAACGAAAAGAACAACCCTGAATGGCAAGAAGCCCGCTTCTTAGGCCGTGGGACCGTGACACCTTCACAAATCTTCTATTCATCTCCTAGTCGTTGTGCCGTTGCCGATGGCTGCTCCGTTTCATTAGACCGTCGGATGACTGCTGGCGAAACTTGGGAAAGCTGCTT
>NZ_AZDA01000111.1:0-11892 GCF_001434575.1 Loigolactobacillus bifermentans DSM 20003
CTGACTTATACGGCCGCGGCGACTTTGACGGTATCGACAAGTTGGAACAAGAATTACTCCAACAAAACGCACAACATAAAGACTGGGCTTGTACTGAAGACATGATGAAGTTGACCAAAGATGGCAAAGCTTTGTACATGCATCCACTTCCAGCCGACATCACTGGCGTTTCAGCTGAAGAAGGCGAAGTTGACGGTTCTGTCTTTGATCGTTACCGCAACCAATTGTACAAACAAGCGAGCTTCAAGCCTTACGTCATTGCAGCCATGATCTTCTTGAGCAAATTCAAGAACCCTGCTGAAATCTTAACCAACTTGGAAACACGTGGTAAAGCACGCCAAGATTATAAATAGGAGGCGCGCACATGAAACGTGTAGTCGTAGCATTAGGTGGTAACGCATTAGGTAGTAACTTGCATGAACAAATGCAAGCGGTTAAAACAACAGCAAAAGCAATTGCAGATTTAATTGAAGAAGGCTATGAAGTCATCTTATCTCACGGTAATGGTCCACAAGCCGGTATGATTCGTTTAGCAATGGATCAATTGACAAAATTAGACCCAACTAAATATCCAGAAGTGCCATTATCAGTCTGTGTTGCAATGAGTCAAACTTATATTGGTTACGATTTGCAAAATGCTTTGCGTGAAGAATTATTAAGTCGTGGGATTCAAGAACCTGTTGCAACTGTTGCAACACAGGTTGTTGTCGATAAAGACGATCCTGCATTCAAAAACCCAACGAAGCCAATCGGTAGCTTCATGACCAAAGAAGAAGCCGAGAAGAAAGCGTCTGAAATGGGCATTGATGTTATGGAAGATGCTGGTCGCGGTTATCGTCAAGTTGTCGCTTCTCCACGGCCCAAAGCAATTGTCGAAGAAGAAACCATTAAGGCCTTAATTGATGCTAAACAAACAGTGATTGCTTGTGGCGGCGGTGGTATTCCAGTTGTCCGTTGTGAAAATGACGGTTTATCAGGTGTACCAGCAGTGATCGATAAAGATTTCTGTAGTGCATTGTTGGCCGAAAAAGTTGATGCAGACATGTTAGTCATTTTGACAGCTGTTGAACACGTTGCGGTTAACTTTGGCAAACCAGATCAAAAATCATTAACCAACGTAACAGTTGATGAAATGAAACAATACATTGATGAAAAACAATTTGCACCTGGTTCAATGTTACCTAAGGTCGAAGCAGGCATTCAATTTGCTGAATCTAAACCTGGCCGTAAAACATTGATCACGTTGTTAGAAAAGGCCAAAGATGGTTTAGCTGGTAACACCGGCACGACGATTCAGGCTTAAGGATAAGAGGAGAATAAGTATGAGCAATCAATCAATTACATCACCAGATGCACCAAAAGCAGTTGGACCATATTCTGCAGCTGTTTTGGCAGGCAATACACTTTTTGTTTCAGGTCAATTAGGCTTAGACCCTAAGACTGGTAAACTGCAAGATGGCGTTGAAGCACAAGCTGAACAAGGCTTGAAAAACTTAGGCGCTTTGTTAAAAGCAGCTGATATGGGTTACGAAAATGTTGTTAAAACAACTATCTTTATTCAAGATATGAACGATTTTGCTAAGATCAATGCAATTTATGGTAACTACTTTAAAGATTTCTTACCAGCACGTTCATGTGTTGAAATTGGTAAATTACCAATGAACGGATTGTTTGAAGTTGAAGCCGTAGCTGTCAAAGGATAATGAATTAACTCATTCATTATTTTAGGTGATTTTAGAGAGGGTCTTGCGTATTGGACAATAAAAAAACAGGAGGGCTATTTGATTATGATGCCAAAGTTTCCTTTGGCGAAGTAGCACCTCTAGGCATACAGCACGTTGTTGCAGCGATTGCGGGAATTATCACACCAGGAATTATGGTGGCCAAAGCAGCTCATTTGGGCACCCACGATACAACCTTGATTATTCAAACCTCATTGATCATGGCAGGTATTGCGACACTGGTACAACTCTTTCCAATTTTTGGCCGATTTGGTTCACGATTACCGGTCATGATGGGAGCAAGCTTTGCTTGTATTCCAATATTATTGGTAATTGGTGGGCAGTTCAATATCGCATCGATCTTTGGAGCTCAGATCATTGGCAGTTTAGTGATTGTTTTAATGGGATTTTTCCTAAAGTATATTCGGGCGCTTTTTCCACCAATTGTGACAGGGACGGTTATTTTAAGTATTGGGTTCTCACTTTTCCCAGTCGCCGTCGCCTATATGGCAGGTGGAACGGGTAGTGCACATTTCGGTTCTCCTAAGAACTGGATCGTTGCAATTGTGACATTTGTTGCCGTATTCTACTTTAACTATTTTGCAAAAGGACTTTTGCGATTGTCATCTATCCTGAATGGTATGGTCATTGGTTATATTGTAGCGTTAGTTTTAGGCATGGTTGATTTTAACCCTGTTAAATCAGCTGGCTTCTTCCAAGCTATCGTGCCAATGCACTTCCACGCAGAATTTCATATTGTGCCAATTTTAACATTAACCATTGTTTTCTTAGTCGATGCAGTCCAATCAATTGGCCAATTTACAGCGACAACGGTTGGTGCAATGGATCGTCAACCCACAGATAAAGAATTATCTGGGGCTTTAATGGGGAAAGGGATTATTAATTTCCTCGGTGGCTTCTTTGGCGGTATTCCAGTTGGAACCTTTGGTCAAAATGTTGGTTTGGTAATTGATACTAAAGCCATTAACAAACGTATTTTAGGTCTTTCGTCGATTATTTTAGTAGTCGCGGGTGTCGTACCTAAGATTTCATCAATCTTACAAACGATTCCATACGCGGTTATCGGTGGTGCAACAGTTTCTGTTTTCTCGATTATTGCGATGACAGGGATTCGGACAATTGTCTCTGCAGGGTTAACACCGATCAATACTGGCATTGTTGGTTTATCTTTGGCAACTGGGATTGGTGTTGCGTTAACACCAAACTGTTTATCAGGTTTCCCATCATGGGTGACAACGATTTTCGGTAGTTCAGAAGTTATTTTAACCACCATTATGGCGTTAGTTTTGAACATCGTTTTAAACCATCGTCCAGTGAAAAAGGAAAAACCAATCAAACAAGCAACAACACAACATATTAGTTAAGCAATCAATAAAAAAATTAAGCATTTGCTTGATTTTTTTATTTGCCTGGCGTTATCTAAGCGCAAAGAACGGAGCGACATGAGTGGTAAATAATGATAAATTTCACTATCAGATTCAATTGATATTACAGCAACAGCATGCGCAGATCACACCTGAAGTCATTGAGTTGTTAGCCGGAATTAAACAAAGTGGTTCACTGTTGTTGGCAACACAACACTGTCACTTTTCTTATAATAAGGCTTGGCGTTTAATTAAGCAGGTCGAGCATGAAATTCAAACGCCGCTGGTGCATTCTGTTAATGGTGGTGCGAATGGTGGCGGGACACGCCTAACGGAAACTGGTATACTGATACTGAAAAAATATACTAGTTTTCAGAAAAAAGTAACACCACTCGTCGAACAGTGCTTTCAAGAAGTCTTTGCAACGGAGGAATCAAACAATCATGAATAAATTAATTCAAGCAATTTTAACGCAATTAAAGGCAGGACAAGATGTTGAATTTGTTACCGTACTTGATAGCAATGGCCCAACGCCACGTGGTGCAGGTGCACACATGCTGATCAATGCATCGGGTTATCTTTGTGGCACAATTGGTGGCGGCAAGATTGAGGAATCTAGTAAACAGGTTGCACTTGAAGCGTTACAAGCACATAAAAGTACAATTGAACAGTTTAAATTAGTACCAAGTGACTTAGGTATGATGTGTGGTGGTAATTCGCAAGTATTATTCACCTTTTTAGATCATCAAGATGGCTTAACGCTGCAAGTCTTTGAAGCGTTACAACAAGCGTTGACGGCACACCATGCGGTCTGGCTACAACAAGTTTATGAGGACGAATCGGTTACATTAGGTGTTGCAGGGACAGCCGTCTTAGGGCAGAAAATTGAGACAAGTTATTTAACACAAAAACCACATTTGCTACAGGAAAAAGGAAGTGCTACGGCAACTTTTGTTGAACCAATTAGTCATGCAAGTCGTGTTTTTATTTTCGGTGCTGGCCATTTAGCGCAGGCAATTGTACCTGTGTTAAAACGCTTAGATTTTTATACGCAAGTTTATGATGATCGTGTACCATTATTGACAACTGAGCGATTTCCAGATGCTGATGAATTACATGAATTTGATTTAGACGCATCATTTGAATTAACAGATGTTGACTATGTGCTGTTGATGACACGCAGTCACGAGCTTGATTATCAATTGCAGGCGAAGCTGTTGCAGACGCCAGCCTTATTTATTGGTGGTATTGGCAGTAAGCACAAACATCGTGTTCACCGTGTGCGCTTGTTAAAGGCAGGTTTTACTGAGGCTGAGGTTGATCGCGTTCAGATGCCAGTTGGACTAGCGATTGATGCAGAGTCACCCGCCGAGATTGCGATTAGTATTGCGGCTGAAATGATTCAAGTGCGTGCAGGACTTGACTAAAATAGAATAAAAATAATACTATCACGTGGGAACTTTGCTGATGCAACAGGGACCACGTGATTTTTTGGAATAACCAGCAAAAAAAATTTGCTCAAAAAAATATTTTTAATGCAATCCGTGGTATAATTAATGTGAAATTCCAAACAACCATGGAGGTGTTTATATGTATTCCTTAACCGTTAATGGGGAAGCAGTAACTTGTTCTGAAGATAAAAAATTGATGCACTTTTTGCGTGATGATTTAGGGCTCACTGGAACCAAGGATGGCTGTAGTCAGGGATCATGTGGAGCTTGTACTGTGCTAATAAATGGTAAGGCTTCCAAAAGCTGTTTATTCACGTTATCAAAAGTTGAAGGTAAAGAAGTTACAACAATTGAAGGTATTTCGCAACGTCAAAAAGATGTTTTTGCGTATGCTTTTGGTAAAGTTGGTGCTGTTCAATGTGGTTATTGTATTCCAGGTATGGTGATTTCTGCCGTTGGTTTATTAGGCAAGAAGCCAGAACCCGATGAAAAGGATATTCGCAAAGGGATTCGTAGTAATATTTGTCGTTGTACAGGTTACGTTAAGATTATTGAAGGGATTCAACTCGCTGCCAAGATGTTGCGTGAAGACACACCAATTCCAGCTGAAAAAGAGGATGGTCATTTAGGCGAAAGCATGAAACGGGTTGATGCCGCTGAAAAGACATTAGGAACTGGCAAATATACTGATGATATGACTGTACCTGGTATGCTGTATGCTTCAGCAATTCGGAGTGCTTATCCACGTGCAAAAGTCTTAAGCATTGATAAAAGCGCGGCTTTAGCGGATGAGAATTGTGTTGCTGTCTTAACGTCTGAAGATGTTCCTGGTAACAACAAAATCGGTCACTTGGAATTTATTTCAGATTGGGACGTAATGATTCCAGTTGGTGAAACAACCCGTTATGTAGGCGATGCGGTCGCGTTAGTGGTTTCAAAGGATAAGGAAGCACTAGATGGCTTAAAAGACTTAGTGAAGATTGAATATGAAGCATTAAAGCCAATGATTTCTTGTGAAGAGGCTTTAGCCGATGATGCCGAAAATATTCATCCTAAAGGTAATGTGTTATCCCATGAGCATTTGATCCGTGGGCATGCTGATGAAAAATTAGCAGCATCTAAATATGTTGTGACGCAACATTACACTGTGCCAATAAATGAACACGCTTTTATGGAACCAGAATGTGCAATTGCAATGCCAGAAGATGATGGTGTTTTACTTTATTCTGGTGGTCAAGGAATTTATGATGAACAACGTGAAGTTGCGCGCATGTTAGGCCTTGAGAAAGAAAAAGTACACGTTCATTCAATGCTTGTTGGTGGTGGGTTTGGCGGTAAAGAAGATATGAGTGTGCAACACCACGCTTCTTTAGCAGCTTATTGCTTGCAAAAACCAGTTAAAGTTTTATTCACTCGTCAAGAAAGCTTGATGGTCCATCCTAAGCGCCATGGGATGGAAATGGACTTTACAACTGGCTGTGATGCTGATGGTAATCTGACAGCAATGAAAGCTGTGATTTACGCTGACACCGGTGCATATGCTTCCTTAGGGGGCCCAGTGTTGCAACGTGCTTGTACCCATGCAGCCGGCCCTTACAAATATCAAGATATTGATATTGAAGGGACTGCTGTTTATACGAACAATCCACCATCAGGTGCATTCCGTGGTTTTGGTGTTTGTCAAACCGCGTTTGCGATTGAAAGTAGCATTAACGTTTTGGCTAAAAAAGTTGGCATTACACCATGGCAAATTCGCTACCAAAATGCGGTTGAACCAGGAGATGTTTTGCCAAACGGCCAATTGGTTGCTAGTAATGCTGCATTGAAGGAAAGTTTGTTAGCAGTTAAAGCCGCATATGAAGCTGCACCGGTTGCTGGTGTGACTTGTTTCTTCAAGAATAGCGGGATCGGTGTCGGACTTGACGATTATGGGCGTTGTATCGTTTCAATTGAATCAGGTAAGGTTCATATTCGGTCTAGTGCTGCTTGTATTGGTCAAGGTTTTGCAACGGCAGCAACCCAAATTCTTTGTGAAGCAATTGATTTGTCACCAGATTTGATTATGGTTGAAGATCCAGATACAACACGCACACCAGATGCTGGAACAACGACGGCATCACGGCAATCCTTAGTAACAGGGGAGGCCATTCGTCGTGCTGGCCAACAATTACGTGAAGATTTAGACATGGGCCATTCAATTGCTGATTTAGAAGGCAAGGAATATTATGGTGAATTCAATCCTAAGACAGATCCAATTGATTCTGATAAACAGAATCCAGTTAGTCACGTGGGTTACGGTTATGCGGCTGAAGTGGTAACATTAGATGATAAACAAAAGATTGAAAAATTTGTCGCTGCATATGATATTGGTCAAGTTATTAATCCACCAGCTGCTGAAGGTCAAATTGAAGGTGGCATCGTTATGGGAATGGGCTATGCCTTAACAGAGCACTTTGATTTAGATCAAGGTTACGTTAAAGCAAAGTATTCAACCTTAGGTTTATTAGACGCCTCCAAAGTACCGCCAATTGAAACCCAATTTGTTAAGAGCAGCCATATTCATGAAGGCTTGGCTTATGGTATCAAAGGTGTTGGGGAGCTTGCTACTGTTTTAGCAGCACCAGCGATTGCAGGTGCCTACTATGCATTAGATGGTGAATTACGGCCAAGCTTACCATTGGAAAACACACCATACGCTAAAAAGAAGCGGTAATTGATTCATGCAGTGACAGTTGCGGAGGACATAGCGTGTGAAACTTTCAGTAATTATTTTGGCGAGTGGTTTTTCGCGTCGCATGGGATCACAAAATAAATTGTTTTTACCACTTGGTACATCTAATTTTTTAAGGCATACATTACAACTTGTTTCAGCATTGGATTGTGATCAACGAATCATTGTGATTAATGCTGCAGATGCTGCACAGGCGGCGATTCCGCCTGAATTTCAAGTGGTGATCAATCACACACCAGAACAAGGCCAAGCACATTCAGTGGTTTTGGGAACCGAGGCCGCATCAAGTGATGTTTACTTGTTTCTTCCTATTGATCAGCCAGCTTTAACAGTTCAGTGTTTAAAGCCATTACTGATCAAGGCTGCTATCAATCGCATCGTTTATCCGGTTGTATTAGATAAACCAGTTAATCCAATTTTATTTGGTCGTTTATTTCGGCAACAACTCTTAAATTTGACAGGAGATCACGGCGGTCGTGTGATTCGTGATCAGTATCCAGCAGCATGTGTTCCAATCGTGTCTCAGGCAGCTTGTTTTAAGGATATTGATACAGTGGTTCAATATCAGCAGTTTCTTGCAAAGCAGAGGTTGAAATAATCATGGATCTCATGGCTTGTTTTCAATTACCGCAACACTGTGTTGTATCGATTATCGGAAGTGGTGGTAAAACCACATTGTTGAATACATTGGCGCAGCATTATGCGACGCAGCGAACGCTTATCACAACGACGACTAAGATGTATTACCCACAACAGGCTGCATATGATTGCATTTGGCAACCAAATACGCTCAAACCACCACTGACAGCAGGTATCTATCTCTATGGGCAACGCCAAATGACGGCAATGGGTGAGAAGCTATTGCCAGGTGATTTACAGATATTAGAACAAAAATTAAATGATTTTGATAAAGTGTTGATTGAGGCGGATGGTGCTCATGAGCGTTTATTAAAAGCTTGGGCTGACTTTGAGCCCGTTATTTTCAAGAAAACATCGCTGACGATTGGTGTCATTCCAATCAGTGCTTGCGGGCGATGTTTATCCAGTGACCTTGTGCATCGCTTACCTTTGTTTCTGAAATATGGTCCTTTTAGAGCAGGCCAACTGGTCACACCACAACTTTTGGCTCAAGTTATCGAACATCCGCAAGGGATGTTTGGACACATATCCGGCCCTAAAATCTTAGTCTTGAATCAAGTTGATGACTTTAATAAAATTAAACTAGCTGAAGTTTTAAGCCAGCACTTATCTACGGCGTTTTGCGCAACGTTGGATAAGATTATCATTTCAGATGTCAAACAACATTGGGGACGAGTAATATGGAACAGCAAAAGATAACTGATACGATTGCTATCATTCGTGGTGGCGGGGATTTAGCAACAGGTGTGGCACAAAAATTATTTCATGCAGGTTTCAAAGTTATTATGTTAGAAACGGCACATCCACTGATGATTCGGCGTCAAGTCTCATTAGGCAGTGCTGTCACAGATGGCCAAGCAGTGGTTGAAGACTTAACGGGTGTTTGTACAACTGCAGCAGGACTTGAGCAGGTTTGGCGGCAGCAGCAGATTCCGATTGTTGTTGATGCTGAAGGTGAACTGATTCACAAACTGCGACCAACGATTGTGATTGATGGTATTTTAGCAAAGCGCAACCTAGGAACACATCGTAATATGGCGCCAATAACAATTGCATTAGGACCTGGGTTTAAGGCACCGGAAGATGTCGATGCAGTTGTTGAAACCATGCGCGGTCATCAGCTAGGGATGGTCATTCAAAATGGAGCACCCTTACCAAACACTGGGATTCCAGGTGTGATTGCTGGTAAAAGTAACGAACGTGTTATTCACGCACCAGCTGCAGGTTTGGTGAAATTCAAGCATGATATTGGAGATATTGTTCAGAAAGATGAAGTGTTGTTCTATATTGGTGTGACGCCGGTACGGTCACCATTGAGTGGCACGTTACGCGGGTTAATTGCAGAAGGGACTTGGGTGAATGAAGGTTTGAAAATTGCTGACGTTGACCCAAGGACAGACGTGGCATGCGATCACATCTCAGATAAAGCACGTGCCATTGGTGGCGGTGCACTGGATGCAGTGTTCATGATTGGACGACATAAAGGATTATTATAACGCTAAATATTGAGAAGTTGTGACTAAATGTCACAACTTCTTTTTTTTCGGGGATTTCACCTAAAAATAATTTTACCCTCTGAAAAATATTGTGAATTATCCAATGTGTGTTATATTAATCATGTTATATAAATAACGCAGGTTGTTTAAAAGTATAATTTTTGTTTCGAGGAAGGGTGTTTCAAAATGACATTAGCCAAGATTGTTTATGCAAGTATGACTGGTAACACTGAAGAGATCTCTGAAATTCTTGAAGAAAAACTAAAAGCTGCCGGGGTTGACGTAGACCGCGTTGAAGCTGACGATGCTGATGCGTCTGATTTTGAAGACGCTGACATTTGTGTCGTTGCAACCTACACATATGGTGATGGCGAATTACCAGATGAAATCGAAGACTTCCATGATGATTTAGCAGACGTCGATTTAGCAGGCAAGACTTACGGCGTTGTTGGTAGTGGGGACGATGAATTGTACCCAGATACTTTCTGTACAGCAGCTGATTTGTTTGAAGAAGCATTTGAAGCCACTGGTGCTAAAAAAGGCAGCGCAACTGTTAAAATCAATAACGATGCCGAAGATGAAGACGTTGAAAATCTTCAAAAATTCGTGGACGAATTAGTCAAATAACGAAGACTTTAATTTTTTTGCCTAATAATTAAAGCGGATACATGAGTTTATGTTTCTAAAATAAGGACGTGTAGAAAAAATGAGTAAAACAAAGACAATGGATGGTAACACAGCCGCAGCGTATGTCTCATACGCTTTCACGGATGTTGCAGCTATTTACCCAATCACACCAAGTTCAACAATGGCTGAAGTCGTTGATGCTTGGGCTGTTGCAGGTAAAAAGAACATTTGGGGTGAACCTGTTAAGGTCATCGAAATGCAGTCAGAAGCCGGTGCTTCAGGTACTGTCCATGGTTCATTAAAAACTGGTGCATTAACTTCAACTTATACAGCTTCACAGGGTCTGTTATTGATGATCCCTAATATGTTCAAAATTGCTGGTGAATTGTTACCAACAGTATTCCACGTTGCTGCACGTGCCGTTGCAACAAACGCCTTGAGCATTTTTGGTGATCACAGTGATATTATGGCTGCGCGCTCAACTGGTTTCTGTATGTTAGGCGAAAGCACAGTCCAAGAAGTCATGGATCTTTCTGGTGTTGCACATTTAGCCAGTATCGAAGGCAGCTTACCATTTGTAAACTTCTTTGATGGTTTCCGGACAAGTCATGAATTACAACGGATCGAAGTTATTGATTATGATGATTTGAAGGGTATGATCAACCAAGAAGCTTTGCAAAACTTCCGTGATCGCGCCATGAACCCTAACCATCCATATGTTTCTGGCTCAGCACAAAACCCAGATATTTACTTCCAATCTCGTGAAACTGTCAATAAATACTATGATGCAATGCCTGCCATTGTTAAAAAGTATATGGGCAAGATCAACGAATTACGTGGGACAGACTACGACTTAACCAACTACTATGGTGATCCAGAAGCAACAGAAGTCATCATTGCAATGGGTTCTGTGGCACCAACTGCACGTCAGGCCGTTGATTACTTAAACGAACAAGGTCGTAAAGTCGGCTTTATCGCCATTCACTTGTATCGTCCATTCCCAGCTGAAGACTTATTAGCTAAGTTGCCTAAGACTGTTCAAGACGTTGCTGTGCTTGATCGGACTAAGGAACCTGGTTCAGATGGCGAACCATTATTGTTGGATGTTCAAAGTGTGCTTTATCGCCATGAAAATCAACCAACCGTTATTGGCGGTCGTTACGGGATTGGTTCTAAGAACGTCACACCTGATCAAATCGTTTCAGTATTTGATGAATTACAAAAACCAGCTGCTGATATGAAGCAACGCTTCACAATCGGTATCGTGGATGATGTGACACACATGTCATTACCAAAACGTGAAGTACTTGATTTAACACCTAGTGATATTTTCCAAGCTAAGTTCTGGGGCTTCGGTTCAGATGGTACTGTCGGTGCTAACAAACAAGCAATCAAGATTATTGGTGACCATACTGGCCAATATGCACAAGCATACTTTGCTTATGATTCCAAGAAGTCTAGTGGTTTGACGATCTCTCATTTACGTTTCGGTCATCAACCAATTGATTCAACTTACTTTGTTGAACGTCCAAACTTCGTTGGTTGCCACAACCCAGCTTATATCCATCGTTATAACTTAATTGATGGTTTACGTGATGGTGGGACTTTCTTACTGAACACTTATTGGGATGTTGAAAAGACCAAGCAATTATTACCTTCAAACTTGAAACGTTACATTGGCGAACATAACATCAAGTTCTACATCATTGATGCCTTAGCAATTTCACAACGTAATGGTTTAGGCCGTCGAATCAATACCGTTATGTCCACTGCCTTCTTCGAAGTAACGGATATTATGGATCGTAAAGACTTCGTACCATTATTGAAAGAAGAAGTTGACAT
>NZ_AZDA01000111.1:11974-12555 GCF_001434575.1 Loigolactobacillus bifermentans DSM 20003
GTGCCATTGACGAAACATTTGATGGCATTAAAGAAGTTGACGTGCCAGCTGATTGGGCAACGATTGAAGTCGCTCCTGAAGCACCAGCTGCCAAGGACGAACCTGGTTACATCAAGAACATCTTGGAACCAATCACACGCCAAGAAGGTGACAAGTTATCTGTTAAGGACTTGATCGATAACGGTATGTTAGCTGGTCAAATGCCTTCAGGGACAGCTGCCTATGAAAAACGTGGGATTGCCCTTGAAGTACCACAATGGATCCCTGAAAATTGTACAGAATGTAACCAATGTGCTTACGTCTGCCCACATGCTGCAATCCGTCCATTCTTAGCTGATGAAGACGAAATGGCAGAAGCACCAGAAGGCTACATTGTCCGTGATATGAAGGGTGCCGATGGCTTGAAGTACCGGATCCAAGTTTCTGTTGAAGATTGTACTGGTTGTGGCTTGTGCTACGAAGCCTGCCCAGCACCAACAAAAGCTTTGAAGATGGTTGACTACGCTGGCCAAAAAGAACAAAACATGAACTGGGCTTTCGCAATGACGTTACGTCAAAAGACGAACCCAATGAAGAAGTTA
>NZ_AZDA01000019.1 GCF_001434575.1 Loigolactobacillus bifermentans DSM 20003
TTTGGTTAATACAAAGAATGAGACAGTTGAATTTAAGGGAATGGTCTAGGAGTAATCCCAGTGAATTTCACAAACTAATTTTCCCCAATTAAGGCCAATCTGTGACCTATACCACTTCTTTTTTGGACAAGTTCACAATCGAAAAATAACGGAATGTGGAAGTATCGGGGTGAATGGTGGTTACTTGGGATAAGGCCGCCTTATGTGAATTAGAAATTGGTATACTAAAAAAGGCTCCCGGTTTAACACTGGAGGCCTTTTTTCTA
>NZ_AZDA01000112.1 GCF_001434575.1 Loigolactobacillus bifermentans DSM 20003
TGGTGTAGCAGCATTCTCGTTAAGGTTTAGGAAAAGATATGCATAATTCAGGTTAAGCGCGCTTGATGATTCATAAGCGTTGTGCTGACAATTACACACCGCCTAACTGTATTCATGACGAACGCCTTGAACTGGCGGGTTCAAAGTACCTTTAAGCGACTGTTAGGGTAATGCTTTAAAAATTTGTGCTGACATTTTTAAATTTTTTCTGTTAAGCTAATCTCACAAACAACGACAACCTTGGGCGCCTAGGTGTGTCACTGTTCTTTTTGATTACTTTTATACAGGAGCTGATAGCTGTTAACAAAAATATAGCATAACATCGAACTAAGTCGAAACATGTCATTCATAGAGATCAGTTTAAAAATGTAGATATGAATGACGCTCAAAAAATAAAATAGCAGAACAGTAGACCTTTTCATTAAAACCCTGTATGGTGAAGTTAATCACAAGAGGGGGTATTGGGCCTAGAATAAAAAGTGTACAAGTTAAATAGAGACTCTGATTTAGTATAATT
>NZ_AZDA01000113.1 GCF_001434575.1 Loigolactobacillus bifermentans DSM 20003
TTTTACTTGGGTGCTGTAACATGATGAATACTGCTTAGTTTTTGGTGCCGTACCCCACAACAAATGCGGCGCTTCATTGGCATATCTTAAATGCTAAGTACCGAGTTGAGAAATATCACAAAGATATTGGCGTCATAATCCCACTTGATGATGAAGAACTTAAACCGCTAATGACTAAAGCCTTGAGACGCTACTTTAACGTCCTAAGAAGTAATGAGATGGTCCCCTGTCAATAAAATAGACAATTTAAATAGAGACTTTTTTGTCCTATGCC
>NZ_AZDA01000020.1 GCF_001434575.1 Loigolactobacillus bifermentans DSM 20003
CAAAGGCAGTGAATTAAACGAACGTTTAATGAATATTCGTGATGATTTATTGACCCAGCAATTATTGACCTTTACCAAGCGGCCATACGTTGGTTTTAAGTTATTAATGCAACAAGAAAAAGAGGCCAAAATTGATCTGAAATATACGCTAATGATCCACTCTGATAGCTTAGAAAGCCTAGAACACGTCGATAAAGGACTACTAGAAAAGTATTCACCAGCAGAACAGCAAACGATTACGAGAGCAGTCAAAGACCTACGGACAATCATAGCAGTTAAGCAAGTCATTCAAACGCAATACCATGAAGTATTGAAAAGAGCCTTTCCTAATGGTGATTTAGATGATCTTTCACTAGTTAGACAAGAACAGGCCTATACAGCCGTGATGTACTATGATCCAACTTTAAAGCCATTAAAAGTCGAAACAATGGCACAATGGCAAGAAAACCCACCGAGGGTTTTCAGTACCCAAGAACATCAATTAGGGTTAGCTTATTTATCGGGACAGCTTAGCTTAGATCAGTTAGAGAATCATCACTTACAACGGGTTTTAAAGCATGACGGCACTAAACAACTCTTTTTGGGTGAATGTAAAGTCGATCCAACGATTAAGAACAGTCAGATTGAGAAAATCCAAAAACAGTTAAAAGAGCAACAAGCTAAGGACGATCAATATCGAAAATCCCAGCTGGCACATTATCAACCGTTAAATTATAAGCCAGTTAGTCCAAACTACTACTTAAAGACGGCCTTTAGTGACGCGATCATGACTGTTCTATATGCTCGTGATGAAGATTACCAACGACAAAGACAGGCGCAAGGTTTAAAAGAGACTGAGTGGGAAATGGCGAAAAAGCAACGGCAACACCAAACTCGAAATCGGCATGAAGATGGGGGCATGCACTTGTAATCGGAATAAAAAATGCACCGTTAAACCTGGTTAAAAGCGGCTGAACAAGGCAAAACAGAATTAGATCAAAAATTGAATCATAAGGAGTGAACGAACATGACCACTGTTATCTTAGCTGAAAAACCCAGTCAAGCCCGTTCATACGTCCAAGCCTTTCAAAAGAGCACAAAAAAACAGGGTTACTATACGGTTAGTGACCCTGTTTTGCCCGATAATACGCTTGTCACGTATGGTCTCGGACATTTAGTTGAACTAGCCACACCGGATAAATATGATCAGAAATACCAGCAATGGGCCTTATCTAATTTACCGATTTTCCCCGATAAATACAAGTTTGAAGTGTCAGCTAGTAAAAAAGCCCAATTCAAGGTCGTTAAAGACCTGTTAACGAAAGCCGATACCATTATTGTGGCCACCGATAGTGGTCGAGAAGGGTCAAATATCGCGTGGTCGATCATGAACCAAGCGCATATTGATGTTAAGTCGAAAACGATTAAGCGCCTTTGGTTGAATAGCCTAGAAAAAGACGCGATTATTACCGGCTTTAAAAATCTTGGTGATTGGCACAAAGACTATTTGGCTTATAAAGAAGCCCAAACCCGTCAAATTAGTGACTGGTTAATTGGTATGAATGGCAGTCCTTTATATACTTTGTTGTTAAGACAAAAAGGGGTGCGCGGGGTGTACTCAATTGGTCGCGTGCAGACGCCAACCTTGTATATGGTTTATCGAAGAGACCAGGCAATCAAAAACTTTAAGCCGGAACCCTATTTTGAACTAAATGCGGAAATTTTAGCCAATCAGCAAAAATTCGCCGCGAAATTAGACCCCTATCAGCGGTTTAAAGACGAAGTAGGGCTAATGACATTCATGCAAGCTAAACACGTTCAGAAAGGCTCACAGGACGGTTTAATCAAGAACGTCCAAAAACAAGGTAAAAAGCGTGCTAGTCCCCAACTATTCTCGCTATCCAGTCTGCAAAGTGCGATGAATAAACGGTATCATGCCAGTGCCAGCCAAACCTTAGCGGCCATTCAGAGTTTGTACGAAGCCAAGTTCCTTAGCTATCCCCGAACCGATTGTGCTTATATCACTGATGAAGAATTTGAGTATTTAGTGGCTAATCTGACGAAGTATCTGGGGTTAGTCTCTAAGCAAGTCGCTTTAACCAATACCACCCCGAATAAACGTTACGTCAATGGGAAAAAGGTTGAAGAACACTACGCTATTATCATGACTAAAGTTGTGCCGACGAAAAATCAATTAGCGGCCTTACCTAAATTACAGCAACAGGTCTATGACTTGGTTTTAAGAACGACGTTAGCGATGTTTGCTGATCCGTATGAGTACGAGGAAACCACCATTATCACCCAAGTTGGTGGCGCCAATTTTAAAGCAACGGGTAAGGTCCCAACGAAGCAAGGTTGGCAAGCATTATTTGATGATCACACAGCCGACCAGCAAGCAGCAGCAACTTTACCGCTCGTTCACCAAGGCGATCAAGTCCAAGCAAACCTGCAAACGCCGCAAAAAGAAACGACACCACCGGTACCCTTTACCGAAGGTACCCTGATTACGGCAATGAAAACCGCCGGTAAAACGCTTGATGATGAAGAAGCCCAAGCAATTCTCAAAGACGTGCAAGGTATTGGGACAAGTGCAACCCGGGCAAATGTGCTGGAAGTGTTAAAGAAGCGCGGCTATCTCGTCACTGAAAAGAACAAGTTACACGTCAGTGAAGCAGGGATTACTTTATGTAAAGCGGTCGAACTCGAACCCTTGCTAACTAGCCCAGAGATGACAGCGAAATGGGAGCAAGCGTTACAACAAATCAGTACCGAAGAACGTACCCCAGATAACTTTTTGAACCAAATCAAAAAGTTCGTGGCAAAGTTGATTGCTGATGTTCCCACGCAATTGACTGGCAGTGCAGCCATTAAGCAACAAATCGATCACCAACAGCAAGCGCAAAAAGCCGCCGAAGTATTCTTAGAAACACCGCAAGCGACCGTTTTAAATAAACAGAAGTTTTACATTGTGAAGCCCAAGCAAGGTGAAGATTTTACCTTACCTAAGAAATGGAGTAGCAAGACGCTCGGGAAGACCGCAATTAAAGCGTTAGTTACCAAGGGTGAAACCAGCAAATTAAAGGGTTTCAAGAGCAAAAAAGGGAAGTCGTTTGACGCCAAGCTAAAACTTGACGGCCATAAATTAAGTTTTGATTTTGATTAGAACCTGCCTACCGCCCTACACTACGTTCCGGTTGGTGAACCCGTCATTTAGGTTCACTTTGACAACCCTAAAAGTAAACCTAAACAACGGGTGAGATTAGCAAAGCAAAGGAGATCATAAAATGAACAACGAATTAGCAGTTTTAGCCAGTGAATTACCCGTTTTGCAGACTAAAGGAGTCTATAAGTATTTAAAAGAAATTACTGGAAATGGGGCTTATTATCAAGTGGCCTGGCAAAAATTAGCCGATGGCTACGTTGCCCTTTATGGTACGACCTCGATTCAAATAAGATCATTGCCGACATTGAATGATATTTTTGAAGATGAGGAGGGGTAACTCATGCCAAACAAAGCAGATGTTAAGGCTTGGAAAGCACAATTAGTCGCCCAGGCTGAACAGCAAATCCTAAAATTAACTGATAGTGACCAATTTAAAAAGTATCTCAATACCCTGGCTAAATTTCATCGTTATAGCGCCAGAAACATTGATTTAATTTATGCGCAAAATCCTCAAGCCACTCAAGTCGCCGGTTTTAAGCAATGGCAGAAGGCTTTTAACCGCACCGTCAACCGGGGCGCAAAAGCGATTCGGATTGCGGCTCCGATCATTAAGAAGCTAACACCAGCCGAGCAGAAGCATCTTGATACCACCGATGAGCGCGCCATTGTCGGTTATCGCTATCTACCCGTCTTTGATGTGGCACAAACTAGCGGTGAACCAGTGTTAAGTGCTAAAGACTTTGTCAAAGAAAATTTGGCCGATCATCAGAATGTGACAAGCTTATATAACGCGTTCAAAGATTATTTAAACCAGCAAACCGACCTTAAAGTCAGTGAAGTGCCTTTAGCGACGCTAAATGGGGCTAAGGGGTATTTTCAACCCAGCACTAATGAAATCGTCATTGGTGGCGATGAGCCCGACAATGCTTTGAAACTAAAGACGTTATACCACGAATATGCGCATAGCCAGCTACACGGCTTAAAATCAGCCTTTAAAGATCGGCCACGAGCCTATCAGGAAACCCAGGCCGAAGCGGTAGCATATGTTGCCATGCAAAATATTGGCGTTGATACCAGTAACTATTCACTCGGTTATGTGGCCACCTGGGCTAAAGATAAAGCCGTGATCCATAGTGCTTTAAGTGAAATCCAGCAAGTTAGCAACAAAGTGATTGAGCTTAGCGATGGCTTAACCAAACAATTAGGCTTGCAAGAAGCACAAGAAGGACCTGAGCACGATTTAAAAATGCTAGCAGCCCAGTCACTGAATAAGTCCTATCAAAGCTTGCAACAACAAATCCAACAGGCAACTAGTCCACAACAGAAAGCGCAATTTAAAAACCAGTTAAACGATGTGCACCAAGAAATTAGTGATCGAACTCAAAAACAACTGAAAGCATTTGCTGAACAGAATCCGGAAATCAAACAACCCGAATCCAAACTTGATCAAAGTTTAAAACGTTAGCCAGTTTTTAAAGGGCATGCTATAATGTAATAGAAAAAGGAAGCCCTGCTGAAGACAGGACTTCCCATGCAAGCCGCTTCAAAGGCGGTGGCGAAGTTAATAAGACAGCATTAAGCTACCCTGTAACCTACCAAAGTTACGCAGGGCGGCTTTTTTATTTGTGGTGCTTGTCGATATAGCTGAGTAGCGCGATTAAAAACGTGCCAAACAGCAACATCAACGAGAGTGTCTGGAAGACGCTCATTGACTGTGAAACCTTCCTGAAGATTATTCCATGTTCCCATGGGCCTCACCTCGCAAGGGAAAAGACAGCCACCGCCCTTAAAACTTCCTGCGTAATCCATTATACAAGTGAATTAAGAATTGACCAAACACAATAAAAATTAAGTCATGGGGTTTCATAGGATCCTAAATTTGATCAAATTAAGAATCAGCAAAACATCTTTTGTAGATACCCTTTTTTTAGTTCCTGGAGTTTTTCAAGCTTACGCTGATTGGTAGCGATAGACATGTCGATTCTCCAAAGCAAGAGTGAAATGTTAGGTTGTTCTCTGTATGTGGGATAATATCCTTCAAAGTTCAAAACATCTGACTTTGAAAGATTTGTTTGTCCAACACCATCATCAAACCTCAAAAAATACGGATTGCGATTTACAACATAATACAAAAACTTTGAATCAATATCAGCTTTAGTTGTAAAGGCAGCTATCCGTTGATTTAAGGTGTACATATTGTTCCTATAAACATAAAATGCGCGCGAAATAGCTTTTCCATTCGGAACACCACTTAAGACAAATGCAATGTCACCTTTTTGCAATGGGGAAATATTCATATTAGAATATTTTTTTATCTCATCTTGTGTTGAGACAAATTTTGAGTTCACGACAATATATTTTCCCTGAGGATCTATAGCTTTTTCATGGGCCTTTCCGTTTTGTATTTGGCAACATTTGATAACTTACGCTGTTCCCAAGCGTCAGCAAACCCTGCAAATCTTAATTGTGGGAACTTGCTACCATTTTTGGGGAACAATTTCTGCAAATAGCCCTGTTTAAGTTTCTTAAGCTTAGCTAACTTACGCTGATGAAGGGTAATAGTGTCGTCGAGTTGCTTAAAGAATAATCCTATTGTAAACTGTTTGTTTATTGGAGGGACTAGTATATTCAATTTTTAATTTCTAATATTGGAACTAAATTAGTGATGACTGATCCGGGATTAGTACTAGTTTTTCAGAAAATCATCTATTGTAAATTGAAGAGAACATTCGGAATCCGTTATTCAATTATTTATTCTAAATCTGATTAACGCTTGATTAAACACAACTTTATCAATATTGTTAGGAATACTAGATACTATATCTATTGTTCCAACACTACTCATAATAAAACTATTTGAGGGTAACTCCAACTTTTTTAATTTTCTTACAGGTCTCACAACTTGGCTTTGATTCAAAACGACATTAAAGCGTTCAACGTCTAAGTATCACATTTTCAAATTTTTATGCCCATGTGCCTTTTACCATCTACTATTTATTGATTGGGAATAAAAGGGAAATGTAAATCGAACTCAGAATGTTGATCGAACGGAACTTTCGAGCGATATAGAAGATACAAATTGTCATTTTTTGACTTTTTTATTTGTACAACTAGGTGGATAATGGGATTAAAGGCAATGGAGGGGCTTAAAAATGAGGGTAAAACATGTTTGGGTAAAAGGATATCGGAACCTAAGAGAAACTGATTTTTCTGTTTCTGAAAGGCTAGTCCTTATTGGCGAGAATAATAGTGGAAAATCAAATGTCCTCAAAGCGATTACATATCCAATGTCAACAGGCGATGAGGGCCCTTATGTCCGATCAATGTCTCCGCGAGATCTTAATGATCTGGACAAGGAGGAGTACTTTGCCTTTTTGAAAGAGCATATCAAGGATTTAGTTGATCAAGATGTGCTTCCGGAACTATTAAAAAAATTTGAGTTAATAATTCCTAAAATTATCATTCGCCTTCAATTTGAAGTAGACAGAAACTCGATGTTTTATTTTGAAAAGTTGTGTACTAAAGGAGAAAATGAAGAGCTTACATATGAGTTAGAATTCCGTTATCAAATTCAGGATTTGAACAAGTTAATTGAGCGTTTCAAGGAATTAATGGTGGCTAGTCCCAACCAAGAATTTGATGTAATGCAATATCAAATTAATTTACTTCCAGCTAGTTTATTTAAGAGTAGTATTCGGGTGCCAGGTAAAGGTGAACCAGTCACATATGATCTGTTGAAAAACATGAAATCATATGCGCTTATTGCAGAGCGTGATGGATTCTCAAGTACTCGGAAAACAGTTGGATCTGCCGCAATTGTAGAATTGCTGAATCGCAATATTAACGATGAAAGTAAACTTAAAATCGAAGACGGTTATCATCAATTTTTCGAACAAGTAAAAGGCTCAGCAAAAATGGAGGAAGTCTTTAATTGGCCAAAATATTCAATTAAGTATGAAAATGCGGATCAATTTCTTGGCGAAATTTCAATTTTACCAAACATGCCCCCTATGAACAGATTACTGAACAGTATTCAGCTTGGATACGCTCAGGAACCCTTGTCTCAACAGGGGCTTGGATACCGAAATTTGGTTTATTTGATGGCAATGATTAACGCTCTGGAGAATGACGATGAAACACCCTTTGCAGCATTGACAGTGGAAGAACCGGAAGCACATTTAAGTAATGAAAATCAAAAACTGTTGATGGGATTCTTAGACGCTACTTCAAAAGCTGCAAAGAATGTTCAACTTATGTATTCTACCCATAATACTAATTTCTTGTCTAAGGATTCTCTAGATGACATTGTGGTTATGAATGAAGGACAAGGAATTGCGCTTTCTACTGCGATGGAAAAAGATGATCTATTATATCTTATGAGAAATCCAAATATGGATCGCGCGTTTTATAATCAAGTTAGCCAAATACTTTTAGCTAATTGATAAAATAA
>NZ_AZDA01000114.1 GCF_001434575.1 Loigolactobacillus bifermentans DSM 20003
CTGGTTAATTTGGAGTAACGTCGTCGTTAAATCTTGAGCACTAATGTGCTCAAAACGAGTCCCTTTAGGATAAAAATAACGTAAATTCCGATTAAAGCGTTCATTACTACCACGTTCAGCTGGCGTATAAGCATGGCAGTAATAGGTCTTAATACCATATTGTGATTCAAGTGATACTAGCCCACTAAACTCAGTGCCACGGTCCACAGTAAAGCTGTGCACCGGACCATTAAAAGTGGTTAGGAACTTAGTTAGTGCTTCATTAACAGTCGCTGTCGTCCGATCTTTTAACCGGTATGCCCAAA
>NZ_AZDA01000115.1 GCF_001434575.1 Loigolactobacillus bifermentans DSM 20003
GATACAACAATCGACAGTAACACTTATCCGGAAGTACCAGGTTACACGGCAGAAACAACAGCGGTGACGGTGCCAACAGGTGATACAACTGTGAACGTGGTCTATACACCAAACACGATTACAGCTACAGTGACGATTCCAAGTAATAAAGGGGACCAAACAGTGACCGGCGTAACAGGGACTGTAGGGACAACGGTTGAAGTGGACGTGCCAGAAGTA
>NZ_AZDA01000116.1 GCF_001434575.1 Loigolactobacillus bifermentans DSM 20003
ACGCCGAGAGTAGTTGGGGGAGCACCCCCTGCGAGGGTAGGAAGTTGCCACGCAACGATTGACAGATTCGTCTTTGACGGGTCTGTTTTTTTATGTATCAAAATAAAGTAACTTAAAAAGCCACCACTCACGTCAAAATATGCGAGTAGTGGTCTTTTAAGGTGACGGGCCCTATTTTGTGAAATCGGTAATGGTCGTACCTTGACCGTAAATATCTTCCCAATCCGATGTGAAACCAGTCACGGCAGCGCTAATGGCAGGATTGCCAAGGGCAGTTTTTAAAATATCAACGCCCATTGTAGCCGCTTGGGCACCATTTTCAAAAGCCTGATTCACTTGTTGTACGGTATGGAAACTAGCAGCTAAAATTTTGGTTTTGGCATGTTCACGTTCAATTTGTTTAGCCAATTGTGCGATCACTAAGCCAGCGTTAATATCAGCATTGACCATGCGATTAAAGTAAGGGGCTAAATAATCGGCACCTGCAGCAATGGCTAAGTACCCTTGAATTTGAGTATAAATGGCAGTGGCCGTAATATGCACGCCTTCTTGCTTAAGTTGCTTCATGGCTGCTAAGCCAGGTTCATTGGTGGGGACCTTAATATAAACATCATGGTCGACGTTTTCTAAAACAGTGTGGGCATCCGCTAACATGGCTTCAGTCGTTTGACCAACGACTTGCACGTGCAACGTTTTGTCAGCGCCAATGATTTCACGAATTTGACGTAAATGGTTAAAGAAGTCGACCTGACCTTCTTTATGCACAATTGAAGGATTAGATGTGACACCGGCCAAAGGGATCATGGCGTTATATTTTTTAATATCATCAATATGAATCGTATCTAGTAAGAATTCCATGTTGTTCACCTCGTGTTTTGATGAGTTAAGCATAACAGGTTGTTCAAGTGGCTGCCTACGCTTTGGCAGTTCTATTTTAGAAAAACGGCTGGTGATACGGGTTACACTCACGAAGTTGTGTTGAATCTGCACATTTGTGCAAAATAAAAATCAAGGCGCAAACCTTGATTTTTTGTTTATTCAGAACGTAGTGCCGTTGCAGCGTCTTTTTTAGCAGCCATTCGAGCTGGAATATGTCCGCCTAAAACGGTTAAAACAGTACTAATGATGATTAAAATCAGCGCATGTACTGGGTTTAATTGTGCAACATGATGCAGATCAGTCATATGAAGTAAAATGGTATTGATCGGGAAGGTTGCTAACCAAGCGATGACAACGCCAATGATGCCAGAAGCCACCCCTAGAATTGTGGTTTCGGCATCAAAGACTCGCGTAATATCACGTTTACGTGCTCCAAGTGCCTTTAAAACACCAATCTCTTTTGTGCGCTCCAGCACAGATGTGTAGGTTAAAATACTGATCATGATCATACTTGTAACCAATGAAATACCTGCAAATGCCACCAAGACATAGGTGATCGCATCCATTAACCCGCCCGTTAAATTGGAAACAGAACCAGCTAGGTCAGTGTAAATCACTTGATTGGCTTTGGTTTTGCCATGATTGTATTGATCTAAATAATGAAGTACTTTATCTTTGTTCTTGAAGTTGTTGGGATAGATCAAAATACTGGCTGGTGTTTTAGAACCACCGAGATAACTCACCAGGTTTGCCTGAGTCGTTGCATCCACTTTTTGCCCTGTCATGACGTTGGTTTGACTCTTTTTCTGAGCCTGTGCAATAGCTGAATTTTGATTGTCCTGAATAATGTTTTGGGTCAGCTGATCACTATAAGCAATGCCGTTGGCTAAAATATTTTCAGAAGCTTTATTCCGCACCTGCAAAATACCACTGATCGTTAACGTTTGATTGTTGGCATTATTGTAAAGCGCTTGGTTAGCCGTTTTAGGCAGGTAAGTGCCTGTTGGTAATTTTTGGTAATAGTCATTGTTATGCACCAATTTCAACGTTGTGCCAACAAGTTGCGTATCTTTAAGCTGTTGGTTATTTTTTACCGTCAAGCCTAGATTTTTTAAGGCATTAATATTCGTCGTTTGATCACGGTCAACAATCAGCACCACATCGTTGGCCGTCTTTGGATAGTTCCCAGCGACGATTTTATAATGCTTTTTGAGAAAGCTTTGGCCACCACTTTGCTGACTGGGATAAACGGAACCGCCAACCCCCACCGACGTGCTCATGGCAGCACTCATGGTGGCGGCGTTGCCATTTTTTTCGTTGGTATTTGAAAACTTAACGGTTTTGACTTGGCCGTTGACCTGGCGCAGTAAGTTCATCCCGGTGCTATAAGTATAAGTGATATGCTTACTTAAATGTGGGTCTAATTTGGCCACGTAATTTAAATAGCTGGTGGTGAGTTGATTGATGTGAGTCGCTTTATCCGCCTCGCTTAGAGCAGCCGTCACATGCTGGGTGTGCCGGACTGTTTTCGTCCGCGTTGCAGCGGCGCTTTGTGAGGTGGCCGTTTGCGAAATCGTGATCGGGTATTGTGCCATGGTGTTGGCCTGGGTTTTGTTGATCTGTTTTTGAAAACCAGTTGATAAGGCTAAAACCACGGCGATTCCAATGATCCCAATACTTGATGCAAAAGCGGTTAAGGCCGTTCGCGCTTTTTTCGTGCGAATATTGGTAAAGGATAATTTTAAAGCCGTCCAAAAGGTCATTTTGGTTTTCTTCAATTGAAAAGCGGTATCTGTTTGGTCGTCTTGATAAGGATCGGAATCATGCTGGATCTGACCATCTGCAAATTCGATGATCCGGGTTGCGTATTGTTTGGCCAACTCAGGATTATGGGTCACCATAATCACAAGCCGTTCTTGTGACAATTCTTGGATCAGTTGCATGATTTGGTCGCTGGTATGGGTATCAAGCGCACCAGTGGGTTCATCACAGAGCAAGATCTCAGGGTCATTAGCAATGGCGCGGGCAATCGCCACCCGTTGCATTTGGCCGCCGGAAAGCTGATTCGGTTTTTTCATGATCTGATCGCCAAGACCAACTCGTTTTAAAGCGGCAATGGCTTTTTGTTTCTTTTCGTCATTGGAAACGCCGCTTAAGGTCATTCCCATTTCCACATTGGCTAGAATCCCTAAGTGACCGATCAAATTGTAACTTTGAAAAATAAAGCCGACTGAATTATTACGATAGGCGTCCCAATCGGAAGCCGAGAAATGTTTGGTTGAACGGCCTTTAATGATCAAATCGCCTGAATCATAAATGTCCAAGCCGCCAATATTGTTCAGTAAAGTTGTTTTACCAGAACCACTAGGCCCTAAAATGGCAACAAATTCTTTTGGTCGAAACGCAACGGAAACATCATCAAGGGCTTTGGTAACGGTGTCGCCGACTTGGTAATATTTTTTAAGGTGTTTCAGGGTAAGCATAACAAGTTCCTTTCTGAAGGCAGTGAAATCGTTTTTGTCTTAGCCCTTATTTTACACGTTTATCAGGGACAGCACACAAAATTTAGGTTGACTATTTCTGTAAGCGCTCTATAATATAAACAAGCAAAAAAATAATTTTTAGTGAATAATATTATTTAGTCATATGCTCATCGGTTCACAGCACAGGAAGCAAAAGGAGGGATTTGGCATGGTAAGTGTACAGCAGGTCACAGGCGTCATTTTATGCGGTGGACATAGCTCACGCATGGGGTTTAATAAAGCCTTTTTAAAGCGCGACAATCAATATGTATTGCCACAAACGGCTGCAGCTGTCCGGCGCTTATTGCCACAAGTCGTGTTTGTCACGAATCAGAAGCAACCTTTTCTCGCGCAACCCGCATTTCAGGATTACTCAATTTTCGAAGATCAATGGCGTGATCGCGGCCCATTAGGCGGTTTGGTCACGGCATTGGAACAGGTCACCACGCCATACGTTTTTTTAATGGCCTGTGACATTCCTCATATTTCCAACACGCTGATGCAGCCCTTATTAACGGCTGTGACAAATCAACAGGTTGGCCTATACCAGCAGCATGACCGGCTTGAAACGCTATTTGCGCTTTACCACCGCTCTTGTCTGCCACTTTTTAAAGCACAATTACAGCAAGGAATTGGACAAATTCGTTATCATTTTAAAGCACTAGATGTCAAAGTGATCCAGTCAAATAACATCGAATTACGCAATATCAATACGCCAGCTGAACTACCTGGTTGGCGAATAAAAAAGATAGGGTGATTCGATGAATTATTTTTCAGCAAACGAGGTTATTAAACAATTTGGGCAGAAGGCTAAAACCAAGTGTCAATTTGGCTTAGGTCAGGCACTGTGTTTAGGTATTTTAGCCGGTGCTTTTATTGCAATCGGTTATCTGGCGTTTATTCGCGTCAGTGGTGTGGTGCCAAAGGCTTGGAGTAGTTTAGCTAATTTTTTAGGCGCCTGTGTCTTTCCAATCGGTTTATTAGCCATTACCTTTTGTGGTGGTGAACTCGTTACTGGTAATATGATGGTTTTAACTTTTGGACGTTTGGAACAGCAAGTGGATTTTGCAAAAATGATCAAAAATTGGTGTTTGATCTTAATTGCCAACTGTATCGGGGGCGCTTTGATTGGCGTACTCTTTGGTCATGTGGTTGGCCTAACAGAAGGCGACTTTGCCGCTAAAACCATGGCAGTTGCCTTGGCAAAAGTTGGCGACAGCCCATTGCAAATGATCGTTTCAGGCATCGGTTGTAACTTATTAGTTGGGATGGCGATTTTCTTAGGCGCCATGAGCCGCGATTTCATGGGAAAATTAGTCGGCGTTTGGTTCCCAATTATGATTTTCGTGTTGTGTGGTTTTCAGCACGTGGTGGCCAATGCGTTTATTCTCACAGCAGGTGTTTTAGCTGGTGCAACGATTTCAACTTGGCAATTACTTGAAAATATTTTACTGGTTTTTATTGGTAATGCAATTGGTGGGGCGTTATTTTTCGCAGTGCCCGTTTATGTGGCGAACGTCAGCATTCCTGGTGCCAAAAAACCAGTAACGCAAACACAACCGGTAACAGAACGGATGATAATCAATGAAAAAGAATAAGCTTTTACAAGTGCCTCAAATGTTACAAATTGGTTCAACTGGACGGAACAGTGGTAAAACCGTGATTGCCAAGTCTGTTATTCAGCGCTTAGGCCAGCAGCGGCCAGTGGTAGCCGTTAAAATTATTACCATTACAGGCGACCGCGGCAAATGTCAACGCGGTGGGACCGGTTGTGGCATTTGTACCAGTATCAGTAGTGGTTTCGAATTGATCGAAGAAAGTAACCGCCGTGGCAAAAAAGACACGATGGCGTTACTGAAAGCGGGCTGTGAGAAGGTCTTTTTATTAAAAGTTTTCCAAGATCATTTATTAGCCGGCTTTCAAGCTTTTTTACAGCAAGTACCGGTGAATGCTGTGATTATTTGTGAATCCAATTCGATTCGTCAAGTGGTACAACCAGGGTTGTTCGTCATGATCAACAATCATAAAAACGTTAAGCCTACAGCAGCAGCTGTGTATGCTGCCGCCGATGTGGTGGTCACCAGCGCTGATGATCAACAAGTTGCCCAAATTCAAATTCAGCAACCAGGGACTTGGCGGTTGCAATCCGTTGGTTAAACCAACATCAACTTTAATGAAATTCAACAGAAAGGCCATTAACTCAAACCATTCTCACAGAATTTGATGCCGTGAAACCCAAGGATTACGATCGTGGCCACGACTGTTATCAACCTTTGTTAGGAAAATGAGTTTTTGGAACGGGTCATATCGATGGCAAACATTACAACAGACGAGAAAATCGCCATTATTAATCGATATCATGCGAATCCAGAACAAGCATTAAATATCTTAATTGACTTACAATTTACATCAAGTGATGGCTATATTGATCAAGCAACCGCCCAACTGGTGGCGGCGCACTTAGGCGTGACCGAAACACGAATTTATGAAATGGTGAGCTTTTATGCCATTTTAAAGGAAGCACCACAAGCGCGTTACGTGATGAAAATCTGTAATAGCGCACCGTGTCATTTTTCAGGCGAGCAAATTGTCAGTCATGAGCTTGAAGAAATCTTGGACATTCAGGAAGGGCAAATGACCCATGACGGTTTGTTCATGTATCACAGTATTCCTTGTGTCGGTGCTTGTGCACAGGCACCTTTTATTAAAATCAAGGATCGCGTGTTTGCTAATTTAACCGCTGATGATGTTGCACAACTGATCAGCGATTTACGTGCAGGACGTTACCCGGAATTGTAGGAGGCGTTTTAGATGATTACAAGAGAACAACCTGTTTTAACCGCGCGTTTTGACGCCTTAAAAGCTGACCCTACAAACGTGGCTGCGTTTTGTGAATTAGCCGGTTACGATGCTTTGAAAAAAGCCGTTACCATGGAAAAAACCGCGATTTTAGATGAATTAGATACGGCCCTATTACGTGGTCGCGGTGGGGCCGCTTACCCAGCCGGTAAAAAGTGGCGTAGCTTATATCAGTCTGCTGGTGACACCAAATATATTGTGTGTAATGCAGACGAAGGCGAACCAGGGACCTTTAAGGATAAAGCATTGCTAATGAGCGATCCGTTAGCTGTCATCGAAGGGATGACCATTGCCGGCTATCTTTTCGGTGCTCGACAAGGTTATATTTACATGCGTGGTGAATATCGGAGTTTACACCGGCAATTTGCACAGGCTTTAGCACATGCCCGTCAGGCTAATTTCTTAGGTGAAAACATTTTAGGGATTGCTGGTTTTAACTACGATATTCGCATTATTTCAGGTGCGGGGGCCTATGTTTGCGGCGAAAGCTCAGCTTTATTAAACTCAATTGAAGGCAAAACAGGTCGGCCACGAGTGAAGCCGCCACACTTAGCGGAAGTGGGCTTGTATCTCAAACCTACTTTGGTGAACAATGTGGAATCTTTTGCTGATATTTCAGTGATTGTACGTGAAGGTGGCGCCGCCTTTTTGAACTTAGGAACCAAAGATGGCGGTGGCACTAAACTGATCTGCTTAACAGGGCATGTGAAAAACCGTGGCTTGTATGAAGTGAATCTCGGCACCCCTTTATATGATCTGATTTATTCAGACCAATACGGTGGTGGCAGTAGCACAGGCCGACCTTTGAAGTTTATCCATTTTGGCGGTCAATCTGGTCCAATCGGTGCCGTTGCGCAACTAAAAGATTGTATCTATTCCTATGATGGCTTATGGGATTATGACTTATCCATCGGTTCAGGGGCATTGGTGGTGTTAGATGATAGTGTCAGTATTGTGGACTACTTAACCAGTGTGTCGCAGTTCTTTACCCATGAATCTTGTGGGAAATGTACCCCTTGCCGAATTGGTACCTTACGGATCCAAGAATTATTAGAAAAATTCCAACAAAAAATTGCTGTACCAGGCGATTTAGAAGTTTTAAAAAGCATGATGACGCACGTGACACAACTATCCGCATGTGGGTTAGGGCGTTCCGTCACAACATCAATGGAAAGTGGTTTGAAGCTTTTTCCTGATGAATTTGCAGCGGCAATCAATCAGCAAACTGCCGAACAAAGGGAGGTTATGTGGTAATGACAGCAACTGAAACAGCAATTGCAACTGTCACGTTGACCATTGACGGTCAAAGCGTGACGGTGCCGAAAGGGACAACACTTTTAAAAGCAGCTGCCAAGGCTAACATTGAGATTCCGACCTTGTGTTATTTGAAGGAACTAGCGCCAGATGGTTCATGTCGGATGTGCATGGTGGAAGTTGAAGGCGGCCGTAAAGGCGGCTTGGTCACGGCTTGTACAGAGCATGCCAAAGACGGGATGGTAATTCACACACAAAACGAAAAGATTCGTAATTCGCGGCGCTTTGTTTTGGATCTATTGCTGAGTAATCATAAATTGGATTGCTTTAAGTGTCCCAGTAACGGGGACTGTAAGTTACAAGATTATAGCTTAGAATATGGGTTACTGGAAACCAGCCTGCATGGTCGGCGGCAACCTGCGAACCAACAAGATGTCACCAACCCATTTTTCGATTATGATCCAGAAAAATGTATTATGTGTCGGCGTTGTTCACGTGTTTGTCAATTGCGGCAAGGCCGTGACATTATTAGCATTTCCCACCGGGGTTTTGATACTAAAATGTTACCTTGTTACGGGGAAGACTGGGATGAATCCATGTGCGAGTCTTGCGGCAACTGTGTTTCGGTTTGTCCAACGGGGGCCTTGTCTTCCAAAGACCAACGGCATTTTAGAACTTGGGAGACCACCAAAGTGCGGACCACTTGTCCACATTGCGGGACGGGGTGCCAAGTTGATTTATTGGTTAAGAACAATACGATCGTAGGCGCAGAACCAGCAAATGGCGCCGCAAACCGCAATTTATTGTGTGTGAAAGGTAAATTTGCGTCTTACAAATTTGTGGCATCTGGTGATCGGTTAGACACCCCATTGATCAAACGTAACGGTCAGTTTGAAAAGGCCACTTGGGATGAGGCTTTAAGCTTGATTGCCAGCCGTTTTGGCGCGCTGAAAGCCACTTATGGTGGCAGTAGTTTGGCAGGCTTCTCGTGTTCACGGTCAACCAACGAAGATAACTACGTTTTCCAAAAAATGATGCGGACTGCGTTTGGCACCAATCATGTGGATAATTGTGCACGGGTCTGTCATTCTGCAACCGTGCATGGCTTGGCACAAACTTTGGGCAGTGGCGCCATGACCAACACTATTGCTGATATTACCCAAGATGTGGATACGATTTTACTGATTGGCTCAAATACCACAGAAGCGCATCCCGTGATCGGATCACAAATTCGACAGGCTGTTCAAAATGGCACTAAATTAGTCGTGATCGACCCGCGTAAAATCGATTTAGCACGGCACGCTGAATTACACGTTCAAGCGAAAGCTGGGACCAACGTTGCCTTGATCAATGGCTTAATGCACATTATTATCGAAAATGGTTGGGCCGATGATGCCTTTATTGCAAAACGCACTGAAGGTTTCGAGGAAATGAAGGCCTTAGTGGCAGATTATACGCCTGAAAAGGTTGCAAAAATTTGTGAGATCGATCCAGCTGATTTGATCAAAGCCGCCGAACTGTATGCGAAAGCAGACAAAGCACCGATTATTTATTGTTTAGGCGTCACGGAACACTCAACGGGCACTGAAGGCGTCATGAGCATGTCTAATTTAGCCATGTTAGTGGGTAAATTAGGGCGGCCAGGTTGTGGAGTCAACCCATTACGGGGTCAAAATAACGTGCAAGGGGCCTGTGATATGGGCTGTTCTCCATTTGATTTCCCAGGTTATCAAAAAATCAACCAACCTGGTGTGGTTGAAAAATTTGAACGTGCTTGGGCAACTGACTTAAATCCCAACGTTGGGTTAACCTCAACCCAAGTTTTGCCAGCTGCAATCAAAGGTGATATTAAAGGGCTGTACATTTTTGGGGAAGATCCAATTGTGACGGATCCTGATATTTCACACGTTCGTAAAGCGCTGGAAAACCTAGATTTCTTAGTGGTACAAGAACTCTTTATGACTGAAACAGCTGAATACGCTGATGTGGTGTTACCAGGAATCAGTTTTGCTGAAAAAGATGGGACATTTACGAATACAGAACGACGGATCCAACGGGTACGGCAGGCTGTTCAGCCACGTGGTGGTGCACGGGAAGACTATCGCATTTTCTGTGAAGTTGCCACACGCATGGGCTATCCAATGGCTTATCCATCTGCTAGCCAGATCATGGATGAAATTGCCAGTGTGGTGCCAACCTTTGCGGGGGTCAACTTTAAACGGTTAGAAGCCATTGAAGGCTTGCAATGGCCTTGTCGGAGCCAAGATGACCCAGGCACACCAATTATGCATGTTGGGGAATTTAGTCGTGGGAAGGGCTTGTTTATGGCGATTCCTTATAAGCCAGCCAAAGAATTACCAGATGACGCTTATCCTTATCTCTTGTCGACGGGGCGGATGTTGTACCATTACAACACACGGGCGATGACCAAGCGAACAGCAGGCATTAATCAATTGGCACCGCATTCTTATATTGAAATGAACACGCAAAATGCCAATGAAATGGGTATTAAAGATGGGGATAAAGTACGTGTCTATTCACGGCGGGGGACTATTGAGACTTATGCAGCTGTTGGGGATCAAGTTTTGCCGGATGCCGTCTTTATGACCTTCCATTTCCCAGATGGCAATGTAAATGAGATCACCAATTCAGTTTGTGATGACATTGCCATTATTCCTGAATATAAAGTTTGTGCTGTGGCGATTGAACCTGTAAAGTAGATGGTGTAAAGCAATCCTGATTAGAAAGAAGGACAAGGTGATGATTGAATTAGAACAAGCAGTCGCCTTAGCAAAACAACATCTGACGCCACAAACCAAAACGGAGCGCCTGCCCATTGAGGAAGCCTTTGGACGGGTAACGGCACATGAATTATTAGCACCAATTGCAGTCCCAAATTTTGAACGTTCTGGCATGGACGGCTATGCCGTTTTTGCAGAAGATACGCTAGCAGCAACACCTGAGCGGCCGGTTTATTTAACGGTACAAGGTAGTTTATTTGCCGGGGATGATCCGGCAGGTTTTCAGGCCAAACCCGGTACAACGGTGCGCATTATGACAGGTGGTGCCATTCCGAAAGGCTACAATGCAGTGGTGAAGCAAGAGCTCACGGACTATGGTGAAAAAACAGTCGCCATTCAACGTGCGGTTACCGTCGGGCAGAATTTTGCGCCCATTGGCGAAGATATTCGCCCAGGTCAAATGATTTTTCCGGCTCACAGCCGTTTAAACTGTGAAAGTATTGGCGTTCTAGCCAGTCTAGGGTTAACTGAAATTGAAGTGTTGCGTCCACTACGAGTAGGACTATTGGCCACCGGCAATGAGTTGGCCCAGCCAGGCCAGGCCTTACAAGCCGGTCAGATTTATAATAGTACCACATTTGCATTGGCACAGTATTTGCGACAATCAGGCAGTCAGGTGGTTTTTCGTCTGACTTGTCCCGATGATCCCAATCAGTTTGTGCAGATCTTGCAACAATATGCGGATCAAGTGGATTTGATCATCACCACTGGTGGCGTTTCAGTAGGACAACGGGATTTTATTCCAGGGGCGATTCGTGCCATTTCAGGGACAGAATTATTCCATTTTGTTCAAATGAAGCCAGGAACACCATTAATGGCCGCAACTTGGCAGCATAAGGTGATCTTAGCGTTATCCGGTAATCCATTTGCTTCCATGGTAAATTTTCATCTGTTGTATTGGCCACTTTTAGCACATTTCTTAGGCAATCAACAGTTTAACTTGCAGCAGCGGCAAGTGCCGTTGTTGGTGGGCGATTCTAAGCCGCGGCACTTGCGTAACTTTATGCGCGGCCAATTAACACCGGCTGGCGTAAAGATCACGCCTGGTGGTCATCATTCTTCCGTTTTTCATAATTTAGTCGATAGCAATTGTTTGATTGAGCAACCGCGCAATCAAGCCTTAGCATTAGGCCAAACCGTCACGGTTTATCAGTGGCCACAGTCGTAAAAAGGAGCTGGGATTTTCTCCCGAGCTCCTTTTTTAATGGCATGCTTTTAACGTGACCGTTTGGCTGGCCACTTGTTCAATAAAGTGTTGGTCGTGTGCGACGAGTAATAAGGTGGGGCGGACACTTTTGATCAGTTGGACCAGTTGATCTTGGTTAAAGACGTCTAGGTAGTTTAACGGTTCATCCCAAATAAATAATTCCGCTGGATAGGCCAGAGATTTGGCCAGTTCGACTTTTTTACGCTGGCCCATGCTTAATTCTTCAATGCGTTGCGCAAAGGCTTGACGCGGTAACCCCAATTTATGCAAATTATTTAAAAAGCTAGCATAATCCAAGCCGCTTTCTCGGGCAAAATCCTGCAAAGTACCGTGGTTATCCGTATTATTTTGGCGCACATAGCTGACACTTAGGTGTTGGGGACGTTGTAATTCACCGGTAACAGTGCCTGTAAAGGTGTGCATCAAGTAGTGGATCAAAGTTGATTTACCACTGCCATTGGGGCCTAACAGTGCCAGTTGGTCACCGGCCATTAACGTGAAATCTAGCGGTTGGAATAAAGGTTGGTCATACCCTAACTGCAGTTGCCGGGCTTGTAATAACTGCTGGTGGTGACTGGGCCGAAAGTTCAACGTCAGCGGGTCTGTAGTTTCCACATTTTGCAATAACTGTTCTTTAGCTGTGATTTCTTTGCCTAGGCGTTGTTGCAAACTTTTGGAACGTTTCATGGTGCGAGCAGCGCGGGCACCGATAAAACCGGTATCGTAAACGGCACCACTGCCTTTTTGGTGGGGATTGCCGTATTTATCACCTTCTCGCGCTTGGGACCAGCTGGCTTTTTCAGCCGCGGTTTGTTTTAAACGGCCAATTTCGTGTTTGAGCTGTTGATTTTGAGCGCGTTCTGATGCATCAACGCGCGCCTTTTGCGTTTCGTAGGTGCTAAAATTGCCATGACTTAACTGAATTTGTTGTTTTTCAATGGCCAAGATATGGTCGGTAACCTGATCCAAAAAGTGGCGGTCATGACTCACGACGATAAAGCCGGTTTGTTTCCGGTTGAGGTAGGCTGCGACTTGTTCACGACCTTTGAGATCCAGGTGGTTGGTGGGTTCATCTAGTAGCGGAAAAGCCTGTTCGGCGCAAAAAAGCAAGGCTAATTGGACTTTGGTTTGTTCACCGCCGGAAAGGGTATTAAACGGGCGCCATAATAGATCAGAATCCACGCCCATGAGGTTTAGTTCGCGTTCCAGCTGCCATTGTGCCACCGGCTGATTTTCGGTTAACGCATCCAGTGTCAGTTGATCAGGATCAGCCAATGGTTGTGGAAAGTAGTTGAAGTGCAGTGTGGTTTGAATCTGGCCTTGGTAAGGCAGCTGATGTTGCAGCAAACGCAATAGGGTGGTTTTGCCGCGACCATTGCGGCCAACTAAGCCTAAATGCCACTGGCTTTCCAGGTGTAATTGTGTTTGATCAAAAATCGGCGCTTGACCAGGATAAGCAAAGGTAAGTTGTTTAATTTCAATTTTGGACATTAAAAGACCTTCTTTCTGCCTTCAGAAAAAACTGCAAAAAGAACCGTCACTTAAAAAAGTACACAAAAAGAGACTGATCCGTGAAACCAGTTAATTCTGAAAAAGCTGTCACGACGCCCTTGGTGGGCCTCACAGGACATACAATTTTCAAATTAACTTAGTTTCTCAACGGACCAATCCCTCGTTTCTGATTTTAATTTTTTACATTGTAGCATGATCCAAGTCAAAGATGCAAGTCACAGGCTAGACTTGCACGGCAAAAACCTGGTATACTAAGCGCTATTGTGCGCCAAAATGGCGGCATAACGATATTTGATGAAGGGGTTGTTAAAACGTGACGGCACAAACAAAACGGGCGATTTTTATTTTAGTATTAAGTGAATTTTTGGTTTGTTTAGGAATTAGTTTGGTGATTCCAGTAATGCCGTTCATTAAAAATGAATTGCATTTAACGGCGACGGATATGGGAATCATGACGGCCTTATTTGCCTTGGCCCAGTTTGTGGCGTCGCCAATTGTGGGGCGCCTTTCGGATCGCATTGGACGCAAGCCAGTGCTGGTGGTCGGGTTGGCGTTGTACATGGTTTCTGAAATTTTATTTGCCTTAACCAACCATTTGTACATGTTCAATATCTCCCGGTTAGTGGGTGGTTTATCAGCGGCCATGGTGGTGCCAACGGCCATGGCACTGGCCGCCGATATTACCACCCATCGGCAGCGAGCAAAGGTGATCGGCTGGTTGTCAGCGGCGTTTAGTGGCGGTTTGATTTTAGGACCGGGGATCGGTGGTTTGCTGGCAAAAATCGACTATAAAGCGCCATTTTGGTCAGCCGGTGCACTAGGATTGCTAAGCGCAATTGCCTTGGCCTGGTTATTGCCAAACTTTAAAACCCAGCTTACTGAAGCAACTGCACCCAAGCCTTTAAAAGGTCAATTAAAGGGATTGCTCACCGGCGCAATTGTATTGCTATTTGCCTTGATTTTGATCTCATCGTTTGGCTTACAAGGTTTTGAAAGTATTTACAGCATTTACGTGAATGAAGTGTTCCATTTTAGCCTGGGGAATATCGCGTTAGTCTTAACGTTAAACGGTTTAACATCATTGTTTTTACAGGTGGTATTATTCGACCGGTTGGTGGTGTGGTTTCAGGAGACCCGGGTCATTCGCTATTGTTTTTTGATCAGTGCCCTGGGCACGATTTGGATCTTATTGGCGCATCAAAAGTGGGAAGTGATCGTGGCTACCTTGTTTGTCTTTTCGGCATTTGATCTCTTACGGCCAGCCATTACCACGTTGCTGACTAAAATTAGTCCGGACAATCAAGGCCTGATCAACGGGTTGAACATGTCACTGACCAGTGTGGGCAATATCATTGGGCCCATTATGTCAGGGGCATTATTAGACGTAAGTCCGCATTATCCTTATGTGATCGTTACTTTTTTCCTGATCGCATCATTTGGGATGACGTACTGGTTAAAGCTCACTTATCAAACCATGGATCGTACGGCTGCTTAAAAAAGTGCAAAAAATAGCCTCCTAACTGTTATGCAGGACAGCTGGGAGGCTACTTTTTTTGGTTAGGCTATAGTTTGTCAATTAAGTTTAATGCAGCAGTGAGTTCTTCAGTTGGCGGCTCAGTCAATTGTTTTTCAATATCAGCAGCAACTAATAATTTCATGACTTTTTGAACACTGGCTTCGACGGCGGTCAGCTGAATCAGCACATCTTGGCTGGCGCGTTCAGTAGCAATCATTTTTTGAATGCCGCGCAGCTGGCCTTCAGCACGTCGTAAGCGGGTGATCAATTTAGGATCATAGGCCACGTTATTCCCCCCTTTGAAGAATTTTACCAGGTGCGGTTAAGGCGCCTGGCCAAGCAACGATACCATCTGTTACATTGACAATGTTGAGACCTTGCATCTGTAACAGTTGTGTGGCTAAAGTTGTACGCGCGCCAGTTCGACAAATCAAATAATAAGTTTCGGTAGGATCAAGTGAACGATCCTGTAACAATTGCGCCATGGGAATGTTTTTAGCAGCGGCAATATGGCCAGCCGCAAATTCGTCAGGTTCGCGAATATCGATCAAATGAAGTGTTCCCTGGTTTAAACGTTGTTGCAATTCAGTTGCAGTAATTTCAGACATCCTATCAACTTCCTTTGAAAAATGTTTTAGCCCACTAATCTAATCATACGCTTAATTTTATTTAATAAAAGTGACGAAATGATTAAATAAAGCGTTGTCATGTGTTACACTAAACATAACAGTTAAAGACGAAATGCTCAACTTGATTGCGCCTGCAATCAGGATACGACCCGCGCTTGAGAAAGACAAGCTTGGGTCGTTTTTTTTATAAAAGAAGGGACTGGTCATGATGATTCGTTTTTTTGGACAACCTAAATTTGACTGTCGGACACAAAAACTGATTGGCTATGAGTTCCTGCTACGGGAGACTTACAAAGGTTGTTGGCGGTTACCCACGCAATTTCAACAGTTTAGTGCCAATACTTTAAGTCAGTTACTGTGTCAAACCATTCAAACACTACCGCAGGATTTAGTGTTGATCTCTTTTAATTTGAATCAAGCGCAGTTTGTTGAGCCGGCTTTTCAACCTTTATTGGCGCAAGTCCAAGCACAGACCAAGATTCAATTGTACGTGGAATTAACCGAGCAACCAACGGCAACGCCAATGGCAGCTTTGATTCAAGCTGCTGCTGATTTTCAGCAGGCTGGTTTAAAGGTCTGCCTTGATGATGTTGGCACTGGCGCCAATCAACTGGCGTTGGTAGCGGCGTTGGCCCCGTATGTGGTGGAATATAAGTTTGCATTGCAAAACTTTCGACCGGCAATGGACTTGGCAAGTTTGGCACCCCGTTTGCGTTTCTGGCGTGAATTAGCGCGGCGACAACATAAAGCTTTTGCAGTTGAAGGATTTGAATCTGCCGCAGACTTAGCCGCATTAAATCAGTATGCGCCCACAATTTTACAAGGGTATTATTTTGGCAAACCGAGATTATTGGCCTTACCCGACGATCCAGCCGCCTAGAAGACTTGCTTTTTCAGCCCGTTAGCTTTAAGTTAAATGAGAGATGAGGTGAGCAAATGGTACCAGAAGTGACCACAGCGTTACGGCAAAATTTAGTCAAAGTCCCTGAAGTCATCAAACAAGCCAGTGGCATCATTATTTTAGGGAAGAAGATTCGTTCAATTGTTTTTTCAACTGATATTGCCTTGATCCGCAATATTAATGCAGATGCCGTGTTGGCGGTTTATCCCTTTACGCCGCATCCAGCCATTATGCAGGCAATCAGTATGTCCGCTGACATTCCGATTTTGGCTGGGATCGGTGGTGGCTTGACGCACGGTGAGCGTTCCATGAACATGAGCTTGTTTGCAGAAAGTCTTGGCAGCTTGTCGGTGGTTTTAAATGCACCAACCCCAGTGGCAACGATTCAGCGCGTAGAAGAAGTGATTGATATTCCGATTATTTTAACCGTGGTATCTGCCAAAACCGACCTGGCGCCTTATTTAGCGGCTGGTGTGGATATTGTCAATATTTCTGGTGCCGCGGCAACGGTTGAGATTGTTAAATCGGTGCGCCAACGCTACCCGGAACTGCCGATCATTGCGACGGGTGGCCCTACGGATGCAACGATTGCGGCAGCGATTGCGGCTGGTGCCAATGCAATCTCGTATACGCCGCCGAGTAATGGGGCGTTATTTAAAGCAAAAATGGCCCATTATCGCGAAGATGCCAATAAAGAAATCGACTAAAAACGCTGTGACCTGACTGTCACAGCGTTTTTTTTGAACGTGATTTAATGTAACGATAGCCATAGTAGATAGCCAGTAGCGCAATAATGCCTAATACGCCATAGGTCAGTAAGTCGACGTAATCTGCGATTTGATGCCAGGCATGGCCGGCAAAACGCCCAAGAATCACCAAAACGGTATTCCAGACCAAAGTGCCTAGGGTGGTTAAGAGGATAAAGCCAGGTAAAGGCATTTTAGTGGTACCCGCTGGAATTGAGATCAAGCTTCGAATGACGGGAATAAACCGACAGAAGAAGATCGTCACACCGCCGTGCTTTTGAAACCGGGCTTCGGCACGCCGAATGTCGCTTTTTTTTAACCGTAACAAGCGCCCTAAACGACTTGCTGTAAAGCGCTCCAACCGTTCCGTGCTCAGCAGGCGGCCTACGCCATAGAGAATCAGTGCGCCTAGTACGGAGCCTGCCGTTGCCGCTAAAATTACACCGACCAAACCCAAGTCAGTTTGGGTAGTCATAAAACCGCCAAATGTCAGGACCAATTCTGAGGGAATCGGGGGAAAAACATTTTCAATGGTAATCAGTAAAAAGACGCCGAGGTAACCAAATTGTTCGATCAGATCAAGCATCATATTTTGCATAAAAACCTCCTAAATGATCTAATGTCATTTTGCTAACGCAAAATCTTATTTTCGGAGGATGACCATTCTTGTGGTGTCAACCCACGCCGCAGGACACATGGCCTTCCTAAGTTCTCTAAGGATTATTTTGCTAACGTAAAATCTTATTCCGGAGGATGTCCATTCCCTCGGGCGAAAAGCGCCACGATGGAAATATGGCTCCTAAATACGCTAATGTCTATATGATAAGCATGCCGGTGCGAGGTAAATGCGCTAGCCGATATTAGAATAAATTGTACTTATATAAGCAATAACTTTTAACTTAAGCATACCGAAAGAGACCAAAAATAGCTAGTGAAATCCTTGACGCGTACTTAAAAATAAGACATAATTAAAAAAAGATTAAAAAACGGGTTATATGATGAAATAAAAGGAGCGGTGAGATGATGGTGCAATTGAAATGGATCAGCAGCGGTTAGCCCGTTGATCCTCACTTTTAACCTATTGTCAGTTGCAATAGGGCGATGACCAAACCAATGAAGGCCAATGCCAGTAGTCGTCCTTCCCGTGGCCGACTGCTAAGGCGTTGGCTTTTTGGTTGCTTTTGAACTTGCAAGTGAAAGCCCTTGCCAAAGGTTGATGAACAGGCTATGCTCTAATTATGAATTTAATTTTGAAAGTAGTGAGAAGGTAAGCTATGGCGGCAGAAGATACACAAACCACCCAGGCCATAATGGCATTGATCAGTACAGGCAGTCAGGCCAAAAAAATAGCCCAAACGGCGATTCAATCAGCACGGCATGATGATTTTGAGGCAGCTCAAACGCAATTGAAGCAAGCGCGTAAGATGCTGACGCAGGCACATCAAGTGCAAACCGACTTGGTGGCCAATGAAGCACACGGGGAGCATATTCCGGTGACATTACTCATGGTTCACGCCCAAGATCATGTGATGAACGCCATTACATTTTGTGACTTAGCGGCAGAAATGATTCAACTTTACCAACGGTTAGCAGCCAATTAAAAAACGAGCTCGCAAATTTGCGAACTCGTTTTTGTTTATTCAGCGTCTGACCAAACTGATTGAGCGGTGTCAATGACCAATTTCAATTTGGCCCATTGTTCGTCAGCCGTCAGTTGATTGCCTTCTTCGGTTGATGCAAACCCACATTGGGTTGAAAGGGCTAAATTGCTTAATGGCACCGTTTTAGCAGCTTCACTGATGCGTGCCTTTAATTGAGCCACGTCTTCTAATTCAGGGAATTTAGAAGTAACCAAGCCTAAAACAATGCGTTTGTTGGCATCGTTGTGCCAAATTTTAGCCAAAGGACTGAAATCCCCAGCACGGTCGTTATCATATTCTAAGAACAACCCGTTGTAGTTTAATTGGGCCAAATAGTCAGCCACTACATCGTAGCCACCGGCAAACAAGAAGGTGGACCGGAAGTTCCCACGGCAAATGTGGGTGGTTACCGTTAAGTCAGTTGGCAAGCCAGCTAATAATTTGTTGATCACATAAACGGAATCTTCAGCCATTTGACGATATTTGGCTTGTTCAGCCGGTTGGTCTTTGGTTTCATTCAACTGGTTGATCAAAAAGGCCCAGGTGGTGTCGTCTAATTGAATATAGCGGCAACCGAGTTCGTAAAAATGTTCGATGGTTTCATGATAAGCTTGAGCCAAAGCATCTAAGTAAGCTGCATGGGTATCGTAAAATTGATCGGCATTGTCGCTACGGTTGTCCCGGAATAACATGGTTGGAGAAGGAATGGTTTGTTTGGCGAAGACACCTGCTGGTACCAGCGATTGTAGGTAGCTAAAAGCTGCAAAGAACGGATGGTCTGGGTTGTAACCCACTGGGCCGGTTAATGTCGCGTTGTCAGTTCGCGTTTTGCTGCCATGAAATTTATAACTCTTTTGGTAATCATATTTGCTAACGCCATTGAGACCCCATAAAAAGTCTAAGTGCCACCAAGAACGGCTAAATTCACCATCAGTGACCGCTTTTAAACCCAGCTTCAGCTGTTGGTCAACGATTTTTTTGATTTCTGCTTGTTGGACAGTTTGGAGTTCAGCGGCTGAAATGGCGTGCTCGGCGAATTGTTGATGGGCTTGTTTAAGGGCTGGTGTCCGGAGTAAGCTCCCAACTTGGTCAAAGCGAAACGGTGCAGTTTGTGTCATAAAAATACCTACTTTCTAAATGTGAGCGTTCAAAATAAGGCCAAAAAAAGACCCTTCACAAAATTGTCAAGGGCGTGATCGACGCGGTACCACCTTGGTTGCTTTACTTTCTTGAAAGTAAACTCAAGTCGGCGTTAAGGGGCCGCAACCTAGTGGCATTCAGTTAAAGACCATCTTCAGATCATGCAAGCTACATTTCCAGCACCCATGTAGTCTCTAAGACTTGCGGCGACCATACTCATCTTTATCTCACTATTTTCTTAATTAATTTTCATTTAGTTTAACCTGCTTTTGAAAAACTGTCAAGCGCGTCATCAGCGCGATGGGCGTAATCGTTGCCAGAATAGCCAGATCAAGTGGCTGGTCAGTTCTTTGGCCTGTTGAAATTCAGCGGTGGTCAGGTGCAGTAGCCAGAAACTAAGTGGGGCCAGTAGCAACATGATACCAAAGTGCAAGAGAAAATTGAGACTGGCGGTGGTGAGCAACTGTTCCGGGATGAATAAGGTGGCACAAAAAGCCAGGATAAAGGTGCCGAAGAAGCGCCAGTTGCGCCGCCAATAGGCTTGTAAAGGGGCGCGAAGGCCATCTTGGAACACCAGGCGCGGTTCCCACCACAAGTTTAGCCCAAGCTGGCTGATCAGGGTGCCTAGGAGAATCCCGTGAATGCCGAGCTGGAAACCTTGGGCCAGTATAAACGAGCCGCCAACGCTGATCAACGTTTCAACAACGGATTTTAAGCCAAACTTCCAATACAGCCCGTAAGCGTTAATAAAGGCAATGGTGGTTTGCCGCAGTTGGTTGGCGGCAAAATTCAGCACGATCAGAATCACCACCGATTGGGGCAGCAGATAACGCGGCCCTAACCATAGCCGGATAAAAGGGTTCAACAAGTCTAGTAAGAACAGTGCGCAAACAAAGGTACAGGCGAAGTTGATAAAATAATGGAGTTGAAACACGTTTTGGGCCTGTGTTTGGGTTTGCGTGGTGGCTTTTAAATTGCCAATGCTGGCCGTGACGGAGCCAGTGAGCTGCTCTAAAATCAGGGTGATGCCACTGATGATCAACGCATAGTTGGCGTAGATCCCACCGGTGGTCACGTTGATCAGTAAGCCGATTAAAATGGCGTCTTTCGATTGCACAATGACCCGGCTAATGCGACTGCCGATCAGTCCTTGAACGTTTTTACGGATCACTTGCATGATCGCAGGGGCTACTTTTTCAGGAGCTGCATTTTTTAAGTAGTCGTAGCGTTGGCGCACATGGTGCTGGATCAGCTGATTGCTGACCAAGGTGCAGCCCAGTTGAATGGCAAGAAATAACAGGTAACTGCCGGTTTGCCATAATGCCAGGCCTTGCAGCACACTTTGAATCACCAGGAAGAGACATTGGTTGCGGACACTAATGTAGCCCAGCTGATCGGCAATGAGTAATTGCCGCTTGTCTTCGTTTAAAAAGAATAGAAGGTAATTGGCCAGCAAAAGGAGATAAGCCCACTGCCAATGCGGGACTAAGGTTTGATTACCAGTAAGCGTGGGAATCAAGGCCAACAAACCCAGGCCGATCAGTAAGCTTAACAAGCCCAGCCAGCGGTACACCCGTTGAAACAACTGGGTCAGTGCAATGATCTGTTGGCGCCGTTGATGTGCCAGCGGCTCGTATAACGCAAATACAATCGCGCTACTCACGCCAAATTCAAACAGGGCCAAAAAGAGCATGAGGTTCGCAAATAAGCTGTTAGTCCCAAGATAACGGGCACCTAAAATTTGAATGAATAAGGTTTGGATCCCGAATTTTAAAATTAAACTAATGCCTTGTGACAGTGTGGCAATAGAGGAATTTAATAAGGTATGTTTAAAACGATCTTTAGCCATCAAAACACCTCACTTCGATGTGCTGTTTGTGGCAATCAATTGGCGGTGGCGTAACCACCGGTAGCAGCCGATCCGATTGGCGATGATCACCAATTTATCACGGCGGGATAAATGCGGCGCGCGTAAGGCTTGCCAAAAAACTTGGTTAAAGGCGTGAATAATTTGTTGGGCCACAGCTGGATCGGTGGCTTGATGCAAGCTGAGTTGGGCGCGGAAATTTTTCAGAATGCGGTAGTAAAAGCTAGCGGTTTCGGTGTGCAGTTGCGGATAATGTTGGTGCATGAAGTATTGAATTTGTTGGGCGAAGTGCAATAAGTCTAATTTGGCTTGGGATAATGGTAGCACGGAAATGCTATTGTCCCGTTGGCGGTAATAGTATAAAGGCCGGCCAACGTGCACTAGCTGCTGACTGCGGTGCAGGATCTGATAAAAGGTGCCCACATCATCGTGAAGCTTGCCAGCGGGAAATTGAATCCCAGTTAAGCAGCTACAGTGAAAGAGCTTGTCTGCCAAAGAAGCATCAAAGGCTTCTTCAAGCAATAACGCGCGCATGGCTTCAACGCGGTTGTAGGCCATTTGGGACTGGCTGAAACGCTGGGCTTGCACGTGGCCAGCTTCAGTAGTGAGGTAGCGGCCACAAACCGCAATATCAGCGCCAGTGGTGTGGCAAGCACCGAGCAATGTGGCATAGGTATCTGGTGCCAGCCAGTCGTCACTGTCCACAAAACTCAAGTAATCGCCATGGGCCAATGCCAGGCCACGATTACGCGTGCAGGCCAGGCCACGATTGGTTTGTTGGTAAAAATGGACCCGCGGGTCTTGACTAAACTGCCGGCAAATCGCCGCTGAATGGTCCGTTGAACCGTCGTCGATCAAGATCACTTCTAAGTTTTGATAAGTTTGTGTTAAAAGACTACGTAAACATTGAGTTAAATAAGGGGCAACATTATAAACCGGCAAAATCACGGAAATTAAAGGGGATTGACGCAATCAACTCAACTCCTTTGCGGGCTGTTTTGGCGGTGCCGATAGTGGTAGGCGCGGACCCAAGGGTTTGCCAAGCAGGCTTTCAGCAACGGCAAGCCTTGATAACAAACGTCACGCCAGCTGAGATTGAGTGCTGGGCCCCAGGTCCGCATAATGCGAAACACATTGCGGTGCTGTTGGGCGGTGCGCCGCTTGATATTGGTTTGATCCTCACGATAATAAAATAATTTCTGTGGCAAATTCATGCCGCGATAACCGTACGCGTAGGCCTTACACCAAAGATCAAAATCCTCTGCTCGGAGGACCCAGCGTGAGGTGGAATAGCCGCCGACACTGATCAGCATGTCCCGGCGCATCAGGACAGTCGGATGAATAAAATTTTGACCGCGGAACACATCACCGGCCGTGGGAAATTCTGGCACGTGGCGTTCGCTGTAAATGCCATGGTCACTGAATAAATAGGCTTGGCAGCCAACAATGCTGATCTCAGGGTGCCGTTGTAAAGCGGCTAACTGCGCCGCAAAGCGTTGGGGATGGCAACGGTCGTCGTCATCCATGCGGGCAATAAACGGCGCTTGTGCCCGTGCCAAGCACCGGTTCAACGTAAATTGTAGCCCTGATTTGTGGTCATTGTGTAAGATTCGGATGCGCCGATCTTGTTGGGCAAAGGCCGCTAAAATTTGGGGTGTGTCGTCCGTTGAACCATCGTCACAAACAATCAGTTCCCAGTCTGATACGGTTTGTGCTTGTAATGAGCGAATGGCGGCGCCAATAAAGCGTGCGCCGTTGTGTGTGCCCATTAAAATTGAAATTTTCATCAGTTAATCGCCTCCTCCAAAAACATAGGCTTGATACCGTAAAGGTGCGTGCTGTTGCGTGGGCTGGCGTTGCTTTAAGGTCACTAACCAGCCAGCAAAGAAAAGCCAGAACACCCGTGAATTATTTAAGGAAATCGAGAGAAAATAAATCAACCCAATGGCCAGCATCAGCGTTAAACTGCGGCTAAGCGGGTCTTGCCGTAACAGACCGCGGCCAAGCTGCCAAGCAAAGTAGCCAAAGAACAAGCAACTGAAGAACAGCCCCCATTCCACTGCAATTTGTAAAAAAGTGTTGTGGGCAATCACCGGTGAGGCAAAAAGACGTTCAGCCAAGGCCCCGTAGTCTGCAAAACCGATGCCAAGGCCGTTGGTTTGTGCCAGTAGCCCAACCGCGTGGGTCCAAGCCGCCGTGCGTCCGGAACCACTATTACTCAGGGGATTATCGCTGGTAAAGAGACTGCCTAGGCGGGTAAACGATTCGTTACTTTGTGTGATCCAGCCGACCCACGTGGTGAGCTGGGTCCGACCAAGGTAAGCGCTCAGCCCCAGCACGCTGAGACTTAACACCGCCAGCACCAATGTTTGTGCCGATAGCCGCGGTAAGGCCTTGACCAAGCGATAACCGAGATAACAGACCACGATAATGAGCAGGGCGAGAAAAGATGATTTTGAACCTGATAACAAGGTGGCAATGATCAAACAAGCGTTGCACAGCCAGCGTTGCCAGGTCTTGTTTAACCAAAGAGGGACCAACGGTAAGCTCATCAATTGGAGCCAGGAAAAATAATTTGGGTCATTCATCAGGCCGCGGTAACGATAAGCTGTAAACAGCAGCGGGACACTGTGGCTTAGGTTTAAACTGATCAGCACAATGCCTAACGCACCGACCACCAGGTTGGCCCCTAAAAACCATTTCAATAACGTTTGCCAACCGGCTGGCTGATTGACGGCAATGTTGTAGCCGACAAGGCCGTACAAGGCGATGGAACTGTATTTGATCACGCTAGGGAGCCACGCTAAGCTGGCACCAGGGGCAAGTTGCGGCAGGTAAAACAGGGAGACCCCGCTGCGCAATAGGAAAATCAAGCTAAAACCGATCCATAAGCCCAGTGGTAATACGATTTGGCGGTGTTTGAGATAATAAAGCGCCAGTAACAAAATGCTGAAATCGGCAATGGAGAAATTAAAACCACCGATCACGGTGGTTTGGACCAACGTGGCCCCAGTAAAAGCCAGCAAAGCGGTTTCCAGGGTGGGTTTAGATGGCATAAGCAAAACCTCAATTCTTTTAGCAGCCTTTAAGTTTCAAATACTGGTTGTGCACTCACGCGATTGTAAATCGTTTGCAATTCCGCTTGTACTTGCGGCAAAGCAAATGGTCGTAAATGGCGTTGAACTTGCGCCGCCTGAAACGGTTGGGGCGTTTGTTGTAGCCGTTTTAACGCCTGGATCAGTTCCGTATCGGTGTGGTACAAGTAACCGTTGATGCCCGGTTTGATCAAATCGCGGTGCCCACGAATATCAGTGGCCACCACTGGCAAGTTAAGCGCCAAGGCTTCCATAATGTTAACCGGTAATCCTTCCTGTCGTGCTGAGGAAATGGCAATATCAGCGGCCTGTAAAAAAGGTTGCACGTCAGCCTGATAACCTGCGAAGATCACTTGTTCTTGCATGCCAAGTTGCGTCGCTAAATCGCGATAGGCTTCAGCAGCTGGGCCAGTACCTAACAACAATAGCTTCATGTTCAACTTTTTAAGCGCCGGTAGCAGTCGAATCAAGCGGCCTTGATTTTTGCGGGCGCTGAGTTCAGCTGCAAAAATTAAAACCAATTCGTCAGGCGCAATGCCATAACGGGCGCGAATTTGTTGGCGCAGATTGATTTCGGCTGCAGGGGTGGCCTGAAAGCCAACGCCGTGACTGAGATGGGCGCCATCGGCTTGGCGTAGTGGCAGTTTTTGGGCTGCCGCGTAATCTTCTGCATTCATCGTGATCAGGCCATCGGTCCACCGGGCGGCTAAACGTTCCAACGGATAATACAATAACCATTGGCGTTTTGCGGCTTGCTGGCTAAAATGGAAGCCGTGGGCGGTGTACAACATCCGCACCGGCAAGTTGCGACAGGCCAGCCGGGTAATAAAGGAGGCAATCGGCGTATGGGTGTGCACCAGTTCGTAACCCTCGCGCTGGATCAGTTGGCGGATCACGTGATAGCTGGTGATGTGCTGTGGGGTCAACGCCCGCCGTGAAAAGGGAATCGGCCAAAATTGACAGCCTGCTGCAGCCAGTTTCGGGTTTAACGGCTGATTTTCACAGCTGGCAATGGCCACCGTATGACCGGCTGCACAAAGTTGTTCAATGTGGGGGACGAGAAAGGCGTTCACCGTGCTGGTCACGGTGGTCACATACAGTATTTTCATCGGACCTCGTCTCCTTTCAGTAAGCGTCGTAAGGTGTTGATCACCATTTGTTGTTGCACGTCGGTGAGGTTTGAGCCAGAGGGTAAGCACAAGCCGGTTTTGAAAAGGGCGGTGCTGACATCTTGACCTGGGGCGTGCGGGTAAAATGGGACGTTGCGGAATAATGGTTGTTGGTGTAAAGGTTGCCATAACGCGCGGGTTTCAATGCCCACTTTTTGTAAGGCAGCCATAATCTGCCAAGGGTCGTGGTGGTCCAGTGTTAAGGCGGTTAGCCAGCGGGAACCTTGACTATTTGGCAATTCTGGTTGGAAATGAACGCCAGGTAGGGCTTGTAATTGGGTCGCGTAAGTGTTGAAAATTGTGCGCCGGCGTTCAACCCGTTGATCCAAAACGTGTAGTTGTCCGCGGCCAATGCCAGCCGCCACATTGCTCATGCGGTAGTTGTAGCCGGTGACTTCATGGTGGTAATAAGCCCGTGGTTCCTTTGCTTGGGTGGCGAGAAATAGCGCTTGTTCCCGAATGTCAGGGTTGTCTGTGATCAACGCACCGCCACCAGAAGTGGTAATCATTTTATTACCGTTAAAGGAGTGCACGCCTAGGGTGCCTAAGGTGCCGGCTTTGCGGCCACAGTAAACGGCGCCGAGTGATTCAGCCGCATCTTCAATGATCGGCACTTGGTAAGCTGCCGCTAAGGCCGTTAAAGCGTGATAATTGGCTGTTTGGCCAAATAGGTCCACCACAATAATGGCTTTTGGCAAGGTCCCCTCTTTTTCAGCTGCCGCCAAAGCACGGGCCAAAGCTTGCGGGGACATGTTCCAGGAATCGGGTTCTGCATCGATCAAGGTGGCGTGGGCGCCGATATAACGAATCGGGTTGGCGCTGGCCACAAAGGTGAAGCTGGAACAAAAAACGTGATCGCCAGGACGCACACCTAGGGTTAACAAGGCCAAATGGATCGCAGCGGTCCCAGAACTGGTGGCCAACGCACTGGTGGCGTCGTCATATTGCGCCAGCGCTTTTTCAAAAGCGGTGACGTTAGGGCCTAAGGTGGTGACCCAGTTGCTGGTAAGGGCTTGGTCGATATAGTGTTGCTCAAAGCCTGACAAATGCGGGGTTGAAAGTAAGATTTTAGCTTGCATAAGGGGTACCGGCTAGTCGTTGCGACTAGTTTGTCCTTTCTTTATCAATTAGGTCCAGTGCATCAGCGCCTCTAAAGCCGACGTGTCAAAAACGGGGCAACCGGCCACGGCTAACACGTTTTGCCGTTCGCCAAAGGAATCATCAATGAAAATCGGGTCTGGGTACTGGCGCACCAGCGGCCCTTTGGTTTCGTTGGCGGTTAAATGGTGGATCTGTTGAAATAAATTTGGGTCAATGTGCAATTGCGCTAAGGTTTGCGTAATATCGTTGGCATGACGGGTGACTAAAATAATGGCTTTCCCTTCATTTTGAAACTGATACAGTAAGTACATCATCAGCGGGTTCACCTGTTGCCCACGGGTAATGGTGTCGTCAAAGTCGACCAACACCGTTTGATAGTCTAATTGTAATTGGAATTTATTGGATAACGCCCGATCAACGGTTAACGCAAATTGGTTTTGCTGAATGGTGATGGGTTCGCCGAGCCGGTCGTGCAGACTGAGCAAGGGCAAGTTAATGCCTTGGTTGCGGTATAAACACATGGTTCCGGCGACCCGGGTGGCGATTTCCATTAGGCGGTAGTCGCCAGCCTGATTTTGTTTAACTTGGAAAAACCACACGCCGCGAAAGTGCAGCAATTGATTCAGGCGTTGGGCAATTTGGGCCACTGCTGCCGGCAAAGGTTGGCTGTGCGTACTCACGGTAATGCCATTGCGTGTCCGACACCGTTCACGACAGCCGCTAAAGCGCAGCACGCCGTGGCGGTCAGTGAAACAGTCGATGGTATACTCTTTGCCAGGTAAGTATTCGCTGATCAAGTAGTCTTGGCCATCGGCAAGTTTTGCGGTTAATGCTGCCGCATCTGGAATCACTTCAGCGCCAAAGGAACCGGCGCCAATCACTGGTTTGACGAAAACCGGAAATTGCTTAACCGTCGTGGCATCGGCATAATAGCGTGGGAGAAACGGTTCTGCCGCCAGAAAATCATAGGTGGCGCGTTTGGAGCGGGCAATGCGGGTGGTGGTCAAATCAGAACCGATCACTTCAGCTGCCAGCTCAGACGCGTGTTCGCAAAAGTACAGCGCTAAATCATCGGAACCCGGAAAAATGAAATCGATTTGGTGTTGACGTAACAGCTGATTAAAAGTAGTGAGAAAGTCGGTGTTTTCAGCTGGTCCTGCCACATAAGAGATAAAAGGCTGGTACACCAAGCGGCCGTGTTGGCTGGTAGGCGACGCACCGCTGAGATGAACGGCTTTGTTATATTTCAACGCGTTGTTGATCTCTAACGCGATTTCAGTATCAGCTGGGTAAACCAGCACGTTAACGTTTTTCATGTTCAGATTCACTTCCTTCGAAAGGTGCCATGGTGGCATGGTCGCTGGCAGAAATATCGGACTGTTTCAAAACTTTGCGGGCTGTGGCCCATAAGATCCGGCTGTCTAAGCGCCAATTCAGCTGTTGGGCGTAAGTCAGATCGTAGTCAAACTTGGTTTCCCAATCAATGGCGTTGCGGCCTTTAACTTGGGCCAAGCCGGTTAAACCGGGACGCACTTGGTGCCGCTGAATTTGTTGGTGTGAGTAAAGTGGCAAATAATCGATCAGCAGCGGTCGTGGCCCAATGAAGCTCATATCGCCTTTTAAAATATTCAGCAGTTGTGGCACTTCATCCAGGCTGGTTCGGCGTAAAAATTGGCCAAAGGATGTCAGGCGATCGCCGTCGGGCAGCAATTGCCCATTCGCATCCCGCTGGTCCGTCATGGTGCGAAATTTATACAGTTGAAAAGGTTGGCTGTGGCGGCCAGCACGATATTGTTTGAACAAGATCGGTTTGCCTAAACGCCAGCGAACTAAAGCTGCTAAAAGGAGCCATAAAGGGGACCCTAGCAGCAATAACAAACCTGACAAGCCCACATCAAAGCTGCGTTTAAACCAGCGGGTATACATTTAAACCACCTCTTCCGCAAATTGCTGCTCACCGTTATAGCGGCAAGCAAAGGCGACGATCGTTTGTTTCAGTTCATTAGCTGGAACGCCTAAGAGACTTTCTGCAAAGGTGATGATCTCGTCAATAGCCACTGGCATGATCTGACCCAAGAAGATTTTTTCGTGGACTTGTTCTTGGGCTGTTTCAGCAGAGACCAGTAACTTTTCATGCAGCTTTTCACCTGGTCGAATCCCACTTTCTACGATTTTAATGTGCTGTTCAGAAACGCCGGCCAGGGCGATCATTCGCTTGGCCAAATCAAGGATCTTAACCGGTTGGCCCATATCGAGGACGAATAATTCGCCACCTTGGGCCAATTCACCGGCTTGGATCACCAACCGGCTGGCTTCGGGAATGGTCATAAAGTAGCGGGTCATGCGGAAATCTGTCACGGTAACCGGTCCACCTTGAGCGATTTGTTCTTTAAACAGCGGCACTACACTACCGCGGCTACCTAGCACGTTGCCAAAACGCACCACCACGAATTGGGTTTGACTGGTCCGATTTAAGTTGGTCACGATCATTTCGGCTAAGCGCTTGGTGGCGCCCATGACGTTTGGCGGGTTCACGGCCTTGTCGGTGGAGATCATCACAAAGCGTTGCACCCCAGCCTGGCTGGCGGCCCGTGCGACATTGTAAGTCCCGAAGACGTTGTTTTTCACAGCCGCATGCGGGTTATCTTCCATTAAAGGCACGTGCTTGTGTGCCGCTGCGTGGTAGACAATGTCAGGGTGGTATTTTTTAAACAATTGTTGCATCAAGGGATAGTCCTGAATGTCGGCGATCAGCGGGATGCTTTCGATTTCACTGTACTGGGCCAAATGCTTTTTGATCAGGTAAATTGAATTCTCACCATGGCCCAGTAATAAAAGACGTTTCGGTTGAAAAGCAGTGAGTTGTCGCACGATTTCGGAACCAATTGAACCGCCGGCACCGGTGATCAAAATGGTTTTCCCTTGTAGCTGCTGCTTTAACGCACTTTGGTCTAAGGTCACTTCGTCACGTTCCAACAAATCAGCAATATCCAGTGTTTGAAGGGCTAACTTTTTGGCATTGTGGTATAACGGTTCAGTGATTTTAGGCAAACGACTTAACCGCACGCCCGCCGGCTTGGTCAGGTTGACCAGCCGTTTATAGGCTTGGCCCGACAGCGTTTCGGCAATGATCACATGCTGAACTTGTAATTGTTCAATGAAGTAAGGCAGTTTGCTGGTTTTGCCGATCACCCGCACCCCTTGAATGATGGTGCGCTGTTTGTCAGGGTGGTCATCGATCAGACCAACAATTTGGACCGGGTGGGTCTCTTGTTTGTTAAGGGTGATCAATTGCTCCGCACCGGCACCTGCACCAACGATCAGTGTCCGTTCCGTGTGCGCGTGGGTCGGGATTTTAAATTGAAATTGATTGTGTTGAAACAGGCGCCACACCAGACGACTACCGAGAATAAACGTTAAGGCAAACAGATACACAAGCAATAAAAAGCGATGACTCACGGTTTGTTGAAAAATAAAGAACAACAGCAGCTTAAACAGTAACACCGCGGTACAACAGAGCCACAAGGTGGCATATTCTTGTAAGCCGCTGTAACGGACCACTTGTTGGTAAACATGGGTCTGTTGCGCCAGCAAATAATACAGGACAAGGCCCGTTAGAAAACTAATGGCATAAAAGGAAACGGGAATTTGAACGTAGTCGCTGACAAAGACGTAAGCAACCAGATTCGCCAGACCAATCAGTAACAGATCAGCCCCGCGCAAGATCAGACCTTTACGTTGACGTGTCATATGTAGCACCTCCTAAATGCTTTAATGTCTATTTTGCTGCCGCAAAATCTTATTCCGGAGGATGGCCATTCCATCGGACGAAAACCGTCACGATAGAAACATGGCCCTCCTCGCCTTAATGTCTATTTTGCTACCGCAAACTTGCTTATTTTCTGATACCAACAAATCGCTGCTCAATTACGTCAGATACACACTACCGATTACTGGGACTTGTAGTGTTTTGAGACAGTCAAGCGTGTCGGTAAGGGCGCGCTTTTTCGTGTTAGCGGCTACGGTAAGAATCACACCATCACTGCTTGGCGCGATGATTTGGGCATCTGCCGTTGTTGGCAGCGGTGGGGTGAGCAGGAGGACCAGATCGTAGTGCAACCGGAACTGTTGGATCAATTGGTCAAACTGTGGTGTGCCTAACAGGTCGGCGGTGGGTTGTGCACTGCGGCCTGCGCCAAGTAGGGTGAGCGTTGGTTTTGGTGTAAACGTGGTGAGTTTCAGGCTGTTATGTTGGGCCAAGTAATCCGCAATGCCCACTGGATCCACTGAAAAGTAGTCTTGCAAGCGCGGTTGTTGTAATTGCAGGTCGATCAACAGTACCCGTTGCTGAATATTGGCGAGGGCCACTGCTAAATTGGCGACTAGCGGGGTGAGGTCCGCTGAAGGCGTCAGCGGGGCAAATTGGATCACCTGTCCAGGGTGAATCGCCAACAATTGGGTGCGTAACAGTCGGATTTGCCGGGCAAACGCGCCTTGTGGTTGTTTGATCATGGTTAATGTGGTTGGCATGGTTAGGCTCCTTTCTGTTGGTCAGCAGGGATTGCTAAGGTCCCCAGTACTGGCAACCCAGCGGTTTCAGCAAGATAAGTCGCGTTTTTGATACGCGTACTGCCAATGTCACGCCATAGGACCAGCAACAAACTCAGTAATAGCCCGGCCAGCAAGCCTAAGGTGGCGGTTAGCCAACGGTTAGGGCCTTTTTTGTGAATGTTATGAGCACCTAGGGTCAAGGTTTGTAAGCCGTCGGGGTTGATCAAACGATTGATCCGATTGCGGAAAATTTTAGCGCTGGTGGTGGCTAAATGATTGGCCTTGGTTTTGGTGCCGGCAGTGGCCACCAATGAGAAAATTTGTGAATCCTCGCTGGTACTTAAGGCCAGCTGCTGTTTTAATTGGGTTTGCGTATAGCGTTCCTGGTAGTTTTCCTGTAATTCACGCTGAATCGGACGAATGATCACCGGCGTGTTTAAAATACTTTTGTAAGTGCCTAGCGCCTGGGTCAAGGTGGTTTTTTTGTCGGCTAGGACGCTTTCACTTACCAAAATATTGATTTCGCTGGTATATTTCGGTTGGACTAACGTAAAAGTGAGGAACACTGTTAGTCCGAAAGTGAACAAAGTGGTTAGGGTCACAAGCAACCAATGACGTTTGATTTTTTGGAAAAAGGTTGTGAATTCAAGCAAGGCGAGCCCCTCCTTTGGTAATTTGTTATTGTTATCATAATTTAATTCTATAAGCGTTTGCAGCTGGAAACAAATTTAACGCATTACAAAATTTAAAAAAATTGGTTGTCAAGCAAGCGATTGCATTAAAAAGTCAGGTTACAAGAACCTAACGTTCACAATTGCCACGGACTTTGCTACTATTAGGATAAGACAGCAAAGTAAAGGAAGGTTCGGCATGACAACAGAAGCAGACTTAACAGCACCGGTACAAGCACTTTTAGCAGACGTTCGGCAACAATTTTCAAGTGAGATCACGTTGGCGTTTGGCGACGACAAAGCCGGCTATTTACGCCATGATCAGGCCCAACAAACCTATCATCGCGACGGCAGTCTGACGATCAATGTACAAGACGTAACCGCCATTGATTACACCGTTTCGCACGAATTGCTTCATTTAAAGCTCGCACTGGAAGGCTATCCGAAAGTGGGTTGGCAATTAACCAGCGGCGACCGTGAATTAGACCAACAATTGGTGGTCACGGCCACCGATTTAACCAATAGTTTGTTACATGTGCCCATCGTTAAGCGGCAACAGGCATTAGGCGTGCTCACTGCAGACGTTCAAAAACAGTATTGGCAAGGCGTTTTAAACTTGCTACCCGCTGAAGATTTAAAACAACCAGATCCATTACTGGTTTTCCGCGTGCTGACTTTAGTGGATGCCTTGGCCTTTTTCCAAGGGGATACGACAGTGATGGCCAAAGATTGCGACCAGCGTTATCGTAATGCATTTCCAGCGGCACAAGCTTTTTATGCAAAAATGACCGCTAAATCATTGGCCACCCCATTTCACTATCGCCGTGCTTTAGTGCGGCTTTACGTGGCCTTTGATGAATGGTTAGCGGAAAATGATTTGCCAACTGCCAAGCAAAATCAATTTACCACCGTTCCGGCAATTTTTTCAGAACGTCAAACACGGTTAGAGGTTCGCCAAGTTTTCCAAATTTTGCATTCTGAATTGGTCACCGCCAACGGCAAAAAAGCGGCTTACATCGGTTTAGGCATTAATGATGATCAAAATGCCTTTGTCCTGACGGTACCCAAGCAAGTGCCCGATCAAGCAGCTTATTTCCAAAAGATCTATAGTATGAGTGTGGCTGATTTTTATGCCGCGCAACAGTGGCAGTTGAACTTGCGTTAGATAGAAAGAAGGCCAAGCATGTTTGATTTAAAAGCAGCGGTGGCAAAGGCAGACTATGTGACATTTCTAACTGGAGCTGGCGTATCAACGCCATCCGGCATTCCCGACTACCGTTCTAAAGGGGGCTTATACGCCCACGAAGCTTCACCCGAATATTTATTAAGTCATGATAATTTAATTGCGCATCCAGCAAACTTTCATCAATTTGTGACGGAATCGTTGTATTATCCCGATGCCAAGCCCAACGTGATCCATGAAAAAATGGCCGCTATTAGCAATGCCAAAGGGGCCATTGTTACCCAAAATATTGATAATTTACACCAAGCTGCTGGTGCGAAAAATGTGGTGCCATTTCATGGTAGTTTGTATCGCGTGTATTGTCGCAAATGCCATCAAACAGTGCCGTATCAAACCTATTTGAAAACGGATCGACACGATGTTGATGGCGGTCAACTGCGGCCTGATGTGGTGTTATATGGGGAGGGTTTAGATGAAGCCAACATCAACGCAGCTGTTACAGCGGTGCGCCGGGCTGATTTGATCGTGATTTGTGGCACGTCCCTTAAAGTGGCACCATTTTCATTGTTGATCAATGAACGCCGCCCAGAAGCACAGGTGGTGGTGGTCAATACAGAACGGCTGGCGTTACCGTTCCAATATGAGATGATCCAGGCTGACGCCGAGACTGTTTTCGCTGATTTATAAGTTAGGGCTTCCGTTGCCGTCATTTTAGGGTAAAATAACCTTATTCCGCAAAAAAGTTGCGGCTTGCCAATTTTAAAAAGAACTGAGGTCTTTTTATGTTAGAATCTGAACGACAACGAATTGATGAAATTAATGCAGCGATGACGCGTTTATTTGAAGAACGGATGCAGGTTTCTGCTAAAATCGCCCAAGTTAAAGTCGAGCACCAATTGTCTTTGACCAACGTTGGTCGGGAACAAGAAGTGATCGCCAGCCAAGTGGCGCAATTAAAAGATGCCACCTTAGCCCCTTATTTAACGGACTTTTACCGGGATGTCATGTTGATTTCCAAGCAGTATCAGGCCAAAACGATCAAAGGGTTAGGTCAAACAAAGTAGAGGTTCTAAAATGCCATATCGATTTACATTAGCGGTGTTACATGTTGGCGACCAAGTGTTGGTGATTAACCGGAAAAAACCGCCGTATCCTGGGCAATGGAACGGTGTTGGCGGTAAATTAAAGCCTGGCGAACGACCGCTTCACGGCATGCAACGCGAAATTTTTGAAGAAACACAATTGCAGGTTGTTCCGGCGCAAATGCGTTTTGCTGGGGTCATGGATTGGTTTATTGAGGCGCAATATACCGATAGCATTTATTTGTTTGAAGTGACGCTACCGGCTTGGCAAACAACCTATCCCCAAGGCACCCGGGAAGGCATTTTGCAGCCGTTTTCGCTTGATTGGCTGACCCAACCAGAAAATCAAGGCGTGATTCCTGATTTTCAACAATTGCTGCGGCCTGTTTGCCAAGGCACGGTGCAGCGGTACGTGACAAATTTTGTGAATGAACGCCTGACCAGCATGGTGTTGCGGCCATATAGTGACGCTGAACGGCGTGGTGCGCAAATGATACTTTAATGATGTTTTTAGAAAGAAGTTGGTGAGATGCGGCTTGATTTTTCAGTAGCAGTGCATAGTTTATTATATTTAGAGCAGAAACAGCCGCGCTTAGTCGCAAGTCGTGAACTGGCGACGACATTGACCACCAATCCTGTGATGATCCGGAATATTTTGTCGGTGTTGCACAAGGCACACTACATTCGTGGTGTGGTGGGAAAAAACGGTGGTTATCAGCTGGACCGGCTGTTAACTGACATTAATGTTGGGGAGCTGTATGACCTCACCATTCCGCCGACATTAAGTTACGCCCGTTTTATCACAGGTGATCTAGAGGCATCAGGGGATGGCAGTGATATTAGTCGGAATATTCAAGCCACGCTAACGGATCTCTTTACGTTGGCGGACCAACAGTATCGAGATTTTTACCACCAATTTACATTAGCCGATTTAAAGCAGGACTTGAAACAGCACGGTTACTTTGTTCAACTCGCGCATGAAAAAAATTAGCCAGCCGGTGTGCTGGCTTTTTAGGTTGTGTTTAAAATGAAAGTAGGGGACGATCACGCATGATTACCATTGGCTTAACAACTTTTAGCGAGCACGGTCAATTTTTTAATGAACCGGCGCGCAAACTAACCTTAACTGAATACGCGCAATTTTTGCCGTGTGTGGAATTGGACACGGCCTTTTATGGGATTCCGCGAGCCAGCACTGTGTTGAACTGGTTGCGAGCGGTACCGGAGACGTTTCAATTCATCATCAAGGCCAACCAGGTGATGACTCAACACGAGACGCTGGTGAAAGCGGGCTTAGAGAGTGTTGTTCCTGTCTTTGACCATTTTCGGGCGACCTTTGCACCGATGCAAACGGCAGGTCAATTGAAAACCGTGCTCATGCAGTTTCCACCGTATTTTGGCGTGTCTGCTGAAAATGTGGCTTATTTAAAATTAGTGCGGCATTATTTACCAAAATGGCCGGTGGCAGTGGAGTTTCGCAATCCCACCTGGTATCAAGCCCAATATCGTGAATCAACATTAGCGTTGTTGAAAGCCTGCCAATTTGCCCATGTCATTGTTGATGTGCCACAAACGCCCGCGGCTAGTGTACCTTACTATCCAGTGGCCACCAATGATCATTTGGCGATTTTTAGATTGCACGGCCGCAATTACGCTGGCTGGGCCAACCAAGCGAAAGACTGGCGCAAGCGCCGGACACTTTACCGATATTCTCGCAACGAATTACAAGCATTGGTGCCGGACATTCAACGCCTCGCAGCCACTACCCGTGAGGTTTGTGTGATCTTCAATAACAACTCAGGCGGGGATGCGGCTGGCAACGCCTTGCTATTGAAGCAATTACTAGGTCTCACATTTAGCGGTCTGGCCCCACAGCAGATTGGACTGTTTTAGCGGGTGCCATGTTTCTTGCGGTGTGGTTTGCCGCCACAAGAATGGACAACCAGCGAAGATAAGACTTTTACGAAGTAAAAATACTTTGGTGTTTTTAGCTGGCAAATCCAGTCTTATCTGCTGTAAGACGGTGGTTTATGGTATACTCGTAAAAGATTATAAAAATTAAAAAAGTGGGTGAGCAGGCGCTTTTTTGGCTGTCATACCACGTTAAACCAGATTCGTTTAGAGGAGTTTAAGCTAATGGCAACAACACAAAAACCAACATTCTACATTACATCACCAATTTATTATCCATCAGGTCGGCTACACATTGGGAATTCTTACACCACAATTGCCTGTGATGTGTTAGCACGGTACAAGCGCTTAAAAGGGTATGATGTGTTCTATTTGACCGGCACCGATGAACACGGTTTGAAAATCGAACAAAAAGCCGATGCGTTAGGCGTTAGCCCACAAGCATACGTGGATGGCATGGCCGCTGACGTGAAAAAATTGTGGGAATTATTGGAGATCTCCAACGACAAGTTTATTCGCACCACCGATGATTACCATGTCAAAGCCGTTCAAAATATTGTTGAAAAATTAATTGAACAAGGCGACGTTTACTTAGGTGAATACGAAGGCTGGTATTCAGTTTCTGACGAAGAATACTTTACCGAATCCCAATTAGCCGAAGTTTACCGCGACGATAGTGGTAAGGTCATTGGTGGGAAAGCCCCAAGTGGTCATGACGTGCAATTAGTGAAGGAAGAATCTTACTTCTTTAAGATGAGCAAGTATGCCGATCGTTTGGTGAAATATTACGATGAACATCCTGATTTTATTCAACCTGCTTCACGTAAAAATGAAATGTTGAATAACTTTATTAAACCTGGTTTGGAAGACTTGGCGATGTCTCGGACCACCTTTAACTGGGGTGTGCCGATCAAGAGTAACGATAAACACGTGGTTTACGTGTGGGTCGATGCCTTGCTGAACTATATCACCGCTTTAGGCTACGGCAGTGATGATGACAGCTTGTTTAAGAAGTACTGGCCAGCGGATGTTCACATGGTTGGGAAAGAAATTGTACGGTTCCATACCATTTATTGGCCAATTATTTTAATGGCCTTAGGGGTACCATTGCCTAAGAAGGTTTTCGGTCATGGTTGGTTGTTGATGAAAGACGGCAAAATGTCCAAGTCAAAAGGAAACGTGGTTTACCCAGAAATGTTAGTTGAACGTTATGGCTTAGATGCATTGCGTTACTATTTGATGCGGGCCATTCCATTTGGCAATGACGGCGTGTTTACGCCAGAAGATTTCGTTGCCCGGATCAACTATGATTTGGCCAATGATTTAGGAAACTTGTTAAACCGGACGATTGCCATGATCAACAAGTACAATGATGGGGTTGTGCCAACTTGGCCAGGTCAAGTGACGACTTTTGACAAAAACTTAGAAGATTTAGCGGCTGAAGTCATTACCAAGTACGATGATGAAATGAATGCCGTGCACTTCTCGGATGCCTTAGATGAAGTTTGGCGGTTAATTAGCCGGACCAACAAGTACATTGATGAAACAGAACCTTGGGTGTTGGCCAAAGACGCTGCTAAAAAGGCTGAATTAGACAGTGTCTTGGCGCATTTGGCGGAATCATTGCGGATCGTGGCATTGTTATTACAACCTGTGATGACCCATGCGCCTAAGCAAATGTTTGCCCAATTAGGTTTAGATCTCGAAACGGCTAAAACGCTTGAAGTTGGGGCTTTCCCAGCTGATACAACCGTCGTCGCCAAAGGCAAGCCGTTATTCCCACGGTTGGATATGGACGCTGAAATTGCCTATATTCAAGGTGAAATGAAGAAGACCGTTGGCACCAACAAAAAGGACCACTCAGCGGACAAAAAGCCAGCTTGGGACCCAAATGCCACAGAACTCAACATGACGAAAAAGCCATTGAAATTTGAAACTTTCGACAAAACCGAATTGAAAGTGGCAATTATCAAAGCCGTTCAAAAAGTAGAAGGTGCTGATAAATTGTTGCAATTCCGGTTAGACGCAGGGGACAATCAAGATCGACAAATTTTATCGGGAATCGCTGAATTTTACCCAGACTATGAAAAATTAGTGGGGAAGCACGTGATTATCGTAGCAAACTTGAAACCACGTAAAATGCGCGGTCAAGTGAGCCAAGGCATGTTATTATCGGCTGAATACGGTGATAAAGTGCAATTGATCACTGTCAGCGACGCAATGCCAGCAGGCGCCTTAGTCGGCTAGTTGACGAAGAAGAGTGGGACTTAGGTTCGACTCTTTTTCCATGTTAAAGAGAAGGATGACTGAAAATGGAACTTTTTGATTCACATACACATTTAAACGACAAGCCGTTTGCTGGTGCTACTGAAAAGTACTTGCAACAAGCCCGGGATTTAGGCGTGACGAAAATGGCCATTGTTGGGTCTGATCGCGCGTTAAATCAAGGAGCCTTGGACTTGGCGGCGCAATATCCAGAATTGTCCGCCATTGTGGGCTGGCATCCTGAGTTTGTGCAAGACTATAATCAGGCTATTGAAGCCGAGCTGGTGCAACAGATACAGCGACCAGAAGTGGTGGCATTGGGTGAAATTGGTTTGGATTATCATTGGGATGAAGAACATCATCTGGCGCAACAGAAGTTATTTCAACATCAAATTGAAATGGCACAAACTTACAAGTTGCCGATCTCTGTGCATAGTCGCGATGCATTAGAGGACACTTACCGGATTTTAAAAGCCAGTCATGTGGAACGCACAGGCGGCATTATGCACAGCTTTAATGGGACCCCAGAATGGGCAGCGAAGTTTTTAGATTTAGGGATGATGATTTCGTTTAGTGGCGTGGTGAGTTTCAAAAACGCCCCTGACGTACATGCGTCAGCTAAAGTCATTCCAGCTGACCGTTTGTTAGTGGAAACGGATGCGCCTTATCTCACACCAGAACCTTATCGCGGTAAGCAAAACGAACCCGGTTATACCCGTTATGTGGCCGAAGCCGTGGCCAAATTACGGGATGTGCCAGTTGAGGCCATTGCGGCGGCCACTTTTGCCAATGCCAAACGGATCTTTAAGGTGAACTAAATGGAAAAACCAGTGATTCAGAAAATTGTGGTGGTGGAAGGTCGGGATGATACCCGGCGCTTGCAGGAAGTGTTAACCGTCGATACCATTGAAACCAACGGCTCGGCAATTGATGACGCAGTTTTAACCCAAATTAAAGCCGCTCAGGCTACCCGTGGCGTGATTGTGTTAACCGATCCAGATACACCAGGCCAAAAAATTCGCCAAACCATTTTACAAGCTGTACCCGATGTGAAACAGGCATTTTTACGCCAAGGCCAAGCCCAACCGGAAAAACATAAAAGTAGTTTAGGTGTGGAGCATGCTAGCAATAAGGCTATTTTAGCCGCTTTAAGCCATGCCCACACCACCACGGCGGCAGCGCCAGTGCAAATTACTAAACAACAATTACATGACGCTGGGTTAACCTTTGGCGCTGATGCCAAGTGGCGTCGGCAACAATTAGGCAACATTTTGCAAATCGGTTACGCCAATGGCAAACAATTGTATAAACGGCTGCAGGCTTTTCAAATTAGCCCTGCGGCATTTCAAGCAGCGGTGGCTCAATTGGACCACCATCAGGAAGATTGAGCAGTAGGCGGTAATGTACTATAGTGCGCTTTAATTTGCTGGTATATTGCATAGTAAGGACGTGACAAAATGATAAGAACTCATAGAATCAAGCTCTTACCAAATGCCAAAGTGCGTCACGTCTTAGATAACAACTTTGGATATTCACGCTATTGTTACAATCAGGCTTTAGAAATTTGGAATGTGCTGTATGAATCTCACCTTATCACAGAGGATAAGACCTTTCGTCCTAATCATTATAAGGTTAGGAACGCATTGGTTGGTGAAAAAGAAGATTGGCAATATTGTTATTCGGCACGAATTTTACAACAAGTATGTTTTAATTTAAATTGTGCTTGGCAAAGCTTTTTCAATCCGAACATGCCTCATGCAAGGAAGCCAAAATTCAAGTCAAAACGCAGTAGTCGACAAAGCTTTACGACAGACCGTGCTAAAGTAATTGGCAAATATCTCAAATTAGATCAACCATATCAAGCTAACTATGACAAAATTCGTATGACGGAACCATTGCGATTTACAGGTATCATTAAAACTACGACGATAACCAAGCGTGGTGATCAGTATCATGCTAGTATTGCAGTGGAAGTACCGGATAACGACTTTTATCCCGCAACGCAACGCTGTAGTAGTTGTGGAACGATTAAAACAAAGGATTGTTACGGTGGCAAACAAACATTGTCTGGCGATCTGATTCATCGTCAGCATCAAACTTATTATTGTTATAACTGTGGCACAGTCAGTGATCGTGACAAGAACGCCGTGGAAAATTTAATTCAATATGCGGCAGGGCTTTCTGCCGTTACGGTTTAAGAGTCGTTCAATGCCATTACCTGGACTTTCCAGATATGGGAATAGCGATGTTGACGAAACTAATCAAAATCTGTGACTTAATCGGATAAATCGATCATGAGATCAATATCCTAGGGATAAGATACTTTGTTACATTTTGGAAAGCAGGACGAATGACAGACAAGAAACAACTGATCGGGACGCCAACGCGGACCCGCGCTATTTTAGACACTTACGGCCTTTCCTTTAAGAAAAGCTTAGGCCAAAACTTTTTAACTGAACCCAAGATCTTACAACAAATTGCAGCTGCCGCCGAACTGACCCCCAACGATACCGTGATTGAAATCGGACCGGGAATCGGTAGTTTAACGGAAATTTTAGCCCAACAAGCAGGTTACGTCCTGGCGTTAGAAATCGATCAACGGTTATTGCCGATTTTAGATGACACTTTGGCAGATTATGACAATGTGACCGTGGTCCATCAAGATGTGTTAAAGGCGGATTTCCAAACGCTGTTACAACAGTATTTGCCTAAGGCACAAAATATTAAAGTCGTGGCGAACTTACCTTATTACATCACCACGCCGATCTTAATGCGGTTGTTAGCCAGCGACATTCGCTGGGAACAAATCGTGGTCTTGATGCAACGCGAAGTCGCCGAACGGTTAACGGCTAACCCGGGCACCAAGGCTTACGGCTCCTTATCTGTTGCGGTTCAGTTTGACATGGATGTCGATATTACCCAAATTGTGCCGCGAACTGTTTTTGTACCGCAACCCAACGTAGACTCCGCAGTTGTGCGCCTAAAACGCAAATCAGAACAGCGTACCTTGACCATTTCGGAAAAGGCCTTTACGCGTGTTGTGAAGGGCTGCTTTGCGAAACGGCGGAAGAGCCTATGGAATAATTTGCTGGCCTTATACGGCAAAGACGAGGCCACTCGGACGCGTTTAACAGCAGTGCTGGAACAGGTTGAAATTCAACCAAATCGGCGGGCAGAACAATTAAGTATTGACGATTTTATTCGCTTGGCAACCGCGTTAGAACAGTAATGGTAGCTCTTTCAAAAATATTAAGAACAATAGTTGCAGATACGTTTCGCTTGTGGTATAATTGCAAATTCCACTGTTATGTGTTATACTGATTTCATCTTTAGAAGAGGTGAAGCAAATGCCAATAACACTAGCGAGTATCAAAAAGACTCTCGATAGTAAAGTCGGGGAGAAAATGCTTGTTGTTGCCCAAGCGGGCCGTAAGAAGATTACGAAACGTAAAGGCGTCTTGCACGAAACGTATCCGGCTGTTTTTGTGGTAGATCTTGATCAGGATGAAAACGCCTTTGAGCGTGTTTCGTATAGTTACGCTGATTTACTAACGAAAACCATTGAAATCAAGTTTGCCGATGATTCCGATATTATGGCATCATAATCAAAGAACCGACTAGAATAAGCGCTAGCCGGTTTTTTTGTGCACTTTTTTAGAGGATTGGTAAATACCAGTAATATAAATTGTGTGAAATGAAGTTTACCAAAATTGATGATGGTCTAGAAAAGAGCGGTGATTGATAAAAAAAACAAAAAACAAAATTGTATATTTATTTAAAATGGTTCTTAAACAACTACGTGAACGTTTAACGATCGAAAGGGGAATAGTCACTATTAATAACTAGTTAATGGCATTAATTATAGATTTGTCGTTCGGTTTTAGACAAGATCCAAGTAGGGTTGTCCGGCAAACAATCGTCGTTTTCAGCTTATTTTGTCAAATGATTTTAGTATCGATTATTTATAATAGTATTTTTTTATTTTAGTATTTTGCTATTTTCGTGCTGTGATTATAGGCTTTGTTCAGATTATAAATGTTTTCTTCTTCTATCTTGGAATAAATTTAGCTAGCCCGCAGGTTAAACTAAATTTAAAACATACGGGAAATGGTCGACAATTGTGTGTCGATGGGAGGATGAAATATGCGGCAATCAAATGAAAAAACACGTCAAAAGATGTTACAGGCAACCATCGAAAGAGATGAGCATTTTAAACTCTATAAAGCCGGGAAGGTTTGGCTTGTTGCAGGCCTGGCCACTTTTGCGTTTGCCTTGGCACCACAAGTCGTTCATGCAGCTACCATTGATACCGTGGCGCAAACGACGGTTGATCAAACAGCGGCCGCAGATTTGGTGACAAGTCAGGCCACCAGCAGTGCCGCTTCAAGCGCTGCTTCGAGTGCCATTTCGGACACGACTTCCAGTGCTGCCTCAAGCGCTGCTTCAAGTGCCACTTCGGACACGACTTCCAGTGCCGCTTCGGATGTTGTTTCAAGTACAACCTCAAGTGCGGCCTCAACAGTTACTACCAGCAGTGTAGCTAGCAGTGCGGCTAATTCGGCACCAGTAGCAGCCAGTCAGGCGCAGTCAACGACTGTGGCAACAACAGCGGCCAGTTCAGCAAGCGTTGGTACCAGTGCCGCCCAAACCGCTAGTACCAGTAGCGCGGCTAGTGCTACCGGCAGTGCAAGTACGACTGTTCAAACAACACGTACCGATACACAAGCAACTAGCGCTGCAAGCGATTTAGCATCCTTAGCGGATCAGCTACCAGCCGGTACGAATTTGACTGAAACACTAACTGGCATAGCAGTTGATTTACCAGTGGGGGCAGACGTTGATCAGATTAAACAACAGCTTCGTACAAGTGGTGTGACAACACCAATTACCCTTACAGCCAAGGATGCCGCTGTGGCGTATCGTGATACCAGTAATAAAGTGAATGTGACATTATCCACGGATACCATTGGGTATGGCTCTGATGCGGATACGTTAACGGTTGGTTTGCGGATGACCTTAGTGGCAGGCGATGTGATCACGATGACGTTTCCAACGGACTCACCCATTATTAACTGGGGTGGGTACCAAGCAGTGGCGAGTAATGTTGGGGTTGCCACGAAGCAGGAGAATGCAGATGGCACGACAACTTACACCTTAACCGCAACAGGCAATTATCAGGTCAGTCAGGATATTACCTTAAACTTAACCGATAATAACGCCGTAAAAACGATTTCAGCAGCCGATATTGGGACAACACAGCGTCAGATCACTTGGACGGTGAATGGCGTGGCCCAAACGCCGATAACGGTGACGCAGACCATTCAACCTGAAACAACCATTGGGACACCAACCCGCACCCATCCAAGCACCACTGCAGTCCCAACGGTTTCAGTTAATAATGATTTGATTTATAGTTTAGATTTAGGCGAATCAACTGGGGCAAAAGATGATACAACCTCTGGACAAGTCAGCAAGGCTTTGAACACAGGGGGTGCAACTGTTACGATCCCAGTGCCAGCAAGTTTCTTATTAAATGAAACAGCGACAGCCGTTTATAACACAACTAGCGGTACCACCATTACACAACCAGGCGGGGCTGGTGGTGATATTGTGATCACAGTGGCGGCTAATACTGGTGCGGACATTTATTCAGATTCGGCATATACATTGGTCGGGCAGTATCAAATGGCACAGCCTGGGACGGCTACCACTTTAACCGCTACGAGTCCGATCACATTTACCCAAACCTATGATGATGGCACCACCACAACCGTCACAGGGCCGACTTGGACAGAAACGATTGCTGGTGATCAGGAAACTGGCAATTCGATCAAAATGACTTTAACGCCAACAGGGAACAGTAGCGCGGCTAGCTTAGAGCTCGTATTAAATGGCAATACCGCTGATGATCCTGAAACCGTAAGTAGTATCGGCTTTACGTTAAATGCCGATCAAGTACAAACAGGGACCTTTGTCCTGACCATTCCGGATGGGGTGGATGCCACGAGTATTACAACGCCAAAATCGGGGATCATGGCGCCAGAACAATATGTGACGGATGGCTATTATTTACCAGGGACGACGAGCTACACCTACACCCTAACCTTAGCAGATGGCACCGTTGAAACAGGCACGGTTGCGGCTGGCGATACGATTACGCCAACTGGGACTGCTTCAATTCGTAAAGCGGAATTCACGCCAAACGAGTTAGCACCAGGTGCCTATACCACCGACGACAATGATTTTCAGATTCACGGTCATTTGACGAGCACCTATGCGAATGGTCAAGCGGTTAAAAATGGGGATACGCTAAAGTTTGTTTATGATTATGTGGCGCAATTTGCCAATGGGGTTACCGAAACCACCACCACTAATTTGACGGAAACCATTGTCTCTGAAAAAGGTTTAGCGCTTGCCTGGGATTATGAGTATGGTACGGCGCCTGGTGATTCAGGCGTATTACGGCTACAAGCTAATGGCAATAGCAAGCAAACGACGGATTCAATTTACGAACCGATCCTCTATTTTGTGATTCCTAAAAATACCACGATTACTGGCTATAATATTCCGGATGGGCAACACCCTGTGATCACCCAATATACCACAGCAGACGGGCGAACTGGCGTTAAAATGGACTTTACAGGAACCGGTGAGTCTGTGGATACCTCAATTAAGACTTTGGACAACTTAGGGGTTAATCTAATCAACTCATTAGATGCGGTAACGAGTACCAGTGCTGCTGAGTCCTACATTACGTCGCCAACAACCGCTTTGATTAATGTGACGAAAGTCACTGATGCTAGTTTAACGGCTGGCGATACAAATGCGGTTCAAATGAACTCTGGTTCTTCTAGTCCGAATCCTTTTACCTGGACGGTGACCACCGCCGATTATATCGGCGCAGTAACCATGGCGCAAGGCAATCAGGATGCTGATTTAAGCGCTGCTGGTAAGGCTGATGAGCGAGGCGATGAGACCTTAACGTATACGTACACCATGGTTAATGGCAGTGGTACGACGGCTACAAATACCAGCGTGGTTTTGAATTTACCGACCACTGGCGATACACTAGGATCGACTTTCACCTATGATTTAACCGGCCCTGTCAGCGTGCCAACAACCTATAGTATGAGTGGGACGCCCTTAACAGCTACTGTTTTATATTCAAAGCAGACCTACACAACAGATGCTTCAGCGACTGCTGCTGATTTAACGAACTTCGTTACTGCCGCTGAGATCGGTGATGATTGGGCTTCTGTTCGAGCAGTTTACATTAATTTCAATTCCGTCCCTGCGCAAGATACAACAGGGCGGGTCACATTAACGGGAACTGCTGAACAATTTATTGCGCAAGGGACACATGTGGGCTATTTAAATAGCTTTACATTCTATAATGGTTCACCCGTAAGCGAAGCAACAACAGCCACAGCTGCAAAGATCACGATCAATGGGACCTCTACTGTCACAGCTCAGGCGCATTATGTGGATGCTAATGGCGATGATCAATATGTTGCTTTGGATGATTTAACCAAGACTTTAACTGACAATCAAGACAAACTTGAGAATGATTATCCAACCACAATTGCTGACTTTAGTGAAGCAGACCAAGCGCTATTACCAGTTGGTTATTCGTTAACGGAAACGAAAATCGTGAATTCAGACGCAACTTATGCAAACAACATGCCAAATAATGCGGCCGTTTTAGGTGGGGTCTCACAATATGATTATGATGGCGATATCGTCCAATTTGAATTAACGCGGGATCAACCTACAACGGCAACAAATGTGATCACGAAAGTGGTGCATTACGTAGATGAAAATGGAACGCCAATTGCTGATGATTATGTCGATGCCGTGACGATTACCCAAATAACGGATCAGGCCGCTGGGACTGTGACATATGAGCCAAGTAAGGCGGCTTTAGGGTATCAAGCTGATCCAACAATTACGGGCTACACCGTGACAACGGATTCGGCAATTGCGACCAGCAGCCAAACTGTGACTTTTGGAAGCGATAATATTGAAGTCACTGTCGTTTACAGCAAAAATCCAACCACCGTTGCAAATGATACGATTACGAAAACGGTGCACTATCGATCAGCGGATGGGACAAAGCTAGCAGGTGATTATACAACCAGTGTGATCTTAACGAAAACTACCGATACTGTCACGGGGATGGTGAGCTATACCCCTATATCAGAAATACTAACAGGCCAAGCCAACCCAACGATTACCGGCTACCACGTGGTGACCAATCCGGCCGGCGCAACGACCAGTGAAACCGTTGAATTTGGCGACGCAAATCTTGAGTATACCGTGGTCTATAATCTAAACACGCCAACCATGGCACTAGATACAGTCACCAAAACGGTCCATTATGTGGATCAGGATGGTAAGACCATTGCGCCAGATTACACTAGCCACGCCAATATCACGCGGCTGACTGGCCCAGATACCATGGATCCAACGACTGGTGATTTGATCAAAGGCCAAGTGACTTACGGCCCGGCTACCTCAAAAGTAAGTGGCCAAGCCAACCCAACCATTACGGGCTACCACGTGGTGACGAATCCAGCCGGCGCAACAACCAATGAAACTGTTGAATTTGGCGACGCAGATCTTGAGTATACGGTAGTCTACAACAAAGATACGCCACAAATGAACTTAGATACTGTCACGAAAACAGTCCATTATGTGGACCAGGACGGCAAGACCATCGCGCCCGATTACACCAGTCACGCCAACATTACAGAGCTTATTGATCCTGTAACCGGCGATAAGACGTATGGCCCAGCAACGTCAACAGTCGCTGGTCAGGACAATCCAACGCTTACGGGTTATCATGTAGTGACGAACCCCGCAGGTGCAACAACTAATGAAACCGTTGAATTTGGCGACGCAGATCTTGAGTATACGGTAGTCTACAACAAGAACACGCCAAAGATGAACTTAGACACCGTCACGAAAACGGTGCACTATGTGGATCAGGATGGCCAGACCATCGCACCAGATTACACTAGCCACGCCAACATTACGGAGCTTATTGATCCGGTAACCGGTGAAAAGACTTACGGTCCGGCAACGTCAACAGTAGGCGGTCAGGACAACCCAACGCTTACGGGTTATCATGTGGTGACCAATCCCGCAGGTGCAACAACCAATGAAACCGTTGAATTTGGCGACGCAGATCTTGAGTATACGGTAGTCTACAACAAGAACACGCCACAAATGAACTTAGACACCGTCACAAAAACGGTGCACTATGTGGACCAAGATGGCAACACCATCGCACCAGATTACACTAGCCATGCCAACATTACGGAGCTTATTGATCCGGTAACCGGTGAAAAGACTTACGGTCCGGCTACTTCAACAGTGGGTGGCCAAGCAAATCCAACGCTTACGGGCTACCATGTGGTAACCAATCCAGCTGGTGCGACAACCAGTGAGACTGTTGAATTTGGCGATGCGGATCTTGAATATACAGTGGTCTACAATAAAGACACACCACAAATGAACTTGGATACCGTGACGAAAACCGTGCATTATGTGGACCAAGATGGCCAGACCATCGCACCCGATTACACTAGCCACGCGAATATTACGGAGCTTATTGATCCGGTAACCGGTGAAAAGACTTACGGCCCGGCTACTTCAAAAGTAAATGGCCAAGCGAACCCAACACTTACAGGTTATCATGTGGTAACCAATCCAGCCGGTGCAACAACCCGTGAAACTGTTGAATTTGGCGACGCAGATCTTGAATATACGGTGGTCTACAACAAAGATACGCCACAAATGAACTTGGATACTGTGACGAAAACAGTCCATTATGTGGATCAAGATGGCCAGACCATCGCACCCGATTACACTAGCCACGCGAATATTACGGAGCTTATTGATCCGGTAACCGGCGAGAAGACGTCTGGCCCGGCTACTTCAAAAGTAAATGGCCAAGCGAACCCAACGATTACAGGTTATCATGTGGTAACCAATCCAGCCGGTGCAACAACCCGTGAAACCGTTGAATTTGGCGACGCAGATCTTGAGTATACGGTAGTCTACAACAAAAACACACCACAAATGAACTTGGACACTGTGACGAAAACAGTCCATTATGTGGACCAAGACGGCCAGACTGTTGCACCTGACTACACCAGTCACGCGAATATTACGGAGCTTATTGATCCGGTAACCGGCGAGAAGACTTACGGCTCAGCAACGTCAACAGTAAGCGGCCAAGCAAATCCAACAATTGCCGGTTATCATGTAGTGACGAACCCAGTTGGTGCAATAACTAATGAAACTGTTGAATTTGGCGATGCGGATTTTGAATATACAGTGGTCTACAATAAAGACACACCACAGATGAACTTGGATACCGTGACGAAAACAGTCCATTATGTGGATCAAGATGGCCAGACCATCGCACCAGATTACACCAGCCACGCGAATATTACGGAGCTCATTGATTCCGTAACAGGTGATAAGACGTACGGTCCAGCCGCTTCAAAAGTTGCTGGCCAAGCGAGCCCAACAATTACGGGCTATCATGTGGTAACGAACCCAGCTGGCGCAACAACCAGTGAGACTGTTGAATTTGGCGATGCGGATCTTGAATATACAGTAGTCTACAATAAAGACACACCACAAATGAACTTGGACACCGTCACCAAAACAGTCCATTATGTGGATCAAGATGGCCAGACCATCGCACCAGATTACACCAGCCACGCGAATATTACGGAGCTCATTGATTCCGTAACAGGTGATAAGACGTATGGTCCGGCTACTTCAACAGTAAGCGGTCAGGCTAATCCAACGACTGCCGGATACCATGTGGTAACGAACCCAGCCGGCGCAACAAGTAGTGAAACCGTTGAATTCGGTGACACAGATCTTGAATATACGGTAGTCTACAACAAAGATGCGCCACAAATGAACTTGGACACCGTCACCAAAACAGTCCATTATGTGGATCAGGACGGCAAGACAATCGCGCCTGACTACACCAGTCACGCAAATATTACAGAGCTCATTGATCCTGTAACCGGCGAAAAGACGTACGGTCCGGCAACGTCAACAGTAAGCGGCCAAGCAAACCCAACAATTGCCGGTTATCATGTGGTAACGAACCCCACAGGTGCAACAACCAATGAAACAGTGGCCTTTGGTGACGCTGATTTGGATTACACCGTTATTTATGCGGCAAACCCAGATACTGATGATAATGGCACGCCAGGTAACAACGGTGGTACCACAACACCGAATGATAACGGTGGGACAACACCAGGCAACAATGGTGGTACCACAACACCAGGTAATAGCGGTGGCACCACAACGCCGAATGATAACGGTGAGACAACACCAGATAACAACGGTGGTACGACAACACCAAGTCATCATGGGGCGACGACAACGCCAGACAATCATGACGGTACCGATACCCCAGGCCAATCAAGTGCCGCGTCGACCTCAACGTCTGAAACCGACACGTCAACCGTGATGCCGACTGTGGCAACCACGTCAGATACAACCGCAACACCATCAAGCAAACACCGTGTCGCAGCGTCAAATACCGCGGCGAAAGCGGTAACGACTTTACCCCAGACGGGCGAGGACACGCAATCGCAGTTGGCTTTATTAGGGGCCAGCATGCTGGCTTTGTTAGGCTTCGTCGGTTATCGGCGGAAGCGCGATTAAGCAAGCTTCAATCAGAATCAGCTCAAAGCTGGTTCTGTTTTTTGTTGCTGGCACAAAATTGCTTTATTTTCGTTTCACAAATCATGCTAAAATGAGTATAATAATAAAAAATATGCGAGTGGGTGAAATCATGGTGACGATTACAGAAAAAGCACCAGCAAAAATCAATCTTAGCCTCGATGCCCGATTTCAGCATACAAACGGTGACCATGAATGGCAAATGGTGATGACTTCGGTGGATCTGGCAGATTATGTTGAAATCACGCCACGGTTGGATCAACAGATTCGGATTCGCACCACCAGTGGCTTTTTACCGGTGGATCAGCGCAATCTGGCGTATCAAGCAGCGCGCTTGCTGCAGCGTCAGTATCAGGTGCGGCAAGGCGCCCAAATTACGATTAAAAAGCAGATTCCAGTAGCAGCAGGATTAGGCGGCGGCAGCTCGGATGCTGCGGCCGTTTTGCGTGGTCTCAATCGTCTGTGGCGGCTGGAGCGGCCTTTAAGTGAGCTGGCCCATTTAGGCTTGCAAATCGATTCTGACGTGCCGTATTGTGTGTATTCGCGGACGGCTTATGTTAGTGGGCGTGGCGATGAAATCGAGTTGTTGCCAGAATTGCCACCTTTTTGGGTGATTTTGGCGAAACCGCGGGTCAGTGTGTCGACGCCGAGTATTTTGCGGGCCATTGATTACGCCAAACTGACAGTGCATCCGGCTGCGGCGCCGTTAGTGACTGCGATCCACCAAGGCGACTTTCAACAAATGACCCAGGTGATGGGAAATGCGTTGGAACCGATCACCAGCAAACGGCATCCTGAAATTTCAAACCTGAAACACCGAATGTTACGATTTGGGGCAGAGGTGGCTCAGATGAGTGGTAGCGGTCCCACCGTGTTCGGGTTATGCGCGCGAGCCTCGCGGGCACAGCATGTTTACAATAGTATGCGCGGTTTTTGTAAGGAAGTTTATTTAGTAAGACCCTTACGTTAAATCATAGCGATTTGATAAAATTCCGAACAATTTCGGTTATTTTCGTAAAATCGCTAGTTTTTTGCGGTGAAACTCCTTATAATGGGGAAGCAAACTTTTTAAGAAAGAAAGAGGTATCCCCATGAAAGCTCGAAGAAGCGAACGCTTAATCGACATGACACATTATTTATATGAACGTCCTCACACACTTGTGCCGTTAACGTTTTTTGCGCGCCGCTACGATTCTGCTAAATCTTCCATTAGTGAAGATCTTGGCATTGTGCGACGGACCTTTGCCGCTCGGGGCACCGGTATTTTAGAAACCATCCCTGGTGCCGCAGGTGGTGTGCGGTTTATCCCCACCATCAGCCCCCAAGATGCACAAACCTTTATTCAAGAAATGACAGATCGTTTGGAAGAACCCAATCGGTTATTGCCAGGTGGCTACGTTTATCTCTCTGATCTACTGGGCCAACCTGATGTTTTACGGAAAGTTGGACGCTTGATTGCCACCCAATATGTGGATCAGTCCATCGATGCTGTGATGACGGTGGCCACAAAAGGCGTGCCGATTGCCCAAAGCGTCTCCATGTATTTAAATGTTCCGTTTGTGATCGTTCGGCGTGACTCGAAGATCACAGAAGGCTCTACGGTGAGTGTCAACTATGTCTCCGGCTCGTCTGAACGGGTGGAGAAAATGGAATTGTCCAAACGCAGCTTGCCTCGCGGTTCCCGCGTGTTAGTGGTCGACGACTTTATGAAAGGCGGCGGCACGGTTAACGGGATGAAGAGCTTGATCGAAGAATTTGAAGCAGAATTAGTCGGGGTCACCGTTTTTGCGGAATCCGCCTTTAATGGTGAACGCGTGATCGATGATTACACGGCCTTATTAGCCGTGGATGAAGTGAATTCACGGGATGAATCCATTCATGTTCGGCCAGGCAATTATTTACAACGGGCCTTTGGTGACCAATTAACAAAGTAGTTTTAAAAGGTAGGTGACGTGAATGGCACCTTACATGCAATCACTGCGGACAGCGCTGTGGTTTTTCCCAATTTTAGCGCTGGGATTGACGATTCCATTGTTGATGCTGGAATATCGTCGCTATGGCGCGCTGACTTTTTGGCGCGCTTTTGTTGTCTATACGTTTAGTTTTTATTTACTGGCGGCTTATTTAATGGTGATCTTGCCACTGCCGCCGCGGGCGGTGGTGGCCCAGCTTACCACGCCGCGTTACAATTTACACCCGCTCATGGTGTTTTATCAGTTTTTTGACAATACGGCCTTTCAATGGCTACAGCCGCACACTTGGTTGATTGCCATCAAGCAGCCTGGTTTTACCCAACCCTTTTTCAACCTGTTACTGACGGTGCCGTTTGGCGTGTATTTACGCTATTATTTCCGGCGTTCCTTTAAGCAAACCCTGTTGCTGACGTTTGGGCTAACCTGCTTCTTTGAATTAACGCAGTTGTCAGCGTTGTACGGCTTGTACCCACGGCCTTATCGCTTGTTCGATGTGGATGATCTGTTGATCAACACCACTGGTGGCTTGCTGGGTTATGCCATTGCGCCTGTGTTAACGTGGCTCTTCCCGTCTTATCAAACCATGAAATCGGCAGCTTACCGCAAAGGGTTACGGGTGAGCTACACTCGCCGCGGTGTGGCGTTTGTCATTGATTGGATCGTGATGACCATGGCGTTGACCACCATGACCGTGTTTATTCACCGGGTGTTTGGCATTCATGATCTGCACCACCATATTTTATGGTTTTACTTAGTGACCGCCGGCTTTTACTTCGTGGTCTTTCCTTACTTGACCAACGGCTTGACCATTGGCAAATGGTTGGTTCGCATTCAAATTGTGGAACGCGCTGGCCGTTTAGAATTAAGCTTTTGGCATTTGTTTATTCGTCAAATCATTTTGTACGGCGTCATTGTGCCAGGGCTAGGGTATTGGTTGCCGCGGATGGGCTTAGCAGCTATGCGGGCGCCGCAACGGTTGGTGGATTTTTACTTATTGGCGGCACTGTTAACGGTGACCTTGGCGGCAGTGTTTGCCATTCATGTGCTGCTGGCCATGCTGTATCAACATGATCGGTTATTTTATGAACAGCTCAGTCAAACCGAACAAATTAGTACGGTCCGTTCTGGCGATTCATCGGTGATGCCTGACCAAAAGGCAGCGTCACAAAACGGTGTGTGATTTTCTGATGTGAAAGTCACCACCGTTTTTTTGCGTCTTTTTTAAAGGGGAAGCGTCATTTTAGGAAAAACTAGGGGTGGCGCTTGCCGTGGTAATCGTTGTGGATTATCATTAAAGAAATGAATGTGGCGAAGGAGAAATTTTTTATGACAGCGAAATATACAGTGATTTTAGCAGCTGGGCAAGGTACCCGTATGAAGTCTAAATTGGCCAAGGTGTTGCACCCTGTGTGTGGCCGACCGATGGTGGACCATGTGTTAACGCAAGCGGAAACCTTGCATCCTGATCAGATCGTGACGATCGTGGGCCATGGCGCTGCCGAAGTGAAACAAGCCTTAGGGCAACGGACAGAATACGCCTTACAAGCGGAACAAAAAGGTTCCGGTGATGCCGTATTACAGGCTGAAGCACTGCTAGGCCAGAAACAAGGCATGACGCTGGTGGTAAGTGGCGACACCCCGTTGTTAACGGCAAACACGTTTGAACAATTATTTGAGTATCACAAAGAAAAAGGCGCTAAGGCCACGGTATTAACGGCCACTGCACCCGATCCAACTGGTTATGGCCGGATCATTCGCAACGAGATCGGTGTGGTTGAAAAAATCGTGGAACAAAAAGACGCTTCAGATACGGAAGCCGCGATTCATGAAATCAACACGGGGGTGTATTGCTTTGACAACCAAGCGTTGTTCCAAGCCTTACACCAAGTGGGCAATGACAATGCGCAAGGGGAATACTATTTAACAGACGTGATTGGTATTTTAAAGCAAGCCGGTGAAATCGTCGCAGCTTATAAAATGAAGGATTTTGAAGAATCCATGGGGGTTAACGATCGCAAGGCCTTATCTGTGGCCACACAAGTCATGCAACGGCGGATCAATGAAACCCATATGACCAACGGGGTGACGTTACAAAATCCTGCCACAACGGCCATTGAAGTGGGCGTTAAAATTGGCGCCGATACCACCATTGAAGGCGGCGTGACCTTAAAAGGCAACACGGTGATCGGTGACGACTGCTTCATTGGCACCCATTCTGAATTACGGGACGCGACCATTGGCAATGGTGTCCGTGTGACTAGCTCAACCATTGAAGAATCTGTCATGCGGGACCACAGTAATATTGGGCCAAATAGTCACTTACGGCCATTGTCAGATATTGGCGAACACGTGCACATTGGCAACTTCTGCGAAGTAAAAAAGGCGACCATCGGCAACTATACCAAGGTGGGTCATTTAACGTATGTTGGCGATGCCACTCTTGGCGAACACATCAATGTGGGCTGCGGCGTGGTGTTTGTCAACTATGATGGGTTGCACAAGCATCATTCAAATGTTGGCGATTGGTCCTTTATTGGCAGTAATGCCAATGTGGTGGCGCCAGTTGAAATCGCTGATCACGCCTTCATCGCTGCTGGCTCAACAATCACCAACGATGTGGCCTTTCACGATATGGCCATTGCCCGCGCACGTCAAACCAATAAGCCAGATTTTTGGTCACGCTTGCCGCATGAACCAGAAGATTAAGCTTTCATGAGAACCACGCGATTTCATGAAACTGCTCTTGATTTGGGCTCGTAAATTGCCTATTATTTAAATGTGAGTGTTTTGCTGGAGAATAATTTTGTGTTTTACGGCACGAATCTTAAATTGGAGGCTCTTATGTCAGAACAATATTTTGATCCGAAGTTGAAAATTTTTGCGCTAAATTCAAACAAACCTTTAGCGGAAAAAATCGCGCAGGAAGTCGGCGTTGAATTAGGAAAAACCACTGTTAACAAGTTTAGTGATGGTGAAATTCGGATCAACATTGAAGAAAGTATCCGTGGGGATCATGTTTACGTGATTCAATCAACTTCACGTCCTGTTAATGATAACTTAATGGAATTAATGATCATGATCGACGCATTACGGCGTGCTTCAGCCGCATCGATCAACGTTGTTATGCCTTATTATGGTTATGCACGGCAAGATCGGAAGTCACGTTCACGCGAACCAATTACGGCGAAGTTAGTCGCAAACATGTTGGAAATGGCTGGCGCAACTCGGATTTTAGCGTTAGACCTACACGCTGCCCAAATCCAAGGTTTCTTCAATATCCCAGTCGATCATTTAATGGGTGCGCCTTTGATTGCGGACTATTTCTTGACCCACGGTTTAGACAAAGATGCCGTTGTTGTTTCACCTGATCATGGTGGCGTCACACGGGCCCGTAAATTGGCTGAATTCTTAAAAGCACCATTGGCCATTATCGACAAGCGTCGGCCTAAGGCAAACGTTGCGGAAGTCATGAATATTATCGGGGATGTTAAAGGCAAGAAATGTATCTTGATCGATGACATGATCGATACAGCTGGGACGATCACATTAGGTGCACAAGCTTTGAAAGACGCTGGCGCCGTTGAAGTCTACGCTAGCTGTACCCATCCTGTTTTGTCTGGCCCAGCCATTCAACGGATCCAAGATTCAGCCATCAAACAATTGGTCGTCACCGATTCAATTGAATTGCCAGAAGAAAAACTGATCGACAAGATCGTTCAAATCTCAGTTGGCCCATTAATGGGTGATGCCATCAAGCGCATCCATGAAAATAAGCCAGTGAGCCCATTATTTGAAAACAAGTTTCATAAAGACGAAAACTAAATTTTAAAATTCGGGAGAGAGTCAATCCATTGGGTTGATTCTCTTTTTTTCACGGAGGTGACGTCAATGCTGTGGTTAACAAGCGGTAGCTGTTTATTGCTGGGAATCGGTGCGGCCGGGTGGCCCAGTCAAATTTGGACCCAGCGGTTATTTAGCGCCAGTTTAGCGGCGTGGTGTTGGTTGATCGTGGCCCACTTTGGGTTAGACTGGGTGTGGCCGGTATTGCTGTGGGGCACCATTGGCGTCGGGGGTGGTTGTTGCTGGTTAGGTTACCATTGGATACGTCGGCAACACTGGGGCCGAGGCAGTGTCACCTTAGTGATTGGTAGCTTGTGGATAAGTAGTGGGAGTGGGTATCACCAGTTACCCACAAGTTATCAACAGGTGTTGCAGTGGTTGATCTTAGTAGGCTGTGCACAAGTGGTGAGTTTAGCCTGGAGTGGGGGCTGGCTGTGGCTGAGCAGTCAACGTTGTCAGGTGCCGGTGCCAGTCGTGGTCTTAGGAGCCGGCTTAACGCCAAGTGGGCAGGTTACCCCCATTTTGGCCAGCCGCTTAAAGCGCGCCCAGCAAGCTTGGCAGACAGCGCCGCGTTCCATTGTGGTCAGTGGTGGGCAAGGGCCAGATGAGCCTTGGTCAGAGGCCCACGCCATGGCCCAGTGGCTGGTGCAGCACAACATTCCCGCAACAGCGATCCAGTGTGAAGACCAATCCACAAGTACTGTGGAGAACTTGAAATTCAGCGCCCAATGCTTATCCACAGATGCTGTCCAACTTATCACCAGTGATTTTCACCTATTACGCACCAGCTGGCTGGCGCAACATCAACACTTACACGCCAGCTATTTAGCCGCACCAACACCATGGTACCAGCTCCCCAGTAACCTATTGCGTGAGCTGGTGGCCTTAGTGGCCATGAACGCTTGGTGGTTGGTGGTCAGTGGCAGCGGGGTAGGTTGGTTGCTGTTGCGCTAGCGGTCTGCTAGGTTGCGTTACGTTGATAAACGTTAAAGGTGGCAGAAGAAAGCAATGCCGATTTTAAGGTTATTTCTGATTTGAATGGCGGCTTTCGTTAACCGATTCAGGTGAAAATTGTAAAAGCACTTTAAAATCGCCGTTAAATGGTGTGTTATTTTTACAAAGTTAAAGTAGCACGAGCCGAAAAGGCCGACAACTCGCAATTGTCGGCCTTTTTTAAGCGTCAATTGGTAATTTACGTTTTCAATACGTTATCGGTACGAAAATAACATAAAGACTAGCTAAAATGAAGGTGTTGATTGGTTAACCCTAACGTTTACATGAAAAGTTAGGGAAAATTTTATCAACAGGGGGCACCCTGTTTCCGGTGTGTGGGGTGTTGCTTGCCAACCTGGAGACAAGGGGCATCAAAAGTTTGCCAAAGCAAATCAACTTTAAGGAGTGTTGGCACAAATGACAATTCAATTGGAACAGTTGGCGAAGACTTATGCTGACAGCGAGGTACCCGTTTTAACCGACGTGTCCGTAGAGGTGGCAGATAACGAATTTTTTGTGATCGTTGGGCCATCTGGTTGTGGGAAAAGTACGTTGTTACGCATGATTGCAGGGTTAACATCGATTTCTGCTGGACAGCTGAAAATCAACGGTGTGTTAGCCAATGACCTACCGCCAAAGGCACGACAATTAGCTATGGTTTTTCAAAGTTATGCGTTGTATCCCTTTTTAACGGTGGCGGCTAACGTCGGTTTTGGACTGAAGGCCCGTCATTTTTCGGCACCAGAGATTCAGCAGCGGGTAGCACATGCGCTGAAAATGGTCAATTTAACGGAACTGAAAGACCGAAAACCCAAAGCCTTGTCTGGGGGACAGCGGCAGCGGGTGGCCTTAGCACGGGCGATTGCCAGTGACGCCAAAATCTGTTTAATGGATGAACCGTTATCAAATTTAGACGCGCAACTGCGGGCACGCATGCGTCTGGAATTAAAACAATTACAACAGCAATTAGGGTTAACGGTGATCTACGTGACGCATGACCAAGTGGAGGCCATGACCATGGCAGATCGGGTGATGATTTTAAATGAGCATCAGGTTCAACAGATCGATACGCCGATCAACGTTTATCAAAATCCTAAAAACGAATTTGTGGCGCAATTCTTCGGGACGCCGCAGATCAATTTACTGACGGCAACGGTCACTGGGCACCAATTACAGGTCACCCCTGATTTCAACTTAGCCGTCACACGCCCTTTACCAGAAGGAACTGCCCTATGTGTGGGTATTCGGCCGAACCAGCTCCAATTTAAGCTCACGTCGCGCAACGCGAATGCACGGATCCAAACCGTGGCCTATCTTGGTGATAAATTGGTGGCAACAGCGCGGTTAAGCGATGATCAAGCCGTCCGGTTAGTCAGTGCGGAAACGACAACTTTGGCGCCAGGAGACTTGATTGCGATCACTGGCGCACAACAAGTCGTTTTGTTTGATAACGCAACTGGCAAACTGATCACAACGGAACAGGAGGTGGCTGCTCGTGCAACAATCGCTGTCGGGTAAAGCCAAGACGCGGCCGTTAACGCCAGCCAATGTCACTGTGGGGCGCAGGCGCTGGTCAGAGCGCGGGTACGCTTTACTCTTCCTAGGGCCATCCCTAGCGCTACTGGCTGTTTTTATTTTTTGGCCGATGCTTAAAACGCTCTATATGAGTTTCTTTTTAACGGATAAATTTGGGCACATAACGGTTTTTAATGGCCTAGGCAACTACCGCTCATTATTGCAAGATGCTTCCTATTGGGCGAGTCTAGGGGCAACGCTGAGCTACGTGGCGGTGGTGGCCGTTTTAACTATTGTGCTAGGCCTGATCTTAGCCGTTGCTGCGCAACAACAATTAAAAGGAATCGGCTTTTTTAAAACGTTGTTTTCGTCGACCATGGGAATTTCTGTGTCGGTTGCGGCTATTTTTTGGCTATTTGCCTTTAACCCATCAGTAGGGGTGTTTGCACAGCTCTCACAGGCGTTGCATTTGCCGGAGATCAACTGGTTAGCTGATCCTCATTTTGCGTTGCTGGCGATTATTATCACTACTGTTTGGATGAACTTAGGCTTCACATTCCTGATTTTATTCGGTGCCCTGCAACAAGTGCCGCGCAGTCTTTATGACGCCGCAGACGTGGCCGGGGTTGCGAAACGAACGCAATTCTTAAAAGTAACGTTACCCATGATTTCACCGACTTTATTTTTTGTGACAACGGTGACCTTGATCGATGCCTTTAAAAGCTTTGGCTTGATCGATTTGATGACGGCTGGTGGGCCTAGTAACGCAACAAATTTACTGGTCTATCGGGTTTACCAGGATGCTTTTCTAAATGGCAGTTATGCCCAAGCTAGCACGGAGTCAGTGGTTTTGACCCTGCTAATTGCCGTGGTCACATTGGTGCAGTTTAAACTTTTTGGAAAGCGGGTGACCTATTGATGACACCGATCCAACCAGTGGTCGCTCATGAAAACAAGCGGCGTTTTAAATTGATCGGGCGGTATACCCTATTAGTGGGCTTAGGCTTGATCGTGATTGGTCCGTTTATTTTAGGGCTCTGGACCAGCTTATTGCCAACCGCCGCCATTTCCAAAGGCGCGCTTTGGGGGAAGTTATCCTTCGATAATTACGTCACGGCAATCACCACCACGCCGATCCTGCGCTATTTGCTCAATAGTTTTGTGATTGCAATGGTGACGACGATCAGCCAATTGTTATTTTGCTCGATGTCGGCTTATGCATTTGTTTTTCTTAAATTTAAGTATCAGCGGCCATTATTTGCCCTGTTCTTGGTCACGATGATGCTGCCGTTTGAGGCGGAGGTGATTCCCAATTTTGCAACCGTCCGCGCCTTAGGGTTATTGAACCATTACGCAGTGATGATCGTGCCGTTTTTAACCACTGCTTTTGGCACGTTTATGTTGCGCCAGAATTTTCTACAAATGCCCAAAGAACTTAAAGAGGCAGCGGATGTAGAAGGGTTGTCCCACTGGCAATTTTACTGGCGTATGACACTGCCTTACGCAAAAATTAGCTTGTTGACCTTAGCGGCCTACAGTTTTCTCAGTAGTTGGAATCAATATTTATGGCCGATGTTAACCACTTTTAGTGACCAGTTTCGTCCCGTTCAGGACGGCCTGCGCCAGTTACAAGGACAGGAAACTTTTAATAACTGGGGCATGATCCAAGCCAGTGCAGCCATTGTGGTGATTCCAACTTTAATTGTTTTGTTGATCGGACAACACTATTTCAAGGCTGGGTTAAATGAAGGGGCGGTTAAATAATGGCAGTCAAACTTGAAACACGCTTATGGTGGTGCTGGTTAAGCGGTCTTCTGCTGATCGTCACGCTGACATTTGGGCTCGGAACGACTGCTTATGGCGCCGGCCGCACCAAAATCGTTTTCTGGCATGAAATGACAGGGCCGGCGCAGGCACAATTAATGACGGATGCCAAAGCGTTTAACGCCAGTCAATCCAAATATGAAGTTGTGCCGGAATTTGAAGGCAGCTACAATGAGGCGGTTCAAAAAATTTTGCATACCCACGGTACCAGTGCTGCGCCGGCACTATTCCAGTCGATGGACGTTTCCACGGCTCAGTTGTACCATGCCAATGTTGCCACACCAGTTCAGAAGTTCATTGATGCGGATCACTATGACGTGAGCCAGATCTCATCAGTGGCGCGGGCTTTTTATTCACAAAATGGTAAACAGATCTCAATGCCGTTTAATACGTCACAACCAGTTTTGTACTATAACGCCTCGTTGCTCAAACGGTTAGGAATTAAGGCGCCGCCAGTGAACCCAACTTACAGCGACATTACCCGCGTGGCAAAGGCAATCACCGCTAAGTCAAACGGTAAGGTCAAAGGTCTAACGGTAGAGGTTTACGGTTGGTTATTTGAACAGTTTATGGCGAACGGCAATACGGTGATGGCCAATCAAAACAATGGCCGCAGCGGATACCCCACAACGGTTGATTTTACGTCAACCGCCACTCAAAAGGCGATGGCCTGGATCCGGGAAAATATTCAGGCGAAAGACTTTATAGACTTTGGTGCCGGCTCGCAAGCTGAGTCCAATGAAATCGCGGCGTTTTTAGCCGGTAAACTTGGGATGTTCGTCCAATCATCAGCGTATATCAGTCAGCTATTGGCCGGTACCAAGGACCAATTAGGCATCACGTACTATCCTCACGCAGATGGCACCAAGGCCAATGGCGTTTCCATTGGTGGCGCCTCATTGTGGATCGCGAACAGCCAGCCTAAAAACGTGCAACAAGGGGCCTGGCAATTCATTAAGTATGTGATGACGCCTCAAGCGCAAGCAGCATGGCAAAAGGCTACCGGGTATCTGGCCTTGAACCAAAAGTCACAACATCAGGCCATTTTAAAACAGCTTTATGCTAAGCAACCAGTGGCCAAGGTGCCTAGCGAGCAGTTAGCAGCGGCGACGGCCAATCCTGCTAATTCGGGCATTTTTATGGAAGGGTTGTTACAAGAACGGACCCTGACCCAAACGGCGATGGCAACGATCTATAACGGTGGCAATATTACTTCAGCTTTGAAAACGGCGGAAACCAGTATGAATCAATATCTGGCGAATAATAATCGCGCCAATCAATACACTAACCACTAAAGGGATGAACTTTAATGAAAACAGTTATTTTTGGTCATCGTGGGATTCCGGTGAAATTTCCAGAAAATTCGTTAGCCGGTTTCCAGTATGCGTTGGAACATGGTGTTGAAGGGTTAGAGTTTGATGTTCATTTGACGCGGGATAACGTGCCGGTGATCATGCACGATGAGCGCATTGATCGCACAACGAATGGCCAAGGGCGCCTTCGTGAGCTAACCTATCACCAGTTGCGGCAATTTAAACTGGCAAATGGTGAGTCAGTTCCCTGCCTGCAGGAACTATTAGCATTGGTCGGGCGCCAACCGGTTAGCCTTAATCTGGAATTCAAAACAGACCAGATCCAATATCAAGGCATCGAAGCCCGGGTGCTACGGTGCGTGGCCCAAACCCCGTTAGCGCAAAATGTGATCTATTCTTCCTTTAATATCGCGACTTTGCAAATGGCGAATGCAATTGCACCCAATCAGCAATATTGTTACCTAGCGGATCATGTGATCCAAGCGCCAATCACGTTCATTCGTCAGCAACATTTAAGCGGGCTGCATCTCAGCCACTATCAACCTTTAAGGGACTATCCTGAAAGAATTTGGACGGTAAACGACACGCCGACGCTACAAAAATGCTTCCAAAACCAGGTTGCCGGAATTTTTACCGATGATTTCGAACACGCAATGGCAGTTCGGGCAGGGAAAGTAATGCGCTAGCTAAAAAGCGGCTATCACACTGAAGTGCCCTACAATTGTTAGACAAGAAGTCTAATGATTGTGGGGCTTTTCT